>SKKN01000039.1 GCA_007121455.1 Gemmatimonadota bacterium | reverse complement strand
GTTACTCACCCGTCCGCCACTCGGCTACAAGGTGCAAGCACCCTGTTCCTCGTTCGACTTGCATGTGTTAAGCACGCCGCCAGCGTTCGTCCTGAGCCAGGATCAAACTCTCCGTTAATAAGAAAAGCCTGAACAGCTCGGCGAACGCCGACCCTTCAAAACAACCGGATCGGTCGTTCGGAATCTACGTTTTGAACCCACTCGTACCCCGAAGGGGCACGAGAATGTGGACGGGACGTAGTGCCCGCCCACTGTGGGCCCGCTCACTACCTCAAACCCTGATTTTCAAAAATCTGTTTCGGCTCTCCGGCTCAACCTCTCCGAAGAAAACGCAGCGCCCGGTGTTGAACACGAGTCCGGTTCGCTGCGTGGACGAAAAGAATAACCTCGCCCGGTACCTCTGTCAACACCCTCTGTCAGCGGACCGGAGGGCCCAGGCGAGCGTCGATGACAGGGTGAGCGACCGGAATCGAACCGGCGACCTCCAGGGCCACAACCTGGCGCTCTAACCGACTGAGCTACGCCCACCACGCACCCGGTTCACAGCAGGTGAAAAGGACGACTTCGCCGCTGCCCACTGGACCAGGGACCCCAAAACTACCGTTAAGGGAGGGAGCCGTAAAGATGCTGCTGGGCGCCTCCGAAGGTGTTTGGCCGAGCGGCACCGGCGCGGTGTGTGGGCAGGACGCTCGCGCGGGCGAGGCGCCTGTCTCCACGTCGGCCTCGAGAGGTCGCCGGCCGGAAGCGCGCCCGCCAGGACTCGAACCTGGGACCCTCGGCTTAGAAGGCCGATGCTCTATCCAGCTGAGCTACGGGCGCAGAACCTGAAGCAAGGTTACCGCCCCCGATCGACGAGGGTCAACACCTGCTCTCCCCCGAGGCGCGGAGTGTACCGGCCACGGGTCGCGACCTCCGGGACCGTGCAGGCCGGGTAGGAACGGAAACGCAGAGGGGGGCACCCGCCCTCGAGCGCCCCCCTCCCGGGGTGGATCTTCGTCGCTGAAGGTTAGCCGAGCTTGGCGACGTTCTCAGCCGCCGGGCCCTTCTCTCCTTCGACCATGTCGAACTCGACCTTCTCGCCTTCCGCCAGGGTTCGGAAGCCGTCCTGCTGGATGGCGCTGTGGTGGACGAAGCAGTCCCTCTCTCCGCCTTCGGGCGTGATGAACCCGAACCCCTTGGCGTCGTTGAACCACTTCACAACTCCGATGGTACGCATTGCCTACTCCTTACTCGATGGTGCCGCCGTCGGAGTCGAGTCTCCAACTCGGCACATTCCCGCGGCATCGGCCCCCGCGTCGGGCTTCCCCGCCCGAAGGGTCGATACCGTCCCGGGCGAGCGACGAGAAACAGCGTGGCACAAAAAAAGGCCCCCGCGCAAGCGCAAGGACCCATGAACGCACCGTGTCGCCTTCCTGCCGCACACAGCCCGTGTGCTCAACGCTGCGGGGCAGTTTAATCCGTCGTTTGGAGACTGTCAATTCAACGCCGGGCCGACCACCCAGGCGCCCTTGGGGTTCCCTCAGAACGGATTCCGGTGGGGTCGTTCCTTCGTGCACCTGCTGGGGTGCTCGGCGCGCAATCCGGGAGCTCGCGGGAAGACCACTGCGACGGAGCGAGATCAATGCCAGGTCGCTCCCAGCCCGAACTGAAACGTGAGATCCGCAACGAGCGGCGTCTGACCCAGGCTGCCCGCCGACGGCGACCTCCGCTCCGCTCGGACTGCTGCTCTTTTCGATCGTCTGACGCGTGCCCGTGGGGGAAGGATTCGGTGAGTCGCCGATGGAGGGCATCAGCAGCCGACCGGGGAGGCCCCCAGGGAACGAAGAGAGCTCCCGCACCGAGACAGGTGTGGGGGCTCTCTCTATAAGGAGTCGGGGCGCCCGGATGAGCTTCGCAGATCCGGGCGTACACCCCCTTCGGGCAATTTTCCTAGTCGGGGCGCCCGGATTCGAACCGGGGACCTCCTGCTCCCAAAGCAGGCGCGCTACCGAGCTGCGCCACGCCCCGAAAAACGTTTGCTGCAAACGCCGAGGGTCTGATCCCCTATGGTGATCGTCATCAGACCGACCGCGAAGATAATGGGAAAGGTCCCGCGGATCATCCCCCGGGCTCGGTGGAGAGAGGCGAAGTAGGTCCTTCAGGCCCACGACCCCCCCGGTGGCGGCAGGTCGGACGTATCGAAATCGGGTCTCTTCCGCTGGAGCCTACTGCGAGTTCTCGGAGCCCCCGCTCGGAGCCGAGGTGCAGACGGAGCAGGGGCAGAGGCCACGGAGATACTCAAACGGAAAGATGCCGGTCGAGTGCCCATCGCTCCAATGGAACTGCAGGGCATAGCGTCCGACGTACTGGATCGACAGCGGATGCACATCCTCCCGGACCATTCCCGGTGTGAGCATGCGTTCCCCCGTGAGCTCGTCGACACACCCGGCGCAGGGACATCGCAGCCGGAGGCTCCGCGGTGGGTAGAACGAGACGTGCCCGTCCTTCCACTCGATTCGTAGCTGAGCCCCGTCCTCGCTGGGGCCCACTGATTCGGGCCGAGTCGCTGAGTCGTTCACCGGTTCGGCCCTCGGGGGCCTGTTCCTTTGGCAGCAGCCCCCGAGCGGAGGTGCTCCGCGAGGGCACGAAATGCCTTTCCGCGATGGCTACGGTCGTTCTTTTCGAACCTCGAGCTCTCCGCGAAGGTCTTCCCCAGCTTCTGGTCGTAGAAGAGCGGGTCGTATCCGAACCCGCCATGGCCGCGCGGTCGCCCGAGGATCAGGCCTTCGGCCTCACCTCGGAACGTGCGGGTCTCGTCCCCTTCCCTGATGAACGCGGCGACACAGACGTATCGGGCGGTTCTTCCGGAGAGCTCCAGGTCGCCAAGGAGCGCGAGCAGGTGCTCGTTGTTCGCCCGATCCCGCTCCTCCCCCGAAATCTCTCCGGATCCGGGGGCGAAGCGCTTCGAGTGCACGCCGGGCTTCCCATCGAGGGCATCCACCACGAGCCCTGAATCGTCTGCCACGACCGGGAGCCCACTCCGTTCGGCAAAGTATCGAGCTTTGGCCTCGGCATTCCCTTCGAAGGTGGAATACCGTTCGATACCTTCCTCCTCCGCGAGCGGCTCGATCTTCTCGTCCATCAGGCTCACGAGCTCGAGATCGGGAACGACGGCGAGGATCTTCGCGATCTCGGCGACCTTGTCCTGGCTCCGGGTTGCGAGCAGGAGCTTCACCCGCCTTCTACCTCGAGCGCGTGTCTCTGCGCCATCAGCAACGTGTCGATCCCCTCGGTCGCGAGGCCGAGGAGGTCGTCGAGCTGGGTTCGGCTGAAGGGCCGGCCCTCTGCGGTGCCCTGGATTTCCACGAAGGCCCCCTCTCCGGTTCCGACCACGTTCAGGTCGATTTCCGCTCGAGAGTCCTCCTCGTAGTTCAGGTCCAGAAGGGGAACTCCGTCGACGATTCCGGCGCTGATCGCGGCCACCTGTTCGCGCACCGCCTGGCGCTCGATGATACCCTCCTCGAGGAGCCCTCGGCACGCCAGGCTCAGGGCAATCCATCCGCCGGTGATCGCGGCAGTGCGCGTGCCGCCGTCCGCCTGGATGACGTCGCAGTCCACGATGATCGTCCGTGGCCCGAGCGCTTCCAGGTCCATCACACCGCGGAGAGAACGTCCGATCAACCTCTGGATCTCCTGCGTCCGGCCGCCAAGCGACCCTCTTTCCCTGCGACGGCGGGTATGGGTTGCTCTGGGTAGCATGCTGTACTCTGCAGTGACCCATCCGCGTGTCCCGCCGGCCCGCCAGGCCGGCAGCTCCTCCTCCACGGATGCAGCACAGAGGATGCGGGTACTCCCCGTCTCGATGAGGCAGGAGCCTTCAGCATATGGAGCGGGATTGAGCTCGACCCTGCTGGGGCGGGGTGCCTCCGGACGTCGGCCATCGGATCGGGTCATTTCAGGTCCTCGAATTCGGTCGAGCGGGCGGCAGGGCGCGGGGAAAGCGGGGTCGTCATGGTGCAGCGATGGGCGGATCCGGTCCAGCTCGGACCTCGTCGAGGATCTCTCCGGCACCTCGCTCGAGGAGGACCTCGGCGACGCGACGGCCGAGCTCCTCGGGTTCCGCGGAGTCCCCCGTCCGGTCCGCGCGCACCGCTCGCCGCCCATCCGGAGATGCAACGAGGCCCCACAGTCGAAGGCCGTGCGCGTAGGGGAGGCCGAGCGCGGCGACGGGCACCCGACAGCCTCCTTCGAGGGTTCCGAGCAGGCTCCGCTCCGCGGCGACCGCGATCCGAGAATCCCCGTGCTCCAGCTCCATGAGGAGACGGCGGACCTCTTCATCATCGGCCCGGGTCACGATGCCGAGCGCTCCCTGCCCAGGCGCGGGAAGCCAAGCGGTCAACTCGAGCCACTCCGCGATGCGTTCGCTCCACCCAAGCCGCTTGACCCCAGCCCCGGCGACGACGATCGCGTCGTACTCCCCGTCGTCCACCTTCCGGATGCGCGTATCGAGGTTCCCCCGGATCGGAACGACTTCGAGATCCGGCCGAAAGGCGAGGGCAAGGGCTTGTCGGCGCAGTGAGCTCGTCCCTACTCGTGCGTTCTCCGGAAGGGACGCGAGTCCCCCGGACGCCCCGGTTCTGGTGATCAAGACATCTCGTGGATCTTCACGGACAGGGATCGCGGCGACGACGAGGCCGGCCTCGGATTCCGTGGGAAGATCCTTCAGCGAATGGACGGCAAGGTCGATGTCGTGGTCCAGCAGCGCGCGATCGAGCTCCTTGGTGAAAAGCCCTTTTCCGCCGATCTCGGGGAGCGGACGGTCCTGCATCCGGTCGCCCGTGGTACGCACCACGACCATCTCGGTGGGGGTGCCTCGAGCGCGAATCCGGTCGGCGACCCAGCGGCTCTGGGTGAGGGCGAGTGCCGACCCTCGGGTACCCAGGCGAAGCTCGGATCCATCAGCGATGGGGGTCACCAGTCCGACTGAAGACCATCGATGATGCTCTGGACGAGGCGGTCGATGGCCGCCTCGCGTCCGATCTCCTCGGTCTCACCGGCTTCGAGGTATTCTCCCCGAGCCGTGAGGGTGCTGGCGTCCCACAGGATCACGTTTTCCCTCACGTCCACGATCTCGACATGTACCACGATGCTGACCTGTCTTTCGATGACATCGATTCGGCCCTCCTCTCCGGGCCGGAAGAGAGGGGCTTCGTCTTCATACCGGCGGATCGTGCCCCGTACGACCGCATCCGCCGCCCCCTCACCCGCAGCCTGGACCCCGAAGGAGCCGGGAAGGCGCTCCATGAGCGCCCGATGGACCTCGTCCGTGAGCTCGAATCGTCCGGTGTCGTTCTCGAAGGGAACGACGGCCATGGTCCGCACGTGTGCGGGCAGCCCGCTTCCGGCCCGGAAGGTATAGTTGCAACCCGTCAGGGCGAGCAGGCCGAGCGCGAGGAGGCTAAGAGCCAGGATTCCAGATGTCGGGCGGGAACGATTCCACATGCTCGGTCGTGTCCAGGGTGAGGCGCAACTCTCGGCGCTCGGCGAGATGCCGGTACGTCGCTTCGGTCGGAAAACGTCCATCGGAGTTGCGTCGCAGTGTCACCTCTTCGGAGAGCTGTCCCCCTCGAAGGAGCTCGACTCGCTCCACGTTCCCATCCCGGAGGCGATACCGGACCTCCTGGGTGCCGGGGTACCGGTAGATGACCTCGGTCGTTCCGTCCCGGTGGGCTCTGGCACCTTGCAGGTTACCGGTTCGTCCGGGGCGAAAGATGCCGAGGGCCCCCCAGAAGAGAGCCGGCGGCGGCAGCGGTCCGATCTGACCCGGGGTCCCGCGCAGGTCGTCCTCCACGAGCGCTGCCGATGCGACACCTTCTCCGTTCCCGGTGAAGAGGTCGAGTCGGGCCCGGTAGGGCGCCTCCAGGCGGGCAACTCCCCTTCCGTTGAAGCGAGCATCCGGCTCCGAAGCCGTCCAGTCGAACACCACGCGGTACGCTCCGTCGAGGGCGCTGCGGTTCTCGGCGGCCAGAATGACCTGTTCGGCGTCGACGGACGGCGCGGGCGGCGGCGCCGGGCCGGGACCACATGCCACAAGGGCGGAGGTGATCAGCAGGACCCACACGGAGTGGAGGCCTCGTCGCTCGACGCGCCTGCATGGCGGGTTGAACGGGCTGGTACGGGTCGACATCGTCTCCCTTGGTGATGGCGCGGCTACGAAGTGGCACGCTCCGTGTTACCGGCGGGAAGATAACGAAGGTCCTTCCGGGTTCCCATGGGTTCTGTTGCCGGGGGGTAGGAGGAGGGTAAGTTCGCGGCCATGTCAGGTGAAAGGGTATACGTGGCGAGCGATGTGCATCTGGGCTCGGCGTCGGACGACCGGGAACGCGCCTTTTGCCGGTGGTTGCGTCACGCGGCGAGCGACGCACGGGAGGTGGTCGTGAACGGCGACCTCTTCGACTTCTGGTTCGAGTACGGCTCGGTGGTGCCGCGAGGGCATACCCGGATCCTCGGCGCGCTCGCGGAAGTCGTCGACTCCGGCGTCCAGGTCCGGATGGTTGGTGGGAACCACGACTGGTGGGGGGGCAGCTATCTCACGAACGAGGTCGGCGTCATCTTCCATCACGAGCCGGTCCGGGTGACGCTCGCCGGGCAGCGAACCCTGCTCGCGCACGGGGATGGGCTCGGTCAAGGCGATCTGGGATACCGGATCCTGCAAAGGGCGATCCGGCATCCGGTCATCTGCGGCCTCTTCCGGTGGCTTCATCCGGACGTTGGAGGAGCAGTCGCGCGGACCGCCTCGCGCACGGAACTCCGGAATGAAGGCCCGGATCCACGCCAGCTCGCCCGCGCCCGGAAGCTCGAGGAGTGGGCGATGGCCCAGTTGCGAGAGGAAGTCGATCTCGACCTCGTATTGCTCGGGCACACGCACCTGCCCGTGGTCAAGG
Source organism: Gemmatimonadota bacterium (assembly GCA_007121455.1). Lineage (GTDB taxonomy): Bacteria > Gemmatimonadota > Gemmatimonadetes > Longimicrobiales > Gaopeijiaceae > SKKN01. Next base: position 13,239 of record SKKN01000039.1, on the reverse strand, counting down.
AGCTCGGGGGGAAATTCTACGTCAACTCGGGGGACTGGATCCAACACCGCTCGTACGTGGTGCTCGACCCCGGCGCTCCTCCCCGGCTGGAGCATTGGATCTGACGGTCACCGCCTGAACGGGAAGATGTGATCCGGCACGGAGACACCGAGCTCCATGCGCCCCGCGCCTACACCCGGGCGCACCCGCACGCTCAAAGGCTCGGGAAAATCCGCCAGGTGGGCTGATACGAAGGCGTCGGTTCCGGCGAGAAGCACGAGGAAGATCGCCAATGCAGCCCAGTCTTCGATCTGCTGGGCACGCGTCTCCACGAGCTCTTGACGTCCCTCGACGCGCGGGTCGTTCGCGACCGCCTGGCGGATTTCGGCCGGATCCGTCCAGCCGTCAGCGAGTAGTTCCGCCTCGACCGACGCCTCTTCCATCCGGCGCAGGTCACGGGCGGCGCCGCGAAGCGAATGGCTCTGAAAGACCATCCATACGGACGCCGAATGAAGGAGGAAGTAGGCCCCTCCCCTGCCGTGTGCGCCGACGGCTGCATGCCCCCACCCTGGAATGATGATCGAGCGGATGAAGGCGCCACGCGGCGTGATCGGATCCGGGACGTCTCCCTGTGCAGCCCAGGAGGCGGGTTCCTGCTCGTGCTCCGCCGGGACCAGAGACTGTCCCTCCGCCGAAAGCGGGAGGCACGTCCAGAGGAACAGCGCGGACATCGTGACCAGCATCCGCGTTTGGACGTTCGGGTTCATCATGCTTTTCGGTCCCCGGACGGAACCAGCACCGGAAGCTGCTTCGGCTGAACGGAGATATCGATGGTCCGGGCGTCCACGGAAACGAGCTCCCCATCCATCTCGAAGGCGAACGGCTCCCCGTTCGGCGTGCTGAAGCGAGCTTGTCGGAGGCGGCGAAGTCGAATCTGCTTCGCCTCGCCATGCGTACCCCGCAGGACCCGCGGAAGGTTGCGGGCGATCGCCATGGGGCCCATCGAGCCCAGGTGGCAGAGGTCAAGGAATCCATCGTCCGGGGTCGCATCGGGACATAGCATGAATCCCCCGCCGATCGATGGTCCTACCGTCACCGCGCTGATCAGGATTCGTCCGGTCAGGAGCTCACGGGTCTCGCCGCCGTCCGGCTCCAGCTCCACCTGGAATGGAAGCGGATCGAAGCGGACGAGTGCCACCCCGAGCGCGGTGAGGTACTGGAGCAGACCCGGAAGTCGACCCAGGGATTTCCGGATCCGGAGGACCTCCACGTCGATCCCTACTCCCAGTAGGTTCACAAAATACCTCTCCTCTCCCCCCCAGCGGGCCAGACCGAGGTCGAAGGAGGTGGGTCGCCCACGCTCGACCAGCTCCAGGGCCTGGTCGACCCCGCTGCCGGTCCCCACCATCCGGTGGAAGTCGTTCCCGGTTCCCATGGGGAGGATCGCGATTGGAGGCAGCTCCCGGCCGGAACCCGATGTAAGGAGTCCGTTTGCCACCTCGTGCAGCGTTCCGTCCCCGCCGACCACGAGGAGTCGGTCCGCGGAGGAGGCGGCCTCACGAGCCAGCTCCTCCGCGTGGCCAGCTTCCTCGGTTCGAAGGAGGCGGAAGGAGATCTTTCGTCTCTCCATCTCCTCGCCCAGGCGCCTTTCGACTCGGTGGGTTCGTCCTCCACAGGAGGCCGGATTCAAGATCACGAACACGGAGTTCAATCGGAGCCGGTCTCCAGGAAGGTCGGCGTGCCCCACTTCGAATTCAGCGGGCCCTAGCTTATCCGAATCTCGAAACGCGAGCAACGCACGGAGGAGGCCCCCGCTGCGCAAATCGGCTGGGGTTGCGGTCGGAATCCGACGAGGAACGGGTGTCGCCGCCGAAGAGGCCCGGAGCTTGCAATCTCCCTCACCCGTCCCGGCCGGCGACAGATGTGAACGCATCGGATCGCCGGGCCCTTCCCGCTCTGGCAGAATGGTGTGAACAGATGGCCAAATTCGACGTCCCCGTCAGCCTGTATATGTCCTCCCCGATCGTCGCGATCCGGACCCGGGATTCACTCGAGAGAGCACGGAGCATGCTGGCTGATCATGAAGTCTCCGCTCTTCCGGTGGTCGACGAGAAGGACCGGGTGGTCGGCATCCTCTCGCGGACGGACCTTCTGAGGGTGGGACGGCGGGAGGCTGGCTCCCGGCCCGGCGCCGCCCTCCTCATGCTTCCCGATCGAAATGCGGGGGACGAGATGACCCATGAAGTGGCGATTCTGTCCCACGAGGCTTCGATCGCGGATGCCGCGGGCGTCATGACCCAGAAGCGAATCCATCGCGTCGTCATCGAGGACGATGGAGTGCCTGTTGGGATCTTCAGCACGAGAGATGTCATGCGGGTCATCCGGGAAAAGCGGCTCAACCTTCCCTTGTCGGAGATCATGTCCTCGCCACTCTTCACGGTCCGCCATTCCGAGCCGCTCTCGCTCGCTACGGATCGGTTGCCGAAGGCACGGGTGACCGGGCTCGTCGTGGTGGAGGGCGAGTGGCCCGTGGGAATCTTCGCGCAGGAGGAGGCGCTCGCCGCACGAGACCTGCCGCTCGATACGCCGGTGGAGGATGCAATGAGTCCCGCAATCCTCGTCCTGGACGAGACCCTGCCGGTGCATCGAGCGGCGGCCCAGGCCGGGGCTCTCGACGTGCGCCGAATCGTCGTTTCGCGCAACGGCAAGCCGGTGGGGATCGTCTCGGGTATCGACTTCGCCGAACTCGCTCGCTGAAGGGGAAAGTCCGGCCCGTGCTCGAAAGCTCTGGGCTACACCGAGTGGTCAGGACGGAAGAGGAGGAGGGGACAGGGCGCGGCACGAACGACCTTATCGGTGACACTGCCGAGAAAGGCCCTCGACATCCCCCCGCGCCCGTGGGTGGCCATGGCGATCAGTGTGGCGGAGCCCGAACTCGCGACCTCCAGGATCGCGGCAGCTGGATCGGCTCCGGGCTCTACGGATCGCGCGACCTCGAAGCCCCGTTCACGGACGCGCGTTTCCAGGTCGGCTAGATACGCTTCGCTGTCTTCGACGAGCCTTGCCATGACCGTCTCTTCCTCTCGGGCGGATTGAACCTGGCTCGGATGCCCGATCGAATGATAGGAAGGGAGAACCCGGAGGAGCGTGATGCGTGCTCCCGAAAGCCGAGCCAGGGTTTCGGCATGAGGCAAGATGGTCTCCGACCGCTTGGAGCCGTCCAACGGGATGAGGATCTCTCCGATCTCGCGGAGGATCTCGTTCGCCGCGTCTGGATCTTCGGAGGGGCGGAAGGTCAGCACCGGGCGGCCCGTTCGGCGGATGACCCGGTCGGTCACGCTCCCGAGCCAGGCTCGCTTGAGTCCCGTGCGGCCGTGGGTGCTCATCAGGACGAGCCCGATGTGCTGCGTGTCGGCATACTCCTCCAGTGCTTCGTCCACGGGGCCGTGAAGGAGGGCGGACCGGACGGTGCCCGACCACTCCTCCGAAAGGGCCCGGGCCGCGGTGCCCACGTATTCCTGCTCCAGTTCCTCGCGATCCCGTTCGAGCTCGGGGTTCACGGTCGCGATACCCTCGATGAAGATCGGAACAGACACGTGAACGTGGACCAGGTGGATCTCCGTGTCCGGTCCGGCGAGTCCGGCGAGGGACCGGGCTACCGGCAGGGCCTGCTCCCCGAACTCCGATCCATCGAGCGGGACGAGGATCTTCTCCAGGAGTCCGGTTCGCGAAGGAGCGGCGCCGGCGCGGTGCGAGCTCTCGGCGCTCACGAAGCCGGCACCACGAGAACCGGCACCGGGGAGCGTCGCGTCAACGCCTCCGCAACGCTGCCGAGGATCCTCCGCGTCAGCCCGAAATCACTCTGAGTGCCCATCACCAGGATTCCCACGTCACCTCGGTCGAGGCGTGCCGAGATCTCCTCCGCAGGATCGGCGCCGGGCGCTGCCAACTCCGTTTCCGTCCTCACACCTTCCATTCCCTCCTCGGTCAGCAGTGTCTGCAGCTCCGCTTCTGCGCGCGTTCGCATCTCTTCGTCTTCTTCGAACATCTCGTCCAGCCTGTGTTCGTCACGGCCTTCCAAAAACGCATTTCTCCACCGGGGCTGCGGGACGTGAAAGGCGATGAGCGACGCACCCAGCGTGTCCGCCCACCGCCGGGCCTCCCGGAGGACCTTGGGGGAGCTGTGGGAGAGGTCCACTGCCGCCAGCACCGTCCGGGGCTTCTCCGTCGAGCTCCCGCGTGCGACCAACACGGGCACGGCCCCCGCGCGGAGGACCCGGTCCGTGGTGGTGCCGAGAAGGCCCCCCAGGGTCCGTTTCCGGCCCGGTCCGAGGACGAGTGTGGCGGCTTCCGATTCCGCGGCGAGTGCAACCAGCTCCTTTGCCGGTCTCCCCACTCGGACCGTGAGGGAGACCTCATTCACCCACTCCTCCCCCCACTCCTTCAACTGTGCCACAGCCGCTTCCCTCGCCTCATCCCGGAGCCGATCGAGCACCCGTGGGCGCTTCGCTTGAAGGACCTGAACGCTCGCCTCAGGCGGCACCCTGTCCAGAACGTGGACGAGGGTCAGATCGAAGTCGAGCCATTCGGCCAGCCGTTTCCCGATTCGCACCGGATCGGCACCTCCGTCCCTCAGGTCGACACCCACGAGCAGCTCGGGCATGAACGTCTCCTTCTGTCAGTGTAGGGGCTTTCAGGACGCACCGTCCATTTTCGCGGCCTCGGGCAGTGATCCCTCTTCTCGATACTTCTTCAACTTCCGGTAGAGAGTCCTCCGATTGATACCCAGGATCTTCGCGGCTTCGCCCTGGTGCCAATGAGTCTCGTCCAGGACATCGAGAATGTACTCCTGTTCGAGTCGCTCCAGGTCCCACTGCTCCTCCCGCGCTCGATCGATCATGTCCCGGTGCCCGCTCTTCGAAGTCCAGGGCGTTCCCTGGGGCTCGAAGGGAATCGAGCGAGCGCCGGCATGCATGATCAAAGCCCTCTCGATGAAGTTTTCGAGTTCCCTCACGTTTCCGGGCCAATCGTAGCTGATCATCCGGGAAAGCGTATCTGGGAGGAGTGGTGGAGGTTCGAGCCCATTCTCCTCCCCGAAGCGCACCCTGAAGTAGTTCGCGAGAACCGGAATGTCTTCACGACGTTCCCGCAGGGCGGGCACGCGGATGGGAAAGACGTTCAATCGGTAGTAGAGATCCTCCCGGAACGTGCCTCTTTCCACATGCTCGGCGAGATCTTCGTTCGTGGCCGCGATGAGCCGAAAGTCCACCGGGATCGGTTCCCTGCCCCCCACGGGCTGGATCGTGCGCTCCTGGAGGACTCGTAGAAGCTTCACCTGGATCGCCGGGGAGACTGCGCTGATCTCGTCCAGGAACAGCGTGCCTCCGGCAGCGGATTCGAAGAGGCCCCGTTTACTTTGAACAGCTCCCGTGAAGGACCCCTTCATGTGGCCGAAGAGCTCGGTTTCCAGCAGGGTCTCGGGGAGTGCGGAGCAATTCACCGCGACGAATGGCTTCCGGGACCGATCCGACATGTCGTGGATCGAGCGAGCGACCAACTCCTTCCCCGTGCCCGTCTCCCCCACCACGAGAACCGAAGCTCGGGTGGGGGCGACACGCTCGACGAGGTCGAAGACCCGCTGCATTGCCGGTGCCTTCCCGATGATCCGCTTCGTCGCGTCACCCGATACCCTGGCTCGAAGTTGTGCGACCTCTCTGCGGAGGTCGGCCTCCTCCTCCGCACGCTCGAGAGTAAGCAGCAGCTCCTCGGTGCGGAAGGGCTTGTTGATGTAATCGAAGGCTCCGAGCTTCATCGCCTCCACGGCGGTGTCCACGGAGCCGAAGGCGGTCATCACGATGAACTGGGCATCGGTCTGCACCGATGGAGCCGCAGACAGGACGTTCAGTCCGTGCATGCCCGGGAGGTTCAGGTCGAGCAGCACCACGTTGTAGAGCCTTTCGTCGAGTGCCTCGAGGGCCTCCTCTCCGCTCACCACGGCCTCGACACGGTACCCCTCGTCCTCCAACGCAGTCACGAGAAGGTCGCGCACGATCTCCTCGTCCTCGACCACGAGCACCTTGGAGCGGGGAGTCGCTTCGCTTCCGTCGTGAACGGCACTTGGCATCGATTCTACTCCGCGTGTGGAATTCGGTCCGCCCGATCGAGGTGGACGAGGAACGTCGCTCCGTCACCGCCCCCCCCCGCTCCCCCGTGCTGCCCGTCGAGTACGATCCCGCCTCCATGTCCATGGAGCACCTGACGGGCGACGGGCAACCCGAGTCCCGACCCGCCCCAGCCGGACACGAACGGGAGGAAGATCCGGCCCCGTTGGTCCGGAGGGATTCCGATGCCGGTGTCGGAGATCCGGAGCTCGACCCTCGTCTCCGTGGCTTCCGTGCGGACATGGATAAGGTGTGGCGCCTCGCTATCGACCACCACCGCACGCTGCGCATTCATGAAGAGAGCGAGAAGCACATGCCGGAGCTGGCGACGGTCACTCCATGCCCGAGGAAGGTCTTCATCCAGCTCCAGCTCCACCTCCACCCCGGCATCCCTGAACGACCCGTCGAGAAGCTCTGCGATATCCCGGACCAGGGGGTTCAGCGCCGTGGCCTGGAGGGTTGGCTTCAGCGGTCGTGCGAGACCGACCAACTCACGTGCCAACCATGCGATACGACGCGTTTCCTGTGCAATCACTTGAAGCTCGACAGCCCGGGTGCCTGTGGTGGCGGCTTCCTCGTACCGGTGGAGGCGGTCGAGCGCCACCTGGATCGCCGTGAGAGGAGCGCCCAGCGCCTGTGCCACGCCCGCGGAAACCTCCCCGATCGTAGCGAGCTGCTCCGCCTGGATGGCCTCGGGGAGAAGCCGGGCCTCGTCCCCTGGTCGTGTGGGGCGCTCCATGACGCGCGCTCCGCGAGACGGCCGGAGGACGCTCAGGCTCCTTCTTCCCGTGCGACGGCGCGGAGCACATCGAATGTCGTGACGATCCCCACCAGGTCCCCTTCGTTCACGACGAGCGCACGGTGGATGTGTCCCTCCACCATGAAGCGGGCGAGTTCCCCCAAGGACATGCTGGGAGAGACGGCGTAGGCCAGCGGAGTCATGATGTCGGCGACGGTGTGGTCGTCGAGGGTCGCTCCGGACACGGCTTCGACGGTGGGCGCAGGGAGGAAGCCCCACTCGTCCGGAGCCACGAAGAAGGCTTCGGGCCATTCCTCCTCGTTGCCGACGTCGAAGCGCTCATCCTCGGTGGTCGTCTCGGTGGCTCCCTCGAAGTCCGTGGGCGACCGGCCTGCGAGCGGCCCCTCGGGCGCCTCCTCCAGCTCGAGCGCCGAAAGGCGGATCACATCGGTCTGGGACACGACCCCAGTCACCTTGCGGGCCGAGTCGAGAACCGGAACGCCACTGACGGACTCGTCGCTCAGGAGCTCGACGAGCTCGCGCACCGACGCCGTAGCCGGCACCGTGATGACGTCTCTCTGCATGATATCTGCGACAGTGGGCACGGGTTACTCCCTTTGAATGTGCGGTGGTGACTGAAACGCTCGTTTCCTGAAGGTCGACTTCCAAGCACGATCGACCCTGCGCCGTGGGTAGACAAGTTTCGTGCCGGTAGCGCAGTCATTCGATTTTTCCCTTCAAAGCGCGCTTCCAGGGCGTGGCGGCGAGGGGAGCCTCGATCCGCTGAGGGACATTTCGTCTTGTTTCGGGTGCCAGCATGGGTTCCAGGGTGGGCGGAGCGGCAGTCGGGGCTTTTCGACTCGTTTGGCGGCCGATACGTTGCGTGGATCCTATTGTCTCCACCTTTCTTCACCGGATTGCCTGGTGGCTTCCTCACCCCTCATGAGACCGGACCTCCTCCCAGTCATCCTCGAGACATTGGATGCGATCGTGGTCGTGCTCGATCCCGAGGGCCGCATCGTGGTCCTCAACGGCGGCGCAGAGCAGGTCTCGGGCTACACATCGGAAGAAGTGGAAGGAAGGCGATTCTGGGAGGTGTTCACCCCGGACGGCGAGGCGCCGGACGCCCGCGGCATCTTCGAGCGCATTCTTGCCGGCCACGATCTGGACGGCCATGAGCATGACTGGGTCGATGCGGACGGAGTGTGCCGCACGATCTCCTGGCGTACGCGGGCGCTCGAAGGCTCCGGGGGTGAGGCAGGGCTCATCGTCGCGACGGGCCTCGATGTCACGGCCCTTCGTGGGGCGGAGAACCACGCTGCGTCCTTCGCGGCCGAAGGCCTGGCGCAGGACGCGAGGATCGAGGCGCTCGAGGCGTCGGAACGCAAATTGTCGGGAATCGTTTCGCTCGCGCCGGACGCGATCATCTTCACAGACGCCAAGCAGACGATCACCCTCTTCAACGAAGGGGCGGAACGGATCTTCGGACATACTGCCTCCGAAGTGGTGGGGCGGCCTCTGGGAGTCCTGCTTCCGGAGCGGTTCAGGACGATTCACCGAGAGCACGTGGTCGGGGTCGGGCAGTCTCCAGTCCAAGCGCGGAAGATGGGTGAGCGCCACGAGATATCCGGACTTCGAAAGGACGGTGTGGAGTTTCCGGCCGAAGCTTCGATCGTGAAGCTCGATCTGAGCGGGGAGCGGATCTACGCTGTGCTCCTGCGGGACGTGAGCGAACGGGTCCGGGCACAGGAGACGCAGCGCTTCCTCGCGGAAGTCGGTGAGGTGCTGGCCTCATCGCTCGACTACGACGAGACACTACGAAGCGTTGCGCGGCTCTCGGTCCGTTCCCTGGCGGATTTCTGCATCATCGATCGGGTGAAGGACGACGGATCGATCGAACGGGTAGAGGTGGCCCACCGGGATCCTGCGAGAAGCGATGCAGCAGAGGCGCTTCTCCGGTTCCCGCTCGACCGTCGGAGACGTCACCTCATGGGAAGGGTTCTGGTTGGAGGCGAGCCCGAGGTGTACGAGGACGTCTCCGACGAACACCTCGCGAGCCTGGCGCAGGGAGCCGAGCACCGCTCCCTCCTCCAGGCCCTGGAATGCCGCTCGTACATGGTGATCCCCCTCCAGGTCCGGAACCGCCTGACGGGCGCTGTGCTCCTGGGCTCGACGGAGCCGGGCCGCCGGTACGGAGAGGACGACCTCGCTCTCGCGATCGACCTTGCCCGACGTGCGGCCCTGGCGATGGACAACGCGCGGCTGTATCGGGATATAAAAAAGGCCCTGCGCGGCCGGGACGAGGTGCTCGGGGCCGTGTCCCACGATCTCGGCAACCCCCTCCAGGCAATTGCGATCGCCGCTCAGGCGCTCGAGAAATCCGTCGCGGAGACGGACACGAAGGGACGGTATTACCTCGATGCCCTCGCTCGCTCGGTCGAGCTGATGGAACGGCTGATCCGCGACCTTCTGGAGGTCCGGCGGATGGAGGCGGGCTTCCTTTCCATGGATCGGGCGTGCCATTCCATCGAGCCCCTCGTGACTGCTGCATTGGAGGTGCTCGAGCCCCTTGCAGCTGTGAAATCCATCCGGCTCGTGGCCGAGCCGCCGGCGGGTGGACTCCGGCCCGTCGACGTGGATCCGGACCGGGTGGTCCAGGTGCTATCAAATCTCGTGGGCAATGCCGTAAAGCACACGCCGGGCGGCGGAGAGGTTGCGGTCCGAATCCGGCCCGAAGTCGAAGAGATTCTCGTATCCGTGGAGGACACCGGGCCCGGTATTCCCGAGGAGGACCTTTCCTTGATCTTCCAGCCGTTCTGGAGGGCGCGGAAGTCGCCCGGTGGAGGCATCGGGCTCGGCCTGAGCATCGCCCGTGAGATCGTTCATTCCCACGGAGGCCGGATCTGGGCGGAAAGTGAGCTCGGTCGCGGCTCTGCCTTCCACTTCACCCTACCGTACCACACGGCCCCCGGCGAAGACGGCGAATAGCCCACCTCGCCGGGGGCCAGCGGCCCGACGATCCGGCCTCCGATGCGGTCCGCTCTAATCCTTTTCCGGGCTCCGGAAGACCAGCACGGGCACGGTGCTGCCTCGGATCACCTTGTCTGCAACGCTTCCGAGTACCAGACGCGCGACTCCACTCCGGCCATGGGTGGCCATTGCGATCAGGTCGGATTTCTCCTCGATCGCCGCGTCGATGATGCCGGAAGCCACATCCTCGCCCTCACCCACCACCGTCCGGGTCCGAACCGCGTCGGCCGGCACCCGGGTCTTGAGCTCGTCGAGGTAGCGTTGAAAGCTCGCCCGCCGCTTCTTCTGTTCCTCCTGTTCCTCCACCAGGTGCGGCAAGTAGCTCGAACCCACCGCGAAGAGTTCCGGCACCACCGTGAAGAGGGTAATCGAGCTCCCGAAGAGCTGCCCCAGTTCGGACGCCGGTGAGAGGACGGCTTCCGCTTCTTCGGATCCGTCCATGGGGATGAGCATCTTCTGGAAAGCGGGCCGGTCGTCCAGGTTCGCCTCCTCCTTCGGCTTCGGACGGACCAGGAGCAGCGGTCGGTTCGCGCGTCGCAGGAGGCCGTCGGTCACGCTTCCCACCCACGCTCTCTGAAGGGGCCCGCGGCCGTGGGTCGTCATGATCACGAGATCCGGAGGTCGCTTCTCGATCTCTTCCGTGAGCATTCTCACGGCCGGGCCCATCAGGACCTTCGTTTCGACCTCCAGAGCCGATTCCGTCTCTCGGAGTTGTGCTGCCGCGTCGTCGAGGTATTCGGATGCCCGCGAGCGCGCTTCGTCGAACCAGCCTCGAACCGTTCCTTCGTCGTGCTCCACGAGAGGAAGCGGAGGGACGTCGGTCACCGCCGAGACGAGCCGGATCCGACCTCCCGAGCGTTCGGCCACCGAGAGCGCGGTGGGCAGTGCGTATTCGGCGAAACGCGACCCGTCCAGCGGAACGAGGATTTCTTTGTACATCCAGTGCCTCCCAGCGTGGGTATGGATAGGAGCTCGCGGCTCGATCCCTCGGGGGTCGGCGGCGGCGCTCGGATAGCGTACAGAACCTCTATCAGTTCTGCACTTCGCGTGCCAGTCCGGCCTCGCAGTCGGAGGATTGCCCCACGCGCACAGCCAGGCAGGTCGACCAATTCCTCCGCCATTTCTGGATGGGGCGAGTTGTCCCCAGGCGGGTCAGTTCGACCCGTGGCTTTCGGGGCGGGCTCCACCACTCGAGCATCCTGGACGCTTCGGGCCGATCGCCTTCTGGCACGGATCTTCCTTCTCCGTGGTGCACATGATCGAGCGCATCACCGTCGCGTCCGACGGCACCTCCGGCTCACTGGGGGCGCTGCACATAGCCCGAGCGCTTCAGGCGCGAGCCTCCGGCGAGGTCCACCTCGTGTCCGCGGTCGATCTTCCGCCGGCCTCGGTGATGGACCTCGTCGGTGATTGGGCCCTCGATGAGTTGAGAGAGACGGGAATTCGGACGAGGGAGGAGGAGGTCAGAGCCCAACTGGAGGAGGTGCTTCCTCCCACCGTTTCCTGGCCCCTTCAGGTGCGGACAGGTCCTCCGGCCAGGGTGATCGCCGAGGAGGCAGAAGGCTCACGCTCCTCCATGATCGTGCTCGGCTTCGGCCGGAAACGCCCGGTCGATCGATTCCTGGGGACCGGCGTCCCCCTCTCGGTCGCCCGTCTCGCCCGCCTCCCACTGCTCGCTGCCGACCCCCTGCAGACGGAGCTGCCTCGCAGGATTCTCGTGGCCGTGGACTTCAGTCGGTTCAGTCGAACGGCGGCTCGGAAGGTCCCTCACGTAGCACGAGAAGGTGCCGAAGTTCATCTCCTGCATGTTGTGGATCTACCACAGGAGAGCCGGACCGACTGGGTGCGGCTCTACCGGGAACGCGCGACGTCCCTGCTCGATTCCCTTGCCGAAGAGTTGCACGACGCCGGGGTGGCGGAGGTCACCACCAAGCTCCTCTCCGGAGATACCGCCACGGCCTTGTTGGGCTATGCCCGAGACTGCCGTGCACAGCTCATCGCGACGGGAAGCCACGGTGAGTCGTACGTGAACCGAATTCTCCTCGGAACAGTCTCCGGAAAGCTTCTTCGCGCAGCCGAGTGCTCGGTCCTCGTCGTGCCTCCGGGGGCGCCGGGGACGGAGTAGGACGAGGTCTCCTGACGTTCGGCCACCGGGCGGCCAGCCCAGTTGCGAGCTTTAGCCTGGCGGAGCAACGTACCCCTGCGGTGAGCGACGCGGGAAGGGGTTGGTCCTGTTGGCCGCGAAGTAGACCAGCACCGCCAGCACGACGGCGTTGTGTCTGAGGTCCTCCTCGAGAAGCCGGTCGAACGTATCCATCGACGAGTGATGGGTCCGGGCTCCGTATTCAAGGGGATCCTGGATGAACTGGAACCCGGGAAGCCCCGCGCGGTCGAACGAGAGGTGGTCCGTGCCGCCGGCGTGTCGGAGCGAGGTGTGGCGCACGGAAATGGAGTCGGAATCGACCCACTCCATCCATTCGTCGAAGATGGGACGCGCATCCCGGTTTCCCTGAAGGCTCACTCCTCGAATCGCGCCGGCGCCGTTATCGAGGTTCAGGTAGAGCGAGAAGGAGCGATGAGCATCAGTCGGGGCGTCCGCGCTGCCGTACCGGCGGAGGACATGGACCCTCGATCCGAGCAGGCCCTGCTCCTCTCCTGTCCAGAGGGCCGCTCGTACGGTGCGCTGGAGAGGAGCTCCGACCGCCTTCAAGATCCGCATCGCCTCCATCACGACAGCGGACCCTGCCGCATTGTCGGTGGCCCCGGTGGCCATGTGCCAGGAGTCGAAGTGGGCTCCGATCGTGACAACCTCCTCTGCTGCTCCGTCCCCTGAGATTTCCGTTAGGATGTTGAATCCGTCGACGTACTCGTCGGAAAGTCGGTTCTGGATGTCGAGCTCCATCTCGACGGAAATCCCTTTGTCGAGGGTCCGGACGATCCGGCCGTAGTGTTCTGCTGCGACGGAAAGTACCGGCGGGCTCGGGGGTGAATCGCTCCGGATCATCGCGCCTCCCCCACTCGAGAAAACGACACCCCCGCCTGGAGGGCGCGATGTCGTGCTGAGCAGGCCGGCGACCCCCTCCTCTGCATAGAAGCTTCGCAAATCGGCCGCTGTCAGGAGGGTCGGAGAGTCGGATGCTTCATCTCCGTCCGCCGCGTCGCCGGGGAAGCGGACCGGCGAATCGGCACGTGGCTGATACCGTGCCAGTTCCTCGAGCTCGTCCGTGCTCAGGCGGCGCGCCTGCTCCTCGAAGAGGACCGGAAGGTCGGGCTCCGGAGCGATCAGGAGGATCGACCCCTCCAGCGTCCGTCGATGGGGCTCGAGGTCCT
>SKKN01000030.1 GCA_007121455.1 Gemmatimonadota bacterium | reverse complement strand
GATTGGCAACCACAGCGGGGTCCAGAGAAAAGGGATGAAATGGCATCCAAGGCTGGGGAGAAGGAAGTGACCGAAGGTCGTCCGGACGTGCCGGAGCGCTGGAGCGCACAGCGGAAGGTGGCATGATTAAGCCGCCCACTTGTCCAGGAAACCGGGACCGGTTCAGGAGTGCACAAGGTAGCGCTTGTCTGTTGCGGGCACACAAGCTCTATGTTGTGTTGACAGAGGGAGTCAACAAGGTGTAGGTTGTCAAAGATCGGTAGTACAACAATCTATAACTTGTAGGCCTTCTCATGTCCCGAATCAAGGAACTCTCTCGCCGACAGCTGGACACGAGGCTGGACGAGGTTCGGAGTGTTCGGACCGCGCTCCAACCGCCGAAGAAAGGATGGATTGCCGCGCTCCGCACCGCGCTGGGGATGAGTCAGGCGATCCTGGCCAAACGGATGAAGGTGAGCCAGCAGGCCGTGAGCCAGATGGAGCGACGTGAGTCTGCCGGCGACATCACCCTCGGTGCATTGAAGGAGGCGGCTGAGGCACTGGGGGGCCATCTGGTCTATGCCATCGTTCCTTCGCAGCCCCTGGAGAAGACGCTCGAAGCCCGCGCCCTCCGCATTGCGAGTCAGATGACCGGTGCCGTCCGTCACACAATGCGGTTGGAGGCTCAAGAGACGGACTCTGACCCCGAGGTACGGACCCTGGAGCTCGCCAGGGAGTTGGTGGCTTCTCCGGACCGGCTGTGGTCGTTGTCAGATGACGAGTAGTGAGCCGCCCGGCACCACACCGCTGGACCCGGACGAGTCGGAGGGTCTTCTCCACGACCATGTGTCCACTCGGGAGGAGCTGAACCAGTTGGAGGAAGCCAATATCCAACTCGGCCAGGAATGGGCGCAGCGGCGGGCAGTTATGACGAATCGGCCTGTCGATGTGCTGATCGAAACGTTTCTGTTTGAACTTCACCGGCGGATGTTTCATGAGGTGTGGGATTGGGCCGGGAAGATACGGAAGACAAACAAGAACCTGGGCGTGGACAAGGCGGAGATTCGACCCGAAGTGAGGAAGCTCATTTACGACGCACGCTATTGGCGGGAGAACAGTACGTACCCTCCGGACGAACTGGCCGTGCGGTTCCATCACCGGCTCGTCTTGATTCATCCGTTCCCGAACGGAAACGGAAGGCACGCCCGGATGATGGCTGACCTCGTGGTCCAGCAGGCGGGAAGGCCACCGTTCTCCTGGGGAGACCAGAGCCTGACCAGCACCTTCGAACTGCGGTCCAGCTACATTAGCGCACTCAGGGAAGCGGACCAGGGGGATTTGGCACCGCTTGTCCGGTTCGCCCGGACGTGAACCTGTTTCGACGAGGCTGCGGTTGGCCGGCCGGCAGGTGGGCCTCGGTGGACTTTCCCGCCTAACTATCTCGCCGTATTTCGCCTGAGAGGGGAGAGCCTCACGGTGGAGCGGCTCATCCGCGAGATGGGGCTCGAGGGAACCGTCCGCGGCCGCCGATGCTCTCCGAAACTCGAGCGGCACGCTAGTGACAGCTTCCGCACACCCGACTAAGTTGCCGCTCCTTTTCAGGTTCAACCCATCACGCAGGAGAGTGCTGTATGCAAAGGCTTCTGGCCTTCGCTGCCGGGGTGTCCGTCGTTTCGGTCGCCGCGTGCAGTGATTCCCCGTCCGCTCCTTCGGAGACCCTCCTGGAGCAGGTTCGAGCAGAGGTGTCGGTTTTCTCGTCACCCGAGAGTGCAGCTGCAGCGGGTTATGTCGAGGATCCCCACTGCGTGGCCCATCCCGAGCTCGGAGGCATGGGCTTCCATTGGATCAACGAAGAGCTGATCGACCCGGTCTTCGACCCTCTGCAGCCGGAGGGCCTGCTCTACGGGCCCACCGCCGATGGTGGACGTGAGCTTCTCGGGGTGGAGTACATCGTGATCGACGTCGGACAGGACCATCCGCAGTTCGATGGCCACCCCTTCGATGTCGGCGGCGTCCCCCCTTTGGAGGAAGTCGAGGTCGCACACTGGAGCCTCCACGTTTGGACCCATGAGGAGAATCCCAGCGGTGACTTCATGCCGTTCAACCCCAACGTGAGCTGTGACTGAACCCACCGGGTGGGCGAGTCGCAACCGGTCCCACCCGAACTGAGTTTCATTCCCGGACGGGCTTGAGGCCCGGCGGGTAAGCCGCCACACTTGCGAGGGTGTATATTCTCCGTGGGCGGCCGCAGCGGAATTCGTGACGGCGCGCTGCCCCGCTGGGGCTCTTCCCTCCGAGAGGTGGGTCGCCAGAACCGAAGACGGACCCGAAGCGGCCCATGGACCTTCGACAGATCTGGATTCTCTACCGCCACGAGGTCCGCTCTGCCCTCCGGGAGCGGAGCATCGTGGCGATGAGCATCGTGGTCCCGCTCATCATGTACCCGGCCCTCCTCTGGGCCGGCTTCTCCGCGATGTCCTTTGTCGAGGGGCAGGCGGAGCGGCTCACCTCACGGGTGGCGATCTCCGGCTTGCCGGCTGCCCACGCGCCCCTGGCCGACTCCCTCCGTGCGCACGACCGAATCTCCGTCATCGAATGGGACGGAGAGCCGGAGGAGGCCCTTCGCGGCGTGGCGCTCGGGCGCCTCGACGTCTTCATGGGGTTCGGGCCCCCCGGTGCTGGCACGGAAGGCCTGGCGGACAACATCCAGGTCGAGCTCGCCTACAACGAAGCGAGCGATCGCAGCCGAGCCGCGAGGGTGCGGGTGGAATCGACGATGCGCTCGTACCGGGAGACCTGGGTCGACGAGGCGCGAACGGACCTCGGCATTCGGAACCCGGCGTGGGCGGACTTCGCCTTCGTTCGGGACGACGTGGCGACCGCTGAGGAAGGCATCCGGTTCGTGCTGGGACTCCTTGTGCCCTTCCTCACGCTCATCATGGTGGCGCTCGCCTCCTACTATCCGGCGATCGACGCGACGGCGGGAGAGCGCGAGCGCTCGACGTGGGAGACCCTGATGACCGTCGCGGCGCCGCGCGCGAACGTGGCAGCGGCAAAGTACCTGTACGTCGCGACCTTCGGTGCCGTCGGGGGCCTGCTCAACGTAACCGCGCTCGCCCTTTCGCTCCGGTGGATCCTCACGCCGACCGGAGGTGCCGAAGAGCTGGCGACCGGCAGCATCCCGTTCGGTGCCCTTCCGGTCATCGCGATGGGCACGATGCTCCTGGGGCTTCTCGTGGCGGCCGGGATGCTCGTCTTCGCGGTGTTTGCACGCAACTTCAAGGAAGGTCAGTCGATGATCACGCCGTTCTATCTCGCGATGATCTTCCCGGCCATCCTCGTGCAGTCGCCGGACATCGAGTTCACCGCGTCGCTCGCGATCGTGCCCGTGGTGAACGTGGCCCTCCTGATCCGCGAGGCGATCCTCGGGAGCATTCCGCTCCTCCCCGGGGTCGTGACGCTCGTGTCGATGACCGTGTTCGTAGGTCTCGCGGTCGCGTTCGCGCAGTGGGTGATGCGCCGGGAAGAGGTCTTTCTCGGCGCCTCGGAAGGAGGCCTCGGGACGTTCCTGAAGCGTCGACTGGGAGTGAGGGGGAGGGAGGCATGAGCGATTCGCCTGTGCGCACCGAGGGCCTCAGCAAGGTGTTCTACGACGCGAGCCGGGGGGAGGTGAACGCCGTCGATGCGGTCGACCTGGACTGCTCGAGGGGTGAGATCCTCGGTCTGCTCGGAGCCAACGGGGCGGGGAAGACGACGACCCTTCGGATGCTCTCCACCATCCTCCGCCCGACGTCCGGCCACGCGTGGCTGATGGGGCACGAAGTCCGGGCCCAGCCTGAACGGGTGCGAGCCGAGCTCGGGTTCTACTCCGCCTCCACCGCGCTCTACCCCAAGATCACGCCGCGGGAGACCCTCCGGTTCTTCGCGCAGGTGAATGGATATCCGCCGAAGAGCGTGGAGGCGCGGGTCGAGGAGTTGATCGACCGGTTCCGGATCGGCGACTACGCGGACGCCCGGGTCGAGAAGCTCTCGAGCGGCATGAAACAGAAGGTCTCGATCGCCCGGACGGTCGCACATGATCCGCCCGTCCTCATCTTCGACGAACCGACGGTGGCCCTCGACGTCCTCAATGCGATCGAGCTGCGGAAGATCATCTCGGACCTCCGGAGTGACGGGAAGGCGATCCTCTTCTCGACGCACGTCATGAGCGAGGCGGAGCAGCTCTGCGACCGGATCGCGATCATCCACCACGGCCGGATCCTCGCGGTCGAGACGCTGGACGGATTGCGGGAGGCGACGGGGCTCCACTACCTCGAGGACATCTTCGTCCACTACGCCGGCGTGAAGGATGCGGACGCTGCGGCGGAGGCGAACATCAGCTCGGAAGGAGCCGGGGCCTCCCCGCCGGGTGCGGCGCCCCGAGGGGACCGGAAGGAACGGGAGGGTTCCTCGAAGTGAAGCTGCCGGTCCCGGTGCGAGCCGTCTTCGGCCTGGAGCTGCGTTCGCTCCTTCGGGATCCGCGCACCGTCCTGATCTCCGTGGTGCTCCCCCTGTTCCTGATTCCCTTCCTCCTGCTCGCGGGGAACTGGGTGGAGGATCGCCGGGCCGATCGCGAAGATGCGCGGGTCTACCGAGTCGCCGTGACGGGGGCCGACTCCGCCTTCGCAGCCTCGTTGATCGAAGGCGTCGTGGGTGGGACGAACGGGGCGGAGCGGGAGCGATTTCGGCTCGTGGAGGTCGACGATCCCCAAAGGGCGCTCCAGACCGAAGCCCTGGACATCCATGTGGAGGCGCTTTCGTGGATGGAGTGGCGCGCGCTCGTCGCGGAGGGGGAGGTGACCCGCCGCGACCGGGCGGGGCCGGAGTTCGACGGTGCCCCGGTCCTTCGCCTCCGCTTTCACTCCAGCCACACCGGCTCCCGCGACGGGGTGGAGGTGCTCCGGGAGCGCCTGCTCGAGCTGCGGGCGAGCAGGAGGGATGCGCTCCTCTCCGAGGCCGGTTTTCCGGTTCCGATGGAGCAGGTGGCCATCGTCGACGCCCGGAACGTCGCTTCGCAGGAGCAGATCCAAGGGGCGCGGCTCGGACGATTCCTGACCCTCGTCCTCCTGGGACTCATGATTCTCGGGGGCTCCGCGATCTCGATCGACACCCTCGCGGGCGAAAAGGAGCGCGGAACGCTCACGACGCTCCTCACCTCGGCTGCATCCCGCACCGAGATCGTCACGGGAAAGCTGCTCGCGATCATGGCGGTGGCGCTTGCGATCGCCCTCGTTCAAATCCTGAACCTCTGGCTCTTTCTGGGACTCGGGTTGGTCGAACCGATGGCGGGATTTGCCGTCTCGATCTCTCCGGGCCTCGCAGCCGGCCTCTTCGTCCTCTATCTCCCGGCGGTGGCGCTCACGGCAGGCGTGCTCCTCCTCTCCTCCGCCCACGCCCACAGCTACAAGGAAGCGCAGTTCTACCTGACGCCCGTGCTCGCTCTCCTCCTGGTTCCCGCGCTCGCCCCCCTCCTGCCCGGGATCACGCTCCAGTCTGCGATCCTCGCCGTGCCCCTCGCGAATCTGAGCGTGGGCGCCCATGAGCTCCTCACCGGACAGGCGTACCTGCCCGGGTTGATCGTGGCTTGGCTCGTGACGGCCGTTGGGGCCGCTTGGGTGACGGACCGATCGATCCATGCGCTGCACGACGAAGGGCTGATCACGGGAGACACCTCCCGGGCCGAGTTCTTCGGAGGCCCCGAGCTGTTCCAGAAGCGCGTCCTTCGCTGGTTCGCGGCTTTCTGGGCGGTGAAGATCCTGCTCGAGTTCAACCTCCCGATCGACGATGTTCGCACGGCGGTGCTCGTAAACGTGGGGCTCGTCTTCCTCGTGTTTCCGTTCGTGGTGATCCGGCACTTCCGCCTGGATCCGGTCGAGGCCCTCGCGCTCCGGGTGCCTCGCCCGGGCGTCTGGCTCGGCGTGCTGATCGGGGCTCCAGCCGGACTCGTCACGGCGAATACGATCTTCCGCCTGATGGACTTCGTCGTTCCGGTGCCGACCGAGCTCCTGGAGAACCTCGGACAGGCGGTCACGCCCGAGGGCATCCCGATGTGGCAGCTCGTCATCCTCCTGTCCGTCGTCCCGGGAATCACGGAGGAGCTCACCTTCCGGGGGGTGCTCCTACACGGTTTGAGAAAGCGATTCCGACCCGTGGCGCTCGCCCTCGTCGTCGGGCTGATCTTCGGCTTCTTCCACTTCCAGATCTTCCGGATCCCTCAGTCCGCCGCGATCGGCGTGATGCTCACCGTGGTGACCCTCTACTCCGGCTCGATCTTTCCCGCGATCGTCTGGCACACCTTGAACAATGCACTCGCGGTCTACCTGGGCTCGGAGGGGATGGAGTCCGTCCTCGAGAGCTGGTGGTGGTCGGCCGGGGCCGTCCTCGCACTCGTCCTGGCCTTCCGCATCATCTGGGTCTTCCGGACGCCCTACCCGGATGTGGGGCTCTCCCCGGGTCCCGCTCGAGCGGAGCCCTCGGACGTCACAGCTCGGCCCCCTTCAGGAACTGCGCGTTGATCGCGACGATGACCGTGCTCGCGGACATGAGGACGGCGCCGACGGCCGGGGTGAG
>SKKN01000004.1 GCA_007121455.1 Gemmatimonadota bacterium | reverse complement strand
TTGGACCGGAAGACGTTGTCGGGGTCGTAGGTGCCCTTGACCCGGCAGAGCCGCTCCAGATTGGGTCCGTATGCCCCCTGGAGCTCCTCGGGCAGGGAGTCCTCGCCCAGGTAGTTCACGTACCGGCCCAGGCTCAGGTGGGGCTCGATGGCCTCGAAGGTTTCTGCTGCCCAGGCCTTGCTCCGCTCGCCGAGGGAGGGATCGACCGACTGACTGATCACTCCGATGTTGAAGCCGGGCTCCCGGTGCGGAAACGCGGTGGCCTCGACCGGCACACGGGTAACCGCCCCGTGGAACTCCTCGAGCACCACCCCGTCCAGGGGTGAGGGGGCGGCCGCGAACCGCTCCACCATCGTGTCGATGGCGTCGTCGGGGAGACGGTCGGCCAGGCCCGTCTTCCAGTAGTTGTGCGCACCCTTCGGGTTGCCCGCATCCATGAGAGTGTTGATCGCCTCGTAGGGCATGGGCTGGATCGCATCCATCACCGGCTCACCGAAGCCCCGGATCGCCTCGATCACCGTGTCGTCGGTTCCGGGCGGACGGATGTCACAGGCGATGATCGCCGAGAGCTTCGCGCCCGAACCGTCGGGAGCGTGGACGAGGGCCCCGAAAAGGATGACCTCGTCGGGGAGCTCCGGCGAGAGGTCCCGGAAGTATGTGAGCACCTCCCGGCCCTTCTCGAGCGGATGGGCCACCAGCCCCCCCGTCACCATGGAGGTCGGGTGGAGCCGGTACTCGAAGGAGGTGACGATTCCGAAGTTCCCCCCGCCCCCCCCGCAGCCCCCAGAAGAGTTCGGGCTCGCTCTCCTCGTTGGCGGTGACCACCCGCCCGTCGGCCAGCACCACCTCGGCCGAGAGGAGGTTGTCCACAGTCAGACCGTGCTTGCCCATGAGGAATCCGACGCCCCCTCCCAGCGTGAGCCCGGCGATCCCCGTGCTCGAGACCACCCCCCCGGTTGTGGCCAGTCCGAAGACCTGCGTCTCCCGGTTGAGCTGCCCCCAGTGAGGCCAACCTCGGCCCGAACGAGCCGGCGCTCCGGATCCACGTGCACCCCCTTCATGGGGGAGAGGTCGATCATGACCCCGTCGTCGACGACCGCCCGGCCTGCCACGTTGTGCCCTCCGCCCCGGACCGAGACCTCCAGCCCCGTCTCTCGCGCGAAGGCCAGGGCGTCGATCACGTCGGCCGTGCCCCGGCAACGGGCGACAAGGGCGGGGCGGCGGTCGATGGCCCCGTTGTGGACCTGCCGGACCTCGTCGTAGTCGGCGTCGGCGGAGGTGATCAGCTCCCCACAAAGCGGGGCCGGAGCTCATCTAGGGATTCGGGGGAGAGAGGTGTGGCCATCGCCATACTTGCCTCCTGGGTTGGAAGTCGTGTCCCTCCTTGCAGACTATGAACTGAGCATGCCCCCGGAAAGGCAGCCGCGGATGCTCTCGCGGTACGTCCTCCTCCACGGTCGCACAGCCCGTCCCTGACCGACGGGTTCTGGTCGACCCGACCGGGCGCACCTTCGGCGTTTCGTGCGAGATGCCGCTCCTCCGCGAGGCCGCGGTAGCGCTCCACGTCGAAGGCGCCGCGCCGGGAGGGCACATCCTGTGAGTTTGTCGACGTATGAGGCGACGCAGCCTCCAACGGAGGGGGCGGCACGATCGATTCCATCGACCGCCTGGACGTCCTGATTTTTCCACACAGAACGCTCGGGCCCCCACATTCGCGGTCTAAGAGCTGCGAGGCGTTTGGCGTTGGCCGGGAGGGGGGAGGAGCGGGTTGCTGCGATCCACCTGGAGCTCGACCTCTCCTCTCGCGGCTGAGCGGGACCGAGGTCAGGCTGGCCCTCGACCGAGACGGATCTCGGAACCGAAGGGCGATTCGAGATCGGGATCGAGATCGATCTCGGAAAGCGGGCCAAATCTCGATCACGACCGTTCGCTGGGACGGCGGCTTCGAGATCCGTCTCGATTACCGAGCAAGATCTCGATTCCGTGTTGCGGGCAGTCGTCGCGTGCGAGATTCATCCCGGTTTGGGCCGCCACCCCTTGATCCGGGCACCCCTGTCCGGCCGCCACCCCCTATCCGGACCGTCGCCGCTCCTTGTCGCGTCGTGCATCGGGTCCGACGGTAGGAGAAGGAGCCGGCGTGCGGCTTCGATCCGCTGCCAGGACCCGTCGCATCCGTGCGAGGGCAAGGGTCTGACCCACCTGCACCACCGTGGCGGTCCCTTGGCGGGTGATCTGGCGCCAGCTCAAGCGGATTACGTCGATCCCACGGCCGCGGAGCCAAGTGTCCTTGCGACGATCGCCTTCGAAGCGCGGGCGGGAGGAGTGGTGTTTCCAACCATCGATTTCGATGGCTACTCCCTCTTCGGGCCAGAGGAGATCGAGTTCGTATGGCCCGATGGCCACGTTGGCGTGTGGGGTCGGCAGGCCGCCGGCCCGGAGAAGGTCGAGGCACTTTCGTTCCGCCTCCGACCGCGTGAAGTGGGGGCCCGCCTGCTCGCGGAGGAGGGCTCGGAGTATGGCCATGCCGCGCCGGTGCGAGTAGCGATTGGGCAGCGCGGCCAGTTCATCGCTCCCGATCAGCCCCTTCCGCTCAGCCGTCGCGAGTGCCAACTCCACCTCTCGGCGGCCGAGCATGCCGGCGGCATCGACGATGGTACGAGCGGGCGTCGTCACCGGAACCCCCTTGATAGCGGTGCGCTCGTCATCGGCCAAGTCGCGTACCCGGTGAAACGCGATGCCCGGCCTCCGGCTGCGGCCGTTCCCCGGGACCGTGACGTGAACCGGGTGCGGCCGATCGACCCGGACGAGTCCCCAGAGGCGAAGGGCGCTGGTGTGGCTCAGCACTGCGGCCGGTCCGCCGGCGAGGACCGCGGCCATATCGGCGGCACAGTCGGCTTCCAGCGGCCCGACCAAGTACACACCGCCGTGGAGTGGGCGAAAGCGGCCGGACTTCAGCCGCCGCCCGATCGCCGCCGCCGACATACCCAGATCGATGAGTTGCCCACGCGTGATCACACCGTGTTGACGGGCGGCAAGGGCGACCGTTCGCTCCTCCAGGGGCACTGCCATCTCTCAGGTCGCCATGCCGAGGAGTGTCCGCGCGTGTCTGAGGACGTGTTTCCTGTGCAGCACCGTCAGGTCATCCGATCATACGGCAAGCGATCTCCGACAGCGACGGTGTGAAGCTCGATTCCCCGAGCTGTGCGGCACTTTTCTCGGTTGCGAGCGAAATTCACGATGACGCTCCTGGTCTCCGGCTTCATTAGGAAAGGGTCTTCGGACACGGACATCGTGTCCACCGCCCCGGGGCGACTCCATGGACGAGGGGGGCGTGGGGTCGAGGGGGGCATGCAGCGGACCCGCAACTCCAGGGTCGAGGGGAGTGTGCCCAGCGGACCGCAGCTCCACCCCCGGAGGGGGAGGCCCGGCGGGCGCTCGGACCTACTCGAGGCAGTGGTCCGAATGCACGGCCCAGCGGTAAGAGGCACCCGACCGTGCGGGCGGGATCCGTCCGTCCATCTTTCGCCCGCGGAACGGGAAGCACCCACCTGCGGCCCGGACGACCAGGAGGCGAGCATAGGGTCGGACGACGCGGAGGCAAGCATCCGATCCCCGAGGGGAGACCCCGAGATCCCCGAGGACCCGAGGAGGTGTCCGGAATCGTCGTGGACCGGATTGGCGGCCTCGAGGAGCCGGGCGTAGTTTACGCCGTAGGCGGATTTCAGCATGTCATCGCCCTGCGTCCACCACCAACGTTCCGCGCGTCCAGAGAGGACTCATGCGCACCTTCGCCGTCATCCTGGTTGCCCTTGCCACCGTCGCCTGCGGCTCGGACGTTCCCAACGGGGCCCAAGCATCCTCTCCGGAGGGTTCGGACGCGGTCGCGGCCTCCGATCTTGAAACGCGGGAAGAGCGCCTCGCGCGCATCGCCGATCCCGAGGCGGCCCGCCTTTTCGCGACAGTGCTCGATTCCATCGCCCCGGAGGAGGGTTGGGAGCGTACCCGATACATCGAGTTCGACCGAATCTCCGGGAGCACGCGGCGGTCGCACCGATGGGATCGCTTCGAGGGGGACTACTGGGTTCGCGGACCGGTAGATGACGGCGAGTTGACCGCTCTGTTCAACGTGAACTCACCCACCGAGGGCCAAAGGGTCTGGTTGGACGGGGAGGAGGTCGTGGACGAGGCGCAATCCGAATCGCTCGTCACCCAGGCTCATCGGTGGTTCATCAACGACACGTATTGGCTCGTCTTCCCGTTCAAATGGGATGATCCTGGCGTGACAGTCCGGTACGTGGGGGAGAGGGAGGAGTGGGGGGAGACTTGGGAAGTGGTGGAGTTGACCTTCGAGGAGGTGGGGCTCACTCCGCAGAACCGCTACCTGGCATTCGTGGACCCGGAAACCGGGATGTTCGAGCTCTGGCAATATTACGCCGCCGCCGATGACGAGGAGCCCCGGTTCACGAACCGCTGGACGGATTGGCGGCGGTTCGGCCCTATCGTCCTCTCGATGCAGCGAGAGATGGAAGACGGGACGCGCGGAGTCTACTTCGAAGACGTGAACGCCTCCACCGAGGTGCCGCCCAGCGCGTTCGACGCTCCTTAGAGGAAGCACCCGCGCGCTGGCGGGAACAGACGCCCCCTGGGGTGGTGGTGTTCAGTGGGACCCGGATCGGGAGGCGTCCCCGACCCGATGGATGGAGAAAATTGCGTTCATCCCGGCCGGTTCGAGGTCGATCTCCCAACGGAGCCGCTCCCGCCTGAGGTCGAAGGCGGCGATGCGGGTCGGGAGCATCCCCGCACCGGTTCCGCCAAGGCGGTGCTTCACCCACCGCACCTTGTCCTCCCACCGAGTGCGTCGAAGCCGAGAGAACCCTACGACGACTTCGAAATCGTCGAGAACCTCGATTCCAGGACACCATCCGAGCGGCGTTCGGGCCCCGGAAATCGCGCTCAAGTCGAAACGGCGCCGGACCCGGCGCTTCTCGGCGTCCACGATGACTACGAATCCGTCCACGGACGTGAGGTAGATGTCGTTTCCATGCACGAGGCCGTCGTGGATCATGGTGTCGGCCACCTGAATCGCAGGCCCCCGCCGGGTGAGGCAGCAGATGTCGTACTGGTCGCACCGAGCCCACCCCCAGCACGATGCCAGAGGCGAAGTGACTGCATTCCTCCGCCGTTTGATGTGCCTCCGAGTTCTGCTGTCCGCCTACGAGAAGGAGGTCAGGCACGTTGGGGCGCGACCAGTGATCGCTCACTCGGTGGGCGAAGCGAGCGGATGGATCCGGAAGACGGACTTGTTCGAGGACGCGACCGTTCGGTGGCTGCGGGAGCGGGAAAGCAAGATCCGTGCGCCAGTGGGAGGGACCTGCCGCCATCTTACCGGCGGGACCGCGCGCCCGAGCTTCCTCGTCGGCTTGGTCGGAGCGGTATACTGGGTCATGTAGGTGGCGGCATGCACTCCTCCGGCACCGGGTCCGTCGCGACGGCGCACCGCCTCGCCGCGTGGGCGGCTTTCAGTCGCTCGATCGCGGGTGGGTCCCATCCGTCGGGCTCGGTCAGGGCGATCCAGGCTTCGACGTAGTCCTCGGCTGCGTACTCGTGCCCGTACCCGACGGGTTCGGACCCCGCGATCATGTCGGCGGCGAGCTGCAGCATTGTGACCACGGGAAACCACCGGAGCGCTGGCGAAACATCGGGCCCGCGCGGGATCGCCATCCACTCCGGCTCACGGTACAGAGCCCGTGGCTCGAAGAAGGTCACCGGATCGCTGGCGTGCTGGAGGAAGGCGATGCGCGGTGCCCGCCAGGTTCCGTCGAGGACGTCCAGCCCCACCTCCTGGTTCGCGAACCGCACGACCGCCCCGTCGCGAAACACCGGCAACCAGGCAGGTGAGGCCGCATCGCGCCGTTGCGTCACGGATGACCAGGTCTCGGTTCGGAAGGGCGGACCGGCCCAGAGTGCTCCCTGGAACGGATCTCCTACGATGTCGAACGGCTCGAAGGAGCGGTCGGAATTGAGGGCCCCCAGGCTCAATCCGTGCAGGTAGAGCTCCGGCCGGTCGTCGTCCGGCAGGGCCCTCCAGTGTTCGTAGACCGCTTCGAAGAGGGCCTGGGCGGTGGCCGCCCCATAATCAGCCTCCACGAGCAGGGCCAGCCAACTCGGCAGGTAGGAGTACTGCACTGCGATGCTCGCTACGTCGCCGCGGTGGAGTGACTCCAATGTCTCGATAGCAGCGGGATCGACCCAGCCGGTGCCGGTGGGGGTGATGATGACCAGGATCGATCGGTCGAAGCCGCCGACGCGTTCGAGCTCCGCGAGCGCGAGGCTCGCACGGGCGGCCGGGTCCTCTGCCGAGTTCAACCCCACATAGACCCGGCGTGGCGCCATCGCTTCCTCTCCCTCCAGAAGCTCCTGGAGGTCTGCCGTCCCGGGGGTGGCGGCGATGAATTGGCGTCCCTGTCTCCCGAGTGCCTCCCAGCCCAGGAGCGACACGGGGCTGCCGGGCCACATGGGGTCCACCGGAGGCGGGAGATCGTCCTCCGCGACGGCGTCGACCTGCTGGTAGGACCAATCGGTGGCCCGGATGCCTGCGGAGAAAATCACGCCATCGATCAGGGACCAGAAGAGCGCGGCCGCCGTCAGGATCCCCAGTACGTTGGCCACGCGCCTCGGCACCACCTTCTGGAACCGGGCGGAAAGGCGCCGGATCGTCCAGGCGAAGAGCCTCCCGAGGGCGACCAGAGCGCCGAACACAACGATGGCGATGAGCCCCACTCGGAAGGGGTGGGCGGTGTCTACAGGCCCCATTCCCATGAGAAGGCGCACCGAGTTCTGCCACTCTGCCGCCTGCCAGAGAAAGAACGCCACCGTCAGCCCGCAGGCCGAAGACGCGACAGCCTTCACCTGGCGAGCAGCCCGTTCCCGCGGGGTCGGAAGCTCGAGGTAGCCCCAGAGCCACCGACCGAAGG
This sequence comes from Gemmatimonadota bacterium, assembly GCA_007121455.1. GTDB lineage: Bacteria > Gemmatimonadota > Gemmatimonadetes > Longimicrobiales > Gaopeijiaceae > SKKN01. The sequence goes on along the minus strand of SKKN01000004.1, from coordinate 90,605 downwards.
CCCCGAGACCGTATCCTGCACCGAGCGAGAGCCCTGACAGGATTCCCTGCATGGACGGGCCGCGCGGCACCAGGCTGGGACTGAGCGAGAAGGCGAAAAAGATCGTACCCAGGAGAAGTCCTGCCGTGCAGAACGATGCCGGGTGCACGAAGGCGGGCAGGCGTCGGCTGCGGTTCCCCAATCTCGGCTCCGGGCCGGCCTTCGCCGGCTTGCCGGCAGGATCCACTTTACTGGTGGAGATGTCCAACATGATTCTCCTGTTCGGCCGGGGCAGTCGCCCCCTTCAACCCGCTGCCTCCACGGGTGGGCGTTCGGGTTGCCGAGCCCGTGTTTTCGAAACTGGGAGGCTCGGCCTCTCGCGTACAGACGGTAGCCATTTTGCAGCGCAGGCACACGGGGCACGGCCTGCTTGGGATCGGCAGGCAAGCGCGAGTCAAGGCGCGGGGGTACTCGTCATCCGGCATTGAGGAGGGTCGGTGCCGGAGTGCTTCAGGGGTCATAGACGGCCAGCGGGACCGTAAACAAAGCAGAATTTTGGTTCGTTTATTTGTGACACTGAAGGCTGGTGTCAGACGAATACCTAGCCACGCGTGCGGAGTGCATACGACATCAGAGCGTGCCCGCCGGCGCCTTGGGGTGGCGGGACGGTCCTCTCCTCAGTGAGGCCGGGATCATCCCGGACCGGCACCGGACCTCCCGGCGTCGGAATTCTGGCACCCAGCTTGCTCCCTCCTCGGATCACCGTTGTTCGACTCCATGTTCGGCCTCGCGCTGCGGCTTTCCTTGCCTTCCTCAGGCTGAGCAGCGCGAAGCGGTGAAGTGTGGAGAGCGAAGGCCCCCTTGGGCCTGACGGATTGGTGAACCCCTGAAATAACATCGGAGAACGGCGCGGCGGGCGACTCGGCCGGACAGACAAGAGCCCGCCGCAGCGGCAGCTTGCTGACGTATCGGGAGCACGTGGGCGTGCAGGATGTCCTCGTGGTCCAAAGCTCGCCGGGGCCGACCCTCGGAGGAGGTGCAGGAACGGCGCGTGGGACTCGGTAAAACGCTCCCCGGAAGGGAAGGAGAGGTACGTATGTTCGAACTTTGCACGGTCTGCTCATCGCCGGACGTTTCGCAGGAGCCCTCTTACTACTTCTGGCAGGCGAAGACCTGGTGGGTGGTGCGATGCCGGGCCTGATCGCACCAGCTCGTCCAGCCACTCGTGTCGAGGAATGACCAGGAGCGGATCTACTCCGACGCCTATTTCTCCAGCGATGGGGATTGGAGCACCGGGGTGTGGAAGGAGGACTACCTTGCTTGCGACTCGGAGCTGCAATCCGAGGTTCGCGAAGTTCTCGGGTTGCTCCCGTGCGCGAGTGGGAGGCTTCTGGACATCGGGTGCGCCGGGGGCATCGTCCTGGACCAAGCAAGGCGCAGCGGGTACGAGGTGATGGGAGTCGAACTGAACCGCTCCATGGCGGAGCACGCTCGGCACAACCTGTCGTTGGACGTGATCCACGCCACGGTGGAGGGGATTCCGGAGACGCAGCTCAATCATGAGTTCGACGCCATCCTGCTGCTCGACTCTCTGGAGCACATCCCCCAGCCGGGCATGGTCGCGGATCGGACTTCCCGCTGGATCGCTCCACGCGGCTTCCCGGATACCCGCTCGACGTGAACTACTTCAATCGGGCATCCCTGCGACGGTTCCTGGAGCGAGCATGCTGCCACGAGCGAGGATGGTTCGGCGAGTCACTCAACTTCGCCAATCTCCTGGCGCAGGCACGAGGCGAAAACGAGGAAGGAGTCCGGCCGCGATCAGCCTCGGAAGCAAAGGAGGGCATTCGCGTCACCTGAGGTACCGAGATGCTGCAGCATTCGGTCAGCAGGGGTGCCGAACCACTCGAGCGGACATCGTTGCGGCCTCGGGGCTGCCTCCGGCGGCAGCGGTGACGGTGACCTCGCTGCAGCGCGCGGGGAGGAACCGCGCTCCTGCTCCGGCAGTAGCCGAAGACATGGGTGCGCATCGAGCAGGAGCGGGTTGGAGCGGGCGTCTGATACGCCTCGCGGCGGGTCTCGCGGCCGCCTGCGCCCTGCCGGCGGGTCCGCCGGAGGCCTCCGCTCAGCTCCCCATCGATGTCGAGGCCGGCGTTTCCCGCGAGGTCCTCTCCGGCGACCGGGAGCCGTGGGAGGAGTATTGGCTCCGCGCCACCCTGCGCCCCTCCCCCGGCGCGTTCGTCTACGGCGGCTACCGGCATACCCGTCGCTTCGGGGAAGACGACCAGCAGATCGAGGGCGGTGCCGGATTTCCGCTTGCGGAACGCTGGAGCGCCAGGATCGACGGGACCTGGAGCGGCACCCACCGCGTGGTCCCGAGGTGGGGAGCGTCGGGCTCGGTCAGCTACCGCTTGGCGCCGGGGTGGACCCTTTCGGGCGGAGGGGGTCGGCAGGTATGGGAGACCGCGGCGGTGAACCACCAGCAAGCGGGGATCGACCGTCGGTTCGATCGAATCTCCCTGGGCTATCGCCTCCGCCTACACCAGGTCGACCCCGGCGGAAGCGGCATCCGCCACGGCGTGAGCGGGAGCTGGGCCTACGACGCCCGGGCGAGCAGCCTCACGGCGTCGCTCGGTGTCGGCCAGGAGGCCACGATCGTGGGCCTCGACGACGTCCGGTCCACCACCGAGCAGTCCGCCCGGCTCTCGGGCACGCACTGGATCGATGATCGCACCGGCATCGCGTACACGTTCGGGGTGCACCGGCACGGGCCGTTCTTCACCCGGAGCATGTCGAGCGTGGGGATTCGTCGGCGCTTCTAGGAGCCGGGTCCCGTCCCGCCGGCTCATCACCCCTTGTCCTGCGGGACGCATGCCCGCACATCTACGGTGGCACCTGCACTTTTCGCGGGTATATTTTCGAATATGGACTCGATCACCTCACGTGACGGCACCAGAATCGCCTTCCGGAGGACCGGGAACGGTCCGCCGCTCCTCCTCGTGCACGGCACGACCGCGGATCACAGCCGCTGGAATCGGATTTCCCCCCGCTTCGCACGGAACTTCACGGTCTACGCCATGGACCGGAGAGGCCGAGGTGGAAGCGGCGACGCGTCCGAGTATGCATTCGAGCGTGAGGCCGAGGACGTGGCGGCGGTGGTGGAGGCGATCGGGGAGCCGACCTCCGTGCTGGGCCACTCCTACGGCGCACTCGCCAGCCTGGAGGCCTCCCTTCTCACGAGAGGGATGCGTCGGCTCGTTCTCTACGAGCCTCCGATCCCCATGGGGACCGACCCATACCCACCCGATGTTCCGCAGCGAATGCGGGCTCTCCCCGCCGAAGAGAAGCCGGAGGAGGCGTTGCTCGTGTTCTTTCGCGAAGGTCGTGAAGATGCCGGAGCACGAGCTCGAGCCATACCGGAACCTTCCGGTCTGGCAGGTCAGAATCCGGCTCGCTTCCTCCGTTCCCAGGGAGATGGAGGGCGAACAAGTGTATCGGTTCCAACCGGAGAAGTTCGCGGATCTGCGGCTGCCGACCCTGCTCCTGCTCGGAGGGGACAGCCCACCGATCTTCCGGAGCGGTATCGAAGCGGTGGTGGCCGCGCTTCCGGAGAGCCGTGTCTGCGTGATGCCGGGACAGCAGCACATCGCCATGGACACGGCTCCGGAGCTGTTTCTGGAGGAGACCCTCGGATTCCTGCTGGAGTAGCGGAGTCCGACGCGTCCGTGGAGCAGGGCCTCAAGCTCGACCGACCGGACGTCTACGCGGATTCGTTTCAGGGCACGGCCCGTGCCGGAGCGACGGCGATCGCGTCCGTTTCGATGAGTTGACGCTCGTCCGAAAGCCGGGAGACCTCCACCAGCGTGGAGGCCGGCCATGGCTCGCTCCAGAACTCGCGCCAGACCGACTCGACTTGAGGCCACGCTCGGATGTCCAGGATGTATGTTCGGATCTGCATGACGTCGTCGAGCGAGCCGTCCGCAGCCTCGAGCACGGCGCGGATGTTCTGCAGGACCTGCCGCGTCTGCACGACGATGTCACCCTCCCCTACGATGGCGCCACCGGAGTCTCGCGCCGTGAGGCCGGAGACGAAGAGGAGGCGGCCTGGAGATGGTGCTTCCACCACCTGTGCGAAGCCTTCGATGGGCACGTTATACCGGGGGCTGTTGCTGACGGTTCGACTCATGGGCGCTCCTCCTCAGGGGATGGGGTGTTCGTCTCGTCGATCCGGGGCCGGTAATCCTCCGGATCCCTCGGTCGATGGCCGTGTCCTATCAATAGGGGCTCGGGGCGGGGATCTCACTACTCGAGTCGTGACAGGTGAATGACGAAGGAGGACCGATCATGCGTGAAGCAGCATGGCTTCGAGGACCCGTGGAGGGGGTCATTCCGGCATTGCAGCCGGTGGCGCACGCTCTGATCCAGGCGCAGGATGACCTGGAGTGGGTCGTGCCGAACATCTCTCCTGAAGAGCTCTGGACGGCTCCCGGCGGGGCGGCTTCGCCGGGCTTCCACCTCCTGCACCTGGCGGAGAGTACGGACCGTCTACTCACCTATGCCCGCGGCGAATCGCTCTCGGAGGCCCAGAAGGTCCGCCTCTCCACGGAGAAGGAGCCGCAGCCTTCGGTGGGCGCCGAGGAGCTCCTGGCCCGGGTCAGGACGGTGTTTGCGGAGGCGCTCGCGAAGGTTCGCGAGGTGCAGGAAGAAGACCTGGACGAGACGAGGCACGTGGGGACGGAGGGCATTCCCTCCAATGTTCGGGGGCTCTTCTACCACATGGCGGAGCATGCCACCCGGCACGTGGGGCAGTTGATCACGACGCTGAACGTGAGCCGCAACGCTCCCCTGCGGCACGGAGGCTCGGCAGGGGCCGAGTCGAGCGCCGAACCGCGCGGTCACACTTCGGCTGGCGCCCGGCCGGAGCCCCGGTAGGGCCGCTTCCTGCGCGTTCAGCATCGAACGTCGCGGTGGTGGGGAGGAACGCCAGTTCGCGCTGCATTGCTGCTCTGCGGCTTCAGCCGAACCGCTGACGCCCTGCGGCTCGTCGACTCAGGATGGCGTCGAGGCTGAACCGACCGGGTCCGGCAAAGAAGAAGTACGCGGCCAGGGGCGTGTAGACCATGAGCATATGCCGGGGCAGGAGGCTTCCGCCATCGAGCCAGGCCACCGCTATGCTGAGGAAGATCAGGGTGGCCGCCCCGGCCGTGATCCGATTGAACACACCGAGGATGAGCAGGGCCCCGATGGCAACCTCTGCCCAGGGCAGCGCATATCCATAGGGAGCCGCAATCAGATCCGGGAGCCAGGCTGGATTGTTGTTCTGGAAGAAGTCGCTCTGGTAGAAGGTTCCCAGCCCGCCCGTCCAATCCTGTACCACTTTCCCCCAACCGTGGTGGAAGAGGAACCATCCCAGGGCAACCCGTGTGAGAAGCCGAGCGCTTTCGGCCGTGACCGGTGCCCTCGAACCGTATGGATCAGCCGCCCTCGCGGCGGCTCCCGCGTCCAACGTATTCATGCCCCGCTCCTTCGAATCGGGAATGTCCTGCCTCGGTCCGGTGTCTCGCCAGGGGCGCCCCGGAACCGCGGCACACCGTACCCTCCCCCAGCATGTGCAGGCCGACCCTAACTGCAACGGGTGGGGAAATCAAACAAGAGGTGTGTCCGTTCAACGTGAAGTTCGCCGAGGAGGCGGCGGAGCGAGGGTACGCGGCCCGGGAGCTCGGGGAGCGGCCGGTGGGGTGGAAGGCGGAGGGGGCTCACCCCACTCCATCCCGGCACCGATGCCCCTGCCCTCACGGACCTTCTCCAGGTGGCGCTTTCCGAAGAGGCCTGGGAGGCCTTCTCCCGTGGGTCGGCCATCCGGCGGGCAGGTCAGGCCGGATTCGCCCGGAACGTCTGCGTGGCCATCGGGAACTGGCTCGCTGGAGAGGAGGATCCGGATCCCACCGCCGTAGAGCTCCTCGTCCGGGACCCCGCGGTCCGCCTGGAGCTCGAGCCCTCCCGCGGCTGAGCGGGACCGAGATCCGACCATGCCTCCTTGGCCGAGATAGATCTCGAAACCGAAGGGCCGAGTGGGATCGCCATCGAGATCCAGCTCGGATAGCGGGCCAAATCCCGATCACGATCATCCGCTAGGGCCACGGGGTCGAGATCCGTCTCGATTTCCGAGCGAAATCTCGATGCCGTGCCCCAGACGGGGGTCGCCTACGAGATCCATCTCGGTTCGGGCTGCCGCCGGTTCGTTTCGCTGAGCGCAGCCGGTCCGACGGTCGGAGTCGGAGTCGGAGCCGCCGTGCTCCTCCGATCCTCGGCCGCACGGGACGCAGTACGCCGCGAAGCCGAACCTGACTGCTTGGCGGCCAGGGAAGACAAAGGTGCACGGACGGAAAGACGAAGTCGCTCCCGGGCTGCGCGCCCGTTGGCCCGGGGACTCCTGCGCCGTTCCGGGAGCGTTCCTTCCAACCCCCGTTTATCCCCTGTCCACCTTGTCCGTTCTCTTCCCATGTGGCAACGCGATCACATAACGGGGATCCCGGCAGTCTTCCCATCGGCGGTCCCACTCCAGGATCGGGACGTAGAGCCTCGGTTGGACGTGACCACTTGATCTCGGACCTCCCGCCCGTCATGCTTGAGGTTACGGCTACCCTGCCCCATTCGCCGTTCACCACGCCTGGGATCTCCACCGCGTCGGACGCAGCCGGTTTCCCCCCTCGATCACGGAGAGCGCATGAAGCTGAAGGACGCAACGGTCCTCATCACTGGGGGCACGATGGGCATCGGGTACGCCACCGCGCGACTGCTCATCGAAGCGGGTTCGAAGGTGGCGATCACCGGTCGAGACGGGAGCAGGGTGGAGAAGGCGGCGGGCGAGCTCGGTGCCGTCGGTATCGTAGCGGATGTGGCGAAGTTGGAGGATGTCGAGCACACCTACGACCGCTTCCTTGACGAGTTCGGCCGGCTCGACTGCCTCGTCAACAATGCAGGCATCGGGCGCTCCCGGAAGCTCGAAGAGCTGACGCCTGAGGATTTCCAGGAGATCTACGCCGTCAACGTATTCGGTGCCGCGATGATGGCCGCGCGTGCAGCCCCGCTCTTCCGGGCGCAGCAGTCGGGAAACATCGTCAACATCGCATCCACCGCGGGCACGAAGGGGTATCCGGGTGGATCGATCTACGCCTCCTCCAAGTTCGCTCTCAGGGGGATGTCCCAATGCTGGCAGGCGGAGCTTCGTCCCCATAACGTCCGCGTCTTCCTCATCAACCCGAGCGAGGTCACGACCGCCTTCGGAAGCGCGGAGCGGACCGAGCGGCCCACGCAGCCGAACAAGTTGCGGGGAGAGGAAATCGCGCAGGCCATCAAGGGTGCGCTCGAGATGGACGATCGCGGGTTCATCCCCGAATTGACCGTGTGGGCAACGAATCCGTTCTGAGGTGAGGAGCTCTCTCCGCCAGCCCGGCCACGAAGTGAGCCATCACCCTCGCGGCCTCCTCATTGGACAGGCTCTCGGCGGAGAGGGAGCACCACGTCTCGAAGCGGAGCGTGTGTCCCACCGCGGCCCGGACCAGGCGCTGGCTCTCCCCTTTCGCACCCCACCCCGCTGAAAGCCCGCCGGCGATCTCCGACAGATAGCCCCAGAAGGGGGCCATGGCTTCCGAAAGGGCCGGCACCTTCCTCTCGTCCTGAATGACTCGGGCCAACATCTCCCGGCCTCCTTCGAAGTACGCGTAAAGCGCCTGCAGTGCCTCCTCCAGGCGCTCGCGCGGGTCCTCGATGCCCGCCCAGGTGGCGGGGTCGGGGGGGCGGTGCCTCTCGCGCCAATGTGCGGAGCATCCGTGGATGAGCGCCCGTTCATCGGGGAAGTGCCGGTAGACGGTGAGGCGCTGGACGTCCGCCCGCTCAGCAATGGCGCTGATCGTGGTGGTGGCAGGACCCACCTCCTCGTGGAGGCGCACCACTGCGTCCAGGATCCGTTGTCTCGTAGAGTCCTTGGTCATGGGGTGAACATATATGTCCACAGATGATATTGCCAGAACCTCATCCGATGAACATATTGCAGCATGCAGGTGAACGTTAGTGTTCACACTGGGTTTTGGAGGTGTTCATGGGCGACAGCGTAAAGGGATCGGTCGTGAGATCACCCACCGTCATCCTGCCGGACGGTGGAGAATCCTTCGATTTCGGGGGCCTGGGTGTGGATTGGAAGCTGGACGACCAAAAGTCCGAGGGGCGCTTCAGTATCGTCCATCACCCGATCGCGCCGCGTGCTCTGGCCGCCCCCCTCCACTACCACCACAACGAGGATGAGTACTCGTACGTGCTGGAGGGGACTATGGGCGCCCTGCTGGGAGAGGATGTGGTGAGCGCCGGTCCCGGCACCTGGGTCATGAAGCCCCGTGGGCAGTGGCACACGTTCTGGAATGCCGGCGACACCCCGTGCCGGATCATCGAGGTGATCTCGCCGGCCGGCTTCGAAGACTTCTTCCGGGAGCTGGCGGCTGCATGGGGTGATGTGGAGGCCCTTTCGGCGGTGAGTGCCAAGTATTCGCTCGAGATGGATCTCGAGAGCGTGCCGGGGCTCTGTGATCGCTTCGGGCTCACCTATCCTGAGCTGTAACGTGCCGGTCGCCGGCGGACCGGGCATGAGCCCGGTACCCGGCCCGGCGCCGGAGAAGTCGTCTCCACCCCCATTCGAGGAACGAATCGCCGCGCTGGGCACTATCGATAATGGGAGGGGCGCGCCCATCCACGGAGGGTTCCATGAGACGACGACGGGAACATCGGCCGAAGGACGAGACGGAAGGAGGCCTCTTTCCGGGGATGAAACGACGTCGCCGACCGTCGCGGTCGCGCGCGGCGGTCGTGGCCGTCGTGGGACTTCTCGTCGTCGTCGCGGCGGGGCTCTGGTTCTGGCTCCGACCCGGGCCCGAGTCGGAACCATCCGGGCCGGAGCCGGTGGCCGCCGAGCGTCCGGCGATCCCTCCCCCTACACCCGCAGAGGAGCCGCTCGATCTTCCCGAGCTGGATGAGAGCGACGCCTTCATCCGGGACCTCATCGCACGCCTTTCCGGCCATCCTCAATTGGCTGCCTGGCTCGTCACGGATGCGCTCATTCATCGCTTCGTGGGTGCCATCGTGAATATCGCCGCCGGGGCGAGTCCGGCCTCCCAGACCCCGTTCCTCGTTCCCGACGACCCCTTCGAGGTGGAGGAAGCCGGTGACCGACTCGTCGTGGCTCCCACGAGCTACCGCCGCTACGACCTCCTGTCCGAAACGTTCGTCTCGCTCGATACGGAGGGAAGTGCTCGCCTGTACCGCCAGCTCCTTCCCCTCTTCGATGAGGCGTACGCCGACCTCGGCTTCCCGGACGAGAGCTTCCACGAGACATTCGTGCAGGCGACCTGGAACCTGCTTGAGGTCGACGTTTCCGAGGAGCGGCCGGAGGTCGTGCCGAGCGAAGCGGTCTACGAGTTCCGGAGTGCCTCGCTGGAGGCCAGGCCGGCTGCGGAAAAGCACCTGCTCCGTATGGGACCGGAAAATGCAGACCGGGTCCAGGAAAAGCTCAGAGAGCTCTCGGCTGAGCTCGAAATCCCTCCGCCCTGACGAAACCGGGTCCGGCATCGGCGAGGAACATCCCGCTCAGGGCACGGATGTTGCGCTTCGTTGAAGACGATCCTCACGGAGCCCGCGTCAGGGAGCGTCCTGGGTGGAGTCAAATGGCCGTGGTCAACCGCCCGCTCTGATCCTCGGGGGAGTGGAGAACGCCCTCTCCGTCACCCGCAGCCTCGGACGCAGGGGAGTCCCTGTGAGGGTCGCGGCCTCCTTCCACTCCGCGGCCATCCATTCCCGCTATTGTACAGCCGCCTATCCGGCCCCGCAGGGCCCGAGCCGGGCCGATTTCTGGGAGGATCTCCTTCTGGGCGGTGGCCATCCGGAGTTGAATGGCTCGGTCGTCCTACCCTGCGACGACTTCGCGATCGAGTTCATGGCGAGCCGACGGGAGGAGCTGGCCCGCCGTTACCTGGTGGGCGACCACGTTCCCAGCCAGCAGAGGGCGCTCCTGGACAAGCAGGAAACGCTACGGATGGCCCGCGAGAACGGCATCCCGGCACCACTCCGGTGGCGGGTTTCCCGCGTGGCGGACATCGACGCACTCGAGGGGAAGTTCGACTTTCCGGTTCTGATCAAGCCGATCCACTCGCACCGATTTCAGCGGGTCTACAGGCGTAAGCTGCTCGTGTCCGAGGATTTCGGCGACCTCCGGCTCCACGTGTCCGACGCACTGTCCCGGGGACTCGACATCATGGTCTGCGAGTTGATTCCCGGCCCCGACACCCTGTTGAGCAGCTACTACACCTACATCGACCGGGACGAGCAACACCTCTTCCATTTCACCAAGCGGGTGATTCGCCGTTCGCCACGAAACTTCGGAGGGGCGTCCTATCATGTCACCGAGTGGATGCCGGAGACCGCGGAGATGGGCCAGCGCTTTTTCCGCGGAATCGGGTTCCGGGGGCTTGGGAACATCGAGTTCAAGCGGGATCCCCGGGACGGCCGCCTCAAGGTGATCGAGGTCAATGCGCGGTTCACCGCTGCACAGGAGCTTCTGCTCCGGTCGGGGATGGACATCGCCTGGATCATCTACAACCACATGATCGGCAAGGAGGTGCCCCGGGTCGAGGCATACCGGGCGGACCTGAGGATGTGGTATCCGCTGAGGGATCTCGCCGCATTCCGGGAGCTGCGGGCACGGGGCGAGCTCTCGGCAGCCGGGTGGCTCCGGAGCATCGCTCACCCGCAGGTCCTGCCGTTCTTCTCCGTCACCGATCCCGTACCCGCCCTGGCGGAGCTCCGGCGGATGTTGAACAAGCGGGTGCTGAAAAAAGGGTATGGGGACCGGAACCGAGCCCACGAAACGTCTGGCCGGACGACCGGACGCATCGAGCGGGGGACGGCGCGCGCTGGAGTGCGGTCAACCACCCAGGAGGCGGTTCAGGATCACGGAACCGGCGCGTGAGCGTCGCTCCTGGCCTTCGATGAACTCGTGGTAGTGCAGTCCGGGGGGAATGTTGATCTCGTTGATCGCACTGCCGGACTCGACCGGAGCGTGGGAGATGTCCTCGGCCATCACGTCGACGCCGACCAGGCGAGCGCCCAGACGATCGAGCACGCCCCGGGCGATCCGGTGATAGTCGCGGTGCACGCGGTCGGTCACGTTCTCCTGATCGCGAGCCGAGTTCTGGTTCGAGACGTTCTTGACCTTCACGATCTCCCCCTTTCGTGGCACCGATCGCGAGGTCAGCCCCTGGTCGGCGAGGGTGTACTCGAGGTCCAGGTCCAGGGTGAGCTCGCTGATCGACTCCACACCGCTGCATTCGAGGCGGCGGGTGTTTTCGGCGACCACACACTGCTTGATCGACGAGGTGCCGTCTCCCACGATCGTGGAGGCCCCGCGCCTGACGGCGTGGAGGAGCTCCCCGTCGAGGTAGAGGAGGCGGTACGAGTCACCTGCGATCTGCTCCTCGATCATGAGCGTCGGGAGGCTCCGCGCGATGCTCGCGGCGAGAGCGGCCCGGATCAAGCGTTTCCGATGGGTGATGCCGGTCGTCACTCCGGAACCTCCCGATCCCACCCTCGGCTTCACGACACAGGGAAGGCCCACTTCCTCCATGAAGCGGAATGCCGGCTCACGGTCGGTGAGCTTGAACTCGGAGAACCGGGGCGAAGCAAAGCCCATCTCCCGCACCAGGTTGCTCACGAACCGCTTGTCGTCCATCAGCGCTTTCGCGAAGTAGGTGTCGAGGTCCACGAAGTGGAACTGGACGATCGTGGAGCGGCCGGCGCGCGAGATCTCGAGGTAGTTGTCTTCGAGAATCTCGACCTCCGCGTCGATCGCTTCGGCGGCATGGAGCCAGTATCCACGATAGAACTCGGCTCTGCGCCCGCTGAAATCGATTCGAGGAGCGACGAGGCGGCGGTACATGTGCGGGTACCGTCGTACGAGGAGCAGGCGGGTCTGGAGTGTCGGCAGGATGGGTTTCATCATCCTCGCCAGCCCGGATCGACCTTCGCGCGGTCGAGTACCGGTGTGGGTCGAATGGGATGCACGGCTGAAGGCAGGAGGTAGGATCGCCATGAGCTATCGGGTTCTCCTCACCGGTGCGGGGGTCGCGTCCGAGGCGCGCGAGTCACTGCTGAAGCATGGATGCGTGATCGAGCAGGGAGATCCGGAGGATACCGTGCCGGCTCTGGTGCGCAGGCTCCATGGCTTCGATCCGCACGGCATCATCGTTCGTCAGGGAAGGATCACGAGGGAGGTTCAGGAAGCAGCGCCCAGCCTCCGGGTGATCTGCAAGCATGGGGTGGGGGTCGACAACATCGACATCGAAGCGGCGACCGAGCGCGGCATCCCGGTGCTGTTCACCCCGGATGCGAACTACGAAACCGCGGCGGAGCACACCCTCGCCCTGATGCTCTCCCTCGTGCGGCGGATTCCGGCAGAGGACCGGCGGATCCGGAGCGGGATCTTCGACAAGAGGGGATACGGTGGTCGGGGGCTTCACGGCACGGTGCTGGGGCTGATCGGGTTCGGGAGGATCGGCCGACGTGTCGCCGAGCTCGTGGAGCCGTTCGGGATGCGGGTCCTGGTCTATCATCCGACGGCGACGGACGAGTCGCTCCCCTGGCACATCGCGAAGGTGACATCCGTCGAGGAAGTCCTGAGCGAAGCAGACGTCGTGAGCCTCCACTGCCCCCTGACTGCCGAGACCCGCGGCCTGATCAGCACGCGCACGCTCGGCTTGATGAAGGAGGGGGCTTTCCTGGTAAACACCTCCCGCGGGGGAGTGGTCGAGGAGGCCGATCTCGTCGCGGCGATCCGTGCCGGCCGCATCGCCGGAGCCGCTCTGGATGTCTTCCAGGAGGAGCCTTTGCCCGCCGATCACCCTCTTCTGGAGCTGGATGCCGTGGTGGTGACGACGCATGTGGCCGGGGTGTCCGACGTATCCTTCCGGCAGATGGGGCTGGAAGCGGCCGGTCACGTTCTGACCGTTCTCGACGGCCGGCCACCGGACCGGCGCGCCCTGCTGAACCCCGAAGCTCCGGCTCGCGAAGGGCGCGGCTGATCCGGACCTTCAGAACGTGCGTTCACGGATGACCGCCTCGTCCATGTGGGATTGGCGGATGTACTGGGCGAGGATGTGCATCAGGGCGTGGTGCATGTCCTCGATCACCCCGTAATTGTCGGCGGACACGTGAAGGTTCACGTCTGCGATTTCGGCGGAGCGCCCCCCGCTGAATCCCGTCATCGAGATCACGGGAATGCCCTGCTCCTTCGCCCACAGCGCGGCCGCCACGATGTTCTCCGAGTTTCCGGACGAGCTGACGGTGATCAGGGCGTCTCCCTCCCGAGCCATCGATTGCAGCTGGTAGCGAAACACTTCCCCGTAGGCGATGTCATTGGCGATCGCCGCAATCACCTCCACGGCCGCACTGAGGGAGACGACCCTCGGTCTCAGCTTCGTGTCCGTCTGGATCAGCTTGCAGTGATCCAGGACCAGGTGGTTCGCAATGGCCGCCGACCCGCCGTTTCCGCAGGAGAACACGGTGCCGCCGTCCCCGTAGACGCGGGCGAGGATGTCGGCGGCCGCCTGCAGCTTCGGGCGGGAGACGGTGCACGCGGCCGCTCTGACCTGTTCGAAGTAGGCGTCGGTGAAGAGCGCTACGGAGCAAAACCGCTCGTCGGGAAAGCTCATCTCACGCGAGCCTCACCCGCTGTTTTTTTCGTGGCATCCACGCGCTCGCCGGCGCGGGAGACCGCAGGGGTTCCAGCTTCATCGGTCGCAGATGGAGCTTCCCCCACGGCGAGGCCGATCCCCTGCCGTACCGCCGCGACCTCTTCCTTGGCGGTCTTCATCAGGAAGCGGTCATCGCTCTGGAGTGAGGTCAACTGGAATCCGTCCCGGATCATCTGGATCGCCACCTCCCGCGAGTTCGTGTGGATTCCGGCCGGGATCCCGTGGCGCTTCGCCGCGTGCAGGATCTTCCGCTTCGCCTCCACGATCTCGGGGTCTCTCTGTCCCTTGCGGGGCTCCTTTCCGAAGGCCATCGAGAGATCCGACGGTCCGATGTAGATCGCGCTGATCCCCGGGACCTGCAGGATCTCGTCCAGGTTCGCGACCGCCTCCTGGGTTTCGATCTGTGGAATGACCAACGTCTCGTCCTCCGCATAGTGGTGATAGTCGCCGCCCCCGTGGGTGGCGCCGCCGCCGTAGTACTTGGCGCGAACGGGGCCGAAGCTGCGGACACCGCGCGGGGGATACCTGCAGGCGGCGACGAGCTTCTCGGCATCGTCCGGATTCTGGATCATCGGGCAGATCACACCATAGCTTCCGGCGTCCAGCATCTTCATGATGAACCCGGGGTCGTTCGACGGTACCCGCGTCATCGGGACCACGGCTGTGGTGGAGATGGCCTGGAGCATCGTCGTGGCCACCTGGTACCCGACCAGCCCGTGCTGCATGTCGATCGTGATCGAGTCGAAGTCCTGGTGCGCCATGATCTCGGCTGAAAACGAGCTGGGAATCGAGCACCAGCCGTTGATGACCGCGTCGCCTCGATTCCAGATTTCCTTCAGGGCGTTCTTTCGCATCACGGGCTCCTTGCCGGTTGCATTGGGAGGGCTCGCGGGCGACCTGGCGCGGGCTCGTCCGTGGGGATCCTGTTCACGTCCAGACCGCGAATCGCGGCCCTGCCCATCGCGAGCACCGCCTCGTCGGAGCTTCCTCCGATGTGGGGCGTCGCGAGGAAGTTGGGCAGTCGCAAGAGAGGGGAGTCGAGCGACGGTTCCGTGGCGAACACGTCGAACGCGGCTCCCGCGAGCGCTCCCTCGCCGAGCAGGGTGATCAACGCGTCCTCGTCGACCAGTCCGCCACGGGCCGTGTTGATGAGCAGCGCGTCCCGCTTCATTCGGGAGAGCCGGTCCCGGTTCATCAGGTTCCGGGTGCTGCCGTCCAGGGGAAGGTGGAGCGTCACGATGTCCGAACGCTCGAGCAGCTCATCCAATCCGACCGGTTCGACTCCGTGCTCGCCGTAGAATTCCGGGAAGTCCCGGATGTCATGGGCGAGTAGCTTGCACCCGAACGCACCGAGGAGACCTGCCAGGTCCTTGCCGATGTGGCCGCAGCCGACGATCCCGACGGTGCGCCCGGAGAGTTGGCGCCCGCGTCGATTGCGCCAGGCGCCGGACCGAAGCTCTTCGTTGAGTGCGGGCACGTGCCGGAGGAGGGAGATGATCATGGCGAGCGTCAACTCGGCGACCGACCGGCGGTTCACGCCGCCGGTCCATCCGAGCCGGACGCCCCGACGGGCCATGGCGGATCGATCCACGGTGTCCGTCCCCACTCCGTATTTGCTCACGACCTCCAGCTCGGGAAGCGCATCCAGCAGTGCGTCATCCACCCGTTCCAGGGCGACGATCAGCTTCCGACAGCCTCGGGCGAATTCGATCAGAGGCTCGCCCTGCAGGGAGACCCCCGCTTCGTTGAACCGTACATCGCTGTACCGTTCCTGGAGCTCCGACCGGAGGGTCGGATGGCTGGAGAACGAACGTGAGGTGACGCCGACCGGGCAGGAGATCCTCATGAGGTAGCGACCGACCGGTCCTCATCCTCGAGAATCGGGACCGGGGGGGTGGCCCGCTCCGGGAAAGGCTCGATCACCGTCGTTCCCTCCTCATCGTCCCGTCTCCAGGACGAATCCGCGTCGTAGATCCCGAAGACCAGACGCATCGTCTCGTACGCGTCCCTCGACGAGCCGTGGCTTACGGGTCTCCCGGTCCGGATGCAACTCACGAACTCATCGAGCTCCAACGTCCAGGAGGGATCGACGTTGCAGAAGGTGCGCTCCTCCGGGGGGTTCCCGATCGCGAATCCCGTGTGGCGGCGGCCCTGGATGATCCACTCGTCCCGGTAGCTGCCCGTGGATGAGGGCATCCCGTCGACGATCACATATCCGTCGCGCAGGAAGATCTCGAGGGTGAACCGGTGCTTCCACTGCGTGAAGGAGCTGTGGAGCATCGCGACGGTGCCGGCGTCGTTCCGGAGGAGAGCGAAGGCGTTGTCCTCCATGGGAAAGTCCCAGAAGGTCCTCGTGCACATGCTCTTGATCTCCGAGAACTCGCCGCCGTAGTGACGGAAGAGGTCGAGCATGTGGATCCCCTGGTCGAGGAGGATCCCTCCGCCGGCAAGCGTGGGGTCTCTGCGCCACTCGTCGGGATCGCCCGATCCCTGAGCCTTACCGTACACTCCGCGCATCCAGAGGATTTCACCATACTTCCCGCTCGTGACGATCTTCTCGGCCTCCATGATGCCGAAGTGATAGCGGTGGTTGAACCCGACCTTCAGGACTCGGCCCGGGTTCCGCCGCTCGGCCTCCATGATCCGTTCCACGTCCCGCAGGGTGCGCCCGGGCGGCTTCTCACAGAAGATGTGCTTTCCCGCATCCAGCGCCTCGCACGCGATCTCGGGAATGAAGCGGTTGGGTGTGCAGACGAAGACAGCATCGACATCGGAATCGATGACGGCGCGGTAGTCGGAGAAGAAAGTCATGTCTCCGAAGCCGTTCTCCGGAGGGTCGGTGTCGGATCCCGCAACGAGGACCGTCGACTCGTTCGCACGGATGGTTCCGGAGCGGATCCGGCCCATCTTGCCCAGCCCCACGATCCCGATCTTGATCGGCTCAGCCATGACTCCCCTTTCGCCTCCGCCGTCGATGAGAATCCCCGGAGCGGCCAGGGCGTCCTGACGCTTCGGTTCCGGGCTCTGTCGGAATGACGAGGGGTAAAAGCAAGGGCTGTACCACCTGCACCTCGGTGTGGGACGGAGGCAATGCTACCGATGCGGGAGCGGAGGGAAATCGGCCTGAACCGCCCAGCGCAGTGAAGTGGGGGCGTCGCGTCGATCCTGGAGGCGCCATGCGACATCGGGCGATGCTCGCATGCCACAGGTACCATGCGCACATGGCACCACACGTCTGGCGCTGCGCGAGGGAGGGTGTGCTACAGCGGCCTGTTCTGCAAGAACTCGCTCACTGCGTCGGCCACGCCATTGATCACGAACTGGACGGCGATCACTGCGAGGATCAGCCCGAAGATCTTCGTCATGATCTTGCGGCCGCTTTCGCCCATGACCCGGATGACATACCGGGAATTCACCATCGTGTAGTAGCAAGTGATCGTGGTGATCAGCACCCCGATAAAGACGGCGATCACATGCCACCGGCTGGGGGCCTCACTCGTGAGGATCATCGCGGTGGCGATCGCTCCCGGGCCGCTGATGAAAGGGATTCAGAGGGGGATGATCGAGATGTCGTCCGCGATCGCTCCGGACGGGTGTATGTCCGCCTTGTTGTGATCCGCCGCCTCGCTGCGCTGCAGCATTCCCATCCCGATACCGAACAGGATCAGGCCTCCTGCAATCCGAAAGGCCGCCAGCGTGATCCCGAAGAGCTGGAAGATCACGGAGCCGAGGATTGCGAAGGTGAAGAGGAGAGAGGTCGAGGCGATGACCGCGCGTCGCGCGATCTGGTTCCGCTCCGGTTCCGAGGCCTGCGAGGTCAGCGATGCGAAGACGAATGCGGTGGTGAGAGGGTTGATGATCACGAACATTGCGGCGATCGAGACGAACAGGTACTCGATCATGGGAAGCACGTGCCGTCCGGTTTTCGAAAGGTCGTAGACGCTGCGCAACACACCTGTAGGTTAGCGTACACAGGTTTGTTCCGGAGAGTACGTTCCTGGTCTGACTCTTGCCGAGTTCAGGCGGCTTCAGAAGGAAGTGCCGCTCTTTCCCCGATGATCCCGAGGGATCCGATGACTGCCAACCGAAAGCGCTCGCTCCGGCGCACTGCACCGCGTGCATCCGCCCGCAGCCCCTTCACCATTGCGCTCCTTTCCGTCCTGGCGGTCGCGACGAGCTGCGCCACGCTCGGGATCGGAGGCGTGACGCTCATCTCCGTCGAAGAGGAGTGGGAGATGGGTCGTCAGCTCGAGGCCGAAATTGCGGAGGAGATGCCGATCTCCGATGACCAGACCTTGATCCGGCCCGTCACGCAGATCGGCGAGCGGATCGTCGCGCAGAGCGATAAGGCGGACCTGGAGTGGCGCTTCCATGTGGTGGAGGATGAGAGCGTGAACGCGTTTAATGTCCCCGGGGGGCTCGTCTATGTGCACTCGGGGCTGATCGCGGAAGCAGACGATGAGGACGAGCTCGCCGCCGTGATCGCACACGAGGTCGGCCATGGGGCCGCCCGCCACGGTGCGGAGCGTTTGAGCCAGCAGTACGAAATGGCGCTGCTTGCCCAGGTGGTTCTCGGCGAGGACCCGGGGCTCGTTCAGCAGATTGCGGCGGAGATCGCCGCTGCCGGGACACTCGCGCGTCATTCACGATCGCAAGAGTTCGAAGCCGACGAGCTCGGGGTCGAGTACCTGCACGCAGCAGGCTACGACCCGGAGGGCATGCTTCGGTTTTTCGAGCGCCTGCTCGAGCTGCAGGAGAGGGAGCCCGGTGCCGTAGAGCGATTCTTCGCCACACATCCCGATCTGGAAGACCGGATCGAGGCGATCGAGGAGCAGATCCAGGAGTTGAGGGCCGGCGTGCAGGCACCACGCTGACGAGGCAGCGTCCGCGCCGGTCGTCCCGTGCCTGCCGGAGTCGCGAGATCGACTGGAGCGCAAAGCGCGAGGGAACGTCTGTTCCCGATCCGCATCCCCTGCGACGCAGGGTCGCCGTCAGGAACCCTTGGCGGCGGAAGTCCCGGTGACCTCCAGGAGCCGGTCGATCAGTGCGCTCGCCGTGCCCTCCCGTCCCCCGGTCAGGCCCTCCAGGTCGGGCTCGTCGATGAGCTCTGCTGTCTGCGCCTCGGTGAGCCCAGCATCCTTTCGGAGCCGCTCGATCAGCGCCAGCTGCTTCCGGCTCGGAGGACGGCGCTCGTCCCGGAGGCGTCTCAGGTCGTCGATGAGGGAGCTCGCCTGCGAGGAGGTGCGGATTCGGGAGATGTCGTCGAGGTCGACCAACTCCGCCGCCTCGCTGGGATCGAGTTGGAGCTCCTCCATCAGGGCGCGGAGGTAGTCCATCTGCGTTTCCGTTGGTGCGGGCTGGACGCCGGCCTGCCGGAGTCGCTCCACCCATCCCCTGGCGTCTTGCTCCGACAAGGAGTCCGGGGGGGGAGGGCGTTCCATCTCGGAAGGGGCGTTCTCCAGGAGGCGCTGGAGCTGCTGACGGGTCCGTGGCGTGGCTTTCCCCTCCTTCGTCCGAGTCCGCGCGATCTCGTGCAGGTCGCGTATTTCGTCCCTCCAGCTCTCCCACATGCTGGCGGGATCCACGGCCTCACCGGCGGACCCGTTCTCTCCTCCGTTCTCCGGCGTCGCTTTCTCCGAGCCATTGCCATTGGATCCGCCCGAAGCGACCGCGTCGAGACGGGACTCCATGAGGGCGGTGTACGCTGCGCTGAACAGCTCCGTGCCCGAGTCATCGCGCACGTAGAGGGGCGCCACCTGGAGCCAGACGGAGCGGCCTCGTTCGGTAGGGACCAGCGCCCCATCCTCGATTTCCACATATGCGCGCTCCTCCAGCTTCTCGACGGTCTTCGAGTAGGTGGAAGGCCGACCGATTCCAGCGTCCTTCATGGTCCGGATCAGCGTATGGCGACGGTAGCGGGGAGGTGGCTGTGTCTCGTCCTCGATCAACTCCGGGTTCGGTGACTCCGGGCTCTCCGGCTCCAACTCCCAGATTGCTCCGACCTCGAGGGGTGCCGGTGGGGGAGAGGTGGCGGGCTGCGCGCGGAACTCCGCGTACGCCGCCTCCCAGCCCGGAAAGGTGCGCCACGAGACGCTCCCGGTGAGGGGCCGGTCCAGATCCTTCGCCTCCGCGCGGATCCTCACGGTGTCGTAGCGGGAGGCGGCCATCTGGCTCGCCAGGGTATGGGCCCGCACCAGGCGGTAGAGCTTCCGGGCGTCCGCGTCCTTCAGCGGCACGTCCTCTTCCTGGAAGCGGGTGGGCCGGATGGCTTCGTGAGCGTCCTGCACGGCCCCACCGCCGGCCGGAGCCGTCCGGGTGCCGCCGCTCCGTCCCAGGTGCTCCTCGCCGAACGTCTCCGCAACCACCTTCCGGGCTGCCTGTATCGCAGAGGCGGCGAGTCGGTTGGAGTCCGTCCGGATGTACGTGATGTGTCCGGCCTCGTAGAGCATCGATGCCAGCGCCGAAGTCTTCTTGGGCGACCATCCGAACCGGGATCCGGCAGCCTGGAGCAGGGCGTCGGTGGAAAAGGGAGGCCGGGGCGCGGAGGTTCGCGAGCCACGAGTCGCCTCGGTCACTTGCACGCGTCCACCCTGCCGGATCGCGTCTTCGGCCCTTCGAGCCAACCCCTCGTCGAAGGTGCGCGTGGGAACGGCTCGGCCCGCTTCGTTCTTCCACGCCTCCTCGTCCCCCGGCTCGTGGAAGCGCACCTGGAGGTCCACCTCCTCGGCGCGAGCACGAACCTCGAAGTAGGGGATGGGAACGTGGGCTTCTCGCTCGAGCTCCCGATCCACGACGAAGCCGAGGGTCGGGGTCTGGACCCGTCCCATGGAGGCGCTGGCGCTGCCGGGGATCACGCCCCGCGCCAACTTGGAGGTACGGTACCCCACGAGCCGGTCCAGAAGCTTCCGGATGAGGGCGCTCTCCACCATTTTCGTGTCCACCGGTCGCGGGCGCTCCAAGGCCTCCCGCACGGCCTCTTCCGTCACCTCCTGGAAGCTCACACGGTGAACCGCGCGGGCGTGTGGCCGGAGGATCCGGTCCAGACACCACGCGATGAACTCCCCCTCGCGGTCAGGATCGGTGGCGAGCCAGAAGGTCGTCTCCTCGTTCGCTTCTGCGAGGATTGCCTGGACTGCCTCCTCCCCCCGGTCCGTCCAGACCCACGGAGGAGACGGGAGCTTTCCCGGTCGGTTCGCCCAGTATGCCTTCTTTGCGTCCTTGCCGTGCTGCGTCCGGTCGAAGGGGAGGGTCTGCACGTGTCCCCCCGTCGCCATCACCTTCCAGTCCTTCCCCAGGTAGCGGCTCAGGGTTTTCGTCTTCGCAGCCGACTCGACGATGAGAATGTTCAGCCTGTGCTCCTTCCGGTTCGTGAGGGTACGGTGATCGCCTCGACACACTCCATTCTATTCAAAGCCCCGCCGGGGTCCACCCCACGAGCCGGTTGCGGGGGGTGCCGGGACTTCCTTCACTCATCGACAAGCTCCATGAGCCGTCGGGCGTCGTGCGGTGCGTGTCCTTCGGAATCATTGTCGAAGAAGACATAGGCATCCCGCCCCTTGCGGGGAGGCGGTTTCCCGTCCGTGATGCGTTCGGCATCGTCCGGCTCCTCTCCCGCACGCCAGCGCTCGAGGCGCGCCGCCCACCGGCGGAGCTCGGGCGGCGGGTATCGGCTGGCATATGTCTTCGGGGCCCCATGCAGCCGCAGGTAGATGAATCCAGCCGTCACCTCCTCGACGTAGGGCCAATCGCTCGCATGCGAGAAGACGAGGGCGATGCCGGCGTCGCGGAGGGCTCCGACTCGCTCGGCTGTGAGATCGTCCGGGTGCCGGAGCTCGACGGCGTGTCGGATCCGGTGATTCGAATCCGCCGAAGTGACCGGATCGTCCACTCGGTCGTCGTGCTCGCCGGCGAGGGCCGCGGCCGCGTTCGTATCGCCCGGCAGTAGGCGGACGAACGCGTCCAGCCGCTCCGGGTCG
The DNA here is from genome assembly GCA_007121455.1 of Gemmatimonadota bacterium. Classification (GTDB taxonomy): domain Bacteria; phylum Gemmatimonadota; class Gemmatimonadetes; order Longimicrobiales; family Gaopeijiaceae; genus SKKN01. The sequence goes on along the minus strand of SKKN01000004.1, from coordinate 68,857 downwards.
ACCGCCCGGCGGGCGGGGAACTGCCAGAGGATCACGTCGAGCTTCTTCCCGAGCAGGAGGAGTCCGGAGGCGAGGAAGTTGGCGAGCGGCCCCCTCACGTCCCCGAGTTGCTTGTTGTGGGTGATGAATCGACTCCCCTTCACGGCGAAGCGAAAGCTCTCCGGTGTCTCCCGACCGTACTTGTCCCACGTCTTCGCCGAAAGGAGGGAATAGAAGGAGCCGTTCACCTCGACTGCGGAGAAGTGACGACCGACGTACTCGAGGCGCCTGGCCTTGGGGAGCCAGTCCGGGTAGAAGTCGCCCTGCCACGAGTCGTAGCTCCATCCCGATGGACCGATCCGGACCGAGCTCATGGGTTTCGACCCCTCCTCCACCATGCGTGCGCCGGCGCGGTCCCCCTCACCTCGAGTTCCTCTCCTCCTGGTGCGAGTCGCAGTGATACGTCGAGCGGCCCGAGACCTGTGACTTCCGGATCGTTCCGTCACAGCGGGGACAGTCCACACCTTCCCGCCTCCGGGGAAGGAGCCATCGGTCCGGCATCCGCTCCGGATCGGCGCCGCGCCGCACGGCCGTTTGGAGGACGCGTCCCATCGTCCGATGAATTGCTTTCAGCGACCGGTCGTCCAGCTCTTCTACGGGAGCCTCCGGGTGCACGCCCGCCTGGAAGAGGATCTCGTCCACGTACACGTTTCCGAGCCCCGCCAGTACCTTCTGGTTCATCAGCGCGGCCTTCACGCTCCCGCGCCGTCCCGAAAGAAGCGAGCGGAAGGTGTTCCGATCGACGCCGTCATCCGAGGGGTCCGGGCCGAGTTCACGCTCCCGGGCGAACCCGTCGTGATCCTCCACCAATCCGATCTCACCCAGCCGCCTCTGTGAGGTGACGGCCAGGCATTCACCACCCTCGAAATTCAGGTGGAATCGCGTGTGCGCAGGCAGCTCCTCGTCGCCGGAAAGGACGACCACCCGCCCGGTCATGCCGAAGTGGAGTCGCAACCATCGGTCTTCCCCTCCGATCTCGATGAAGAGGTGCTTCCCGCGGCGGCGGGTGGAGGAAAGCGTCCTCCCCTGAAGGGCATTCCGTAGCCTTTCGGCGGTCAGGTCTTCGTCCAGGATCCGATCGGCGTCGACCTCGACGCCGGTGACGGTCCGGTCGAGGGCCCCGCTCTCGATCACCTGCCTGTAGACCTCCACGTCGGGCAACTCGGGCATGGCATCCTCGCCGGATCGTGGTGGTGTTGATCGCGCATCGCAGGTGGCGCGAACTTCAACCATGTCCCTCGACCCTCACGCACGCACCATGCCCGCAGGCGCGGGCTGGATTTCCCTGGGTATGCGTGCGCCCGCTGTTGCCGGTTCCATTCTCTTCGTGCTCCTCGCTGCGGCGTGCTCACGACCTCTGCCCGCTCCGTTGGAGCAGGCGCCCCGGTCCACCGCGGTCACCACGGCGGGTCCGAACCAGAGCATGATTCATCTGGCGCGTGTGAGAGGTGGGGTGATCGTCGTCGATCTGGGTTGGTGGGGCGCCGAAGACGCCCTGGACGACGGGCTGGAGGATCTCGGAGCCACACGGAAGGACGTGATCGCGGTATTCCTCACGCATGCGCACCGGGATCACATCGGAGCGTGGCGGGCCGTGGCTCATGCGCCCTTCCACATGGCGGAAGACGAAGTAGAATTCTTCTTCGGTAAAGAGGAGCCGGGAGGTTGGATCCCGCGTCTTGCGGATTGGATCGTGAGCCGGGACGTCCCGGCTCCGGATGAGGTAGAGGTCCGCTCCTTCGCTTCGGATACCCACTTCACCTTCGGGGCCGATACCCTGTACGCGTTCGAGGTGCCCGGGCACACTCCCGGAAGCGCAGCCTACCTCTTTCGAGGCACCCTCTTCGCGGGGGACGCGATCGCTCGCACTCCGCTCCTGGGCTTTCAACCCGCCCGTCGAGGGTACTCCGACGATGTGGACGAAGCCAGGCGGTCTCTCGAGGACCTTCGTGAGCGGCTTTCCGACCACGAGGTCCGGTACGTATGCTCGGGTCACGCCGAGTGCACGGAGGTCACAGCGGAGTTCTGGACGGAGGTGCTGAATGGTCCATTCTGAGAAAATCGAGGAGATCTCCAGGAAATGACGGCATCCAATCTCGAGATTCTGGCGCACGAGGACACTCCGCTCGGCTTTCTCTGTCTGCGGCGGAGGACCTTGTTGTCCGACCCGGGGACGGTGATCACGGAGGTGACGCTGAACCACGAGTTCCTGATGAGCAGCTACAACACCGCCTCGGAGCGAGCGCTCTCCCAGGTGGCGCTGGAGCTCCACGAGGGCTCTGCCCTGCGCGTGTTGATTGGTGGGCTCGGGCTCGGATACACGGCGGACACTGCCCTTGCATCGCCGCGGGTAGCGGCCGTGGAGGTGGTCGAGCACCTTCCGCAGGTCATCGAATGGCTCGAGGCCGACCTGGTCCCGCTCTCGTCCACGCTCAAGGCCGATGACCGGCTCGAGGTGGTGGAGGGAGACATCTACGCCCGGATGGCGGCTGAACCCGACGGCGCGTTCGACTTGATCCTGATCGATGTCGACCACGCTCCGGACGACCGACTGAACCGCGCCAACGACTTCTTCTACACGAGAGAGGGACTGGAGCGCGCAAGCCGGCACCTCGCGCCGGGTGGTGTGCTGGGGGTGTGGTCCTACGCCGAGAGCTCTCCCTTCGCGCGGGCACTTCATGAGGTCTTCCAGGAGGTGGATATCGAGCCCGTGACCTTCTTCAACGACCTGGTGGACGAGGAATCGACGGACCGGCTTTTCTTCGCGCGGTAGCTCCAGGAGCCCGGCATTCCAATTGCAGGGTGGGCCCCCACCGATTGCTTCGCGGGGGCAGGAGGCGCGGCTTTCGCCTCTCCCCGTCGACCGCTATGCATGGAGCGAGGCTCACATCTTCCGACTCGAATCGCCGACGATCTCCATGCCCGCACTGACATCCAAGCAGCGATCCCATCTCCGCTCCCTGGCACACCCTCTGAAGCCCATGCTCCAGACGGGTGCGGAAGGGGTGAGCGATGCTTTTCTCACCGCGTTGGACGAGGCTTTCAATACGCGCGAGCTTCTGAAGGTCCGGGTGCTCGACACTTCGGACCTTTCTGTGAAGGAGGCCGCGCGGGCCATCGCAGAACGGCGTTCGGGAGTAGAGGTCGTGCAGACGATCGGGCACGTTGCCGTACTGTACCGGCCGTTTCCCGATGAGCCGGAGATCGATCTGCCCTAATCCCCCTCCTCGTCAGGTGGTGCGGCTCCCGGCCCGATCTTCTCCTCGCTCCATCTGCGGCCTGCCGATCCGGTCTCCGGCTGCGATGAGGTATCCGAGCCCGAACCCGAGAAAGGCCACGGCAAGCCACTGCCAGAATGCGAAGCTGAGCCAGAAGGGCACTCCGAGCTCCCTCCAGTCCGTGTTGACCCAGCCGAGATCCCTCTGGCCGAGATAGAGCACGAACTGTGTGAGCCCCACGGCACAGAGCGGAAGGATGACGAGGAGCGCCGGCGGGAGAAAGGAACGATCCCGACGAATTCGGTCGAGGTAGAGCCCCAAAACTCCTCCGTAGAATCCCACGAAGGTGATCAGCGCCAGGGCCTCATGCGCCTTGTGCAGTCGTCGGGAGAAGTCGAGGGTGAACACGCCTTCGAGTCCCAGCAGCGCTCCACCGACCAGGCCGATCCGGAGCGACGTCACGGAATGACGGGGGCGGCTTCCCGACCTGGAAAAGGTCTCGTCGAGATACCTCGCAACCGGCCAGAGGAAGACTACGGCGGCGAGGAGGGACCCGGCGAGCCAACGGCCGCCCGTGGGATTCTGCCTGACGGACGCCAGCTTCGAGATGACGGTGTACGCCCAGTCGTATCCACCTGGAAAGCGCGCGAAGGCGATTCCAATGCCGAGTCCCACGAGGAGGGTCGCCGCGCCGAAGCGGAGCAGTGCTCCGGCCTTCTCCTGCCTCACCGGCCGCTCCCGCTACCGAAGGATGACGCCCTGTCGCCGGAACGTCAGGGTGGAGGAATCGGACCGCTCCCTCACAGGTGTGGCGGAGATGTCGAGGCCGCCCATCAGAACCCGGCCGGAGATCGTCAAGTCCACGCTCCGTTCAGGATCGAACTCCCGGGTGCGCCTGTCCCGAACGCCCCCGAGCACCGGCTCCACATCCACACGGAGCCGCCACTCCTTCGGCACCACGAGCTCGACTCCACCCAGGACGCATAGCAGGTCGATTCTCGCCGGCCGCTCAGCCAGCTCGGCGTCGCGCAGGTCGAGGACGGCGCCATCCATCAGCACTGAGACCACGGCGTCCGCGATTTCCTCGCCGGTCGGGCGAACGTTCACCCCGCCCTGCGTCACGAGGAAGTGGGTGCGGGTTCCGGCGTGGCGACGGCGCCGGCGACGAAACAGGTAGCCCGCTCCCACATGCGCCGCCGCGGAAAGGACCGCGAATGTCAATATGCGCTTCATGATGTCTCTTCTCGCGCTCCGGAACCGTGATCGGGACAGTGCCTTCGAGCGGCTAAAATCCTGGCGCTGACCTGAAATGCTACACCGTCGTCTCACGTAGGAGTCACCCGTGCTCTGATCTCGACCTCTCTGGTCGCTCGGCCCCGCCGGGGCCGTCCCGGATCCGGGGGGTGCAACTCACGGTCGGACCGGGCTTTTCACGGGTCGCTCCGCCCGAGGGTACGGGCCATGCCACGCGCGTTGACCACCCGGTGCGATCTCGGTACGATTGGAACTGTCGTGGGTCGAACTGGCCCACATGTTCACGTTCGCACTGCGTGGGAAATGAGCGAACCAGGAAGCAGTAGCATTCCCTCCACCGGGAGGGAGGCTCGGCCAGGCAGCCGTGCCCGAACATCACATCCGGCACCGAATCGTGGTGCCGTGGCGTCCGTCCGTACGCGTCGGAGCGAGCCTCTCTCCGGGTAGGCGCTCTGACGGTTCGCCTCCGGCCGCCGCGCACCGCGGCAGTGCTTTCCAAGGCGAACCATGCGCAAGGTCCTCCTCAGCCGCATCTCCCTGGTTTTCAGTGCCTTCGCGGCGCTGGCGTTCTGCGTCGCTCTTCCGGCGACCGCCCAGCAATACGTGGTGGACGACGCTGCGATCGTGGATCCGGGGGCATGCCACCTCGAGGCGTGGCACGGTCGTCACGCGTCGTGGATCCTCCCTGCCTGTCAGCCGATCTCGAACTGGGAGTTTGCGGCAGGCGTGGGCTTCGTCGACGAAGGGGATGGAGCTCGGGAGCCCACGTACGCCCTCGAGGCAAAGACCCTGCTCCGGTCCCTGTCCCCGAACGATTGGGGCATCGGGATCGTTCTGGGTCTCGGCCCGAATCCGAGTGCCGTCCCCGGGGAGCGGCGGCTCGGGGACGTGTATGCCTTCCTCCCGGCGAGTCTCTCCCTCTCGGACGATCTCGTGGTGCTGCACGGAAACGCAGGGTGGCAGTGGGACCGAGCCGACCGTCAGGAGGACGGTGGCCCGGGCGAGGGCGATCATGAGGTGACCTGGGGCGTGCGGGCCGATCTCGGCCTTTTTCCGGATCTGACCGCGATAGGAGAGCTGTCCGAAGAGGGCAGCGCCCGACCCGAGTACCAAAGCGGAGTGCGCATTCACCTCCCGGACGCGGGCATCGAGATCGACCTGAGTTGGGGTGGACACCTGGAGGAGGGTGAGCGGGGGGCCCGGTTCACCGCGGGGGTGCAGTTCGTGTCGGGCCGCATCTTCGGAGTTGGAGGCGAGACATGACCCACTCGGAGCTCTTCGACGAGCTGCGCCGGCTCGTGGCCAATCGGAACTGGCAGGAGATCGAGGAGCTGGTGTCGGAGTGGCCGCCTGCGGAGCTCGCCGATCTCCTCGTGGAAAAGGACAAGACGAACCGTATCCTGTTCTTCCGCGCCCTGCCACGGGAGCTCGCAGGGCAGGTCTTCACTCATCTTCCACCGTCCGCGAGAGACGAGCTGATGGAAGCGCTCACGGATGGGGAGACTCGGGAGGTCCTGAGCGGGATGGAGCCGGACGACCGCACCCGGCTCCTGGAGGAGCTCCCGGCGGAGGTGGTGCGCCACCTGCTGGATACCCTGCCCCGGGAGGAGCTGAGGGAGGCTCGATGGCTTCTCGGATATCCGGACGAAAGCGTCGGGCGGCTGATGACCCCGGACTACGTCATGGTCCGTCCCGATCGAACCGTGGAGGAGGCGCTCGAACACGTCCGTTCACGGGCGGAAGAGTACGAGACGGTGAACATCGTCTACGTGGCCGAAAAGGATGGCCGTCTCCTGGATGCCGTGGGCCTTCGTCGCCTTCTGATGGCAGAGTCGGGCTCGCTGATCGCCGATCTCGTTCGAGGACCGGTAATCACGCTGAACGCCTCCGACGACCGTGAGGAGGCGGTGAGGGTGATGGAGCGTTACGACCTGCCGGTCCTCCCGGTAGTCGATGGCGATGGGCTCATGCTCGGGATCGTGACGCACGACGACGTCATGGATGTGGCGGAGGGTGAGTTCACGGAAGACATGTACCGGCTTGCGGGAATCTCCTGGTCGGAGGAGGAGCTGGGCCGGTCGGCCACGATCCTGGAAGCTTCGCTACCCAAGGTCCTCAAGCTCCGCTTGCCCTGGCTTCTGGTGGCGCTGGGGGGAGGGCTCATGGCCGGAGGCGTCGTGGGCCAGTTCGAGGATACGCTCGAGTCGATCGTCATTCTCGCCTTCTTCATTCCGGTCATCATGGACATGGGCGGAAACGTCGGCACTCAGGCGTCGACGATTTTCGTCCGGGGGTTCGCTCTGGGGCACATCAGTGCGCAGAACGTCTGGCGCCACGTCTGGCGTGAAGGGCGAACGGGCCTGTCGGTCGGGCTCATCGTCGGTGTGGTGGGCGGGGGCGCGGCCTGGCTCTGGCAGGGGATTCCGGAGCTCGGATTGGTGATCTTCCTCAGTATGGTCGCCACGTGCACGATCGCCAGCGTCGTGGGCTTTGCCGTGCCCTGGCTTGCGCACAAGGCCGGGAAAGATCCCGCCGCGGTGGCCGACCCCTTCATCACCACGATCAAGGACGTCTCGGGCCTGTTGATCTATTTCGGTCTGGCGACCTGGCTCCTCAGAGCGCTCCTGTAGGAGGCTGCGTACTGCGTAGGGGGTCCCGGCTTCCTCATGCGTCCCCGGAAGGCCCACCTTCGGACCATCGGGCGGCTTTCAGGTACTCGTCGAAAGACGTGAGCCCCGGATGGATCCGGCGCAGTTCCGCGATGTTCGCGTCGTAACCCACCTCCTCGAACCAGCGGTACATCTTGTGGTACTCCTCCCCGGCGGCGGCGAGGAAGTCCTCCCAGGACACCCGGACGTAGGACACCGTCCGGCCGATGGCGGCGGAGAAGGCTTCCGCGATCTCCGGCATCGGGCGGTCGTCACCCGCCAGATCCAGCTCCCGACCGAGCCACTCCTCCCGGTTCCCGAACGCGAGGGCCGCGAACGCCCCCACGTTGTCGACGGCTACCTGCTGGAACGGCCGGTCCGGACTCAAGGGCTGCGCGAGCGCCCCCTCCAGGATCGAGTCGCGCAGCATTGGAGCTTCCCAGTTGTCCATGAAGAAGACCGGCCGGAAGATCGTGTAGGGAAGATCGATCTCGCGGATGTGGCCCTCGATCCTCCACTTGCTCTCGAAGTGTTCGAGACCGGTATCGCGGTGTGCGCTTCCGACGGAGGAGTAGACGAAATGCTCGACGTTCGCGGACTTGGCCGCGTCGGCCAGCCTCACCCCCTGATCCACTTCGCTCTGGTACCCGGTCTCCCAGAAGTTCTGCACCGAGAACACGCCGGCGACACCGTCCAGCGCCCGGTCCAGCGACGCCCGGTCGTCGAGGTCCCCCTGCACGACCTCGGCTCCTGCTCCACTCAACTCGCGGGCCGCGGATTTCCCAGCATCCCGCGTGAGCGCACGCACCTCGAAGCTCCCGCTTGCAAGCAGATGACGCGCGACGGCCCCGCCCTGCTTCCCTGTGGCTCCGGTCACGAGGATGGTCGGCTGAGACGAGCTCATGGGGCCTCCTATTCAGTTGAGGTCGCGTGCGTGCCACCTGCTCCGCAGCATACGTTCTCCCCGGATTCGACTGCAACGATTGGACCGCGCGTCCGACCCCCCGCTTCACTCGGGAACGGGCTCTGGGTTCATCGGTGCTTCTGTTTTCGCTCCCGGCGCAGCAACTCCCGCTTGACTTCGATGCCCCACCGGTATCCACTGGGCCGGCCATCTTCCCGAACCACCCGGTGGCAGGGCACGATCAGGGCGACTTTGTTCGTGGCGCACGCGTGGGCCACCGCCCGGGCCGCCGAAGGTCGTCCGATCGACTCCGCCACCTGGCGGTAGGACCGAGTCTCCCCGTCCGGGATCTCGCGGAGCGCCCGCCAGACCCGGATCTGGAATTCGGTTCCCGTGAGGTCGACGGGCAGGTCCAGTCCTGGGCAGGGGTCGGCGAGATGATCCACAATTACCTCGAGCCATGGCGCGAACGCTTCAGGGGCTTCCCTGAGAACCGCGCGGGGAAACTCTCCTTCAAGCTCCAGGATCAGCCGTTCCCGGGGATGACCCAGGCTCACGGAACAGATTCCCCTCTCCGTTGCCGCGATCAGGAGGGGCCCGAATCGGGACGTCCCCACTCCGTACCGGATGACGTCGCCAGGCGATCCCCTGCGGTGCCTCGCCGGTGACATCCCGAGTTCCGTATTCGCCTTCTCGTAGGCCACAGGGGGGGGCCGGTGCTCCTCCGGGCTGGGTGCATGGTCGGGCATGGCTCCTCCGTGCTCGGGATGTGAAATGGGCATTCGGCGCACTCATGTGGAACTCTTTCGTCGGTCGCCGCGTCACTAACATAGAAGGCGGTGTCGATCCGACGAGCGCCAGAGGGGAGCACGGACGAAGCGATGTGCAAGCGGCATGGAAACGAGGAGGAGACCTGGTTCGCGGAGGCGGTGCTCGACCTCCTCCCGGCCCTCCTCAGCGGGGCGCTTTCGATGGCGGCCAGCCGCGCCGACGCGGAGGACCTGGTCGCTGACGCCGTCGCTCGAGCCTGGGAACGCCGCGCCGACCTTCGCGAGCGAGACCGGCTGCGGGGATGGCTCTTCCGCATCCTCAGGAACTGCTTCCTCAGCGAGCGTCGAAGGCGGCATGCGCGTCCGCATGAGATCTCCCTCTCCGGAGAAGGTGAGGAGGATGCCTCGTTCTCGCTCTTCGAACGGCTCCATCAGCCCTTCCTGCTCTGGTGGGGAAACCCGGAGCAGGAGTTTCTGAACACCCTTCTCGAGGAGGATCTCGAGCGAGCAGTCAACGGCCTCCCGGAGCACCACCGCGTCGTCGTGGTCCTGGCGGACGTGCAGGGCTTTTCGTACGCGGAGGTCGCCGAGGTACTGGAACTGCCGGTGGGAACCGTGCGTTCCCGCCTCGCCCGGGCACGTTCCCGCCTCCAGGAGGCACTCTGGAATCACGCCGTCGAACGGGGCCTGAAGGAGCCCGAGGCCCGAGTCCGAGGATTGCTCGAATGAATGCACGGACGAGTGACCGCGAGCCGATCGATTGCGAGGAGGCATTGGAGCGTCTGGCGGCCTACCTCGATCAGGAGCTGGACCGAACCGGACGCGATGAAATGGAGCGGCATCTGGAGCGATGCCGGAGTTGCTTCTCGCGGGCGGAGTTCGAACGGCGTCTGAAGGAACGGATCCAGCGCGGCCTGGTGCTCGACGAGGTGCCCAGGGAGTTCGAGGAGAGGATCCGCACGCTCCTCGGACGTCGGGCTTCGGAGTCTTGAGCGGACGCGTCGGAGCCGTATTTTCGCACCTACTCGTATTCGACCGGAGCGAACCATGGTGGTCATCACCTCGGACCAGAGAGAGGTCATCCTCGACGCCGTACGGAGAATGTACACGGAAGTGGCCCGCGAGCCGGAGCGGGGATTCCACTTCGCGACGGGGCGACGGGCGTGTGAGCTGGAGGGGTATCCCGCTGAGTTGCTGGACCGGATTCCCGAGAAGGCCCTTGCATCGTTCGCCGGGGTGGGATTTCCTTTCGCAGCGGATGTGATCCGGGAAGGGGACGTGGTCCTGGACATCGGTTCGGGCTCCGGGACAGACGCGCTCATCGCGAGCAGCTTCGTAGGTCCCACCGGCGAGGTGGTGGGGCTCGACATGACCCAGGCCATGCGACAGCGGCTCGTCGAGAACGCTGCCGAGATGGGTGTGCGAAACGTGCGGGTCATCGGGGGGACGGCCGAGCAGATTCCCTTGCCGGATGGTTCCGTGCACATCGTGACGACGAACGGCGTTCTGAATCTCGTTCCCGACAAGCCAAAGGCCGTACGCGAGATTCATCGAGTCCTCCGGCCGGGCGGCTGGGCCCAGGTCTCGGACATCGTCCTCGCCGAGACGCCTTCGGATGCGTGTCGGAGCAAACCGGAGCTCTGGGCTGAATGCATTGTCGGGGCGACGAGGGAGAGCGAGTATATCTCGTACTTCCAGGAGGTGGGGTTCTCGGAGATCGAGGTTCTCACACACCTCGACTATTTCGCACACAGCCCGAGCAACGAGACCCGTCGGCTTGCCGCCTCCTTCGGTGCGGAGTCGGTCGTCTTCCGGGCGCGACGCGACTGAACCGAGGGTCGAGCATCAGGACCCGGCACCGAACGACGGGAAATCCACAGGCACATCAGGAGGGAGCACATGCGTTTCCATGATTTTCGTCCCGCGCTGCGGGCAACGCTCGCATTCCCGCTCCTCGGCGCGCTGATCCTCGTGGGGTGCGGCCCCGAGGAGCCCTTCGAGTCGGACGGCGACACCTCGCTCGGAGCGGTCGACTTTCCGACCTCCTGCTCCGCTGAGGCGCAGGTCCACCTCGACCGGGCGCTCGCCCTCCTCCATCACATGATGTACGTGGAGGCCGAGGAGGGATTTTCCGAAGCCGCGCGGGTGGAGGAGGACTGTGCCATGGCACACTGGGGGATCGCGATGACCCAGTTCCAGCCGCTCTGGCCGGGTGAGCCCGGTCCGGAGGCTCTCGAGAGAGGACGCGCCGCCGCGGAGCACGCCGTCGAGCTCGAGCCGGCAAGCGAACGGGAGCGGGCCTACGCACGGGCCGCCCTCTCCTTCTACGAGGAGATGGAAGCCGGGTACGCCTCCCGTCTCCAGCGATGGGAAGCCGCGATGGAGGAGCTTCACCGGGAATTCCCGGAGGACCAGGAGGCCGCATCCCTCTATGCGCTCGCTCATCTCGCGCTCGATCCTGCGGACGGGGGACGTCAGGACCGAGTTGCATCGATTCTCGAGGGGGTGTATCAAGCGGAACCGGAACATCCCGGTGCGATCCACTACTCCATCCACGTCCATGACGTGGAGGGGCGGGCGGAAGGCGGAATCGAGTTCGCCCATACGTACGACCAGATCGCTCCCTCCGTCCCGCACGCCCTCCATATGCCGAGCCATATCTACGTTCGGCTCGGGGAGTGGGAGGATGTGATCGAATGGAATCGGCGATCGGCCGACGCTGCTCTCGAGTCACCCGCCGGCGAGTATGTGTCCCATCATCACCCGCACGCTCTCGACTACCTCATGTACGGCTTTCTCCAGCGAGGGGAAGACGAGCGGGCGTGGGAGGTGCTCGAGGAGCTTCGGCAGTTCGAGAACTACCAGCCGACATTCATCAGCGCCTACGCCCTCGCGGCGATTCCGGCCCGATGGCACGTGGAGCGGAGGGAATGGGAAGAAGCGGCTCGACTGGACGATCGGGTGCCCGCCGCCTTCCCCTGGGACGAATTCCCGGGCGCCGAGGCGATGAGCCACTTCGCCCGCGGCCTCGGGGCAGCTCGCTCCGGAGACCTCGAGACGGCTCGCGCCGCGATGGAGCGGTTGAGCGAGCTCGCTGACGCTGCGATCGCGGCGGAAGATGCATACTGGGCACAGCAGATCGAGGTCCAGCGTAGGAGCGTGTACGCGTGGATCGCGCTCGCGGAAGGGCGTTCCGAGGACGCAGTTCGGGAGATGGCCGCCGCGGCGGAGCTCGAGGGGGAGATGGAGAAGCACCCGGTGACCCCCGGTGCGTTGCAACCGGCGTACGAACTCCATGGAGACCTCCTTCTCGAGGCCGACCGTCCGGATGAAGCGTTGGAAGCCTATTCGACCTCCCTCGACACGTGGCCTCGGCGGTATCACAGCCTTCTGGGAGCTGCTCGCGCGGCGGAAGCCGCGGGGGAGGAGGGGGTGGCTCTCCGCTACCACGAGGAGCTGGCCGAGTTGGCGGCGGACGCCGACCCGGGACGCGAAGGTGCGGCGGACGCGCTTCAACGGGTGGGAGGCGGCTGAGTGGGAGGCGGCTGACCCTCAACGCCGAGTGACCCCTCGAGGGCGGCTGACCCGTCGAGGGCGGCTGACCCGTCGAGGCCGACTTCGCGATCAGGTGTGGCGCTTGCGGAAGGGGTCCTTTTCCACGGCCTCTTCCAGTTTCGGGTCTCGCTCCCAGAGGTAGAGGCCCATCGCCAGGGCGCCGAGAAGGCTTCCCACCGCGATCGCCCACCAGGTCAGGGCTCCGAGGAGGAACTCGGCAAGGATTGTCAGGAGCCCCAGGAAAAACGCCAGGATCACCACACCGACGAGCAGTCCAGCCAGAACCACGTACGGCTTCTGCTCCGCCTTCTCGATCAACGCGGAGGCCGCGAACCCGATCACTGCGAAGGTGAGGAGGTGGAAGACCGTGTAGCCCCCCACCGTCCAGAGGTTCACCTCGACGGAGCCGAGGTCGGTGGCGCCGAGAAAGAGTGCGGAGCCGAGCGCACCGGGTGTGAAGAAAGGATGCAGCAGGATCGTATCGACGAGGAGGAACCAGGCGGCTACCGTCACGGCCCCGAGCAGGCCTGCGATGGTTCCACGGCGGGAGATCCTCCTCCAGTTCACGGCCGTCCTCCCCTCGGTTCCTTTTCCATTCCGGCCGGCGCCCACCGCCGGCGCGGTCCTCCAGGCCAGTTCTGCAAGCACCGTACCCGGTGCCATTGCGGGCGAGTGGCGGCTGCGAGGGCTCACTCCGCTCGGTTTCTGCGTCGGGGTTCCGGTCTGATGTGGAGCGGCGAAGGCCACAGACGAAGTTGCCCTGGGGCCCTCGGCCGATCTACTCTCCAGGCGACGTCGAAAGTCTCGGCAAGCGGCTTGGGTGCCTCCGGGCTCTGCCCGTCCCGAGCATCCTTCCCTGGCCCGCTTCGTCCCTCGGTGCCCGGATCGGTAGAAACCATGATCGACTGCATCCCAGGGCCTACCCGGCTCATCCTCCTCGTACTGCTCTTTGCTCTTGCACCTCAGGTCGCCCCGCCGCTTGCCCAGGCGCAGGAGCCGCGCACTCCGCTCGAGGTGTCGGAATACGAGCGGCACACGAGTCACGACGAGATGGTGGCGTACCTGAAGGAGGTCAAGGCGGGCTCCCACGACATGGCCCTGGGGAGCTACGGGCGGACGCACCAGGGCCGTGAGCTGTACGTCGCCACGTTCAGCCGGCCCCGGGTCACGTCACCGGCGGAGGCGCACGCCTCCGGGAAGCCGATCCTCGTCCTCGGCGCGAACGTCCACGGATTCAACTACACGCTCCGTGAATCTCTCCTCCTGATGATCCGGGATCTGGGAACACGGGGGACCGAGCTCAACGGGATGCTCGACGACCTGATCGTTCTCGTGGTGCCTTCGAAGAATCCGGACGGACTGGAAGCCGCCAGTCGGTTGAACGCTCTCGGTGCGGATCTGAACCGGGATTACATGGCGCTGGAGCACCCGGCTATGGCCGCGTACATCGGAAGGGTGATCAACGAGTGGGATCCGCACCTTTTCGTCGATGGGCATGATGGCGGGGCGGTGCAGTATGGAGGCGCTTATCCGTACAGTCTCCTCTATCAAGCCGCCGGCTTGGCAGGGGCGGACCCGAGCCTCACCGAGCTGGCCGACCAGGAGATCTTTCCGCTCATCGACCGGAACTTCGAGGCCGCCGGGTTCGAGGCGTTCTACTGGGCGCGAGGCGACGAAGATCGCTGGTACGGCGGAGGAGCCGCGCCCCGGATGGGACGAAACTACGGGGGCCTCGCGAACAAGCTCTCTATCCTCTTCGAGCTCGCGGAATGGCATGAGAAGCCGGTCGCGGTGGAGACCGGCATCCTCGCCTACACCACCGTGCTCGGGTACGCGCAGAACCACGGCGACGCGCTCATCGCCACGGTGGAGGAAGCTCGACGGCGGACGATCGAGCTCGGTGACCGTGCCGAAGGACAGATCCCCGTGGCGGAGACGATGGAGCCGGAGGACTTTCGGGTGACGTACCGGATCCAGAATCCGGCGGGTGGCGACGAGCTCCTCACCGTCAGGGATGCCGAGTTCCTCAAGAAGCCCGTGGGCACCCTGTACCGGGACCGCCCGTACGCCTATCTCCTTCCCGCCGAAGCGGCCGAGACGGCGGCTCTTCTCCGCCGGCACAACATCGCGGTGGAGCGCCTCGTGGAGCCGGTGAGGCTCAGGGTCCAGACCTATACCCTCGAAGGGATCCGTTTCGAGAACAGCGACAACCACCACCGGGCGGCAGTCCGTGTCGAAGTGGGGTCAGTTCAGGAAGAGGAGCTGGAGTTCCCGTGGGGCGCGTACGTGGTCCGAACGGGGCAGCAGCTCGGGAGGGTCGTCGCTCACCTGCTCGAGCCGGAGACGACGGACAGCGCGGTCTACTGGAACAAGATGACCTCGCTCCTTCCGCTCGCCGACCTGCAGGCGCACCGGGAGGACCCGGCACGCCATGCGGCGCCTCTCATTCCCATCTACAAGCTGATGTCCGAGACGCCGCTCCCTGCGGCGACCGTCCCCTGACCGCCGAGTCCAGACCACGGCCGGACTCGGCGGTCAGGGCGCCCTGATGCGGGTGGGGCAGCGGGCGCGGCCTCAGAACCGTGAACTGCGGAGCCAGGTGTCGCTTCGGGCCCATGCCTCCTCGAACTCTCGTGCAGCTTCGTCCGCTTCGGCCTCGCGTCCCTGGGCGCGAAGCGCCTGCTCCAACCCGAAGAGGGCCCAGCCGAGATTCGGGTGGTGCGTGAGGGCTTTCCGGTAGACCGATTCCGCTTCTGCAGCGCGATCCATATCGACCAGGAGGGCGCCGAGCGTGAGTCGGGGCGGGAGGTGCCAGGGCGCGGGTTCGTCGTACACCAGTCCGTCATGCGCAGCGATCGCTTCCTGGAGGACCCGGATTGCCGCCTCCTCATCCCCTCGAGCTGCCTCGAGCTCGCCCTCGAGGATTCCACCGGCGATCGAGAGTAGCACGCGCTGGGGGTGGAAGCGGAAGTTCCGGTCTTTGGGGATCTCCGCTTCGATGTGCCGGAGGAGCCGGAGGTTGTCCCCAGCCGAACCCGGCAGGCCGGTTCTCAGGTGCGCCATTCCCCGCGCCCAGTGCCACATCCCCTCGCGGAACTCGTCCCGAGGCCGCTCGTGGAGCGCAAGCACATCGTCCCAACGCCCGAAGATCGCCAGGGTGAGGGGCAGATAGAACGACTGGGGTTCCGACATCCTCGCCAGCTCCCGGGCCCCGTCGATCGCGATCGCGCTCTGACCGTCGAAGACGGCGGCGAAGACGAGCATGTGGAGGTTGTGCGCCCGGTAGATGCCTGGCACCCCGCCATGCTCCGCCTGCTCGTCGACGTGTCGCGCCCGTAGGTTCCCTCTGACGGCGTCGCCGTACCGTCCGATCGTCATGTAGATGTGCGAGGGCATGTGCTGGATGTGGCTCGCCCCCGGGATCGCGTCTGCCAGATGGTCGGAGCACGCCTCGGCCCGTTCGGGCTCCGCGGAGGCCTCGACGAGGTGGATGTAGAGGTGACACGCTCCGGGATGCTTCAGGTCCCGATCCAGGACCTCCTCCAGGATGTCGGTGATCTCGCGCACCGAAGGGTCGGCGAGGTCCACGGGGCCTCGCCGGGGCCGGAGGAGCATCAGGGATTCGGCGTGAAGGGTCTGAACGTCCAGGTCGTCCGGGAACCGTCGTGCGACGTCCTCCATCGCCTGGGCATAAAGGGAATCGAGGTGCGCTCGCCCTTCCTCCGGCTCCTCCGAAAAGCGGACGGCCATCGCTTCGATCAACGCTTCCTCCGCGGCGTCGGTTCGGCCGGGAGCCAGCTCCCGAGCGCGCTGGATTCGCTCGCGGGCTTCTCGCTCGGCGGATGGCCCGGGTCGTCCGTTCAGGTAGGGGGAAAGGGACCATGCCTCGCCCCACCAGCACATCGCACACTCCGGGTCCTCTTGCCGAGCGGCCTGAAAGGAGCGTCGCGCCGTGCTCGTGCCGAAGGCGTACATGAGCTGCATACCCTCGTCGAAGTACGCCTGAGCGCGTTCCGAGGAGGTCGTCACGGAGCGGCTGTGCGCCCCCAGCGTTCCGTAGAGTGGCACGCCATGGTCGACGGCCTCGTGGTCGACCTCGTCGTGGCCGACGTGAATCTCCTGCCCATGTGCGGGCGGAGCGAGGTGAAGCACCGCGCAAAGGCACAGCAGGGAGAGGGAGCGAGCGAACATCGATGAACCTCGGATCTGGAATCGTTCGGATGCGGCGAATAGACGCCTGCCGGAGCGGCGAGCCGGTCCCCTCAGTTTAGCGGTAGGCCCGGTATGAGAGAAAGACGCTCGTGTCCGATCGAAGGGAGCGCGGTCTCATACGGCACAGCTCATGCACGTCAGCCGGCCCAAGGATGGGGAGCCGAGAGTGATCCAGGCACGAACAGGTCGAGCAGGTGTTCTTGAACCTCGAGATCACGGTAGTAGACAGCGGAGAGGGTATGGGAAGTGAGACGCTCGCACGGATGTTCGACCCCTTCTTCACGACGAAGGCCGGAAGTGCCGGAACGGGGCTCGGCCTCAGCAATGTGGTCGCCATCGTGAAGGCTTGCCGGGGACACATCGAGGTGGAGAGCCGGCCCGGTGCCGGAACCACCTTCCGGATCCTCCTTCCGGTCGTGGGTCCGTCCGAGGGATGAGGGGATGACGGTGTCGGCTCCGGTGCCCGACACCGTCCTTCGGCCTCGCGGCTTCGGCCCTTCGGAGGGCGCGCTCCTCCTGACCCTCGCGGGGATGTGGGGGTTCTCCTTCTTCTTCATCGAGGTGGCCCTGTGGGGACTGGCGCCTCTCTGGATCGTGGTCGGCCGGACCGCCGTGGGGGCTGCCGTGCTCCTTGCAGTACTTCGGATTCGCGGTCAGTGGCTCCCTCGCTCGTTCCATCTCTGGAAACAGATGATCCTGCTCGGGGTGCTCACGAACGCCGTGCCCTGGAGTGGGGCGGCATGGGCGCAGCAGTTCCTGCCTTCGGGGCTGGTGGCGCTCCTCATGGCAGCCGTGCCGACGTTCACCCTCATCGTCTCCGTCGCCGTGAAGCTGGAGCGGTTCACCGCGGCTCGCGTGGTGGGCCTCGGGCTCGCTCTCTGCGGGGTGGGCCTCACCGTCGCCTCGGACACGGGCGAGCCGGGACGGCTGATCGCCATCGGAGTGGTGGTGCTCGCGACCCTCATGTATGCGAGCGGTGCTGTGTATGCGAATCGCCGCGTCTCCGGGAGCGCTTCGCCGCTGACGATCGCGACGGGGCAGGTCCTCGCCGCCTTCATCGTGGTGCTTCCGGCCGCCATCCTCCTGGATCCCCTGCCGGATCTGAGCCTCCTCACTTTCCCCGTCGTGGGATCGGTCCTGGCTCTCGGAGCCTTCGGGACGGGAGCGGCCTTCCTCGTCTTCTACACGCTGATCGAGCGGGTGGGAGCAACGAACACGACTCTGGTCACGTACCTGATCCCCCTGGTGGCTGTGGTCGCCGGTGCCCTGTTTCTCGGGGAACGGCTCGGCATTGCCGCGATCCTGGGGGGCCTGCTCATCATCAGCGGAGTGTGGGTCGCACAACGTGGCACCCGGACCGGAGTGGCCCGGCGCTGACCTTCAGCGAGGAGGCGGAGGCGGGGGTGCCGGCCGACGACCACGACGTGGAGGTTCGGCTTGCCGCCTTCGATCCTCTGCCCGAATCCCGCCAGGGTCAGGTCCCGCTCGCGCACTCCCACTGCCCGTTCACGTATCCTACGTCCACCGACCTCGTTTCCGGCCCGGCCGCCAGGTCCAGTGCCGTGCGGGGGGTCGAGGGGATCCCCATGTCGCGGGCGAAGCGGTTGACGGTTCCGGCCGGCAGAATTGCGAGTTCCACCCCCGTCTCCGCGGGGAGCGGTTCCGGCGTCGGGGTTGAGGAACGCCGGAATCACGATCGCTCCACTTCGGGAAAGGGGCTCAGGACCTGGGAGTGCACGCTGAGTGGGGCCCTTCTATCGAACCGCCGTGCCACGCCCCCTCCGCTAACCGCGAAGGATGGAACCGGGAGGTGTCGCACGGGTCCTCATGGAGGGGCTTCTTCCCCTGCCCACACAGCGGAGCCGGTCTGGCACAAGATGCTTCTTCCTCTCGTCATCCTGCTCGCGTTGCCACTCGGGCAAGCCCATGGACTCGGTCTCGGCGCCGATTCCAGCGGGCTCTCGTTTGCCCTGGAGCCCGTGCCCGAGGATCTCCTGGAGCGACACTCATCGGAAGAGCTCGCGATCCTCGAGAAGCTGAATCGGGTCGACGTGGATCACCTGGCCCGGTTGGAGACGATGGTGGTCCCGGACCGGTGGGACCTCGACGAAGTGGAGTACAGCCCCCTCCCCTCTGAGGCGACCGGCCTGGTCGGCTATGAAAAAGCTCTCGTGGTGCATCAACCGAGTCAGGTGTTCGGCGCCTACAAGGACGGCCGGCTCGTGCGGTGGGGACCGGTGAGCACCGGGCGAGAGGAGCACCCGACGCCCGCGGGGCGCTTTCACCTGAACTGGCGCTCACCGGGGCGGCACAGCACGGTGAGTCCCGATTGGTATCTGGAGTGGTACTACAACTTCCATAACGCCCGCGGCCTCTCCTTCCACCAGTACTCGCTCCCCGGCGAGCCTGCCAGCCATGCCTGCGTCCGGCTCCTGGAGCGTGATGCGCGGTGGGTCTACGAATGGGGAGAGGGATGGACGCTCGACGAAACCGGTCGGGAGGTTCTGGAGAAGGGCACCCCCGTACTCATCCTGGGCGAGTACGAGTTCGGCGCTCCCCCGCCGTGGCGGGACGCCTCTTCGCCCCATTCGCGCGTGGAGATTGACAGGGAGCTCGACGCCGAGGGCTGACGTCCGGCTGCACGGGTCCGGTTGGCCCCTCCTCAAGCGCTGGCCCCCCCCTCCCGTGCCGCACGGACCTGCTCCACGAGATACTCCCGCACCTTCGCCGGGGTGCGGGCTTCGTCCGGAAAGGCGAGGCGCATCCCGCGCATCCCCTCGTCGGTTCGCAGCCGCAGATGGTAGCCCAGCCGGTCGACCGCGCTCATTCGGACCTCCTCCACCCCTTCGATCCCCTCCGAGCGAACGAGGAGCTCGAGAGCATCGGCATGATCCTCGTTCATGTGGTCAATGATCGCTGCGGCATGATCCGTCAGAGGGTCGGCCTCGGCTCCACGGTACTCGTCTCCGCTCACCCATCCCATGACGCCGAAGCCACCCACGTAATACGCCTCCTCCACATCCATTCGCCAAAACTGGAAATCCGGATAGTCGACCCAGTAGCGTGCCGAGGCGTGGCGGTCGAGGTAGAGCTTCCGTGCCTCCCCTGCATCCTCCGTTTCCGGAGGTACTGCAAGGCACCGCCCGAGGAGGGTGACGCGCGCGAGTGCGAGTGGATTCCGGTCTTCGGCATCGGGGGAGGCGACGAGCAGCGACGACCGTCCGTCCTCCTTCAGGTTCTGTGTATGCACTGCGAGCGTGCTCACGAGGAGCAGAGGACGTCCCGCGGAGTCCAGGGCGTACGGCATGAGGGATGCAAAGGGATAGCCTGGCCGCCTTCGCGAGTGGGTCGCGAGCGTCCCTTCCTGCGCTTTCGTGAGCAGGGTGCGAGCCCGCTCCGCGTACGTCGGCTCGGGGACCTCCGGGTGCTCGGATTCGCTCGACGTGTATCCGTGATGCTTCGGTTCTGGGGCTTCGCTCATGAATCTGCCTCCTGGGACCGCGTGAGGAGCGCCTGGAGCTCTTCGTCCGATGCGCCTGTGAGGGATGGGAGGTCGCGGGCGGGAGATTGCGCCGGCTCGGCGGAGGTGTCTTCCAGCGGATGAAAGAGGACAATCGGCGGTGCTTCGGCTTCCCCCTCCTTCAGTCTCGCCGTACCTCCGACGGCCGCGGGCCATCCCGTCCGTTTCACCTTCCAGAGGCGGCCGTCGACATCTCTCCAGATGCGTTCTCTGGCGCCCCGGAGCACCTGATTCAGGGTATCCGGCGACCACGTCTCGGCAGGTACGCCCGCGCGGATCCGAGCCATCTGGTCCGGATCTTCCTGGAGGCGAAAGCGGAACTCGTGCCACCCGAGGAGGGGCGCCGGCTCGCCCTCGCGAGGTGGAATGGGGTGGGCCTCCCACTCCCAGCGTCGGCCGTCGAGCTCGACTTCTCCCGAAGGGGGTGCTTCGTCCGTGATGCGCTGCCTCCAGATGGGAAGAGGGAACTCTCCTCCGCAGGGTCGTTGCCGTGCGGAGAATACACCCGCAGCCCGGTCCCCGGTCAAGCCCCGGCCTCCGGCTCGTGCGCGGAACGTCCGTGTGCGTTCTCCGGTCAGCGTGGCACCCCGGTGAGATCTTCGCTTACCCTCCGGAGTCGTGCCCGCGCTTCCTCGTCGTACGCCTGCTCGTTCGCCTCCGCGGCAGCGGTCCCGTTGAAGTACTGACCACTCTGCAGATCGGGTGCCCTGACTGCACGAACCACCGATTCCATGCCTTCCCGTACGGAGGCACGGGGCTCCGCACCCCGGGAGAGAACCATGTCCGTGTCCATCATTGTGGCGGGATGCAGGGCGAAGACCCCGATCCCGGTGCCCGCCAGCTCTTCGGCGAGGTCGAAGGCGAAGAGGATCTGGGCGAGCTTGCTCTGCGCGTATCCCCTGGAGTCGCTGTAGTCGCGTTCCAGCATCAGGTCGTCGAACTCGAGCGGCCGTTGCGCCACGGAGGAGACGTTCACGATCCGAGCAGGTGTACTCCGTTCGATCAATGGCAGGAGGAGGCGCGTGAGCATGTAGTGGGAGAGGTAGTTCACATGGAAGTGGAGCTCGTGTCCATCGGGACTGAGCTGCCGTGTTTCCTGGTCGAGCCAGATCCCTGCGTTGTTCACCAGCACGTCGAGGCGGTCGTAGTCACGCAGGATCGCGTCCGCGAAGGCCCGAACCTCGGCCAGGGACGCGAGGTCGGCAGCGTAGAAGCGGGCGCTTCCCACCCCCGCCTCCTCGATCTGTCTCACCACCTCCTCCCCCCGCTCCTGGTTCCGGCCGTGAACGACGATATGGGTTCCCGTGCCGGCGAGCTCCAGTGCCACCTCACGGCCGAGTCCGCCCGTGGAGCCCGTGATGAGGATGACCTCCCGGTCCTCGGCCACCGGCTCGCCCTGCGGGGCTGTCGCCGCGTCGGCCGCATCCGTAGGCCGCCCGAACACGGCACCGGCCACGAGGAGCCCGATGACCACCGTTCCCGCCCGCAGCATCGACAGCGGATCCTTCAGAACCGTCCCCCGCATCTCCGGCCTCCTTCGGTATGCCTCGGCAGCGACCCACCCCTGACAGTATACTCGAGAAGAATAGGGGATCCCTCGTGGGCCACGATCGGGAGCATCGGGGGTTCGGTCCCCCGGCCCATGCCGCGACACGGCGGGCCGAGAGAGCGCCGGAAGACGCACAGGAGCCTCGATGACGACACCGACGCTTTGGGTTCTCGACCGATTCGAGGACCACGGCCGTGCCATCCTGCTCGCGGAGAGCGGGGAGGAACGGACCGTGCCGCGTGCGGCTCTGGGGCCAGACGCGAAGGAGGGCGACGCGTTGCGGGAGGTGCGGGACGACGGGGCGGCTCGGTACAGGGTCGACGTCGATGCGACGGAGCGCCTCCGAAAGGAGGCCGAGGACCTCCGCTCGTCCCTTCGGCGCGGGCCCTCCGGCCCGATGTCGCTATAACCTCCTCCGTGCGCCGGTTTCTTCTTCGCGCGGCCCTGGTCGCCCTCCTTCTACCGACGGCGCTGTCTGCCCAGGAACCGGGGGATATCCTCCAGCTCCGCTTCCTCGATGTCGGACAGGGCGACGCGGTGCTCATCGAAGTCCCGACGGGCCAGAGGGTCCTCATCGATGCGGGCCGGGACGATGCGGTTCTGGAGCACCTGCTTCGCCTGCAGGTGGACACGATCGAGCTCTTCATCGCCTCGCACAATCACGCGGACCACATCGGCGGTGCGGTCGCAGTGCTCGAGGAGATTCCGGTTCGGTTTTTCATGGACAACGGGGTCGCGCACACCACGCGCACCTACCGGAGGCTTCTCGAGACCCTCCGCGACCTCGACATCCCTCTCCTCGAGCCCGAGCGGCGCACGATCGAAGTCGGGGATGCCGCGCTCGACATCCTTTCTCCCCCGGGCGAGCCGACGTGGGGACACAACGACAACTCCGTGGGCGTGGTGGTCCGGTTCGGTGAGTTCCGCGCCCTTCTCGCAGGCGATGCCGAGAGACGGCTCTGGCGCCACTGGCTCGAGACCGCGGCGGACGACTTCGGTCCAGTAGGAGTGCTCAAGGCCTCTCACCACGGCTCGAGGAATGGGGACGTGGGAGCGGTGCTGGAGCGGGTATGCCCCCGGCTGGTGGTCGTGAGTGCCGGTCGGAACAACCCGTACGGGCATCCGCACGTCGAGGCTCTCGAAAGGTACGAGGCGGTGGGAGCGGCCGTGCTGCTCACCGCCGACGAGGGAACGGTCTCCATTTCCGCCACCCGGGATGGCTCGTTCCAGGTCGTCACCGAGCACGGGTTTGCGGATTCGGGCGTCCAGGCCGCGTCGTGCGTGGAGTGACGGGGTGCCCCGGACCGCCCTTCTTCACAGATTGTCCTCCGGATGAGGGGCCTCTGGTCTACTGAAGCGGTGCGTCATCCGCGCCGGACGCCTCTCCACGACCGACAACGCAGGAGGAAGAAAAAGACATGCCCGAAGCCGAAGCTCAGACGTTCTCCGTCGGCCGCGGGGAGGGAGCCGCGGAGGTGGAGCGTCTGCTCATGGGAAACCGCGCATTCGTGGAAGGGAGGCTGCTCGAGGACGCCGATGCGTTTCGGCGGCTGATCCGCGGGCAGAAGCCGCCTTTTCTGTTGGTGGGCTGCTGTGACTCTCGAAAACCGCTGGACCTCCTCACGCGAACCCACCCGGGAGAGCTCTTCATCCACCGGAACATCGCGAACCTGCTCCCTCCCGGAGATCCGGCTTCGGAAGCCGTGCTGGAGTTTGCGATGTCGGTCCTCGAGGTGCGGCATATCGTGGTGAGCGGGCATACACGCTGTGGCGGGATCCACGCGGGACTCCAGGGCTTGAGCCAGGGAGCAGTCGGCCATTGGATCCAACCCCTCCGCCACCTCGCCGAGAAGCACCGTGCCGAGCTTGATGCGATCGCGGAGGAGGAGGAGCGGGCCGACCGGCTGGCCGAGCGCAACGTGGTCGCGCAGCTTCGGAATGCTCTCGGCAATGCAGCCGTGCGAAGGCGCCTCGACGGAGACGGACCTCCGCTCCACCTCCACGGCTGGATGTTTCGCGTGGAGACCGGCTTTCTGGAGCCGCTCCCCTTGCCCGAGGAGGAATGGCGAGCGGAAGGGCTCCTGCCGGAGAGTTGAGCCGTACGTCGACGTGATCGGGAGGGATGAATGCACTATCTGCTCTTTTACGACGCGGCGCCCGAATATCTGGAAAAACGCCCCGACTACCGCGCGGAGCATCTGAAGCATGCCTGGGCGGCTCACGAACGTGGGGAGCTCGTGTTGGCGGGAGCGCTCGTGGACCCGGTCGACGGCGCGCTCCTGGTCTTCGAGGGATCCTCACCCGAGGTCGCCAGGAAGTTTGCCCGGGAGGACCCGTACGTGATCAACGGCCTGGTTGCCGAGTGGCGCGTGCGGGAGTGGGCGACGGTCGCCGGACGCTATGCGACGAACCCGATTCGGCCGGACGAGCTGTAGGCGGCGCCGCCTCCGGGGCGGCATCCTCGCGGGGCTCCAGCAGCCTGTCCTCCCACTCCGCCGACTTCGGGTGGGTATGTTCCTTGCCTTACCGGGTGAGGAGGAAAAGCACGGTCGGGACACAGAGGAGGGAGGGAGAGATGAACGGGACGGGGAGCGGTGACATTCGAATTCTCGCGTTCGCCGGAAGCTTGCGGAAAGCGTCGTACAATCGGGCGCTCGTCCGCGCGGCCGCGGAAGCGGCGCCGGACGGGATGGAGGTCGAGATCTTCGGGCTCGAGGGGATTCCGCTCTTCGACGGCGACGTGGAGGCGAAGGGGTTCCCGGAGCGGGTGGAGGCATTCCACGAAGCGATCGAACGGGCCGATGGGCTCCTCATTTCGACCCCCGAGTACCAACACGGCGTCCCCGGTGTCCTGAAGAATGCGATCGATTGGGCCTCCCGTCCTCCCGGAAAGGCTACGATTCTCGGCAAGCCGGTGGCGATCATGGGCGCCACCCCCGGGATGTGGGGGACCGCCCGTGCCCAGGCGCAGCTCCGGCAGGCCCTCGTCTACAACCGGTGCCCGATGGTATTACAGCCCGAGGTGCTCGTCGCGAAGGCGAAGGAGCGGTTCGATGAGGACAGGCGGCTCACGCACGATGCCACACGCGGGTTCGTGCGGCGGCTCCTGGAGGAGTTGGGGGAGCTCGTGCGCCGGCACGCGACGTAGGACGGCGGAGGTCTCGCGTCGACCTCCCGACCGTACGGACCCGTTCCGGAAGGTCTCATGCGGTCCTCCGGCGCCCCAGGGCGTGTCCCGCCAGCCCGAGCGCGAGGAGTCCGAGGCCGGTGAGCCAGACCACGGGCTCGACCCAGAATGCCAGCCCGAGACACCCGATCAATCCCGCCACCGGAATCCAGCGTGGAAAGAGCCGCTCGGCTCCGGAGAGGCGCAGTGCCGCGAGATTCGTGATGCCGTAGTAGATGAGCACCGTGAATGCGCTGAACGACCAGGTGAGACGGACGTCTCCCAGGAGTGCGATCGCCGCGATCCCGAGCCCGCACGCCCAGACCGACGCGACGGGGCTCCCCCGCTCCTCGTCGACCCGTCGGAGGAAGCCGGGGGCATCTCCCCGTCTCGCCATGGCGAGCAGGACCCGGGAAAGGCCAAGGACGAGGTTCAGGAGCACGCCGGCCATCGCCGTGACCGCCGCGATGGCCAGCGCCACCTGCAGGGCCGGCAGCCCCAGGGCGGCGGCCACGGCCTCGAGGGGAGCCGCGGTCTCCTCGGCGGCGCGGCCGAACGCCTCGGCGCCGAGTACCCCGACGCCGGCCGAGGCGACGCCGAGATAGAGGAGCGTCACGATGCCCATCGTCAGGATCACCGCGCGGGGGATCACGCGGCGGGGCTCCCTGACCTCCTCTCCCAGGGTGGCGATCCGCCCGTACCCGGTGAAGGCCACGAACATCAGGGCTGCGCCGTGGAAGACCGGCTCCAGGCCCGCGGTCCATGTTTCGCCGCCGGGAACGAAGGGTGTGAAGCGCTGCATCCCTTCGGACGCGATCCTCGGGACCGCCGCGACGACGAGGGCCACGAGCGCGAGCAGCGTCAATCCCACCACGACCGCATTTCCCGTGTTGGAGCGCCGGATCCCTCCCGCAACGAAGGCGGTGATCAGGAGCGTGCCCGCTACGGCCATGCCGACCTGGAGTGGGTCGAGGTCCACTCCCAGAAGCCCGAAGAGGTAGCCTGAAAGGCCGAGGGCGGCCGTCGCCGCGGAGGCGCTCTTGGCCAGGAGGAACATCCACCCGGCCGAGAACCCCCAGGCCGGCGACAACTCCAGGTACCCGTACTCGTAGGTCCCGCCGCTCACGGGGTGGGTCGCGGCGAGTTGAGCGCTCGAGAGTCCATTCGCCGCCGCGACGGCCGCGGCGAGGAGAGTGGCGGCGAGAAGTGAGGGGCCCGCGACTCCGGCCGCAATTCCGATGCTCACGAAGACTCCGGTCCCCACCATCGACCCGAGGCCCAGGAGGACCGCTCCGGCAAGACCGACCTCCCGCTCGAGCCTTCCCTCCTTCCGCTGGGGATCCATGGCTTCTCCGTGCACGACGAGAGAGATCAGGACCCCCGGTGCGCCCATCCCGGCCGATGCACGAACCTCGGGTCCGGCCGCATCTTGACTCATCAACCCATGTTGATGCAAGGTGGTGGTCATGAGTCTACGGACAGCACCCACGGACCAGGAGCTTCTCCCGCGCCTGAAGGCGGTCGCGGACGAGAGGCGGCTCCGCATCCTGCGTACGCTAGCGGGCGGGGAGCGCTGCGTCTGTGATCTCCAGGACGAGCTCGAGGCGGGGCAGTCCCTCCTTTCCTTCCATCTGCGGACGCTGAAGGACGCCGGCCTCGTGACGGATCGGCGGGATGGGCGGTGGGTCTACTACCGCCTGGAGCGCGGAGCCCTCGCCGAGATCGAGGCATTGCTGAGGGAGATGCGCTCTACGGAGGAGACACCTCCCGGCTCCCGGATGTGCGAATGAGGGTCGTTTTTTTTCTCGAAGACATCAGTCGAAATTGATGGGTTGGCGGCTTCGACCCCCTTCCTTCGGCCTCGCGAAAAAGGAAAAGGCGTCATGAGGTATGCCCTGATCAGCGACGTGCATGCGAACCTGCCTGCGCTCGAAGCAGTGCTGGACGACGTCGATTCGCGCACGGACGTGGATGCGCGGTTTCACCTCGGTGACCTGGTCGGCTACGCTCCGTGGCCCGAGGAAGTGGTGGCTCTCATACGGGACCGTGGAATTTCGGGAGTCGCCGGCAATTACGATTCGACGGTGGCCACGGAGTACGCTCACTGTGGATGCCGGTACGAGGATCCACGGCAGGAGGAGTTGAGCCACCTGAGCTACGCGTGGACGGGGCGGAACGTCTCGCGGGAGACGAAGCGGTGGCTCGGGGCTCTTCCCTTCCGCCTGGACCTTCGGCCCCTGGGGGGGCACGCCTCGGGCCCGAGGCTCATCCTCGTCCATGGCAATCCGGTCCTGAATACCGTGTACTGGACCGAGGACCGGGACGACCGCTTCTGCTCGCGGATGGCGGACGCAGCGGGAGCGAAGGCGGGTGACGTCATCGCCTTCGGGCACACCCACAGACCCTGGCAGCGGACCGTGGACGGGGTGCGGTTCGTGAACACCGGTTCGGTTGGGCGCCCCAAGGACGGCGACTGGCGAGCCGGCTATGCCCTGGTCGATGTGGGAGAGGGCGAGCCGGCCGTGGAGTTCGTGCGGGTTTCGTACGATCTGGACACGGCCGTGGAGGCGATCCGGAAGAGCGACCTCCCGGACGACTTCGCCGAGCATCTCCGGACGGGCGGGGTTCCTCTTCCGCCTGCCGCCTCCGGGGACGCCGGCTGACGATGGTGAGGCGTGAGAGCCCCGTGCAAGAACCGGAGGTGCATGAGGCGACCACGCACGACCTCGGGTTCTTCGGGCGGTACCTGACCATCTGGGTGGCGCTTTGCATGATCGGCGGTGTGGCACTCGGTCAGCTTCTTCCGGCCGTGCCGGACGTGCTCGCCCGGTTCACCTATGCGCAGGTGAACATTCCCGTCGCGATCCTGATCTGGCTCATGATCTACCCGATGATGGTGCAGGTGGACTTCGCCAGTATCGTCGGTGTGCGCCGACAGCCGAAGGGCATCACCATCACCCTCGTGGTGAACTGGCTGATCAAGCCGTTCACCATGTTCGTATTTGCCTGGCTTTTCCTCCAGGTCCTTTTTGCACCGCTGATCGAGGCGGGGCTCGCGCGGGAGTACGTGGCCGGCGCGATTCTGCTGGGCGCGGCTCCCTGCACCGCGATGGTGTTCGTGTGGAGCTACCTGACGCGAGGGGACCCGGCGTACACGCTGGTGCAGGTGGCGATCAACGACCTCATCATGCTCTTCGCCTTCGCACCGATCGTCCTGCTCCTTCTGGGGCTCAGCGACATCACCGTACCCTACGACACGGTGCTGCTCTCGGTGGTCCTGTACATCGTGATCCCACTGGTCGCCGGCTACATCTCCCGGGTCTGGCTGATCCGGACGAAGGGAGTGGAGTGGTTCGAGACGGTCTTCCTCAAGGCGCTGGGGCCGGTCACCATGGCGGGGCTGTTGCTCACCCTCGTCCTCCTCTTCTCCTTCCAGGGAGAGACGATCCTCGCGAACCCACTGCACATCGCGCTGATCGCGGTGCCGCTCGTCATTCAGACCATCTTCATCTTCGCCATTGCGTACGGGTGGGCGAGGCTCTGGCGGGTGCAGCACAGCGTGGCGGCACCTGCTGCCCTCATCGGGGCGAGCAACTTCTTCGAGTTGGCGGTCGCCGCGGCGATCGTCCTCTTCGGGCTCCAGTCCGGGGCGGCCCTGGCCACGGTGGTCGGCGTTCTGGTGGAGGTGCCTCTGATGCTGATGCTGGTGCGCTTCGCCAATCGAACGCGGGGGCACTTCCCCGCTTCCGACCCCGTGGCCGGATAGCCGCCGGTCACCGGGGATCGAGACAGGAGGAAACGAGCGATGGAGATCCGTGTGGAGCCGGAGGCGAGGGAGTACCTCGCGCGGCATGGAGGCGCGGTGACCCTCCGCGGCTCGCCTCGTCATGGGTGTTGCGGCGGTACCGCCTTCGTGCCGGTTGCTCATCCGGGTCCGCCGGTCGGCCCTTCCGATCACCGATCGATCAACTCCGACGGCATCACTGTCTATCTCGAGCCCGAGATGGCGAACGGTTCGGAGCCGCTCGTGATCGGCGTCGACGGTCTCTGGCGGTGGAATCGGCTGCGGGTGGACGGCACGGTCATCCGGATGTAAGCGGTGTCGGTTCAACCGAACTCGTAACCAGGATTCTGGCCCATGTTCGAGCACATCGCGGTCGCGCTGGACCTCTCGCCGGCGGCGGACTCCATGCTCCGATGCCTCCCGAGCCTGCGGGAGTTGGGAACGCGCAGGCTGACGCTGGTCCACGTGGCGGAGGTCGAATATCCGGTCTTCGGAGGGGTCGCCCATCTCGATCGGCACCGTGAGCGGCTCGCTTCCGCCGCGGCGTCGCTCGAAGAGGAGGGCTTCACCGTGAATGTGGTAGCCGGTGTCGGGAGTCCCGCGGCGGAGATCCTGAAGGCGGCAGGGGCGGTCGGAGCTTCGATGGTGATGGTCGGGTCGCGGAGCCACAGCCGGGTCCGCGAGGCGTTCGTGGGCAGTGTGGCTTCGGAAGTGACCCGGCGCGCGACGCTTCCGGTGCTCGTGCAGCGCATCGAGCCACAGGGGGAGGACGGCCCCCCGGTCGCGTCCTGCTTCGACCGGACGACGGAGGTTCTCGTTCCCACCGATTTCTCCCAGGGTGCCGAACGGGCCTTGCCGCTCGTAGAGTCACTGGTCCGTGCCGGACTCCGTTCCGTCACCCTGCTGCACGTGCGGGGGGAAGAAGCTGCCGAAGGAGGAAGCTTCGGGCCGGCCGGCCGGGATGGCCTCGAGGGCCTCGCTGAGCGTCTGCGGGAGGGCGGTGCGGGAGCAGTACAGGTGGTAGTCACGACGGGAAAGGTCGCGGATGAGATTCTCCGGCAGGCGGGCCTGCACTCGCAAACCCTCATCGTGATGGGCACACACGGCCGCGGCCGGGCCGCCAGGGCCGTGCTGGGGTCGGTGAGCCGGGAGGTCCTCCGGGAAGCTCCCGGGTGGGTGCTTCTGGCACCGCCCCGGGCCTGAGTGCCCGGGAGCAGGGGGGGCGGAGCACCGGGCGCAGGGGTGTAGGGTTTGCTTGACGTATGGGCAGGCAGGCCTTACAACTTTGGCATGTCCGAACGCGAACGTCTCCGCTCGTCGCTTCTCGATTGTCGACTCCAGAGGAGCTGGTCCCAGGAGCAGCTCGGGGAGCGGGCGGGGATCACCCGCCAGAGCTACGCTGCGATCGAATCCGGGCGCTCCGTGCCTTCGACCGAGGTCGCGTTGAGGCTCGCGCGGGCGCTCGGGACCTCGGTCGAGGAACTCTTCCAGCTCGCTGCCGAGGAGCCCGAGGTGGTTCGGGTGGACGCCGTCGGTCCGTCCTCCCCCGGCGGGCGGCGAGTCCGCCTTGCGACGGTGGCGGGGCGGCTCGTGGCGCACGAACTCGAGGCCGGTGGGACCCATGGCACCGTCCCCGCGGATGGAGTAGGGGTGGATGTCCGAGGCTGTGGGGCGGAGGTCCGCCTCTTCACGGAACGTCCCCCACCGCCGGACCTCGTGGTCGCCGGCTGCGATCCGGCGTTTGGTCTCGTGTGCGAGCTTCTCCGCCGGGAGCACGGAGTGGAGGTGCTCTGGTTGTCCACCGGAAGTAGAGCGGCCCTGCAGGCACTCGGGGAAGGCACGGTGCACGTCGCCGGAACGCATCTCCGGGACGCGGACACAGGAGTGTATAATGAGCCGTGGGTACGCCTCCTCGTGCCCTTCTCCGTCACGAGGATCTCCTTCGCGACGTGGGAGCAGGCGTTGCTCCTGCGCCCGGGCAACCCACTCGGCGTCCGCGGCGTCGCCGATCTGGCGCGTCCGGATCTTCGCTTCCTGAACAGGGAGCCCGGTTCCGGGAGCCGGCACCTCCTCGAGCTCCGCCTCGCCGAAGCGGGAATCCCGAGCGAGTCCGTGCCGGGCTTCGAGGAAACCTCCGCGGACGGGCACCTGACCGTGGGTTCGGCGGTCCGGGCCGGCGCGGCGGATGCGGGAGTCGCGATCCGCGCGGTCGCTCTGGCGCGTGGCCTCGAGTCGATTCCTCTCGCGGAGGAGCCATACGAGCTGGTCGTTCCGGATCATTTCCTCGAGCTTCCCTCCGTGCAGCTCCTTCTCTCGACCCTGCGCCGTCCGGCGCTCGGGCGGCAGGTGGCGGCCCTCGGGGGCTACGACGTGGCGGCGATGGGGCGGCCGGCATGAAGGATTGGACCCGGAGCGTGAGCCGGGGCCTCTGCGCGCTTCTCCTGGGGGCCGGCTCGGCCGGGTTCACGGCATGCGGGAGCGCAGAAGGCCGGGCGGGCGGGGTGGGGGAGGAGTCCGCCCGCTCCACGGCGGAGGGCTCCCTGCTCGTTCTGGCGGCCTCGGACCTCAGGGTGGCGTTCGAGGAGGTCGGGGCCGCCTTCGAGCAGCGTTCCGGCACCGGGGTCCGGTTCGCCTTCGGATCGTCGGGGAATCTCGCCGCCCAGATCCGCCACGGAGCGCCCGCCGACCTCTTCTTCTCCGCCGATGAAGGCTTTCTCGATCCGCTCGTCGAATCGGGCCGCATCGATCCGGCCTCTCGGCACCTCTACGCGGTCGGCCGTCTGGCGCTCGTGGCGCCTCCCGGCGCGGTCCCGCCCCGGAGCCCGGAAGCGCTCGCAGAGTCGAAGTACGAGCTCGTGGCGATCGCCAACCCCGAGCACGCCCCCTACGGTGCAATGGCCAGGAAGGCGCTCCGCGCCGCGAAAGTCTGGGAGGAGGTGAGTGGGCGGCTCGTCCTCGGAGAAGACGTGGCACAGACCTATCAGCTCGTTCGCACGGGGAACGCCGACGCGGGGATCGTCGCACTCCCCCTGATCCTCGGGGCGCCCGGTCCGGAGCGCCCCTACACGATCATCGACGATCGCTTGCATCCTCCGCTCAGGCAGGCCGCCGGGGTTCTGAGCTCCTCGAGCCGGCCCGATGCCGCGCATGCCTTCCTGGACTTCGTGCTCTCCGAGGACGGAGGCGCGATCCTTCTCCGGCACGGATTCGAGTCGCCGCACGCTGCCACGGAGCGCGTAGAGTTCAATGCGGAGGAGGGGCCCCGCACCGGGACGGTGGCGAGCGGGAGCCACTGAGTATCGTGGACCTCCACCCTCTTGCCCTCTCCTTCCGGGTGGCGACCTGGGCCACGGTGCTCTCATTGACCGTGGGCCTCCCCGTCGCCTGGGTCCTGGCACGGAGGTCCGTGCCGGGCCGCGACTTCTGGACGGTCCTGATCCTGCTCCCGATGGTCCTTCCGCCCACCGTCCTCGGGTACTACCTGCTCCTTCTGATCGGAAGGGAGGGGCCCGTCGGAGGTTGGGCGGAAGCGGTCGGTCTGGGACGGCTCGTGTTCACGCCGACCGCCGCGGTGATCGCCGCGTTCGTCGCCTCCGTGCCCTTCCTCATCCGGGCGGCTCAAGCAGGGTTCGAACAGGTGGACCGGACGTACGAGGAGGCGGCCCGCACTTTGGGTCGGAGCGAGGCGGCGATCGCCCTCACCGTCACCGTTCCCCTCGCATGGCGAGCGATTCTCGCGGGGGTCGCTCTCACCTTCGCACGTGCGATCGGGGAGTTCGGAGCCACGGTCATGGTAGCCGGCAACATTCCGGGCGAGACCCGAACCGGGAGCATCGCGATCTACGACGCGGTGCAGGCGGGGAGGATGGACGAAGCGAATCTCCTCGCGCTCCTCCTCACGCTCACGACGGCGGGAGCCCTCCTCGTTCTCACCCGCATCGGGCGAAGTCCGGGATGGTGAGCCTGCTCGTCGACTTCCGGACACGGTTGGAAGCCTTCGAGCTGGACGTCCGCTTCGAGACGGGATCGGGCATCACGGCGCTCTTCGGCCCTTCCGGGGCCGGAAAGAGTCTCACTCTCCGGCATGTGGCGGGGCTCGAACGTGCGGACGAGGGCCGCATCGTCCTCGGCGAGCGGGTCTTGTCCGATTCCGGGGCGGACCTTCACCTTCCGCCGAGCCGACGTCGGATCGGCCTCGTCTTCCAGGAGTACGCCCTCTTTCCGCATCTGAGCGTGGGTTCGAACATCGCCTACGGCCTCCACAGGAGACGCCGTAGGGACCGGCGCCGGCGGGTGGAGGAGCTCCTCACGACGATCGGTCTCACCGGCTACGGGGACCGGTCGCCCGGGAGCCTGTCGGGGGGTGAGCGCCAGCGGGTCGCCCTGGCGAGGGCTCTCGCCCCGGAGCCGGAGCTGCTCCTCCTCGACGAGCCGTTCGCCGCCCTCGACTTCAGGGTCCGAAGGGAGCTGAGGTCGTCCCTGCGGGCGCTTCATCTCCGGACGGGGGTTCCTCTCGTCCTGGTGACCCACTCCGTGGCGGACGTGCGGGAGCTGTCCGATTCGCTGGTGCTGATGGACCGGGGCCGCGTTGTCGCTTCCGGCGCGACCTCCGACCTTCTGGACGATCGTGAATCCCCGGCGGCATACCTGTTCCAATCCGAGGAGCTCGGATAGCTTGATGCCCTCCGAGCGCGGTACCTGTCTACGTGGAGTCCGGATGAAGAGCCTCTCGCTCTCGATCGTCGTATTCCTCCTGCTCTTGCCTGCGCTCGGTTGCTCGGGAGCGCTCGCAGGGCAGGTCGTCGAACGGGAGCGACAGGTGGAGCTCGCCCCCGAGCGGGGCGTCGTGGAGATTTCACCGGAGCTCCGTGCCCGCCTCGGACTCTTCCCCGAGACCACCGACTTCAGGGCCGCACGGTTGTGGCTCCGTGATGACCGGACCGCCGTGCTCGAGATCGAGTCACTCCGGGACGGCGCGCTCCACCGGGAGCGGCGCCTTCTGGCCGAAGTGGAGCTCCAGGCGTTCCGGGACCGCCTTTCCGAGCTGCTCGACGAGCAGGACGTTCGCGTGCTGGGCACCCAGGAGGGCCGCGGCGGCCTCGTGGTCGGACACACCCTCCTCGGTCTCGGATTCCACGGATGGGCCGTGCCGGTCACGCTCGGGGTGTCCTCCGCCCAGGCGGGTGTCGCATCCTACCTCCTCACAGCCGGAGCCGCCTTCTACGTACCGTACCGGCTCACCCGGGACCGAACGGTCAGCGACACCCACCGGAATCTCTCGATGTACGGTGGGACCAGGGGCGTACTCACCGGGGTTCTCCTCGGCGGCCTCCTCGCTTCGGACGCAACCTTGCGCGTGAACGATGATCGCGAGCGTCTTCGACTCGGCGGAGGCGTGGCGGGAGGGGTGGCCGGAGGGATCGCGGGGTTCCACGCGGTGGATCGTTGGCTCCCCGATCCCGGAACGGGGGCGCTCTGGGGCGCCCTGGGGGATGCTGGGCTGGCGGCGGGTGCCGCCCTGGCTTACGTGGCGGGTCCGTACGCCGAGGAGGAGGTGATCCGCGGGGAGGACGGCTTCGAGTGGATCGAGAGGCGCCGCCGGAGTCGCCGGGCTGGCCATGCGATCACGGTGGCAGGTCAGGCGGCCGGGCTCACAGCCGGAGCGTGGCTCGGGCATCGCCGGACGCATTCGGAGGGCGACGTCGCAGCGCTGCGCAGCTCGATGATCCTCGGGGCTCAGCTCGGGGCCACCGCGACTCGTGGCGTGGGCGTCGAGGAGGGGAGAGGGATTGCGGCGGGCGCTCTCGCAGGTGGACTCGGAGGGACCGCTCTGGGAGACCGACTCCTCGCGCCTCGGAACCTGACGAGGGGGGAAGGGCTCCTCGTGAATGCCGGTCACCTCGCCGGGGGAGCTGTGGCGCTCGGGGTCACCTACCTCATCGTCGACGACCTGGACGACCGGGAGCTCCTCTACCTCAGCACGTCCACGGCCGGTTCGATTCTGGGGGCTGGATTCGTCTGGCGGTCCGTCGCTTCAGACGCTGAAGCGCGGAGGGGGGGAGGAGCCGGGCACGAACACGCGAGGGGGAAAGGACCGGAGCTCCGCCTGGATCTGCCGGCAGCGGTGATGGCGTTCACCGGCTCCGACGGGACGGGCCCGGTCCTTCCCCTCCTCACGATTCGCTACTGATCCGTTTCGGGTCGGTCAGCTTCAGAACTCGCTCTCCGACGTGGTTTCCGAACGGGCCTCAGCAGCCTGTTCGACCTCCTCCTCCTCAACCTCTTCCTCCTCCGCCTTCTCCTCCGACATCCACTGGTGCGAGTTCATCGTCCAGTGAATGCGCGTCCGGGAGCCGGCGGTCACTTCGAAGGGAGGAATCGACTTCTCGATCGTGACCCGACTCTCACTGCCGAGCCTGAGGGAGAGGGTCGCCGAAATGAGAAGGCCTCCGAGCGTGCTCCCGGCAGCCACGTTCGCGCGGGCATCGTCCAGGACGAGGCGTACGTGCGAGTACGTACCGACGGGCACACGCACCTCTCCGTGAACATCGGCTCCTTCTCCGGACGCCTGCAGCTCTGCGGAGATCGAATGCGCCGGGCCGAGCTCGATCCATGACTGGCCGTCGGCCGAGATCGCGACCTGGGCATCGGCGTCGAGGGATCCAGAATACTGGAGGGAGGTTGCGGCTGGGGCTCGGTTCGCTGCGGGCTCGCTCGACACCGCTCCGGCCGAACTCGGGTTGTCGTTCACGTATGCCTGCATGGGCCCGGTCTCTTCGGCCCCGGTGATGTCATCATCGCAGCCCGTGCCGATGACGGCGAGGCTCAGGGACAGGGCCAGGGCACGAAAGCCGGTCGCCGTGGTGCGCTGCACGTTCATCGGTTGACCTCCTGGTTCTCGGTTCGCCTCCCCGGGATGGGGGGAGGGCATTTCGCCTCAGGGAAGGCGCAGGGTGCATGCCAGGCGGAGATCCCAGACAGGACAAGGCTTTTGTGGTGCGACGTGCGGCAGTCGGCCTGGAAGTAGTGCGGTCAGGTAGGTGGTACTCACCATATTGGTGCAGTGAGGTCACCCGAGCTCGACGGTTACATGCAGGGGGCTTCCCTCCACTTCGAGGAGCTTCACGACGGTACGGTCGTCCTCCCGGCAAAACTCCATCGAGATCCTCGAGTCGCCGACCCGGAGGCCGGATACGGAGAGCTCCCGGATGAACTTGGGGAGTCGTGGCTCCCGAATGTGGAGGTGGCGTGCCGGGGCGTCCGGGAGGATCCCGGTTGCGGCGTGGAGGAGCATGAAGAAGGCTCCCGCCGCCCACGCTTGCGGCGAGCAGCTCACCGGGTACTGAACCGGGGCCGGCCCCCGACGCCTCATCCCGCAGATCAGCTCGGGAAGTCGGTGATCGTCGAGTGAGGCGGCGACGTCGTGCATCCCTGTGAGAATCGGGAGCATGTCCTCCGTTCGGCCGGCCAGAGCGAGGCCGAATCCCACGATGGCGCTGTCATGGGGCCATACGGATCCGTTGTGATAGCTCATCGGGTTGTACACCCGATGCCTTCTGCTGAGTGTCCGGATCCCCCACCCGGAAAACATCTCATCGCTCAGCAGGAGGGCGGCCATACGCTCGGCTTGTTCCCGAGTCGGGACCCGGCTCCAGAGGAGATGCGCCGCATTCGACGTGATGCTGGGGACTTGGTTCTTCTCTCCGTCCAGGGCGAGAGCGAACGTTCCCGCCTCTTCCATCCAGAATCGGTCGATGATTGCTACGCGGAGCTGTTCCGCCTCCCGCACGAGTTCCTCCGCCCGATCCTTCCGGCCCATGGCGCGGTAGAGCTGGGCCATGCGGATCTTTGCGTCGTGCACGTATCCCTGGACCTCCACGAGGGCGATCGGCCCTTCCGGGATCCGTCCGTCCGGGAAGGGGACACCGTCCCCCGAGTCCTTCCACCCCTGGTTGACGAGCCCCTTCTCGGAGCTTCTGCGGTATTCGACGAGACCGTCCCCGTCCATGTCCCCGTACCGGTCGATCCACGTGAGTGCGCGGTCCGCGTGAGGCAGAAGGCGCCGCGCGAGGTCCTGGTCCCCCGTCCAGCGCCACGTTTCGTGGAGGAGGATCAGCCAGAGCGGGGTGGCGTCGATCGTTCCGTAGTAGGGCAGGTGCGGAATCTCGCGCGCCCGGGCCAGCTCCCCTCGGCGCAGCTCGTGCATGATCTTTCCGGGCTGCTCCTCCGTGAACGGATCCTCCTCCTCACCCTGGTGACGAGCCAAGTATTCGAGCGTCTGCTGCGCCATGCGTGGGGAGAGCACCAGCGCCTGAAGGCTGGCGAGGATTGCGTCCCGCCCGAAGATCGTGGAGAACCAGGGGATGCCCGCGGCGAGCACCTCCACTCCGTCCATTCCTACGTGAAGGGCACGGAGGTCGGTTCTCGCCTGATCGAGGCTGTTGTTGAATTCGGCGACGTCCGTCGACCAACTCGTGCACTCCTCCTTCCACGCCCGGTAGATCTTTCGCATCGGCTCGCGGTTGATCATGCGTCCGCGCTCCACCGTTCCCCCGGCATCCGAGTGCTGTGCCGACTCCTCTTCGGCGAGCACCCGGTGCGGGACGACCTGCCACTCGATCGCCTGAGGCTCTCCGGGGTCGAGGTGGAGGTGCCACCGGGCGCGCCCCGTCACGAGGGAGTCCGGAGCGGCCGCAAAGTGCGTTCCACTGCGGATCGTCTCTCCGTCGGTTCCACGATACGAGAAGTCCAGGGAATCCGCGGTCACCGTGGGGCGGAAGTACTGTCCTCTGCTGGGTCGTTTCCATCCACGTAGCTCGAAGATGTCGGCGAAGTCGCAGCCGACGCTCAACTCCATCCACAACTCGATCGGTCGCGAGAGGAAGTTCGTCAACGTCACCCGCTCTGCGAGGCGACTCCCGATGACGATGTCTCTCGAGATGTGAATGCTGTTCGTCGGGTCCCAGGAATCCCCTCCATAGCGCTGATCCGTGATCGCCATGTCGACCCGGAGCGCATACGCGCTCGTGGCCCGGGAGGAGAGAAGGGCCGCGGGCTCCCCGAAGAACCGCAGTGCGTAGTGGCTGAGCATTCGGGTGTCTTCCTCGAAGAGACCCAGGCCGCAATGCCCAGGGGGGGTGATGTCGCCGTGGGGGTCCATCAGGAGGAAGAGTCGATCATGCTTCGCGATGAGCGTGTCGTCGTTCTTGGTCTGATGAGCACAAGCGATCTCCGGGTACCCCACCGCTTCCCGCATCGAGATGGGCTCCGGCTCATTGCTCCCCTTGCCTCCCTCGCGCTTCGACGTCCTCGACGGACGCGCGGGGGAGGTCGGCCTGGACTCGGTCATCGACTCGGCGCGGTCCTTCCGGCTACCGATCGGGTTCCAGGAGGTGAGGGGAGCTCCTTCGCGCCGACGGCGGGCTGCGAAGCCGCGAACCGAGTCGCGGTGCGGTAGTATTTCTCGTGCTCCCTCACCATTTGCTCAGCCGAAAACCTGTCCACGGCCCTCTCCCGACACCGTGCTCGGTCGAATGCGTCAAGCCGGCTTCCGGGCTTCAGGAGCTCGACCATCTCCCCCATATCCTGTACGACGAACCCGGTGACTCCGTCTTCGACCAACTCGGGCACGCTGCCGCGGGGAAACGCGATCGGAGGGGATCCGGAGAGCATCGCCTCGATCAGTACGAGACCGAAGGGTTCGTTCCACTCGATGGGAAAGAGCACGGCTCGCGCGTCCCGCAGAAGCGGGACCTTTCGGTCGATACCGACCGTGCCGAGGTAGGTGACGTGAGGGAGCGCGAGCCTCGGCTTGACCTCCCGTTCGCCGTACAGCGCGTCGACCGAGTGGATCTCCCCCCCGACCTCGATCGGGACCCCGGCGAGTGCAGTGGCATCGATCGCGGTATGAAGCCCCTTGATCTCGGTGAAGCGACCGAGGAATGCCACGTAATCCGACGGCTCGTCCCTCCACTCGTACGTTCCCGGTGAAAGTCCGTGGTGGATGGTGGTCCCTCGGAAGAGGGGCGTTTCTCGGCCCCGCTGATCCTGGGAGATGGTGACGAAGTGAACCTCCGGGAAGTACTTGTAGTAGTCGCTGAGCAGCGCTTCCCGAACGTGGTGGACGGTATAGACCACCGGCAGGTCGGGGAGGAGCCGCGAGCAGGCGAGAGCTTCCGCCGAATGGATGTGCACGAGATCGAAGCCTTCTCTCTGAACCAGGCGCATGGCCCACGATACGTGGTTCAGGTCCTGCAGCCGGTCCATGGGCCACTGGGCCACGGGGTAGAGGTGGTGGAGCCGGCCGGAGGTGTGAGAATCCCCTGTGCTGAAGAGCTCGACCTGGTGGCCGGCATCGAGGAGTCCCTCGGTGAGCTCGTGAACGATGAGCTCCGTCCCGCCATACCCCTTCGGGGGCACCGGGACGAACGGGGTGGAGATCATGGCGATGCGCATGGGAGCCTGGGCAGGAGTGAGTCAGTGACGCTGAAACACGGGAGTTGGAAAGGCAGGTTGCATGCCATCGCGGTGTCCGAACCCCGAGCGAGCCTGGTAGCGGTGATGGGGGCGGCACTCGGACATGGAGCGGAAGCTGGAGGAGGGAAGTTCCGCGCGCGTGCGGTGGAAAATTTACCGTACTCGTCGGCGTCGGTTATCTCACCGTGGGCTCTGCAAGTGTTCCAACGTGCCTGTGTCGTGTCGCCACGTCGCCCGGTTCTCCTGGAGGAAGGGACGGGTGACACGGTGGAGTTCGAGCGGGGCGCCATAGTTGATCGCGTGCCCGGCGCCGGGGATGATCTTCAGGGTACCGTCCGGAAGAAGGCGGGCGGCTTCCTCAGCCCAGCGTTGGGGCACGATCGGGTCGCGGGTTCCCCGGACGACCATGGTCGGCGCTTCAATCCTGGGAAGGAGCTCCTCGGTTCGGTGCTCGAGGGCGTGGTCGAACATCTCCCTCGCACGGGCGAGGCCGGCATCCGCATAGTCTCGTACCAAGACGAGGGGATAGGAACGGGGCTCGTGGCGGAGCGAACGGAGGCTCCGCACGGTTTGCCGAAGTGCCGATCGGGCGTGCGGGTCCATCGTCGGTCCGACGAAGACGAGGTGATCGACGCGCTCCGGCCGGCGCGCCGCGAACTCGGCGAGAATCTGGCACCCGAAGGAGTTGCCGAGAAAGCTCGGTCGATCCAGGCCCACTTCGTCGAGCCACGCACCGAGAGCCTCCGCGAAACGCGGGACGGAAAGCGCGGTTTCGGGCTTCTCGCTCCGGCCATATCCGGGGAGGTCGGGGGCATAGACATCCTGGTCGGCCGCCAGGCGGGTCGCCAAGGGAATCATATAGCGGCTCGACACCACGAGACCGTGAACGAGCACGAGCGGTCTTCCCGGAGGCCCTTCGCCGCTCTGCTTCCCGAACCGGTAGTGGATTCGGTATCCGCCCGCCTCGCACCACATGCTCCTGATTCCGAATGCCGGCATCGTCTCTCCTCCAATGTCTCCCTCTTCAGGGTTTGGAGGGAGGGCGCAGGAAGCGTGCCGATCCCTTGGAAGCTTCAGGGGCCTCCGCTGCGAGCCCTTCGCTGTTGGTCCGCCAGCTCCACGAGCCGTCCGAGCTCCGTGATCGGCGTTGGGTGATCATCGACGTGGAGCCGGAGGACGACGTCGTTGTTCAGCCACACTCCTCCACTCTCCTGCACGATCAGCATGGCGGCCGACTGCTTGCCTCTCGTATCTCCGCCGGCTGCCTGTCCCGCTTCGAGCGCTGCCTGGAGGCGGAAGGAAAGGTGCCCTTCCGTCTCCTCGAACGCTTCGATCATCCGGTCCACGACTTCGGGCCCGGCGAGAATGTTGCCCTGCGCAGAGGAGTGGCGCCCGATCCTGTGTCCCGCCCAGTCGCTCGCCGCAGGTCCGGTCGAGGTCGCGACCCGACCCTCGGCGTCCATGACCGAGACCTGACGCCCGGCCTTC
This sequence comes from Gemmatimonadota bacterium, assembly GCA_007121455.1. Taxonomy (GTDB): domain Bacteria; phylum Gemmatimonadota; class Gemmatimonadetes; order Longimicrobiales; family Gaopeijiaceae; genus SKKN01. The sequence continues at coordinate 28,274 of SKKN01000004.1, read as the reverse complement.
GGCCAACCCTCCGGGTGAGGGTCGGGATCCTCGGCCTCAAGCCGCTCGACCACTTCCTCGGGAGGCAGTCCCTCCCGCAGGAGTTCGAGCCCCCGCGGTCCATAGCTGACGTCGACCCATGCCTGCGTCGCTACGACTCCCGTCCCGGCCTCGCCCCAGATCACCCCGTTGCCGACGGAAAAGACCCGGGACTGAACGGCGACTCCCACCTCTCCGGTGGCGGGATCGTATCCGACGATCGAGAAGGTGCCGGGAGGGGCCTCACCCCTGAGTTCGGATCGCTCCTTCAGCGACTCCTGGGCGAGGACGGAGCCTCCGCTCCCCACGCCGAGGAGGGCGACGGGGAGTGCCGCAAGCAGGCCGGAGCCACGGAGGCGGGAGGGGGGCCGGGGGCGGAGCGGCGGCGGCGTCACCGGGTTCTGATACATGACCTGAAGCCTCGCGTGGAGGGAGCGAACGGATGCGTACCCTATCGACCGGAGCATGTGGTGGTCTCCTCCCCGTCGCAAGTCACAATCAGGGCCTTCGCTCGACGAATGTGCTCAGGAACTCGAGGGCGAGAGGACCGCTCTGGGGCATCCCCAGGGGAGAGTGCCCGGCACCCGGGTAGAGGTGGAGCTGAAACTCCGGCTCTCCTCTCCCGAGCTCCTCCATCGCGAGCGCGAGTTGCAGTGCCTCCTCGACCGGGACGATGTCGTCGGCGGTTCCATGGTGGACCTGAACCGCGGGAATCCTGTCCGCGAAGTGAGCCGGAGAGCGCGTGAGGAGCTCGAGCCGAGCCTCGTCGACCCCCATCTCGCTCGTCTGTAGCGGCTCGAGGATCTCTGCGATCAGAAACGGGACCCCCGGAAGGCGGGGCGGGTCACCGAGCAGGCTTGCGCGGAAGACCTCCTGGACGAATGGGCCGAAGAAGTCGGTCGGTCCGAAGAAGGAAACCACACCCGCGATCCGGGGGTCCCGAATCGCCATCAGGAGCGCGACGGTTCCTCCCCGGCTGAAGCCGACGGCACCGATTCGTTCCCCGTCCGCGAAGGGAATGGTGGAGAGGGCGACGTCGAGGAGCGCGAGAGCGTCATCCACGTCGCCGTCCCATACGCTCGCCGCTCCTTCCGAGGACCAGCTACGCGGACCGGCCCGGAAGGATTCCGAGCGGAATGAGGGGACGACCACGACGTAGTCGCCGGCGGCGAGCCTCAGGGATGTGGCGATGAGGAGAACCTCCTCCAACGATACCCCCTGGTCGCCTCCGTGCGCATAGACGAGGACCGGGATGGGGTCCGGTGGGATTTCAGCCGGTTGCAGGATCGCGCCGACATGCTGCACCCCGTCGACGAGATGGGAGACAACCCGGACCCGGGCACCCTCTCCTCCGATCTCCGCCGCCTGATCCCATTCTTCATGGACTTCGACTGCCCGGGGATCGCGGGCGGCCCAGTCCCGCTCGATCTCCGCGCGTTCGGCCGGTGTGGGCGGCGCGAAGAGGGCGTTCAGGTCGACGCCCCCTACCGTGTCCCGATCGTTCCCGGACCCGAGGGGCAGGTCGCTGCATGCGGGGAGGAGGAAGAGGAGTGCAACGGCGAGGACTGGAAGAGGAGATCCCCTGCTCCGCCGCTTTCCGCTCGGGTTCATCGACGTCGCAGGTACTGGTGGATGAACTGCACCGCCATCAATCCTTCTCCGACGGCCGACGCGACCCGCTTCACCGATCCGGATCGGACGTCTCCGGCGGCGAATACACCAGGAAGGCTCGTTTCGAGGAGGAACGGCTCCCGCGGGAGCGGCCACGGCTCCGGAGCCTCATCACCACCGATCCCCCTGCCGCAGATCACATACCCTTCGGGATCCCGCGCGAGCGTACCTTCCAGCCAGTCCGTTTCGGGCCGGCCACCGATCAGTACGAAGAGCGCTCGCCTCCACGGTCTCCTCCTCGCTCGAGGTGAGGTCCCGGATCGTGAGTGTCTCCAGGTTCGTGCTTCCCGCCGCGCCGGTCACGGAGCACTCGGGCCGCATCCTGATGTTCGGGGTCCGTTCGATTCGATCGACAAGATAGTGGGACATCCGCTCCGAAAGCGATTCTTCCGGCATCACGAGGGTGACCGAGTGGGCGTGGCGCGCGAGCTCCACTGCGGCCTGTCCGGCCGAATTCCCCCCCTCCGGCAATGAATACGTTCTGGTTCTCCAATGCTGCTGCTTCGCTCGAGGCGGCCCCATAGTATACACCGGCGCCGAGTAGGTCGCTGCACCCCGGCGCCTCGAGCAGGCGCCAGGAGATCCCGGTGGCGAGCAGGATGGTGTGGCAGGCGAGTTCGCGGGTATTGCCCTCTTCGTCGAGGGTCAGGAAGCGGTACCGTCCCTCCGCCGCGATCCCGGTCACGGTGCGGGCTGCGAGGATCTCCACCCCGAAGCGCTCGGCTTGTTTGACGGCCCTCCGTGCGAGCTCCCCTCCTCCGATTCCATCTGGAAAACCGAGGCAGTTCTCGATTCGGGCGCTGTACCCGGCCTGGCCGCCGGGTGCGTCCCGCTCGACGATCAGCGTGCGCAGACCTTCGCTTCCCGCATATACCGCCGCGGCGAGGCCGGCGGGGCCGCCTCCTACGATGATCGTGTCGTAGAACGGAGACGTGGCTTCCGTGCTCAGACCGATCTTCTCCGCGACCTCCGCGTCGGAGGGTGCCACGAGGCGGCTCCCGTCCGGGAACAGGAGCAGGGGGAGGCTCGTGCCCGCGAGCTCCGGGTCTTCGAGGAGTGCGCGTGCCTCCGGGTCGGTATCGGGGTCGAGCCAGTGATAGGTGACCTGGTTTCGCGCCAGGAAATCCTTGATCTCGTGAGTTTCGGGCGACCAGCGGAACCCGATGAGACGGATCTCTTCGCGTGACGTGCTCATCCCATTCCGGCGTTCGAGGAGGCGTGCTGCGGGAGGTGGGGTGCAAGAAAAATTCCAGCCGGCGTCCTCCCGGTCCGCGTGACGTCCGTTTCTCCCGCGTGTAGCAAGGTGGACGGAATCCTCACACTGATCCCGATCCGGGAGGGAGACCCGCATGCTCGAGGCGATCGGCGTCCTCCTAGAAGGGTACGGCTACCCCATCGTCTTCGGGGCTGCGCTCCTGGAAAGCGTCTTCGTCATGGGGATGGTGGTGCCCGGGCAGGTCGTCGTTCTCGTGGCAGCGCTCACGACACCGTTCTCCGAGTTGAACCCGATGTACGTGGCCGTTCTCGCAGCGGCGGGCGATGCCACCGGGACGTTCGCGAGCATCCTGATCGGACGATGGGCGGGCCCCTGGGCCTTCTCGGTCTGGCACCGGCGCTTCGGAAAGGACCGGCTCGACCTCACCTCCGTCCGCGCGTTTGCGGCGAAACGAGGTGCGCTGGCACTCCTGATCGGACGGCCGGCATGGGGACTCAAGAACGTCCTCCCGGTGGTGGTGGGGGCGTCCGACATGCCGGTGTGGAAGGCGATGGGCTTCGTGGTCGTGGCCTCCATCGTTTATTATCCCCTGCTCGTGGGGGGGGCATACGGGTTGGGGTTTGGAGTGGAGCGCGCTGCGCGGACCGCGACGTGGGCCGGCATCGCCGTCCTCGTTGGGATCGCGCTGGTCGTGGGGTGGGTGATCTGGCGCCGTCGTATCCGCGCACGGACGTGATCCCGGCCCCCCCTGCCCCCACTCGCGTCATCGCCGTGATCCGTGGCGCGGCGGAGTGAGGGCAGGAGAAGGATCGGGGGGCGGCGCCGTCAATCGAAACGATCGTGACCCAGCTCTTTGACGACCTTGTTGTAGAGTCCGAGAATGAGGAGAGTGGGTACCCATTGGCCGACGAACTGGGCATCCTCTTCCCGATCCAGGATCTGAAGCGCAAGGGAACCGATGATCGACGCCCCGGCCCCCCAGAGAAACAGGTCGGATGGGATCTTTTCCGTCTGGTCTTCGATCGCCCTGGCCACGCGTCCCTCACGTCCTTTCCGCTTGCGACCTTCCCGCTTGATGGCATCCGCGATTCTCATGGAACCCTCTCCTTTTCGATGATACGCTGCCCTGCCAATCGCCGGGCGTCTCATGGAATGGGAGTTGCACCATTCATGCCACGACGTCCGCCCATACCCGGACGGCACCGGTGACCCGAACCACCAACGCTCAGGCCCTGAATTCCACCTCCCCATCCTTGAGGCTCGGGGTCGTGGATCAGTCACCGGTTCCGAACGGCCGAACCGCGACCGAGGCCCTCGAAGCCACCCTCGAGCTGGCGCGCCTGACGGAGCGGCTCGGGTATTCGCGGTACTGGCTGGCCGAGCACCACAGCACGAATTCTTTCGCCGGATCGGCCCCGGAAGTCCTGATCCCCCGGGTCGCATCCGTCACCCGGGACATTCGCGTCGGATCCGGCGGGGTCATGCTTCCCCACTACTCTCCCTACAAGGTCGCCGAGCAGTTTCGCATGCTCGAGACCCTCTTTCCGGGGCGCATCGACCTCGGGGTGGGACGAGCTCCCGCCGGAACCGGGCGGGCGGCGGATGCGCTCCGGTACGGCCGACCGGCCATTCCGGTGGATCGATTCCCCGAGCAGGTGGCCGACCTGATCGGGTGGCTGGGTGAAGCCTTCGAGCCGGGACACCCGTACGCTCGCGTCAGGGCCACACCTCGAGGGACCGATCTTCCCGAGATCTGGATGTTGGGCTCCGGCGGATCCACCGCGGAGGAGGCGGCCCGCGCAGGGTGCGGGTACTCCTTTGCCCAGTTCATCAGCGGAACGGATGGAGCGCAGGCCACACGGCGGTACCGGGAGCGATTCGAGGCCGGCCGGCCCTTTCAGGAAGCCAGTGCACACGTGGCTGTAGGTGTCGTCTGCGCGGATACCCGGGAGGAGGCGGAGCGCCTTGCCCTCAGTAAGCACGTCTGGATGATGCGCATCATCCGCGGTGTGGATCGTGGCATTCCTTCCCCGGAGCAGGCGGAGGAGGAGCTCGCAGAGGCGGGAATCCCGCTCACGGAGCTGTACCCGGACCCCCGCACGATCGTCGGGAGCCCGGAGGAGGTGCGGACGGCGATCCACGAGCTGGCACGACGGTACGGGGTGAGGGAGGTGATGACCGTCACCGTGACCCACAGCTTCGAAGCCCGACGCCGATCCTACGAGTTGCTTGCGGACGTCATGGGGCTGAGCTCCCGCGGCGTGGAGTAAAGGCGGCCTTCGCTACCTTGGGTCCCTTTGCATAGGGGATCGCCGTCCTCCTGGCGCGGTGATGCGCCGGGTCACGCGCCGACGACTCTGCTTTCTTCAGTTGTCAGCGCTCTCTCTCCTCCGTGTGCCTCGGTCGGCTCCCGGTCTTCGACGAACTCCTCCAGGCCGACCCATTCGACGGAGAACTCGTGTCCCCGCTCCCGGACGAACTGGGCGATCTCCGTCAACGTGATTCGCTGATCCAGCGGGAACCGGCCGGGCAGGGAGCGGAGCGATTCCTGGAAGCGGGTCAAGGTTGCGAAGTCGCGAGGGTAGAGATCCTCGTTCACCCCCTTGAATTCGCCCAGCTCCTGCGCTCGTCCGAGGAGCTCCCGCCACCGGTCGATCCCGGCGAGGCCGGCACCTTCCGTGCCGTGTGAGAAAAGGGCCATGTGGATCTCGTCGAAGGGGCCGTGCGTGTCGAGATACTTCTCGAAGGCGTCGGCGATCGGGTCCGTTCCAAAGGTGAGCCAGTAGGGGATCATGCCGGCCCGAAGGGCCATGTACGGCTCCACGAGGAGGAAGGACTGAACGAGCATCTTGGCGGTGGGACGTCCCCGGCGTGCGTACCACCAGCGATAGAGCTCCGCCACGAACGGGCTCAGGTCCATCGTCTCCTCGAATCTCAGGCGCACCACCCGCAGCTCCCTCTCCGCCGCATACCGCTCGATGTCTCGGAGAAGCGTAGGCTCGAAGCCCCACTCCGCTTCCGGAACCCGGACGTTCGCGGCTGGTGCGTCCCAACTTCTGCGGTGTGATTCGTAGTAGGCGAGGTACTTCTCGACTCTACGGCTGCCTTCGAAGAACTCCTCCGGCGGAATCCCGCCTACCGCCCCGAACTGGAAGTAGTGGCGTTCCCCCACCTTGGTCACCGGCCAGCTCTCTCCGCAGTCCACCACCAGGATGGGGTCGCCCGGACGCAGGCTCCGGTCGAGGAAGGCCTCGTATGGGGGGCCCAGTCGGCGGCGTTTGATCCGGAAGTAGGTCATCAGGGCGAGCATGAGCCGGTCCTGATTCGGATCGTGCATGTGATGGAGCTGGATGTCCGGATTCTTCTCGAGGAAGCGTCGTCCCGTCTCCTTCGCCCTCTCGAGGCCGTCCCGTGGCTCGTCCGGGTGCACGTCCGTCTGCCGAAGGGGGACGAAGACCGTCTGCGGGAGCCAAGGCGCACCGAGTGCCGCGCACAGGTTCGTGAGTGCCCCGTTCGACGAGCCGATCACCACGCACGGATGGCGTTCTCTCGGGTACTGGCGCGCGAGCCAGGAGTAGATCTTGTTCGCATCATATCGGGCGATCCGTCCGTGGGACGCAGCTTCCATCACCCCCCCTACCGCGTACACACCCTCACGTATCGACCCGGGCAGATGGTTGGCCACGGGGACGACCGTTTCGAGGAAGGCGGGTTGGCCGAGGGCCCGGAAGTCCCGGCCATGGAGGAACTCCGCGAGGGCGGAGAGCATCGCGGTGGCGGAATCGAATTTGGCAACGGGCGGTGTCATGCGTTTCCTCCTGAGTGCGTCCGATTCGCTGAGACGTGGAGAGCGGCTACGCGAAGCGGCGGTATAGCGGCACGACTGCGGCTGCCGCACCCACCAGGGCGAAACCCAGAAGGACGCGCCCTCCGCGGCGTAGCCGCCCTCGCTGAAGGTGTTCCCAACCTCCGTGGACGCGCCCATCGCCATTCCTACGGGCCTCGAAGAGGTTCCCGTCGGTGGGAGGGGCGGCACGGTTGTCGAGGTGGTCGCGCTCTACCGTTCGCGCCATGGCGCGCTCCCCGACGAGCGCCGGAGCGAGCTTGTCGATGAAGGGGAGCGCCTGTGCGGTCGCCCCGGTCACGAGCTCCCGTCGCGGCTTCTGCGCGAGTCCCACGATGTCGTAGGCCACCTGCTCCGGAGCATAGACCGGCTCGAGCGGCTTGATCGCCCTCCCGGTGTGGTTCGCGGCGTGCTCGAAGAGCGGCGTGTCGATCGAGCCGGGAATGGATGTGCATACGTGGATGTGCTTGGCGTCGAGGAGCTCCATCCTGAGCGATTCCCCGAGGCCGCGGATGGCGAACTTGCTCGCGGCGTAGGCGCTCGTATACGGCTGCCCCTTGTATCCCACGGCCGAGGAGACGTTGACGAGGACACCTCGTCCTCTCTCCCGGAAGTGTCGGATGGCGAAGCGGGCGCCATAGGCGTAGCCGAGAACGTTGGTCTCGATCACCCGGGCGAAATCGCTCATCGGTACTTCTTCGATCCGGCCGAAGAGGGTGACCGCGGCGTTGTTGATCCATGCATCGAAGTGACCGAACTCCCGGGTCGTCCGCTGCGCGAGCTCGCGGACCTCGTCCTCCCTCGTCACGTCTGTCGGGACGACGAGGGCGGACCCTCCGCGTTGTTCGCACTCCCGGCGCGTCGCCTGCAGGGCTTCGTAATTGCGGGCCGCGAGCACGACCCGGGCGCCCCTTTCCGCGAACGCGTGGGCCGTGGCCCGGCCGATCCCGCTCGATGCACCCGTGATCACGACGGTCATCTTTCGGAGCAGGGCGGTACGGTCCTGGATCGGGATCGACTTCATCGTCACCTCTCTCTTCACGATGGGTGAGGTCAGCGCTCAGCGAGGGGGGGCCGCTTCCGGGGCTGCGCGGCCGGAACGCCGCGTCTCGGGCAGGGTTTCAGAGGTTGCGTTCTCTTCCCCTCCGGCCCCGCATCCCGTCCTTGGGGATACGCAACATCCTTGCCAGAGGTCGCGCGATGAGCGAGCCGACATCCGAACTCCTCATGCGGGTCCGAGACGGCGCTGAGAGCGAACGGGTGAGCCTCGGGGAGATCTCCGAGGGCGTGGGCGGTCGAGCCCATGGGCTCATTCTGATCCTGCTCGGACTGCCCGAGGCAATCCCAATGATCGGCCTCTCCGCGATCCTGGCGCTCCCGATCCTGGTGGTCGGGGCATATATGGTCACATACGGTATAAACCCGCCCCTTCCCCGCTGGCTACGAGACCGGACCGTCGACCGTTCGAAGCTGGATTCTGCGATCGACCGGGCACTTCCCGTGATCCGGGGGCTCGACCGGATCTCCAGGCCGCGGTGGTCCCGGGTCGCCGAGTCCGGACGGCTTCAGGGCATTGTATGCGTGCTGATGGCCGTGTTGCTGGCCGTTCCCGTCCCGGGGGTGAACATCCTCGCTGCGTTCGGGGTCGTCGGCATCGGCGTGGGAGTGCTGCAGCGGGACGGCCTGATCATTTCGCTTGCGTTCGCCTCCGCGACCCTGGCGCTCGCCGGCGCCGCGGGAGTGGCCCTGGGCGGTGTGGTGCTGTGGGAGTACGTGGTGGGCTGAGCGTGGTGTGGGTCCAACCGTGTCCGACGCGTCCCTGAAGCTGACAACCCTCAGCGCTGCTCCGAGGGCGATGCGGGATCCGGGGCTTCGAGGAAGGGCACGACCGCCCCGATCCACTCCCTGGGAGCCTCGAGGTGGACTGCATGGCCGGCTCCTCGTACCGAGCGGTGACGCGCATTCGGCAGCGCTCGCCGCATTTCCCTGGCGATCGACTCGAACTTCTCGTCCTGGTCGCCGGTGAGGAGGAGCGTCGGCGCCGTGACCCCAGCCAGGTCATCCCAGAACGAAGGCTGGGCACCTGCGCCCAACGTCCTGAGCGCCTTGTCGAGGGCGGCGGGGGAGTTGAGCAGTCGCTGCCTGCGGCTCTCCTCCTGCACGGCCACGGGAAGCGCCTTCTGCGTCGCGAAGAGGGGCTGGTCCAGCCAGAAGCTGACGAACCATTCCATTCCGCGCGCCCGGATCTCCCTCGCGAGGTCGTGGTCCTTCTTCAGGCGGATCAAGCGCTCCCGGGTGGTTCGGAGCCCCGGGGAGGCGCTTTCGAGGACGAGTCGCCGGATCCTTGCAGGCTGGAGCACTGCCACGGCGAGCACGACCCGCCCTCCCATGGAGTAGCCGATCCAGTCGGCGCGCTCGATGTTCAGCCGATCGAGGAGCCGGGTGAGTTCGTCTGCCGTGCGCTCCATGGACCACCCGCCGGGTGATCCCGGCCGAAGGCCGGACTTTCCGTGGCCCGGCAGGTCGACGAGGAGGAGCCGTCGGCGCCGGGTGAGGGCCGCGACCACGAGGGAGCGCCACGCCGCGGCCGACCCTGTGAAGCCGTGGAGGAGCACGATCGGCCTGCCCTCACGTGGACCCAGGTCGAGGTGACGGATCAACGCTCCTGCTCCGTTCGGCAGGCGCCATTACAGGGGATCCTCTTCGGCGGTGGCGTGTTCAAACGGGATGCCACCTCGACTCCACCTCCACGGGAGAGTTCGCCATGGCTGGGATCCGCCGTGTCGGGGCGGTATTTGCGCTTTCCTTCCTCGCGGTCGCAGCCGGTACTCCGGCCGCCGGGACGGTCGGGATGGAGGAGTGCGACACGGAGGAGGGCGTGGAGCGGCTCGAGGTCACGGCGACCGCGTACAACAGCGTATCCGAACAGACCCATCCCGAACATTCCGACGTCACCGCGTTCGGCGACGAGTTGGAGCCCGGAATGCAGGTCGTTGCGGTTTCGCGGGACCTCGAAGCCCTTGGGTTGACGCGCGGCGTCGAAGTGGAGATCGAGGGGCTTTCCGGGACGTGGGTCGTTCAGGACCGGACCCACAGCCGGTGGACGGAGCGGATCGACATCTATATGGGAGAAGACGTCGACGCCGCGCTGGAGTGGGGACGACGCACGGTGGCCGTCTGCTGGAGCCCGGATTCATAGGGAAAGCGGCGCCCACCGGCCGGCTCACGTAAGGGTCGTCGCGAACCCACGGGTGCGGATCTCCGTCCGGTCCTTCGTCACGAGCAGCCCTTCGATGCCCTCGCGCGCCTCCAGCAGAGCAATGCCCTCCTCGGGTCCCAGCACCAGCGCTGCGGTGGAGAGAGCATCCGCCTCGACGGCGGTGGAGGCGACGACGGTCACGGCGCTGGTGTGATCGGGGGACTTCCCTGTGCGTGGGTCGATGATGTGGTGGAAGCGCCGGTCCTCGCTGAATCGGTGCACGTAATCCCCCGAGCTCCCAATCCCCTGACTCCGCAGGTGGAGCGATCCCAGGCGTCCGCGTCCGTCCCAGGGGTCCTGGATCCCGACGCTCCACGGCTCGCCCGGAGCGGAAGTTCCCCTCGAGGCCATATCGCCACCGGCGTCTACCATCACGCGATCGGCGCCGGCCGCCACGAGGCGCTCCACCGCACGGTCGACGATGAACCCCTTCGCGATCCCATCCAGCGTGACGGCCATACCCGGCTCGTCGAACAGAAGATCGGATTCGACGGCGCGGAGGGAATGGTGACCCACGAGCTCGCGTGCGTGGTTCAGCTCCGCATCGCTCGGAGGCTGTCCCGTGTTCTCGAAGCTCGAGGCGTACAGGTGGAGCACCGGGGCGACGGTGATGTCGAATGCGCCCTCGGTCGCCTCGGAGTACTCGCCCGCGAGTCGAACGAGCCTGCTCAGCTCCAGGGGCGCGCTGCGGAGTGAACCCTCACGGTTGAGTCGCGACACGGCGGTGTCCGGCCGGTGGCGACTCAAGATCGCCTCGAGACGTTCCATCTCGGCGAAAGCGGCGTCGACCATCTCGCGGGCCGCCGACGGATCCGGGTGCACGACGGTGATGTGGACGAGGGTTCCCATCCGTATGTCCCGGACCGCCACTCGATGCAGCCTGCCCCGCTGCACGAGGCCGGCCAGGACACTTCCTCCGATGGCGAGGGAGACGCCCGTCACGGCCGTGATCTTCAGCGCCTCCCGGCGCGACATCCTCCGTTCGCCATTCTGGTTCATCCGTCCGTTCCTTTCGAGTTCATGATCCGGCGCGCTGTTGGAGTTGGACGAGGCGGGGGCGGATCGTTTCCATTTCGTGGCGGCAGCTTCCCGCTCGCTCGATGAGGTTCACCTCGCAGACGCTGCAGCGAACGCATTCCGGAAAGTCGACCACGGCTCCACGGATCGCCCCGGTAGGGCAGCTTTGCTCGCACACCTTGCAGTGCGTGCATTGCTCGACCCGCCGAATCCGGAAGGGGGAGACGCGCGAGACCACGCCGAGCGCCGCTCCGAGCGGGCAGGCGTATCGGCAATAGAACCTGGGAACGACCGCGGAAGCGAGGACGAACCCGAGGGCGATCGCCCACAGCAGGATCGATGGACTCAGAAAGAAGACCGTCCCGAAGGGCTCGAAGTACTGATAGAGGCTGACGTGGATCCCTGCGACGGCCGGGGCCAGGACGATGAGGAGAACCAGGTATTTCACCCAGAGCGCGCGGTCGTGGATCCAGGGAGGCATTCGGCGCCGAAACCTGTCGGGCACGATCCGATCGAGCAGATCCTGCAATGCGCCGAATGGGCAGAGGTAGCCACAGAAGATGCGACCCCAGAGAAGTGTGGTCACGAGGGTGAATAGCACGATCGCGAGGAGCGAAAGATCGTTCAGGTAGACGCCCGGACCCACGGCGATGCCGCTCGTGATGTGCGAGACCGAGAGGAATCCGCCGTGCATGAACCCCAGGTAGAGGAAGGTGGCGGTGAGGGTGACCCACCGGAGCGGCGTCGCCTTGGTGGCGAACGCCACGGAGGCGAGGATCAGGAGGGCGAGCAGGCCGCCCACACGGGCCCACGAGGTCCGCGCCAGGGTGCGGGCGAGCTGGCTCTCCTCTTCGATCTCGTAGAGGGCCCCGGCGTCGAGGTCGAAGTCGGGGAGGCCTGGAGGGGGAGCCGCGCTCCTCGCGTCGGCTCCGGCCCCACCCTCGAGCTCCTCCTCAGGGGCCTCCGCTTCGCTCGCTCCTTCCAGCGGTTCCTCGACCGTAGCTGCTTCTTCCGGCCTCGGCTCCGGCTCGTCGTCCTCCGTTGCGCTTCCTCCCTCCGGCTCGTCCGGTTCGTCCGGCTCCCCCTCCGGACCTTCGTCCAACTCCACCACCGCCTCCGCGTCAGCCGGGCTCGCCTCTGCGACGACAGCGGGCGCAGGCCGGCCGGGAACCTCGACGGTGAACACGTCCATTCCGAGTTCCCCTCCGAAGAGCACCGTGAAGGGACGTGACGGATCGAACGGCCCATCCACGAGCCAGAGTCCTGCGGTCCGGAGCTGGTCGGCGACCATCCCCGTCCTCGGCTCGGGAAAGAGGATCAGGTCGTCGTTCGACACGGAAAGGGTGTCCCCGTCCTGAGCGAGGAAGAGCATGTAGGGCCGAAAGCGGATCGTGGAGCCGTCGACTCCGAGAAAGAGGGCCTCTCTCTCCTCCAGGCGCTCCCCCGCTTCCTCCCGGGCCTCGTCGTAGCGTTCGGGTCCGAGGAGGAGCTCGCTCACCTCTTCGTCCCAGAGGTGGAGAAGGAAGATCTCGAGCCGGACGATCCCCCCATCCAGGACGGGGAGACGGGCGACGGGCCCACGGTTCAGCAGGTCGAGCCAGTTCAGCTCTGCGAACTCCTCGACGGTGAGGGGAGCACGGTCGGCTTCGTCCGAAGAGGGGGCTCCCGCGGTCAGGTGGGTGGACGCGACGCGCCGAGCGGCATTCCGGATGCCGAGCGCCATCGCCTCTACCGAGATCGTCGCCCCGGAGATGTTGTCCACGTCACGCCGGACACGGAACGGGTCGGTGATGTGCTTTCCGGCGTACTGTTCCTGATAGCCGCGCGTGGACAGGAAGTCGCCGCGCGTCCGCTGTAGAGACTCGCGGTGCCGCGCGACGCTGATGCCGGTCAGCGTGCCTTCCAGGTCCATCCCCACGAGCACGTCGATCGGGGCGTCGTAGCCCATCACCTGCGGGGGCCAATCCGAGGTGAGGAAGACATATCCGACGAGGAGGTCCTCTTCCCCGGAGGGGCCGGCCCGATAGGCCCGTATGACCGGCGGATCCCCGTCCAACTCCGAGAATCGGTCGGCGTCCGGCATGACGCGCTCGAGCTGTTCCGGGGGGACCGGACTTCGGCTCTGCGCCTCCAGGTCGCTCAGAGCCGGGGGACCGACGAAGAGTACGAGCAGAAGGACGCTCCAAGCGACAGCGGCTGCGCCTACGGACCGAGGCAGTACCGTGTCAGGGCGGGTGGTTCTACGGTTCAATCGCCCTCCTCGCACTTGGACGTGGAAGATGCCGGAGTCGATCCCAGGTCGGATTCCGGCACACCTGATCATCGCCAGATCGGAGGCATCTCGCCACGTCGGTCTTCTCCTCCTACCGGCACCGCGCCTGCTCCGATCCCCATCCCGGGGTACGGAATGATCTTGCCGTGTGGGATCCGGGTTCCTACCGTACGTGTTGGGGAGCATTGCGAATGGGAGGCACGATGAACACGATGAACCGCCGTACGATGTTGAAGGCTGCGGGCGTTCTCGCGGCCGGCGGGGTCGCGGGCTGCGCGCGCTCGGCGTCGGCGGACGACGACGCCCACACCCTCTTCGCGGTTCCTCGAACCACGATCCCAATCGTCGATTCCGACGATCTCTTTCCCGTGCGACGAATCTACTGTATCGGTCGGAACTACGCCGCGCACGCGATCGAAATGGGCTCCGACCCCGACCGGGAGCCCCCCTTCTTCTTCCAGAAGGCCACGGACGCGGTCCAGATCGTGATGCCCGGTGAGACGGCCGACCACGTGTATCCTCCCCTCACCGAGAACTACCACTACGAGATCGAGCTCGTTGCGGCGTTGCATCGTGGGGGACGCGACATCGCTCCCGAGGAAGCGCTCGAGTGCGTGTTCGGCTATGCGGTGGGCCTCGACATGACCCGGCGGGACCTTCAGCGTGCGATGGGGGACGAGAGCAAACCCTGGGAGATCGGGAAGAGTTTCGACCACTCCGCCCCATTGGGCCCGATCCATCCCGCGGAGCTCGTCGGTCACCTGACGGAGGGGTCGATCCGACTCCAGGTGAATGGGGAGACGAAGCAGGAGGCGAATCTGGAACAGATGATCTGGAACGTCGCCGAGCAGGTGAGCAACCTGTCCCGGAGCTCCGAGCTTCGCCCGGGTGACATCATCTACTCGGGCACCCCCGAAAACGTGGGGCCGGTCGTGCCGGGCGACATCATGGAAGGCCGCATCGAGGGGCTTCCAGAGATCGTCGTGAGGGTCGTCCCGCGAACGTGAGGGCCCTGTCTGACGCGGCCCACGCCCTCGGCGCGTTCCCGGTCGGCGCAGCTTTCTCCGAAGCCTGACCCGCCATCCTTCCACCGCCCGACTCGAGGGTTCTCGCCACGATGGAGATCAAGGTCGCCCACCGACTCGATCGGTTGCCGCCGTACATGCTCGGCAAGATCAAGAAGCTGACCCATGAGAAGCGCAAAGCGGGTCTCGACGTCATCGATCTGAACATGGGCAATCCGCGAGATCCCACTCCGGCGACGATCGTGGAGAAGCTGAGCGAAGCCGCGGTGGACCCGAGGAACCAGCGGTACAGCGCGAGTGCGGGGATCTTCAACCTCCGCCGCGAGGTCGCGCTCAAGTACGAGCGAAAGTGGGGGGTCACGCTCGACCCTGAAACCGAGGTGATCGCAACGATCGGCTCGAAGGAGGGCTTCAGCCACCTCTGCCTCGCGCTGCTCGGGCCCGGCGATTCCGCGATCGTGACGCGGCCGGCCTTTCAGATCCACACCTATGGCGTCGTGCTGGCCGGAGCGAACGTCATCGGCGTGGAGCTTGGAAACGATGACGCCTTTCTCGAGCGGGTGGAGGCCATCATCCATCACCTTCAGCCCAAGCCGAAGGTGATGATTCTCAACTTTCCGAACAATCCGACGACGATGTGCGTCGAGCCTCCCTTCTGGGATCAGGTCGTCGCGATGGCCCGGAAGCACGATGTGATGGTGATCTCGGACTTCGCATACGGGGAAACCTGCTTCGACGGCTATCGAGCCCCCTCCTTCATGGAGGCGGAGGGAGCGAAGGAGGTCGGCGTCGAGTTCACCACGATGTCGAAAGCGTACAACATGGCCGGGTGGAGGATCGGATTCTGCGTGGGAAACCCGGAGATGATCCGGGCACTCTCCGAGATCAAGAGCTACTACGACTACGGGATCTTCCAGCCGATCCAGATCGCATCGATCATCGGTCTGCGCGAGTGTGACCAGGAGGTCGGCGAGCAGGCAAGAATCTATCAGAGCCGGCGCGACAGCATCATCCGGCACTGCCGTCGGATCGGGTGGGAGGTCGAACCGCCCCGGGCCACGATGTTCGTCTGGGCGAAGGTGCTCCCCGAACACCTGGAGCCGTACGGTGGGAGCACCATTCAGTTCTGCCTCGACATGATCGACAAGGCGGAG
Source organism: Gemmatimonadota bacterium (assembly GCA_007121455.1). GTDB lineage: Bacteria > Gemmatimonadota > Gemmatimonadetes > Longimicrobiales > Gaopeijiaceae > SKKN01. Next base: position 12,798 of record SKKN01000004.1, on the reverse strand, counting down.
GTGGCCATGTGTCCGGGCGGGGCCTTCGGGGAGGAGGGAGAAGGCTACGTCAGGATCGCGATGACCGAGAACCAGGAGCGGGTACGGCAAGCCTTCCGGAATCTCGACCGGGTGTTGAGGTAGCCCCCGCGTCGAGGTAGCCCGCGCGTCAGCCCCTCGCCCTCTGGGCCGCCACGTAGTCGCGGAGGACCCCGGTCTCCGTCTCGAGCTGTTCGAGACGGTACTTCACGAGGTCGCCCACCGAGATCACACCCGTCACCTGCCCGTCGTCCACCACGACGAGGTGGCGGAGGCGTGAACGGGTCATCCTCCCCATCAGCGCCTCGTGTTCATCGTCGCCCGAGCAGATCGGAGGCGGGAGCATCACATCCCGCACCCGGGTGCGCCGGACCCGGTCCCCCCGCTCATGCACGGCGCGGACCACGTCTCGCTCCGCGAGAACCCCCACGACGGTGCCGTCGGGAACCACCACGGGAAGCCCTCCCACGCTGTGTCGCATCATCAGCTCCGCAGCCCCGGAGATGTCGGCATCAGGATGGACCGTCACCACCTTCGCCTTCTTCCTCTCGAGCAGCTTCCGTGCCTTCATGGGATCCTCCTCGATATCGACTTCCCCAAAGATATACGAGCGGATCGGCGGATTCCATAGAAATCGGCGCCGAATTTGAGATCGGGCCCGCGGGATGCGATCTTCTCACACCCCGGAACTCCGCAGCTGCGGCGATCGCCGAGCCGCCACGCCGGACATGCTTCACCCCGAAAGGACCGTCCCATGGAATGGACCATCGACGATGCCCGAGAGCTCTACAACATCGAAGGCTGGGGCGTTGGGTACTTCAACATCAACGGTGCAGGCAACGTCACCGTCCATCCGACCCGTGAACGAGAGCGTGGCCTCGATCTGTTCGAAATCGCGACGGACCTCGAGGCACAGGGGATGGGACTCCCCATCCTCCTCCGGTTTCCCGACATCCTCCGCAGCCGGATCGAGACGCTCGTCTCCCGCTTCGGTCGGGCCATGAAGGAGTACGAATACGACGGAGGCTACACCCTCGTCTATCCGATCAAGGTGAACCAGCAGCGCCGCGTGCTCGAGGAGCTGGTCGCCGCGGGCGACGCTCACGGAGTCGGTCTCGAGGTGGGGAGCAAGCCCGAGCTCCAGGCGGTGCTCGCCCTCACGGATCGGCCCAACCACCTGATCGTCTGCAATGGATACAAGGACGAGGAGTACCTTTACCTCGCGTTGATGGGGCAGAAGCTGGGGCATGAGGTCCTCATCGTGATCGAGAAGATCTCGGAGGTCGACCTCCTCCTCAAGCTCGCCGGAGAGATGGACGTCACGCCCACCGCCGGCATCCGGATCAAGCTGTCGACCGCCGGTGCGGGCCGCTGGTCGGAGACCGCCGGGGAGAAGAGCAAGTTCGGACTGTCCGCGTCCGAGCTGATGAGGGTGGTGGAGAAGCTGAAGGCAGCCGGGCGCACGGACCTCCTCCGGATGGTCCACTTCCATCTCGGTTCACAGATTCCGGATGTGAGGCACGTCAAGCAGGCCATGACCGAAGTCGCCCGTTACTATGTGGAGCTCCGGCATCTCGGGCTCGACATCGCGTACGTGGATGTCGGCGGCGGACTGGGCGTCGACTACGACGGTACCCGCTCCCCGCATTCGGCGAGCGTGAACTACTCGATCCAGGAGTATGCGAACGACATCGTCTATGCGTTGGCGGAGGCCGCGCGGGAGAACGAGGTCCCGATGCCCCACATCATCTCGGAGTCCGGCCGCGCGCTCACGGCGCATCATGCCCTCCTTCTGGTGAACGTGATCGATCTGGAGACCCAGATCGTCGAAGACCGGGACGAGATCGCCGAGGAGATGCACACCGTCGTGCACGACCTGGCCGAGACGCTGCACGGGATGGACGAGCGTTCCCTTCGCGAGGTGTACCACGACGCTTCCTACTGGAAGGAGCGCATGCGGACGCTCTACAACAGCGGCGTCCTGAGCCTTCCCGAGCGGGCGCTGGCCGAGCGGCTCTTCCTCGCGATCATGACCCGGGGCATCGAGCTTGCCCAGCGCGACCCGGAGGAGTGGGAAGACATCCTCCCCGAGATGGAAGCGATCCTCACGGATCGGTACTTCTGCAACTTTTCCCTCTTTCAGTCCGTCCCAGACTCATGGGCGATCGATCAACCCTTCCCGATCATGCCGATCCATCGGCTGAACGAGCGGCCGACGAGACGAGGAACGCTTCAGGACGTGACCTGTGATTCGGACGGCAAGATTGATCGATTCGTCGGGGAGCGTGAGGGAAAGAGCAGCCTCGAGCTCCATGCCTTCGATCGGACGGAGCCCTACATCCTGGGGATCTTCCTCACCGGGGCGTACCAGGAGATCCTGGGCGACCTCCACAACCTTTTCGGAGATACCAACGCGGTGCACCTGCGACTCACGGCCGCGGGAGAATACGAGGTGGCGGACCTCGTTCACGGCGACACCGTGACGGATGTGCTGAGCTATGTACAGTTCGACAGCGATCGCCTCATCGCGAACTTCCGGAAGAAGGTGCGACAGACACCCTCTCTCCCGCGGGCCGAGGCGAACGCGTTCATCGCGGACTACATCTCGGGGCTCGCCGGCTATACCTACCTCGAAGGGGAGGTGAGCTGAGCTCGGCACGGGGGCTTTCCGTCGTCCCTCCAGGCGCCGGGCGGCGCCTGCGTGGAGCGCTGCGTCAGCCCTCTCCCCCCATCCTCTCCTTCAACTCCGCGCAGAAATCCCGGTCGTGTGGTCGGGGCGTGAACCAGAGGTAGTCGAAGGTCGGGGATCCGCCGGCCGACGAAGCGGCGTCATGTGCCCGCAGATAGGCCCCTGGGTCGGTGTGTTCGTCTTCGACCTGCACCAGGCCGACGACGAGAACGGCCTCCTCCCCATGCTGGCGAAGGTACCACGGCACTCCGCGGTCCGCCCGCACGTGTCCTCGACCCGCAATGAGCACGGCCTGGCCTCGATGGTCCTCCTCGACCGAGGAGACGAGGCTGTGCGCGAGTACGGCATCGCGAAGCCGCTGGACCTGCGCGACGACCGGCAGGGCGTGCTCGGGCAGGAGGTCGCAGTGAGCCCGCTGGAGCTCCTCTTTCATCCTCTCCGCCTGGTCCGGCGGGAGGGGCCGGTCGAGGGCCAGCTTCGAGCGCCGGTCCGAATCGAGGGCGTCGAGGCCAGCCTGGGAGACCTGGTCCTGTTCCTCTCGGGTGACGTCGCCGGCACGGATCGGCATGCCGGAAGCCAGCGCCGCTTCGGCAACCGGCTCGTACATCTCCCAATCGGGCCAACCCTCTTCTTTCCATCCGACGGCGTCGCCGAGACCTGCTGCATCTCCGGGTGACTCTTCGAGGTGCTTGCGAAGGGCTTCCGCACGGTCCAGCCGGATCATCTCGAAGATCACGGCCGGTTTCGCCCCCTGCGCGGCCATCGCATCCAGGACCCATGCTTGCAGACGGTGGTGATCCGGGTTGTCATGCACCTCTCCGAGGAGCACGAAGCGGGCTTCGGCTGCGCGCCGGGCCACGTGCTCCGGCTCTGCTTCGCGGCCTTCCTGCACATCCCAGATCACACCGGCGAGCGGATGGTCCCGTCCGAGTTCGGACTCCCACCGATCGGGCACCGCGGGAATCGAATCGGGTGCGGCGGCAGCATCGATCGGTAGAGTGGCCAGCAGCATGAGTGCGGCCCCGCAGCCGGTGATGAGCCAGGCCCTACCCCTCGTCCCCGTCCCCCCGCTCAGGGTCCACCTCCCTCGCTCGCATCCTCCCGTGAAACGGCAGGGTCCGGCGTCTTCACGTACCGCTCGAACCAGTCGATCATCTCTGCGACCGAGTGGTAGATCGACTCGCGGGCTCCGTAGCCATGGTCCTCATAGTCGAGCATCACGAGCCGCGAAACCTTTCCGAGGCCCTTCAGTGCGTGAAACATCCGCTCCGATTGCATGGGAAAGGTGCCCGGGTTCGGATCATCGGCCCCGTGGAGCAGGAGGATCGGCGCTTCGATCTGGTGAGCGTGTGCGAACGGAGACATCCCCATGTAGACCTCCGGGGCCTCCCACAGGGTCCGCAGCTCGTTCTGGAACCCGAATGGCGTGAGAGTTCGATTGTGCGCGGCACTTCGGGCGATTCCAGCTCGGAACAGGTTTGAATGTGCGAGGAGATTTGCCGTCATGAATCCCCCGTAGGAGTGCCCGCCGACCCCGATCCGGTCCGGGTCGCTGATCCCGGCGTCCACGACGGCCTGCACGGCTGCCTCGGTACTCGAAACGAGCTGCTCGACGTATGTATCGTTGGCCGTCGCTCCGCCCAGAATCGCGATGGAGGGGCCATCGAAGACGGCGTACCCCTCGAGGAGGAAGAACATGTGCGAGGCGCCGCTGATCCGGGTGAATCGGTTGTCCTGGGTAGGAACCTGACCCGCCGCATCGGCCGAGACGAACTCCCGTGGATAGGCCCAGAGGACGGTGGGAAGCGGTGTTTCTCCGTCCCAGTCCGGCGGGGTGTACACGACCCCGGCGAGCCGCACCCCGTCCTCCCGTTCGTAGACGAGCACCTGTCGGTCCGCGCCCTGGAGCCGGGGCGCGGGGTCGTCGAGCTCCGTGAGCGCAGTGACTCGCTCCTCTCGACGGTCCACGACGAGATAGTTGGCCGGATCGGTCCGGGATTCACTTCGGACCACGAAGCGGGAGGCGTTGCCGTCCACGACCGCGACGGGGAACTCGTATCGATCGGGGTCGCTCTGCCAGAGCCTCTCGGTCCTTCCGGTGCGGAGGTCGAGTCGGTCGAGGAACGGCTGCTCTCCCTCCGGCGTCACCCCGTCACCTCGGAGGAGGATCCGGTCCCCGTCGCGCAGGAGCGTCGCTCCGCGCGTAACGGGCGTTCCCGGGTTCCCGAACCGCTCCTCTGCGCTCCGGTCCCAGATCGCGCCCGGTTCCTCCTCCGGGGAGTCCACGTCGACGAGCCAGGTCCGGGTCCAACTCGCAGCTCGAAGCGGAAACCGGTCGACCTCGGTGATCAGCCCCCTTCCATCATCGGTCCAGGCCATTTCCGAGAGACGATCTGCGAGGTCGAGGAGAATGGCCGGCTCCGCCTCCGGCTGGTCCATCCGGTAGACACGGTCACCCCCCTCTCCTCCCTCCCGGTCCACGTGCTCCACCCATACCAGAGCGGCGGCCTCGCCCGGCTGCCACCTGACTTCCCTGGGCCCGGTGCGGAAATCGTACACGGCCACATCCTCTTCGAGGGGCAGGGAGGCGATCGAACTCACGACATTCCCTGCTCGGTCCCAGACCTCCATCTCCCGGGGAAACCAGTCGTTCTCCCTCCACCGATCCGGGACGACGAAGGAAAAGGGCCGGACGGTGCGGGAGACGAAGACGTGGGATCCGTCCGGCGCCGGAAGCACCTGATCGAGGATGGCGGGCTCGCCGACCGGCTCCACACGCCCGTCGGAGACCTCCACCCGCATGAGTTGCGAGGTGTAGTAATGTTCGAAGAGGTTCGCTTCGTGCTCGTCGAGGAGGAGGTCCTGGAACGTGCGGGCCGGAGCCGGATCACCGGTGGACTCCTGTACCCGTGGCCCCGCCGGTACGAGGGGCCGGTCCGGGGGCGGAACGCGGTCGTCGGGGACGAATCGGCAGAGGATCTCGTCGCTTCCGGCGACCCAACGGCATGGCGTACCGTGGGCGGCGTTGAGGCGACCCGGGGCGAGCCTGCGGCTGACGGCATCCCCGGGCGCGAGCCCCCAGAGCTCGAACCCTTTGGCGCCGACATGGGCAAAAGAGAGCCACCGCCCATCGGGGGACCACTGCAGATGAGCGAGCTCCGGGTCGTCCGGAAGGGTCACGGTCACCCGCCGTCCCTCCTCGAGGTGGACGAGCGCCAGCGCGTTGCCACGGGGCGTTCCGGCGAGGGCCGGCCCGTTCGTCCGTGGGTTCAAGCGGTACCCGGCAAGATGGAGGCGGGGTTCGGCGATCTCTTCGAGACCGAGCATGGCCGGTCGAGAGAGGAGGGCTGCCCACTCCCCCGTGGGCGAAACGAGAAGGTCCGGGAGCACGGGGGCTTCCAGGATCTGGACGATTTCTTCGGAGGGCGTCCGGTACGTCTCCTGGGCCGGCAGGGGCGACGTGACGAGCATTCCAGCGATGGAGAAAGGAAGGGCAAGGGAGAGTGCGGAGGTAGGGTTCATCGGTACTCCCGGTCTGTAGGCCGCAGCATGATCCAGTCAGAGTGGATTCGGAGGTCGGTGAGGGCAAGTCGCGCCATGGCCCGGTGGCACGGTTCTGGCACTTTTCCCCCCTTTGGTCGATATAACATTCAAAGCATTCGATGTAGATCATCGGACCGGAGGCTTCCATGCTCAAAATGACTGTCACCCGGCGCTTGTTCATCCTCGTCGTGGTGGCTGCCGCCGCCTCCTGCCTGCCGTGGCGGGGAGGGGGAGAGGACGTGGCGCGGAACGGCGATCCTCGGCTCGAGATTCGAAACGGCAATTTCCAGGATGTCGTCGTCTACCTGCGTATGGACGGAGGCGAGAGCGAACGGCGACTCGGCTCGGTCGGAGGGATTGGGGAGCAGGTTCTCGCGCTTCCCCGTTTTCTGGGGACTACGGCCGACGCGTTCCAGCTCCTCGTGACCCCGATCGGTTCGCGCGCATCGTACCGGACCGAACGGATCTCGCTCAAACCCGGGGATACCCTCGTCCTCACGGTTGGAAATCCAGTGGAGACCTCGCGGTGGCATCTCCGGTAATCGCCGGAGCGAGGGGAATGGGTCCGTTCGAGCCGGTCCCCTGGCGCACCTGCGCCAGGAGGGTCACCCTGTGCGCGCAGACGACGGCCGTGTGCATTGCCCCGAGAAGCGGGACACATTGGTGAGAGGAGATCGACGCGACAGGAAGGCGCTTCGCGCCGGTCTGGCCCGTGGCGCCGGTTTCGTCGCGCTCCTGGCCGCGCTGGCACTCTTGTTCCGAGCAGAGCTGCTCGATCCTGGGAATCTCCAGAGCTTCATCCTCTCCTTCGGCGCTCTCGCGCCGTTCGTGTACATCGCGCTCTACATGCTCGCCGTCTTCATCCCGTATGCGACCACGGTCATGACGATGGCGGCGGGCCTCGCCTTCGGGACTCTCTGGGGATCGCTCCTCACCTTCACGGTGACGATTTTCGCGAGCCTGGTCCCCTTCACGGTGTCCCGGCGGCTGGGCCGGCGGTGGGTGGAGGAGAAGCTCGGGAACAGCCGGGTCAAGAGGCACGCGGACCTCATCAATCGAAACGCGTTCCTCGTCTTCTTCTATCTGCGGCTTCTCCCCAGCATCCCGTACGAGCTGCAGAACCACATCGCAGGAGTGAGCCGGATCACCTACCGTCAGTTCATGGGTGCCTCGGCGCTCGGCATCGGGCCGACGCTCTTCGTTCTCGCGTTCCTCGGTGACACGCTGACCCGGCCGGCCTCACCCGAGTTCTGGCTTGCGGGGGGAATCTACCTCGTCTTCCTCCTGGCGCCGCCCCTCTACGTCGCGGTGGTGCGGAAGTCCGGGAAGAAGCCCTTCTTCGGGATCACCTCCTCCTGAAGTCGACCCCAGGAGAGGTCAGCGCGCCCCCGGCGGACCGGAGTTCACCCGTACGTCCGTCACGCGAACCTCCACCCGCAGCCTTCCACTCGCGATCATCTCCTCGAAGGCCTTGACCTGATCGCCCATGAGGCGCTCCATTGCCGTTCGCTGCTCCTCGGGCATACGCTCCAACTCTTGCCGGAGCACTTCGAGGCTTTCTTTCGCTTCCTCGAACTCCTCCGGAGACAGTCCGGCCGGGGTGCCTTCCGTCTCGACGACGGCGAGAAACGGGTGAAGGTATCCATCGATCTCTCGGTAGTCGGAGAGCTCCATGTGGAGCGTGAACGGTCGCGGCTCGTCGCTTCCACGGGCCTCCCCGTCCAGGCGCATCGAAAGTGGAACCAGGTCCCGGATCGAGAGCTCGAGCACGACTCGCTGGGCCACGAACGCATCGTTGCTGCCGGACATGCCCCTCCAATCCATGGCTTCGACGTCCTCCAGGACGAGCGTCCACGTTTCTTCACCGTTCACCGAGCCCCTCCCCTCGAGGGACCACTCGTGGGCGAGTTCCACGAAGAGGTGGTGTGGGCTTGCCCAGAGTTCGCCCACCGCGTCCATCGGACCGAATTCGGTCGCGGCTCCGTCCGAGTCCGCCGGCTTCAGGAGCGGGTAGCCGTCCACGGATTCCTTCACCAGGTAAGAAGTGGTCGTCACACCCATGATCTCCTGCCGGATCGTGAGATCCTCGACGGCCGTGAGCCGGTCCCGATACCGGTCCATCGCTTCGGAGAGGATCGTCTGCGCGTCCTGTCCCGCCGCCGGGCCGGGGCTCAGAAGGGCTGCCGCCAAACCGAGCGCCCAGAAGGTCGTCCAGGGCCCCGGGAGCTTCGAGCCGGTATGGAGCGCCGAGGTGCCCGCCATCCGGGCTCTCTCCACAACACGCATCTCTCTCTCCTTTTCTCGTCGGATCGGGTCGGTGGGGACGTGATCTCACGGGGCCAGGGGCTCCCGATGGAGCGCGGTGAACCGGAAGCAAGGTCCATGCCTTCCCCTGAGACCTGGTTCGCTCTGCTTTGGCCCGGATCTTTCAGGGTTGTACACGCCCCGTTCCAGTTCGGGGCCGGGGGCACGAAAACCAACCCAACAACGGGAGGAATCGGCCATGGCCGTGTGCGAGGTGTGTGGGAACGATTACTACCTTTCCTTCGAAGTCACGGCGGCGGGGAACAGCCACGTCTTCGATTCCTTCGAATGTGCCATCCAGAAGCTGGCACCGATCTGTGAGCATTGCGGAGTCCGGATCGTAGGGCACGGCGTGGAGGCCGGTGAGTCCATCTACTGCTGCGCGCACTGTGCGCGCCAGGCCGGGGTCGAAGGCCTCCAGGATCGGGTGTGACCGGGTTGGGGGCTGGGGCTCGCCGGTGGTTCCTTCGCGCGGAAGCCGGATACGTGGGCTGGCGTCGCCGCCGGTGGAGCATGAACTTCCCGTAGTCTTTCTCATGGCCGCCAATGGTCGCCCACGAACCCGAGCGATCGATGGACGTGGAGGAGCGGCGGTCCCTGAGCACTCCTGCGGAGGAAGAACACAATGGTCTGGGTCATCCTCGCCGTCATCGTCCTCGTCGGTCTTTTCTTCCTGACCCGGTACAACCGGCTCGTGGCGCTCAGGGAGCGGTACCGGAACGCCTTCGCCCAGATCGATGTGCAGCTCAAGCGGCGCTACGACCTCATCCCGAACCTGGTCGAGGTCGCGAAGGGGTACATGAAGCACGAGCAAGAGACGCTGGAGGCGGTCATTCAGGCTCGAAACCAGGCGAGCCAGGCCGAAGAGGCGGCAGCGGCACAGCCGGGGGACCCGGAGGCGATGAAGGGCCTGCTCGGCGCAGAGCAGGCGCTGACCGGAGCCATGGGGCGGTTTTTCGCACTTTCGGAGGCATATCCCGACCTCAAGGCGAATCAGAACATGATGAAGCTGCAGGAGGAGCTATCATCGACCGAAAACCGCGTGGCGTTCGCGCGGCAGTCCTACAACGATTCAGTGATGCAGTACAACACGCTCCGCCAGACGGTACCGACGAACGTGGTGGCGAATGCCTTCAACTTCGGCCCTGCGGAGCTCTTCGAGGTGGAGAGCCCGGCAGAGCGGGAGACGCCGAGGGTGTCGTTCGACTGAAGAGAATGGGCTGCAGGGGTGATCCATCGGTGCACGCCGGAACCGGAGCGTCGCCGCATTTGTATTAATCCCTTATGCAGGCGGTGCGGCCTCGATCGCGGCGGGTGCGGATCACCCGGTGTCCGAGCTTGAAAGTTCTTTCGTGTGAGATTACGCTTGAAGGTGGTCTCGCCGGCTCGAGGAGGCTGTGCTCACCGAACCTGCCGGACGTCCTGAACCGAGGGGGCGCACCCTGCCGCTGGCGGCGGGGGGGTTGGAGTGACGTTCCAACATGCCTGCACAAGGATCCCACCCCGCACTTCGATTTCGACTTCGGGCCATGGCCGTACGAGCCGGGGCGAGGGACGAGCGTTTTTCTGATGGGAGATGGTGGATGAAGACATGGATCGCGGCAGTGGCCGGGCTCGGAGTCCTGCTCGTTCTCATTGCGGAAAGCGCCGAATCGGGTGCCGTCGATCATCAGGCCATGGCGTACGCTCAGGCGGCGGTCGACGGGGATGTCCTCCTTTCCTCCTTCGACCCGGGCTCCCAGCCCGCCACCCGAGGTGCGGTAACCGCAGCTCCCTCCGAGGGTGACGGGGTAGACCGGGATGCCCTGACCGCCGTGGTCCGACGCAACTGCGTCGCCTGCCACAACGACGAGATGAGGACCGGGAACCTTTCCCTTCAGGACTTCGATGTGGCTTCGGCACCATCCGGGAGGGCCGAAGCGGCGGAGAAGATGATCAACAAGCTCCACCTCGACATGATGCCGCCGCCGGGCATGCCGAGACCGGGAGGAGACACGCTCGCGCTCCTCGTGGAAACCCTGGAGGGGGATCTCGACGCGCGCGCCGCCGCAAGTCCGGATCCGGGCACGCGCACCTTCCAGCGGCTGAACCAGGCGGAGTATTCGCAGGCCGTCCGGGATCTGCTCGGGGTTCAGGTGGATGCGGCCGACTGGCTCCCGGACGACCAGATCAGCCAGCACTTCGACAACATCGCCGACGTACAGGGGATCACCGCTACGCTGATGGACGGCTACCTGAACGCGGCGAGCGAGATCGCCCGCCTCGCCCTGGGTCATCCCGCGGCGACGCGGACGGACAAGACCTACTCGAACTCCCGTTATGTCTCGCAGCACGCGTGGGAACGCCTGGAGGGAGCACCCTACGGCACCCGGGGCGGGATCTCGATCGTCCACGACTTTCCGGCGGACGGGTACTACGTCTTCGACATGGAGTTCATCTCGGGTTGGGGTGAGCGGTTCGAGGACATCGACGTATCGATCAACGGCGAGCAGGTGGCGCTCTTGCCCTACGGCGGCAATGTGGATTTCCAGGGGCGGCGTGACTTCCCCATTCGGACCGACTCGGTCTTCGTGAAGGCCGGCCAGCACCGGGTGACCGCGGCGTTCATCCGGAATCAGGACGGGCCCTACGAGGACCTGATGCAGCCGCACGAATGGTCGCTCACCGGTACCGAGGTCAGCTACGGTACCACCTCCCCGCCGCATATCCGCGAGATGACGATCAGCGGACCCCACAGCTCCACCGGCGTCTCGGAGCCGGCGGCCCGCGACCGTGTGCTCACCTGCCGACCGGAGTCGACGGAGGAGGAACGGGCCTGCGCGAAGGAGATCCTCTCGGACCTCGCGACGACCGCCTACCGCCGGCCCCTGACCGAGCGGGACTCCAGTGCGCTGCTGCGCTTCTACGAGGAAGGAGTCGAGGAGGGGGGCTTCGAGATGGGGGTCCGCAATGCCCTGGAAGCAATCCTCGCAAGCCCTTACTTCGTCTTCCGCTTCGAGAGGGAACCCGAGGATGTCCAGCCCGGCGAGTCCTACCGGATCAGCGACCTCGAGCTGGCTTCCCGGCTCTCCTTCTTCCTGTGGGGGTCGCTGCCCGACCGGGAGCTGTTGGAGCTCGCGGCCGACGGCCTTTTGTCCGATCCCGATATCCTGGAGGAGCAGACACGCAGGATGATGGCGGACCCGAGGGCGGAGGCACTCGCGACCCGGTTCGCAGCGCAGTGGCTACGGCTTCAGGATCTGGATCGGGTGCGGCCCGATGCCTTCTGGTTTCCGGGGTACGACCAGCAGCTTGCAGACGCGATGCGCCGGGAGACGGAGCTCTTCTTCCTGAACCTCGTCCGTGAAGACCGAAGCCTCTTCGAGTTCTATGGGGCGGACTACACGTTCGTGAACGAGCGGCTCGCCCGGCATTACGGGATCCCCCACGTCGTCGGGGAGGCCTTCCAGCGGGTGAAGTATCCCGAGGGGAGCAAGCGGAGGGGAATCTTCGGGCATGGAAGCGTGCTCGTATTGACTTCTCTGGGGAACCGGACGTCGCCGGTGCTACGCGGGCTCTGGGTCATGGAGGTGCTCCTCGACTCCCCGCCCCCGCCCCCGCCTCCCGTGCCGGATCTCGAGGAGACGGCAGCGACGCAGGACGGTGAGGCGCTTACGACGCGGCAGCGGCTGGAGTTGCACCGCAGCAATCCCACATGCAACTCCTGCCACCAGTTCATCGACCCGCTCGGATTGGCACTCGACAACTTCGACGTGACGGGGCAGTGGCGGATCCGCGAACGATCCGCGCCTCTCGATACCCGAGGGGAGCTCTGGGATGGAACGGCCGTCGAGAACGCTGTGGAACTCGCTGACGCCCTTCTCGAGCGGCCGACCCCACTCGTGAGAACCTTCACGAAGAACCTGATGGCGTACGCGCTCGGGCGGCGGGTGGACTACAGCGACGGACCCACGATCCGTGCGATCACCGGGCGAGCGGCGGAGGAGGACTACCGCCTCTCGTCCTTCATCCTCGGTGTGGTGGAGAGCGATGCATTCCAGATGAAGCGGAGTGGATCTCTCGCTCAGGATACCGAAGACCGACGGTAGAACGCGGGGCCAGTCACGAGCAGGCGGAAACGCGACGCGGAACGAGGAGAGAGGGAAAAAAAATGCATCTGATTACGGGGAAGCACATAGAGCGGCGGACGTTCCTGAGGGGTATGGGAGCGACGGTGGCGTTGCCCTTCCTGGATGCGATGGTTC
>SKKN01000020.1 GCA_007121455.1 Gemmatimonadota bacterium | reverse complement strand
TGATCCCGCAGGACCGCGAGGGCCGCTTCCAGCCGAGCATCTTCGAGCGCTACGAGCGCAGCGAGAAGGCGCTGGTGGCCGCGCTCATCGAGATGTACGTGCAGGGCGTCTCGACCCGGAAGGTGTCGAAGATCGTGGAGCGACTCTGCGGCCACTTGATCTCGGCCTCTGCGGTCAGCTCGATCACGAAGAAGCTCGACGACGAGGTCACGGCCTGGCGCACGCGCAGCCTCGGCGGCAAGCGCTACCGGTACCTGGTAATCGACGCGCACTACGAGAAGGTCCGGCGCGAGGGCCACGTGCTCTCGACCGCCGTGCTCTGGGTGGTGGGCATCGGGGCCGACGGCTACCGGGAGCACCTCGGGCTCTGGACCGGCTCGAGCGAGAGCCTGGAGAGCTGGGGCGCGGTCTTCCGCGATCTCGTCGATCGGGGCGTCCAAGGCGTCGAACTCGCGGTGTCGGACGAGCATCTGGGGCTTGTGCAGGCGCTCAAGCGCTACTTCCCGGCGGCCGCACACCAGCGGTGCACGGTGCACTACCTGAGGAACGCGATGGCCCACGTGAGCACGTCGGAGCGAAAGCAGGAGCTCAAGGAGGGGCTGCGGGACCTGTGGGCGGCGCCGACGCGAGAAGAGGCCGATGAGCGGCTCAGCCGCCTCGTCCAGCGCCTGCAGAAGCCGTTGCCGAAGCTCGCCGACTGGCTCGAGGAGACGGCGCACGAGACGCTCGCGTTCCTGGACGTCGTCGAGCCCCAGCACCGCCGGTTGCTCAAGACGACCAACAGCATCGAGCACGATCATGCGGAGGTCCGCAGGCGAAGCCGCGTCGTGCGGATCTTCCCGAACGAGCCGTCACTCGTGCGCCTGCTCGGCGCCCTCGCCATCGAGCGCAACGATCAGTGGCTGGAGAGACGATACATGGTGTTCAAAGAGAAGAGCCCGGCGCAGGAGAAGCTCGCGCATACGGCGTGAGCAGGTGTCCGGAAGATCAAACTACAGAAAAATCAGCACTTGACCCTCGATAGTTTCCTCCGGAAACACCTCACCGGTCCAGTCGACGAGTTCCGGGAGGTTCGCGAGGCTCAGGATCCTCCGACCAGCGATCACCTTTTGGCCCCGATTCCCTCCTCCCATAACCCTCTTCAGGCCCCTCATCCCAGCTCGCCGCAGGTTCTTGAATAAGTTCATGCCGCCCCACGCCGAGTTCTCTGGAACCATCTAACCATCCTCACGGACCGAGGGGACCAAGAGATGCTGAGATTGGATTGGGTATGGTGGGTGCAGGGCGCCGTTCGGAAAACGAAAGCCGGAGCGTGTTCGTGTTGCGGCGGAACTGTGCCTCCGGCACTTCTGCGTCCACACGAGGGAGCAGAAACCGATCTTTGTCAACGGTCACGAGTCCAGGTGTCGTCAGAAACGCGAAGTGATAGCCGTTCCTCTTCAAGGACTCGCGGACGGGTGTGGTCACCCCCTTAGGGCTCCCATAGGGGAATACGAACGTCTGCACGTCTTCCCCCAGCTGGTTCTCGAGGATCTCTTTCGAACGGCGAACCTCCCAGTCCAGCCAGTCCCCCTCCACGTATCGGAATCGTGGATGGGACATGGAGTGGGACACTAGGTGAACCGAGCCAGTGGAACGCAACTCGGTCAGTTGCTCCCATGTCATGAAGTCCTCGTTTGGAACGTCAAGATACTGAACGAGTTCGCCAAGGGCGTCTCTGCTCAACCGCTGCAGAGAGAGGAAGAGCGCCTCGAGCGTGGGCTCCTCCTCACGATCCTCGATTCCAAGCCAGGAGTTCGCCCGATCGAGCAACTCCTTCCGCGAAGGACGATCCCTGAGGCTGGTCATCCCATACATGACACGGGAAATGAGGTGATCTGAGGAGTCAGACCGAATGAGTCCCGGGATGACAGCAAGTGAGAAAGGTAGCCCATCGCACTCCTTCAGAAGGGGCCACGCGACTCGGTAGAAAGGTAGGGCAGCGTCATCAATTACAAGGCTTACGGCTCTGCGGGGCAAAGGCTTCCCGCGGGCGAGCCGATTCAACGCCTCATGCAAGGGGAGCACCGTGCACGACTCTCTGAGGTATGTGAGATTCGTGCGAATGGACTCCGTGTCGAGGGCAGTAGGCTTGTCCCGGTCACAGTAATGTGCAACCAGGACGATTAACTTACGACTTGAAAGCAGGCAGTTCACCCGCGCCAACCAAGTCAAAGTTGCGGTAGCCGTTCTGCGGACACCGCGGGTCAGAACAGGAAGCACGGAGTTCACCCTGGGTTGGCTGGCGGAGTCGATCTGAGTGTCTCCATCGATCCCGGCTGTGGACAACTCACTCTTCATCTTCGGAGGGCTACGCCCGGTCCGGGAAATCCGCAACGTGCTCTTCAAAAGGTGCCTCCCCGGGACCGGCTCTCAAAGCCGACAGTCGCTCAGCAGCCTCTGCAACTCCTTCGCGGACCCTCAGCCATCCCTTCAGTCGACCTTTCCGCTTGTGGAAGTCGACGATCTCCTCCTGCCCCTCCATGCCATACGGGTTCCACAGGGCCGAGAGCAGGAAATTGGGCTGGCGGAGTAGCTTCTTTAGGTGGCGTTTGCATTCTCGTCGCCATCGCTCCGGTGATGGTGGTGGTGACGAGGGTACATCTCCCAGAGCGTACTTGTAGGCCATGACGATGGGCTGCGTCTCCTGCGAGCCGGCGATGAGCCGCAGGAAGTACCGCCAGGTCAGACGCTCCTTTGGAATGAAATGCTCAAAGGTCAAACCCTCATCATACCAGATCCTGAAGCCCAGGAGCCTGAATGCGAAACAGAGTTCGGTGTCCCCACCGGCTGTCAACTTTCCTCCCTTCCGGTCTGAGAGGAGGAACTCAAACTGAAGCTCGTTCAGTTTGGCCCATCCTGATTTTCGGATGACGAACCCTGCGCCGTAAACTGCTCCCTGTGTGTCGGTGATGTCGCCGGACGACGGTGCTTGCGGGCCGACGCCGTAATGGACGCGGAAGGGGCTGTACCACCAGTCGGGGGGCGATACTTCGAAGTGGGGGGTTCCACGCCCACCAAGGATCCCGATGCTCGGGTTGCCCCGCATGATCTTGTGAGCGCGAGTCACATAGTCCGCGCTCAGCCAGTTGTCATCGTCGCAGAACAACACGTATTCGTAACGCGCCACATCGAAGCCTTTCGAGCGGGCAGCCGAGAGTCCCTTTATGGGCTGGGAGACGACCCGAAAGATTCCTTCCGGCCCCCTTTCCTTCCAGATCTCCTCAGCCAGTTTCGCCGTGTCGTCCGTCGAAGCGTTGTCGACGAGGATGACCTCCCACGGGATGTCCGCCGGTGCGCGCTGAGCAGCCAGATGAGCGAGAGTCTTCTGGATTCGTCGGGCACTGTTGTAACACGGCACGACGACTGACACGCCTCCGGTCATCGATCCCTCCCTTGACACGCTCCTGGAGTGGGTCCAGACGGGAAGGTCACACGTGAGTACCCTGGCATCGGCTACTACCTTACCCCCGGCTTCCGCCCATGGACGACGATGCGGCCTGCCGCCTGGGCGAGGCGAGGCGACACCAGGCCGAGTGCGAACAGTGCACGGGTCCGACCGCGCCCGGACTCGGAGGAAAGCGCTGCCAGGATGTCAGTCCGCCGCCCACGTCCTCGCAGTAGATCGTCCCGAACCCGACGAACGATGGCTCTATCAAGCTGGCTACGGACGTACTCCAGGCGCTCGAGGGCTGCTCGTCGCTGTTCAGGGGTCAGGTCACGCGCCAGTATCTTCTGCAGTTGGATCACCTGAGAGGTCCACAGTCGTTGTTGGTTGGACGATTTCCCGGTCCCGCGATGGTACCTGGCCAGCGGCCGGTCAATGTAGTGCACCGTTCCTCCGTCGAAGATCAGGCGGAGGAGAAGGTCCGAGTCCTCACCATTCGTAAGCTCCTCATCGAATCCACCCAGTTCGAGCAGGCGCTGTCGCCGCGCTGCGAACAGGGCGGTGAGGAAGGGCCGGCGGATCTGGTGATAGGCTTGGTTTGTCTCGGCGAAGGGCCGGCTCTCTGAGTAGAGTGAAGTCGAGCCGTCGGGGTCCTGAACTTCCAGGTCCGTCGTGATGGCGTCACCAGGTTTGATTTCTCTCCTTGCCAACGCATTGGCGAGGACCTCGAGCCGCTCAGGGAACCACTCGTCATCGGCGTCGAGAAACGCCACCCACTCGCCGCGAGCATTTCGGAGTCCGGTGTTTCTCGCCGCACCCGCTCCTCCATTCGTGGCCCGCCGTAGCAGGCGGACTCCTTCATCGTCGGTGTCCAGTTCCGCGGGCGGATCACCGGCGTCATCGATCACGAGCACCTCGTAATCGTCGAAGGTCTGGTTCAGGGCCGACCTCACCGAGCGGTGCAGGCGGTCACCATCCCCATAGGTCGGGATGATGGCAGTGAAGAACGTCACCGCTCTGGTCCCGGGTCTCGTCTCATGAACAGATTTCAAACCCTCGTTCACGGTACCATCTCCTGTAGGGAATCTGACGCATTCAGGCCGAGTATCGGTCCAAGCAAGTCGTGAAGGAGACCGGGTGGGTCAAGGAGCGGTCTGTACCTGGCCCAGGCTCTGGAGTGCGACGGAGCGACGGAAGAGCCCGCCCGGGCGGGAAACCAGTTCCTCGTAGGTGCCCTGCTCCTGAATTCGACCTCCCTCCAGCACGTAGATGCAGTCCACTTCCTGGATGGTGGCGAGGCGATGGGCTATGATGACGACGGTGGTGGATCCGTGAAGATCATCCACGCTGTCCTTGATGGTCTGCTCGGATTCAGAGTCGAGCGCGCTCGTCGCTTCGTCGAGAATCAGGAGACTGGGATGCTTGTAGAGCTCCCGTGCGATGAACAGGCGTTGGCGCTGGCCGGCGGACAGGCGCACGCCCCGATCTCCGATCCTCGTGTTGAAGCCCTCGGGAAGGGCCTCGATGAACTCCCGGGCACAGGCTCGCTCTGCCGCCTGCTCCACGTTACTGCGCACCTCGGGGTCGTGGTCGTAGTCCCCCCGCCACAGGCAGATGTTGTTCGCCACTGTCTCGTCGAAGACCACCGTCTCCTGGGAAACGTAGCCGATCTGCTTACGCCATGAGAAAAGATCGATCTGGTCATGGGGCACGCCATCGACGGTCAACTCTCCGCTTCCTGGACGAAGCAGCAAGGTCAGCAGGTCGACCAGCGTC
The DNA here is from genome assembly GCA_007121455.1 of Gemmatimonadota bacterium. Taxonomy (GTDB): domain Bacteria; phylum Gemmatimonadota; class Gemmatimonadetes; order Longimicrobiales; family Gaopeijiaceae; genus SKKN01. Next base: position 15,596 of record SKKN01000020.1, on the reverse strand, counting down.
GATTTCCCGGCTCCCGACTCCCCGACCAGCGCGATGGTCCGGTTCACCGGGATCGTGAGTGTGATGTCCTCGAGCACGTTTCCATCGGAAGGCTCGTAGGCGAACGAGACGTGATCGAGCTTGATCCCGCTGCTCAGCGGTTCGAGCTTCTGGGTGCCGGAAGTCTCCTGGTTCTTCCGAACCTGATCGAACTCTTTCTCGATTGCCTCCAGGCTTCCGACTCGCCCCATGAACGACTGCCACTTCGACTGCACACCGACCACCTTTCCCATGGCGCGATGGATGAGGACCAGGGAGACCAGGATTGGTGCCAGAGGCTGAGCCAACACCACGAGCTGGATTACGACCAGCACCACGAGCACCGCCACGGCCAGGGGCTCCTTCACCGCACCGGTGAAGGCGTCGGCGATCCCGAGCTTCCTCTGGTAGGATGAGAGCTTTTGAATGCTCTTTTCCACGGCGCTGCGAAGCGGGCGCACATGCCCTGTGGAAGTGAGGTACTTGAAGGCTTGAAGGGACTGGACGATGAAATGGTCCATCCTTCCGTACTCGGCGGCGGTACGGATGGAGAGGCGACGCACGTATCCGTTCAAGCGCCGGAAGAGGAAGAGAACCAGGAAGCCTACCACGAGTGCCATGGCGGCGAAGGTCCAACTGATCAGGAAGGCAAAGGTGAAGTAGGTCACGACGGTGATCGCGATCGCCAGGAAGTCCATGAACTTCTCAAATGACCTGACCAGTCCGGACACCTGGGTGTTCAACTGATTCACGAAATGACCGGTGCTGTTCCGGACGTAGTACCGATAGTCCATGGAGGCGTAGGACCGGAACAGCCTCGTGCGCACGTCCCGGGTCAGGTCTGCCGTCAGGTGGTGCATGTAGGCCCCTTCGGCAAACTTGACGCCTCCCTTCAGAACGAAGACCAGTCCTATAAAAAGCAGGATTCCGGGTACAGAGTCCTGGACACCCAGGAAACTCACCATGTCCTGAAGAAGACCTCCCAGACGAGATATCTCCTCACCGCCTCCCATGGATAGCTCATCTGCAGGCTCGGCCCCCGACTGCGAGTCCATGTCCAGGAGGAGTACGAGGGGCAGGAGCAGTGCGATCCCCAGGCTTTCCACCGTCACGGCGAGGAGCGACAACGCGAAGACGAGGTAAAGCCGGACGCCTGCGTAACTCCGGAAGACCCGGAAGTAGTGGCCAATGGCCTTGGGGCTGGGCAGCCCGTGGTCGAATCGGCTCACGGTAAGCTCTTCTGTGGTTGATCTTCGCCGGTCCTGACGAGCTCCTTGCTCTCGTCGGGGTTGCTCGAAGGTCGGGGACCGGGAAGGACTCGCTTCAATGCACCCCGCAGGCTCTTCAGGATATCGGCGGGACTGGTCGTGGCGGCCTGGACGAGGAGCCCTCTCAGAAGTTTCCGATAGCTCAACGGATGCCCGAGCTCTCGCAGGGCGTCCCGGTGATGGTTCCAGAACTCCCGGTCAGGCCTCGCGAACAGGGACCCGGCCAGGGTCAGGTGGTATTTGAGAAGCCGTTTCTCCAGTCGGTCTTCCAGCTCCTCGGGCGCCAGGAAGTCGGGGCCGTAGGTGATCAGCATCTTGAGGTTCTCGGCGATATAGGTGTTCAGTCGAGCCGCTTTGGTGGTGAGGCTCCCAGGGTGTCGCCGAGTATAGGTGAGCACCTGATGCACGAAGCCGAAATCCCAGTTCTGGAGAAGGTCCAGGCACGCAGCCGTATCGGCATGGCGGGGAAATCGGTCGGTGTCGAAGTACGGATCTCTCGAGCGGACCAGCTCGGCCCGCAGCAGGATCGACGACGGGGTTCCGAATACGAAGATCCCGGTCAGGAGCTCCGCCCGGGCGATCTCGCGTCCTGAAAATACGTTTCTGCGGCAGGGAAGGCCGGTCAACGATACCCGGATGTCGTCCAGTCGATAGGCGCTGACGATCCCCACCCGGGGATTGGACTCCGCCAGCGTGACCATCTCGTCGAGACACGACGGGAACAGCCAGTCGTCGGCGTGGACGACCTTCACGTACGCTGCGTTCGCTGAAACGGAACGGAACGCGAAATGATGGTTCTCCCAGGCGTCCACGAACCGCTCGGGCGTGAGCACCCGGATCCGGTCGTCCCGGGCCGCGTAGGACCGTGCGATCTGGGCGGTTCCGTCGGTACTGTGGTTTTCGACGATCAGGTATTCCCAGTGGGGATAGGTTTGAGCGAGAACGCTCTCGATGGCTTCGGCCAGGTACTCTTCGCCGTTGTACACCGGGGTGAGGACGCTGACCAGCGGACGGTCGGGAGCATTCATCGAGTGCGGGCCTCTTCTCCGTGGGAGGCGGGGTCCGGGTGTTCGGTCCGCTTGCGAATCACGCGCGCGGGCGAGCCCACGGCGATACTGAAGGGAGGCATGTCCCGGGTCACGACGGCCCCGGCTCCCACCACCGAGCCACGGCCGATGTGAACTCCGTCCATGACCTTCACGCCGGTCCCGATCCATACATCGTCGTCGATGACGATCCCGCCCTTGCTCGAGAACCCCTGCTCCTGGATGGGAATGCTCACATCGTCGATCCGATGCATGTAGGGAAAGAAGGCGCAGTGGACCGCGATCTGGACGTTCCGACCGATAACCAGCTTGCCGATGACGCTATTCAGAACGCAGTAGGGCTGGACATGCGTTCCGGACCCGATCCGGATTTCTCCTCCCTTCACCACCTCGAGCACCGTTCCACGGTAGAGGCAAACGTCGTCGGCAAGTATGACCTTCCCCTTGCGATTCGAGATGTAGATGGTGACGTGATCGTCGATGAAGCAGCGATTTCCGAGGTCGAGGGTCGAGCCATAGATCTGCGCCCGAGGTGACACGTAGCTTCGGCCGGTGAGTTTCACGAATCGTCGCTTCGCCTTGTACGGCCCGAGCCCCACGGCGACGAGGCGTGCGAAGGCTCGCCCCACCACCGGAAGGCGGGACAGCGGGGCGAACGTGCCCACCCAGAGCTTCACCCCGTACGTCGGCCACCGCTCGGGCGTCGTGAGGGCGCGAATCCCTTTCTCAACGTATCGCTTCATGGCAAAGGCCGGCAGACGACGAACTTGGCTTGGAACAGCACCCATTGCACAGAGCATACCCCCAGTTCAGGGGACGATTCGTTCGACCACCATCTCCACGGCGTGACGTCCGCGGGTGCCCGGATTCCTGGCTATTTTCCGGTATGCCCAGCGGGTGTGGATCAGGTCCACGACCACCGGGACCCGAGGGATCTCCAGGACCCTGGCGATGGCCAGGCGATGCGTGCCCTCTCCGCATTTCAGAATTGACCCGTCCCGGGCGATCCGGACGGTAATCCCGTTGCGGGGGGCTGTCGGATCGCTGGAAGGGGGCAAGATTCCTTTATCCCGGATGCTCTGTCCCAGGCGTTGCAAGTTCTGGAAATAGGTCACGATCTCCTGGCGGGAGCGGCAGGGCCAATGCCTGGTATGGCCTCCCTCTTCCAGGAGCCGCACAAGCCATCGATAGACACCGGTTTCCGTGTAGTGCCGACCCTCCACGAAGAGTTCCCGCATGAGGTCCTCGCGAAAGGGAGCGTGTTCCCGTTCCGACACATCCCAGTTTCCCGGACAAAGGAGAAAGGGCCACCTGCGTATATAGCCTGGCCACTCGTCACCGCTTTTCATGTACCGAACGGAGAGTGGGTCCACCTGAGTCTGGAAGGCGCCGTAGTCTCGCCGGACGAGATAGGTCGAGATCATGGATGTCGTGCTCGGACGCTCAGCGGGCCAGCGACCGCTCTGCCTTCTGCGGCCCCGCGGCTGCGTCCAACACCTCGCCGAGTCCCCGAGTCGTTTCGCGTCTGGAGTACCCTCGTATCCGGGCCGGGTCGGTCGTCGCATCCAGCCGCCCCTCTTTCCACCGCTGGAAGGAGTCGGCCAACGCCTCCGCGATCCCCTCCACGTCCTCCGGCGAAAACACCACCCCGGCCCCGGTCTCCTCCACGATATCTGCGGTGGCCCCCAACGGAACGAGCGCAAGAATCGGCCTCATCGCGGCCAGGTACTCGAAGGTCTTCCCCAGAATGTTTTCGCCTTCGTTGTTGATCAGCACGAGGAGGTCGGCGAGTCGCATGGTGTTGACGGCTTCCGGGTGCGGGATCAGGTCAATCCGTCTGAGGATCCCACGCTCTTCCAATTCGTTGCCCTCCAACCCTTTCGTACGACCCACAAAGAGCAGCTCGATCTCGTCGGCGGGTATGCGTCCGGTCTCGGTCAGCTTTCGGACCGCGGCCAGCAGGCCATCCCCGCTGCGGCCACTGCCCAGACTTCCCACATGCGCCACGGAGAAGCGGTCATTCCTGGGGGCACTGGAGCCGGGCGGTATCGGATCGTCGTCGAAGTCCTCCTCGTCGAACCCGTTCGTAATTGTGACGTAGTGACCCGGTCCGTCCACGCGGAAGGTGCGTTGGAAGATCTCGGTATGCAGGGGGCTCGTGGTGACGACGCGGTTGGCGGCCGTGGTCAGCTTCCGGTCGATCCGATAGGCCAGGCGCCGGTGCCAGGGGGTCGGCCACTTCAGAACGGAGCGGGTGGACCACTCATCCCGGTAGTCGGCGACCCACGGAAGGCCGCTTCGGCGAGCCAACAGGCCTGCCACAATATGGGACGACATAGGGTAGGCCGAGGAGTAGATGGCATCGAAATCCCCCAAATCGAGAAGCGTCGTTCCGGTCCTGTAACCGAAGGGGATCCACGTGGCTTCCGTCATGGGAAGCGAGGGCGTAAGCATCCGCACGAGTGGGAGGATATGCAGGCGGCGGAGCCATCGGTCCAGGCCTTTGGTGCTCCAATGGCCGCTGCGCGTCACGTCCACCGCGGGCGGAATCTTCTCCACCAGGGAGGGGTCGTAGAGGGATCGCTGTCCCCTGAACGGACCGGTAAGGACATGGGGCCTCCATCCGAAGCGCGGAAGATACTTCGTAAAGGCGGCCACCCGGTGAACGCCCCCGTCTCCGTGCGGCGGAAAACGGAAGGACACTACGAGCACTCGGCGCACGGTTTCCTCGGTGATCTTGCCTGGGCTTTCAGTGCCGTCTTGAAGTAGAGCTCTGCGTAGCTCGCGATGCTCCGCTTGACGTCCAAGTGGGCCTCCGCCCAGGCACGAGCGTCGCGGCCCACCTCTTCCCGTCGGTGGGGAGTCGTCAGCAGACGGTCGATCTCCTCCGAGATGCTTCGGGGTTCGAAGTCCGTTAAGAGATAGTGCTTTCCAGGCTCCCCGAACTCGCTGGAGAGCCCACTGAAGGGGCAGGTGAGCACAGGAAGGCCGGAGGCCATGGCTTCTCCCACCACGTTCGGCATTCCCTCCCTGGACGACGGGAAGACGAAGATGTCCGCCGCCCGCATGTAATCCTCGACGCGGCTCACGACTCCGGGGAAGTGAAGCCGTTCCCGTGCGCCCGACGACCTGGCGAGCTCCTTCAGGCGTTTGTGGTACGCCGCATGATCGGGGGAGGTTCGGTCGAGGCGGGGCCCCGCCACCACCACATGGAGATTGGGGTGGACCGGGGCCAGGTGGCACCACGCTTCGAGCAGCCGATGGACTCCCTTCCTCGGGGTTACGGCACCGACGAACAAGGCAACGGTGGCTCCCTCTGGGAGGCCCAGCTCATGTCGCAGCGCTCCGATCTCTCTCGGGCCGTTCGGCGGACGGAAGCGGGCCGTGTCCACGCCGTGAGGGATCACCTCGATTCCCCCGGGGAAACCGAGTTCGCGAAAGGCCTTCAGCATCGCACCGCTCCCCACCACCTCGCAATCGGTGAAACGAGTCGCGATGCGCATGGATGCACGTCGGAGTCTGCGCTTCAGCGGATTCCGGGGAAGAGAGGGCATCATGGTTCGCGTTGCCACTATGGGGATGCCCATCCGGCGCAGTTTCCAGAGCGCCGGGGTCGCAGTGAGGGCGGGAGTGAAGAGTTGGATCACGTCCGGCGGACGCGGGTCCCTACGGCAATGGTCCACTACCGCCTGTGCGAACCCGGCGGCGCGTCTGAACCCTCCGTGGTCCGGAAGGCGGACCCGATGGACGGGGATGCCTTCGACCTCTTCGGGAGGAAGAAAGGTGCCGGCGGGAAGGTCTTCCCAGCCGGTGGACATACCGGCCGCGGCAGCCTTCGCCGGATCCGGCGTGGCAGTGCAAACTTCCACGTCTACGCCGCGCTCACGGAAACCGGCGAAGTACCGCTGGAAGCGAACGGCTGCTCCCGAGTAGAAGGGATGGTACCGGGGCGAAGCGAAGCAGAGTCGGAGTCGGGGCCCCGGGCCGTCGGGATCGTTCGGCACGTCCCCCGCTTCCGAGCGGCTACGACTCACCTTCGCCTCCGTGTGCATCAATCGCGAGCGAACCGATCCCACAGAAGCAGCGCTGTGGAGACCGTCCTCACCGCCGTGAAAAGGGTGCTCCAGTTCACCCGAGAAGGTGCCTCCAGCGGAATCACGATATGGTCGCCGGAGCGGAGCTGGATGGCATCCATGCCGATTCCGGTTTCGAGAGCACGAAGCGCGTCGAACTCGATCACCTCGTTCGGACGAACGATCCGCAACCTCTCGGGGTCCGCCCCCTGGCGGAAGCCGCCGGCCATCCCCACCACATCGAAGAGCGAGTGGGCCGCGGTGATCTGATGAATACCGGGTCGCTGCACCTCCCCCGTGATCGTCACGTAATACAGTGGAGTGACCGACACGACGGGATTCTGCATCGCCTCGCCGTAGCCCTGCCGAAGCTCCTCTCGCAACTCCTGGACGGAGACCCCCTCCGCCCGAACCGCCTGGAGGAGCGGGAGGTAGACATATCCCGTTTCCTCCACGACGAACTCACCGCCCAGCTCACTGTTCGGCCACACGTTGATTCTGAGGGCGTCGCCCGGCCGCAGGGTCATGTCGACGGCTCGAGCCGTCGGGGCTCCGCCGGTCGGCTCCTGGGCGTGGCCCATGTCCACCCAAGCGAACACGGCCAGGGCTGCGACCGCTGCTGCCGCGGCACGACGACTTTGCATGACTCCTCCAGTTGTGTAGACGGACGGACCAAGATGGCCGTTGACGCTCAACCCCGGCCACTCCCGGTACCGAGGAGTCGCTTTGGTCGTCTCCCGCGGTGATCCGTCGCGGAACCGCCTTCGACGTCAGCATCCTCGTAGTAGTAGCTGTAGGCATACCTTCCGTCCCGGCCCTTGGGGTCGACCGCATTCAGAATGACCCCCAACAGCCGGGCGTCCACACGGCGGAGCTGCTCCATCGCTCTGCTGACCGCGGCACGGTCGGTCTGGTCGGCCCTGACGACGATCAACGTGCCCTCCACGAGCTTCGCGATCACGACGCTGTCCGTGACGGCAAGGAGTGGCGGTGTGTCGATGACGACGAAATCGAAGTCCGTGCGCAAGCGATGAAGGAGCTCTGCGAACTGGGCGCTTGCGATCACCTCGGAGGGGTTGGAGACCGGCGTGCCGGCGGAAAGCACCTGCAAGTTCGGATGGAGCGGCGCGGGTTTTACGGCGTCCTCGAACTCGCACGTTCCGTCCAAAACGTCGGTGAGCCCGGGATCCCTGCTCATCTCGAAGCTCGTGTGGATCTGGGGACGACGGAGGTCCGCGTCGATGAGCAGCACGGTTTCGGAGCCTTGTTGCTCGGCCAAGCTGGCCGCCACGTTGACGGCCACCGTGGTCTTTCCTTCCCGGGGTGTCGCGCTGGTCAGGGCAAGGAGGCGCTCCCCGTCGGCCTGGGCGAAGTTCAGGTGGGTCCGTACCGAGCGGAAGGACTCCCGAGCGATGGCTGCGTTGACCGGATTGCGTGAGGGGTCCCGAAGCTTCGGAATCATGCCGAAGAGAGGGAGTCCTGTCGCCACCTCCGCATCCTCGGAGCCGCGCACCCGGAAATCGGCGTACTCGGTGCCGATGGCACCCAACGTACCCAGCATGGCTCCCGCGATCAGGCCCACGAGAAGCATCACCGTGGTAGGCGAAGAATCCGGTGAAAGGGGCACCATTGCCGGATCGATGACGGCGATGTCACCGACTTCCACGGCCTCCGCTATCTGCGCCTCGTAGTACCGTTCGACCAGCGCGTCCACTACGTCCTGGACCGCGTCGGCACGCTGCCGAAGCTGCGCCAGTTCGGCGGTCTGGCCCGGCACGGTACGCATGGTCCCCCGCGCCTCGGCGAGGCGCTCTTCCGCACCGTCGATCTGCACCTGGAGGTGCTCGAGGCCTTGTTCGGCCGCCGATCGGATCTGTCGCTGGGTGGACGTGATGAGGGAATCGACCACCTCCACTTCCGGATCGCCCTCCGTGCGCCCGAACCGCGACGCGGTCATCCGTGCCCGCTCGATCTGGAGGTCCTGGAGCCTTCGGTGGAGTTCCGGTCCGCCCGGCACGACCCCCCCTCCCAGGGAGAGAATCCGATCGATGCTCTGATCCGCCGCGTCACCCTCGGCCTGGAGACCGGCTACGACGCTCGACAGCAGGCCCTCCTGGAAGCGCATGGTCCGGAGCTCATTCTCCGTACCCAGTACCTGCTCCATGGTCTGGTTCCCTTCGAAGCCGGGATTGAGAAGCTGTGCGTCGCGTTGGTATTCAACCACCGCGGCCTGGGCTTCCTGGAGGGAATCCGCCAAGCCGACGAGTTGCTGGGCGATCACCTCCCGTCGACGGGAGGCCATCTCCTTCCCAACGAGGGTGCGATGGTTCTGGTATGCATCCGCCACGCGGTTGACCACCTCCGCCGCCATTTCCGGATCCGGACTGGTGAAGCTGATCCGGAGCAGCGAGGGTGCGCGCCCGGGCTCGATCATGATCTGGCGCTGAAGGCGCTCCACCGCCGCCTGCCGATTCGCGATCGAGAACCGGAGCGGTTCCTCGTTCAGGGTAGCCGGGTCCGCCACCCGAAGGCGGAATCCAGGGCCTTCGATCCAGGCGTCCAGCGCGGCGGTGGTGATTTCTTCCGCTTGCTCATCCGCCTCGCGGCCTGCGAGAAGGAGCAGCCGATCGGTCTGTCGGACCAGGGTGTAGGGACCGGAACCCAACGGATCGTCCACCGCGACCTCGTCGATGATGCGGCTGCGCTCGGCCTCGCGGTCACTGACCCTGAGTTGGAGCCCCAGTCGGTCCACCACCTCGGTCATGATGGTCCGGGTGCGGATCGTTTCGAGTTGAGACACGAAGTCTGCCGAGCCCATGCCCAGTCCGACGCCCATCACCGGCTCCTGGCCCCTCTGCTCCAGCAACGCCTCCGCCGTATACACGGGCACTCTTTTCGTCTCGTTCCACCACGCTCCACCGACGCCGAGGAGGGCCGCAGCCGCGATGATCCACCCCTTCCGCCGAAAGAGATCCACGTACTCCCACACCCTCCGCGACGCGGCGTCCCTATCCGCTGCGGCCGAGGCCGCTCCGGCGTTTGGATTCGCCAGTCGCCTGTGGTCCGGGTCGTGTCTCATATCTTTGCTCGGGAGGTCGTGGGTCAAGCCGCTCTTATGTGCAAATTTAGGATGCCGTGGTGCGCCAAGCCAGCCGCGGACCCGGGCCGGGACCTCCGCCCACGCCCCCCGGAGCCGGCGTCCACCGGGCCTGCCGGGCACACCTTGGCCCTGTCGGTCCCATGCGTTTCAAGACCGAAAAGGGGTTGAGTCGGGCATTTTGAACGGCGACCCCTTGTGGTCCCGCCGCTCGATCCGGAGGGTAACGCACACAGGGGGCGATGCTTAGAGCGTATGGCCTCAGAGCCGCTTTGACAGAGCTCCGAGGCGAGGGAATCGGATCCCAGGTCGCGGGATCGTCCCCAAGGCTTCCGGCCGGCGGTTCAGGTGGCCATCGGCTGTGCGGGCGCCACGGTGCCTCGGGGCACCTCCACGCTGGTCGCCTGACGGAGGGCCCGGATCCGGATCGCGACCCGGGAGTGGCCCTTCGACTCCAGCAGGATTCCTCGCATCCCCTCGAACGGCCCGTCGATCACGACTACCTCCACCCCCGGAGTCAGGTAATCCTCGGGCGTGGGGACGGTGCCGGTCTCGTTGACCCCCTCCGTCATCCGGCGCACGGACTCCAGCTCCTCCGGCCTCACGGGAGTGGGGTAGCCGTTGGGGCGGACCACGGTGGATACCGCCGGCAGTCGCAGGACTTCGTGGATCCGGCCGAGGGCGAAGCGGGCGAACACGTAACCCGGAAACAGGGGGAAGCCCACGCGGGTCTTCCGGTCCGACCACCGGCGCTCCCGTTCCACAAGGGGAAGGTAGGTCTCGATTCCCCCGCCCGTCAGGAGCTCGGAGACCTTTCTCTCGGACCGGTGACGGGTGCGGCAGGCGAACCAGTGGGGATCACGGTAGAGCTCGGCGGGAGCCTCGGGGCCGGAGCTGAAGTGTCGTGCTGCGGCTTCCCTTTCGGACACGGACGCTCCTTCTGCTCCTCGTGACCCCGGAGATCGGGGATCGCCAGGGATGGCGGGGTTTCTCCGACGCTGTCGACGGCATGCCTCGGCCTGTTGAATCGGCGCAAAAAATATGCAATGGAGCACCCCGTACCGCAACTCCGGACTCACCGAAGCCGAGCCGTCGTGGACCCGACGGGGAACGACCTCAGGGCCTCACACCGGAAGCCTCCGTTGGAACCGAACGGTTCGTCCGGCTTCCATCCCCAAGCTGGCCGTCCACGTTGTATCCCCAGCAGAGGAGGTCGCCGCCCGGGGTGCGTCCGCAGGTGTGGGATCCGAAGGCATGAAGCGACTGAAAGCGCCGGTCACCCACCACCGGAACGGGCTGGGAGCGGTCGGTCGTGCTCCCGTCCCCCACCTGGCCGTAGAGATTCCGTCCCCAGCAGAAGGCGACATCCTCGGTCGTGAGGCCGCAGGTGTGGACTCCTCCCGCGATCACCTGGCGGTAGCGCTCGCCGCCGCCCACCGGTGTGGGTCGGCTCGAATCCTCGCTCGTGCCGTCTCCGAGCTGGCCGTGCGCATTGGAGCCCCAGCAGAGGAGCTGGCCGTCCTCCCTGAGTCCGCAGGTGTGGGAGGATCCCGCCGCGACGCTCCGGAACCGGTGCTCCCCGACCACGGCCCGGGGCGCCCTGGCGGACGAGGTGTCCTCCCCGCTCCCAAGCTCGCCGGAGGCGTTCGATCCCCAGCAGAAGGCGTTGCCCGCATCGTCCAGCGCGCACGTGTGCCCCCATCCGGGTGCGATCTGACGGAAGACCCGGTCCGACCCGACGCGCACCGGCGCGCTCCGTCCCGGCACCGTACCATCGCCCAGTTGGCCTTCCTCGTTTCCTCCCCAACAGAAGGCCGCCCCGGCACGGGTGATCCCGCAGGTGTGGACGGCGCCTGCGGCCAGATCAGAGAACCCGAGCCCACTGTCCACCGGGTTCGGTGCGTTCCGCCGGGAAAGGTCCCCGACCCCGAGCTGGCCTCGGTCGTTCGATCCCCAGCAGTAGGCGTGGCCCTCCGGATCCAGGGCGCAGACATGGGACATGCCCGAGGTCACGACGGAGAAGGGCCCCTGGTCGACAGGAGTCGTGGCGGCGACCCGTGCGGAGGAGCTTCCGTCCCCGAGCTGTCCGGCGTCGTTCGCACCCCAGCAGGTCGTGGAGCCATCCGAGCGGAGCACACAGGTATGGGTTCCGCCGGCTGCGACGCCGGCACGGATCGGAAGCGTGGGAACGCCGGCCTGGGCCTCGAACTGCGCCGTGACCTCGGGATCCCCCTCGCGCTCCACGGCAGCGGTGACGACCTGCTCTCCAGCCTCCGGGCCCAGGGTCCAGATCGCACGGGCGACCCCGTCTCCGTCCGAGACGGCGGTCGGCGGGTATACCTCGCCCACACCCCCGGCGACCTCGAACCGTACGACGGTTCCGAGAAGGGGCTCGCCCTCCTCGTCCAGCACGCGGAGCTCGAGGGGCTGCGGAAGGACCTGGTGTATGGTGCCCTCCTGCGCATCACCCCGGATCACCTCCACCTGTGCCGGACGCCGCTCCGCCGGGACGGGGCCCCCCTCCCCGGTTTCCACCGGTTGTGGTGGAGCGGGATCGACCGCTTCTCCAGGGCCACCCTCCTCCGCGAGGATGTGCTCCAGGCCATTCCCCGTCCCCTCCGGCTCTCCCGGTGCGTCCGGCGCTCCGTCGGCCCCCACCCCTTCTTCCGCGACGTCGCCTTGCGAGAGGGAGCCGAGGAGCGTGTGGGTGTATCCCCCGGGGCCGGACACTACGGCGTCCACCCCCAGGCCGGCGACGAGGACCGCCACGACCATCAGCACTGCGAACAGCCAGATCGACCCGCGGCCCTTGACGGGAGCCGTCCCGGTGCCGGCCTCACCCTCTCCCGGGGCGTCGGTCCGGGAATAGCTGATCGTCCGCTGCTCCTCCAGATTTTCACTCCAGGGAGCGGACTCCTCCGCACTTCCTTCCCCTTCCTCCTCCACGTCCTCCGGGAGCCAGGGAAGTCCGTCGTCCTCCGAGGGAAGACCCGAACCTCCGGCGAGGGCGTCGAGGAAGGCCTCGGCGTTCGGCCATCGGGTCTCCCTCCTCTTTCGGGTCGCACCTTCGAGGGCCACCCGGAGCGGGGCGGGGATGTCCGGGCGGGCATCGGAGACGGGAGGAAGGTCCTCGTGCTTCTGCTTGTAGATGATGCTGTAGAGGCTCTCCCCGGCCCATGGCTGGTGGCCCGTGAGCATCTCGTACCCGAGGAGACCCAGGCCGTACAGGTCGCTCCGGCCATCCAGCTCCTTGCCGGCCACCTGTTCCGGGGACATGTAGGCCGGCGTCCCGATGGCGGTCCCGGGCAGGGTGAGGCCCGAGTCGCTGTCCCACGCCCGGGCGATCCCGAAGTCGGCCAGCCGGGCGCAATCGGCTCCATCGTCCAGGTAGACGTTCTCGGGCTTGATGTCCCGATGGACGATCCGGTTTCGATGGGCATACGCGAGGGCCCGAGCCACGTCCCGGAGGACCTTCTCGACCTCGATGAAGGGAAGGGGCCCTTCTTCCCGAATCCGCTGCTTCAGCGTGCGCCCCGGCACGTACTGGAGGATCAGGGCCAGCCCGCCGTCACCCAGCCGTCGGGTTCCCAGGAGCATCACGATGTTGGGGTGCTGGAGCTTACCCACCGTCTGGGCCTCGCGGATCAGCCGGGCTACCGCATCCTCGTCCCTGACGTGGCTGGGGTGGATCAGCTTGATCGCCACGTCTCGGCCGAGAGAACGCTCCCGGGCCAGATACACGACGGCGGTGCCGCCGCGGCCCAGCTCGCGGATGATCTCGTAGTCCTCCGCCAATTCGGGGAAGGTGGGGATCTCCTCGGGGCGCCGTTCCGTCATGCTTCGTCCTCCCGGGGCTCCCCGAAGAAGCCCAACGCGGCCACCGCCACGTTGTCCTCTCCGCCCTCCGTGAGAGCGGCCTCCGCCAGGGTCTTGGCCAGATCCTGGATCGTGGTCGTATCCCGTGCGAGCCGTTCCATCTCCTCGTCCGAAAGGACCCCATGGACCCCGTCGGTGGAGAGAATCACCACATGGGGATCGGTGGCGTCGAAGGGACCGAAGAGATCCACCTCCAAGTCCAGATCCGTTCCCAGGTGGCGGGTCAGCGCGTTCCGCCAGGGCGAGCGGCTCGCTTCCTCCAGGGACATGTCCCCTCTCCCCATCGCCTCGGCGACGAAGGAATGGTCCTGTGTGATCCGGTGGATCCCCGTCCGGTCCACCCGGTAGGCACGGCTGTCCCCCACGTTCGCCACCAGGTACCGGTCCCCCTCCCGGACCAGGGCCACGAGGGTCGTGCCCATCCCCTCGCGCTCCGATTCCTTCTCCACCGAGCGGTGGATCGCGCGGTTCGCCTCGCGGACCCCTTGGGCGAGGTCCGCACCCTCTGCAAGGGCCCCGACCAGGGCTTCGAGAGCGATGTGGCTCGCTACCCCTCCGAAGGCGTGGGAGCCCATACCGTCGCAGACGACGGCCAGCTCCTTCCCCCCGGGGAGGGTCCGTACCGCGACGGCATCCTGGTTCGTCGAACGCCGCCCGCGGTCGGTGTACCACGAGCTCCTGAGCGGGAGGCGGTCCGAGGCCTCGGGATGGTGAAAGAGGAGGACGACCTCGCCCATCTCGATCCGGTCCCCGTCCCGGAGGGGGGTCCCCTCGGAATTCCCCTGGAGGGGGCGCCCGTTGACCGACGTGGGGTTCGTCTTCGATTCGTTCTGAAGCACCCACCCCCCCTCCCGGAGGGTGAGTCGCGCATGGAGCCGGCTGACGGTGGCGGAGCCGAGCTGCACGTGCCGGTACCGCGGTCCCGAACTCCGTCCGAAGGTGATCACCGGCTCCTCCCCCGGGACCCGGGCGAAACGGAACTCCTGGCCGGGGCCCGGGCCGTTCTGGACCTCCAGGCTGCCCGGAAGAAGCTCGAGGGTCCCGTCAGGGGGCGGGGCGCTGGTGGATGCGCCGCCCGATTTCCTGTCGGCCGGGGAAGGGACGGTCGTCATCACCTGCTGGCGGGCTGGATCCGGTTCGGAGGACGGCTGAGGCTCCGGGACGTTCTGTGGCTCCGGGGCCGGCTGCGGGCCGGGCAAGGGCTTCGGCTCGCGGGCCGGCTCGATCTCGGGGTCCCGTCGCTCGGGCTTCATCCACGCAGGAGAACCCGGTTCAGGGGGCGGCGGCGTCCATTCGCGGACCTCCCCGGAGCCCTCCGCCCCGTTGAAGAGCAGGAGGGGCGCCCCTCCCTCAGCCCTCGCCCTCCGTCTCAGGAGGAGGAAGACACCGATCAGAAGGGTGACGCCCAACGCGAGCAGGATCACGCCTTCCCATCGGGCCACGGCGCACCCCAAGCTCCCCAGGGCGCCCTCCGCCCCAACCGGGCACAGATCCTGGAAGAGCCCGAGGCTGAACCCCCCATCCGTCATACGGACCTCCTCATCCCATCGGCTCCTCGGAGGTACGAGGCCCCCCGAAGGAAGTAGGAATACACTCGAGAGGGGGGACATTGGTCCCTTGCGGGGTCATGTTCCGCTCCCCGGGCTCACTTGGCTCGTGAACGGGCTCCCGTCGATCGGGGTCTCGTCGAGCTCGATCTCCACGGTGTCCGTGCCGGCCTCCGTCGGGGTGTAGCTCGCCTCGTAGGTCCCGTCGCCCACCTCGCTCACCGACGGGCTCGCCGTGTTCTCCCCGCTCACCTCCACGGAGAGCGATGAACCGACTCCCTCGACCGGGTTCCCGTGCTGATCGGCCACCTCGATCGTGATCGTCGTCTCCTCGCCCGCCGTGCCGCCGGGTACGGTGGCCGACGATCCCGACGGGTCCGGATCGTTCGCTTCCGCGTCGGCGGTGAACGTGTCTGAGACGCCCCCGTTGGCACTCGCCTCCAGCGTCTGACCTCCCGCCGTCGTCCCCAGGGTCCAGGCGGTGCTCGCGAACCCACCGGGGCCCGTGGTGGAGCTCGGGGGGTCCGCGCTGCCGTCGGCCGCCGACCATGTCACCGTCACCCCGCTCACCCCGTTGCCCTCGCCATCCTCGACCCGCACCTCGAGAAGGTCCGGAAGCTCCTCTCCCACCGTCCCCGTCTGGTTGTTCCCATCCGTGATCACGATGTTTG
>SKKN01000040.1 GCA_007121455.1 Gemmatimonadota bacterium | reverse complement strand
GGACATTTCTACTGCAACGCTACACCAGGGCACGAGGAGCGACTTGCGCCCCTCACAGGGGGCGGACAGTTTCCGAGGGGGTACTCTATCCGGGATGCCCTTCCCCCCTCCTTCCGGCGGCGGAATTGAGTCGAATCGACCCAGGTTTTCCAATGCGATCCCGACGATTCACCCGTTGCGATTGAGCCTGGATGTCCTTGCCTAAGACCCTCCTGGGGAGAGCGTCGAGCCCCTCCCGCCTCTCCGCCTACTACGAGCTTACGAAACCGGGGATCGCCGGGTTCGTCGTGCTCACCGCGGGCGTGAGCTTCTATGTGGCAACGGGTGGCCGGGTCGTTGTCGCTCCCCTCCTACATATGCTCGTGGGGGTCCTCCTCGCCACGGCCGGGGCCTTGGCCCTCAACCAGTACGTCGAACGGCAGGTAGACGGGCTGATGGAGCGCACGAAGACTCGGCCCCTCCCTTCGGGGCGACTGCGTCCTCGGGAAGCGCTCGCGTTCGGACTCCTTCTCGTCCTGATCGGGGTGGGGCACCTGTGGGTCGCGGTGGGCTGGCTTCCTGCGGTCCTCACGCTCGCCTCTGCGGTCGCGTACAACGGGGTCTACACTCCGATGAAGCCGCGCTCGTACATGGCGACCCTCGCCGGCGCGATTCCGGGGGCGATGCCGGCCCTGATCGGCTGGAGCGCGGCCACCGGGCAGGTGACGTTGGGCGCAATCGTCCTCTTCGGGATCGCCTTCCTCTGGCAACTCCCGCACGTGCTCGCCCTCGCCTGGATTCTCCGGGTGGACTACGACCGCGCAGGGTTCCTCCTCACTCCACCTGCGGACGCGAAGGGCAAGGTGATCGGGCGGCAGATGATCCTCTACTCGACTGCGCTCGTCCCGATGAGCCTTCTGCCCACGCCACTCGGGCTCACGGGGGGGATTTACCTCGCCGGAGCGCTGGCACTCGGGATCGGCCTCCTCGCGCTCAGCGTGCGAGCGTACCGGGAGATGACCGCCCGGAAGGCGCGAGGGGTCTTTCTCGCATCGCTGGCCTACCAGCCCCTTTTGCTGGGGCTCATGCTCGTGGATACCGTACGGGTTTGATGCTCCGGCGGCCTGCGACAACAACGAACCGAGTCCTGTACGGACAAGGGAGTCCGCCATGCACCGCTTCGCCCTCACACTTCTCCCGCTCCTGCTCCTCCCCGTGGTATTGGTGAGCCAAACACCCCCTCCGCCCGGCCATGGACCGGCCCTGGAAAGCACTTCGGCCGGGGAGGAGGGACGCACCCGTGCGCGCGACATGGGTATCGAAGTCGGCATCTTCCCGCCTGGCGCCGCGAACGCGATCACGGACGTGGAAGGCGTCCGGGTGGGCCAGGTCACGCTTCGTGAAGGGGAACGCGTGAATACCGGCGTGACCGCGATCCTTCCCCATGGGGGCGATCTGTTCCGGGAGCGGGCACCCGCGGCGATCCACGTGGCAAACGGTTTCGGAAAGCTTCTCGGAATTACGCAGGTCCGGGAGCTGGGCGAGCTCGAGACCCCGATCCTGCTGACATGCACCCTCTGCGTCTGGCAGGCCGCCGACGCCATGACGGAGTGGCTCCTGCGTCAAGATGGGATGGAGGATGTCCGCTCGATCAACCCGGTCGTAGGAGAGACGAACGACGGGGGCCTGAACGACATCCGGAGCCGGCCCATCACCCCGGAGGTCGTCTGGGAGGCTCTCGAGGGCGCTCGACCGGGCCCCGTGGAGGAAGGCTCCGTGGGGGCGGGTACCGGAACCCGCGCGTTCGGATGGAAAGGGGGCATCGGGACGAGCAGCCGGGTTCTCCCCGGAACGCTCGGCGGGTGGACCGTAGGGGTGCTCGTCCAGTCGAACTACGGAGGAATTCTATCGATCGCCGGCGCACCGGTGGGCCAGGAGCTAGGACGGTACTCCTTCCGCGGCGACGTCGAACCGAACGGTGAGGAGGAGGAGGGTTCGATTATGATCGTCGTCGCGACGGATGCTCCCCTCTCCGACCGGAATCTGGAACGGCTCGCATCCCGCGCGGTGATGGGTCTGGCCCGAACGGGCTCCTTCATGTCGAACGG
Organism: Gemmatimonadota bacterium; assembly: GCA_007121455.1. Classification (GTDB taxonomy): domain Bacteria; phylum Gemmatimonadota; class Gemmatimonadetes; order Longimicrobiales; family Gaopeijiaceae; genus SKKN01. The sequence goes on along the minus strand of SKKN01000040.1, from coordinate 48,573 downwards.
GTCGGGCGACTACGTGATCGCGTTTTCGACCGCTACCGAGGTCCGGCGTCGTACGGGGCAGGATCGTCTGCGAACCGAGGAGCTTCCGAACGCAGCCGCCTCGGCGCTCTTTCAGGCCGTGGTCGAGAGTACGGAGGAGGCGATCTATAACTCGCTCCTCATGGCGACGACCGTCACGGGCATGGGAAGCACGGCGGAGGCCCTCCCTCTCGACGAGGTGCGGGAGGTCCTCCGCCGCTACAACATGATCGATCCCTGAAAAACGCCGGAGCCTTCAGGCGAGCTCGGCGACCCGGACGTCCGTCACCTCTTCCAGTCCCCGCAGCTTCTCGAGCACCGCGGATGTGACCTCACCATCGACGGTCACTGCCGCGAGCGCTGCACCCCCCGGACCCAGCCGAGCCTGGTGGTACCCGGCGATGTTCAGTCCGAGCGAGCCCAGGATCCCCCCGACCTTCCCGATCACACCTGGAACGTCCCGGTTCCAGATCACCACCATCGTCCCCGCAGGCACCATGTCGATCTGGAAGTCGTCGATCCCCACGATCCGCGGGTGACGGTCCCCGAGTAGCGCCCCAGCGACCCGAACATCCCCATCCTCAGATTCGAGTCGAGCTTCGAGAAACTCCGGATAGTCCGCCAGGCGGGAAACCGTGGTGCTCGCGACCTTGATCCCGCGAGCCTCCGCCAGGTGGCGTGCGTTCACGAAGTTCACCTGGTCGTGGCCGAGGATTTCCGTGAGGAGCCCGGTGAGCAGAGCGGCGGAGACCGACCCAATGGCCTCCTCCTCGTGGCCGGCGTAGCGGACCTCGACCGACTTGATTCCCCCGCGGGAGAGCGCGCAGGCCAGTCGGCCCACTCCTTCGGCGAGGCGGAGCAGCGGCCTGAGCCGCCGAAGCGTCTCGCCGCCGATCGCAGGTGCATTGAGTGCCCTCGACAGGTCACCCTCAGCGAGCGCGGCTTTGATCGCTCCGCAGATCTCCGAAGCCACCAACTCCTGCGCCTCCACGGTCGAAGCGCCCAGGTGCGGGGTCAGCACGGCATTCTCCACCCCGCGCAGAGGACTACCCTCCTCCAGCGGCTCGTTCGCGTACACGTCGAGGGCGGCGCCGGCGATCCACCCCTCCTCGAGAGCCCGCGCAAGCGCGGCCTCGACCACCACACCGCCACGGGCCGCGTTGACGAGGAACGCCGTGGATTTCATGCGGCGCAGCTCGTCCTCGTCGATCATTCCGCGAGTCGTGGAGGTGAGCGGGGTGTGAAGCGAGATGACGTCGGCCCGGTCCAGAATCTCGTCGAGCGTGGCGCGCTCGACCCCCAGCTCCTCTGCCTGCTCGTCCGAAAGATACGGGTCGTGGGCGATTATGGTCATCTCGAAAGCCCGCGCCCGTCGCGCCACCTCTCCCCCGATCCGGCCCGCTCCCACGAGCCCGAGGATCTTGCCGCGGAGCTCGATCCCCTTGAACCGGGAACGCTCCCACGCTCCCCCACGTACGGAGCGGTCCGCCCCCGGGATTCCTCGCACCACGGAGAGGAGGAGTGCGAAGGCAAGCTCCGCTGCGGAGACGGTATTACCCGCGGGCGCGTTCAGGACGGGGATCCCGAGTGCGGTTGCCGCTTCGACATCGATGTTGTCGACACCGACACCGGCGCGACCGATCACCCGAAGGAGCGGAGCCCGCTCCATGAACTCCCGATCGACCGTCGTGGACGACCGCACGATCACCGCGTGCGCTCCGGCCAGCGCTTCGTAGAGGCGTTCCTTCTCCCAACCTGCGGCTTGCACCACCTCGAACCCAGAATCCTCCATCAATACCTGCAGTCCGTCTTCGGACACCTTATCCGGGACTACGACCCGGAACGTTTTCGGGGTATCGGCTTCCACGTCGTCTACTCCTCCTATATCGAATCGGCGGTTCGCTCCGTCGATCGTTCGCGTTGAATCCGTCGTCATCCGACGAGCACCTCCTCGAGCACTTCCAGAAGCTCGTCGAGTTCGTCCATCGTATGCTCGCCCATGTGCCCGATCCGGACCGTCTCTTTCTTTAGGCGGCCGTAACCGCTGGCGATGACGTAGCCGCGCTCGCGCATGGTTCCGAGGATCGCGGCGACCTCCTGATCCTTTGGCACCCGGACGCAGGTGACGGTCGGTGAGCGACCTCCTTCATGCGCCAGTACGGAGACGGCGAGCCCACGATTCTCCCGCAGACCGTCCACCCAGCTCCACATCCGCTCTGCCATCTTCCGGTGCCGCTCCCACCGGGCGTCCATCCCCTCCGCCACGATGACGCGGAGCTGAGCCTGGAGGGCGTACATCAGCGAGAGACCCGGGGTGTTCGGGGTGTGAAGCTTCTTCAACCTGTCGTTGAACTCGACGAGGTCGAAGTACATGCCACGACCTGGAATATTCTTGGCCCGCTCGAGCAGTGCGGGCGACGACACCCCGAAGGCAAGCCCCGGCGGTACCGCGAGCGCCTTCTGGGTTCCGGTCAGAACGAAATCGAGGTTCCAGTCGTCCGTATGAAGCGGAGCCCCGGCGAGGCCGGAGACCGAATCCACGAGCAGGAGGACGTCATCCGCCTCATGGACCACGCGCGAGATCTCCTCGATCGGGTTCAAGGCGCCCGTAGAGGTCTCGGAGTGGACCACGGTCACCGCGTCGTAATCTCCGGCCCGAAGGGCATCCGCCACCTGCTCCGGGTCGTGGGTGTCACCCCAGGGCACCTCGAGCCGGTCCACCGGCTTCCCGCACGCTTCGGCGATCTTCGCAAACCGCTCGGAAAAGGCTCCATTCACCAGAGCAAGGAGGCGTTTGCCGACTCCGCACCGGATCCCCGCCTCCATCAGTCCCGTGGCCGAGGAGGTGCTCACCACGACGGGGCGTTCGGTCCGGAATACCGTCCGAAGGCCTTCCTGAAGCTCTCCCATGAGCTCCACGACTCCCTGGTCACGGTGGCCCATCATCGGACCCTTCATCGCCTCGAGCACTTCCGGGCGTACCGATGTCGGGCCCGGGAGGAAGAAACGGCGGAACTCCGGTGTTCTCGGTTCTTCTGGTGCGTGGCTCACAGGTCGAAGTCTCCTCCGTCCCTCTCGAAGGGACGGATCAGGGGGCCCTCGAGGTCCAACCACGGGCCCGCCACGGACGGCGTCCGGCAGGCGATCCCGTGCCTCGAAGGCTCGGTAGGTAACGATATCACTGAAATCAAGTGCTGAAGGGACGGTAAAGTAATGGATCGCGTCAAATATTCTACCCCCTGGCCATCTCGGCGACCGATCCGGACCCGGACCCGCGCATCAGCGCCAGTGCTCCGCCCATCGTTCGTAGTGGACGGCGTGCACCCCCGCCTGTGCCAGCACTTCGAGCCCGGCAGGACTCCGGTATGCGGTCCGGTAGTAGAGGTGCGTGATGTTCGCCTGCACCATCAGCTTCGCGCACATCACGCATGGGGAAGCGGTAACGAATGCAACCTTGCTCCTCAGTTGCCCCGGCGCCTTGACCAGTGCGTTCATCTCGGAGTGGATGCAGCCGCAGGCGCCGGGGGTCGGCCCGTCGCAGTCGTTCGGAAAGTGCCGGGCGTTCCCATTGTACCCGATTCCGACGACGTTCTCGAGATTCGCGTCCGTGATCACGGAGCCGACCTGGAGCCGGCGACAGGTACTACGTTTCGCGAGCTCCTCGGCCATTCGCATGTAGACCTCGAAGAGCGGCGGACGGGTGACTTCCCATTCCTCCACCTCCGCGTCCCCCGCCTCCACCAGGTTCAGCGGATGGACATTCTCCCGGACGGCGTCTTTGAAGAGGGTGGCCATGAGCCGCACGATCCGGGTCTGTCGGGCGTTCGTCAAGCCCGGGGCTTTCGGCGCGGCAGCGCTGTCTGCATTCTCGGTACCGATCGTGCGGGACGTTCCTCTCGGCGCAAGAAGGTCCCTCGATCGCACATCAGAACATGCACCCTTTGCGTGGATATGGTTCGCATGCAGGAAGGAACGGCGATGCTCGAGGGAGCCCGGCGGGTCGTGGTGAAGATCGGCTCCTCCCTCCTCCTCCGCGACGGCCGGCTCGACCGACCGTGGCTGGAGCGGCTCGCCGACGACGTGGCGGAACGCCAGGAGAGGGGTCAGTCGATGGTCCTCGTGAGTTCGGGAGCGGTCGGGCTCGGACGAGGCGCATTGGGGTCGGATACGAACCAGATCGCGGACCGGCAGGCCGCTGCCGCGATCGGACAGGTTCGTCTGAGCGAAGCGTACCGAGCGGCTCTGGCGCGTCGTGCAATCACGACCGCTCAGGTGCTCCTCACCCCCGGCGACACCGAAGACCGCCGACGACACCTGAATGCGCGGGCGACGATCGAGACCCTGCTTGGGCACTCGATCATCCCGGTGATCAACGAGAACGACACGGTGGCTACGGACGAGCTCAAGTTCGGGGACAACGACCGGCTCGCATCGAGGGTCGCCCAGCTCGTCAGCGCGGACCTCGTGGTCCTACTCTCGGATGTGGATGGCCTCTATACGGCAGACCCCCGAATCCACCACGATGCACAGCACGTCCCGGTGGTTCATGCCATCACACCCACGATCGAGGCGATGGCGGGGGAACCAGGGACTCCTCTCGGCACCGGAGGAATGGCGTCCAAGCTCGAGGCCGCCCGGATCGCCCTCGCCGCCGGGGCCTACTTCGCGATCGCGCCTGGGCTCCCTGAAGGTGCGCTCGCCTCGTTCTTCAACGGAGGGCGCGCAACCTGGTTCCTTCCCTCGGTCGACTCGCTGACGGCGAGGAAGGCCTGGATCGCAGCGACGCTTACCCCCAGAGGCCGGGTCGTGGCCGACAGCGGGGCGCTCAGAGCGGTCCAGAAGGGCGGCAGCCTCCTCACCGTCGGTGTGCTCTCGGTAGGGGGCGGATTTCGGAAGGGAGACCCGGTCCGGCTCGTGAGCGAGGATGGAGAGGAGGCGGGGGTCGGCCTGGTAAACTATGATGAAGCGGAGGCGGCCCTCATTGCGGGGCACCGCTCGGACCGACTCCTGGAGCTCCTCGGATACGACGGACCGGATGTGCTGATCCACCGGGACAACCTGGTCGTCGCCGGATCCCGCGACCCCACTGGATGAACGGATGAACGACGAACTGAAGAACCAGATGACACGGCTCGGCCGGGCCGTACGGGACGCACAGCGAACGCTCGGCTCGAGCTCGCACGAATCTCGCCAGTCGGCGCTCCGAGCAGCCGCGGAGGCGATCCGCGCGCGCCGGTCCGAGCTGCTGGAGGCGAACGACCTGGACGTCGACGCGGCCCGCGCCCGAGGACGATCGGATGCATTCCTCGACCGACTCCGCCTCGATGAAGACCGGATCGAGGCGATGTCCGCCGGCCTGGAGGCGATCGCGGACCGCCCCGACCCCCTCGGAGTCGTGGATCAGAGCTGGGCCCGGAACGACGGCCTCGCCTTCGAGCGGGTACGCGTCCCGCTCGGCGTGATCGCAGTGATCTTCGAGAGTCGCCCGAACGTCGCGGCCGACGCAGCGGGCCTCGCGGTGAAATCCGGGAACGGGGCGATTCTGAGAGGAGGGTCGGAGAGCGCGAAGTCCGTAGAAGTCATCCTCGACGCGGTGACGGAAGGACTCAGGTCGGCCGGGCTTCCATTGGCCGCCGTCGAGGCCGTCCCCACGCAGGATCGGGAAGCCGTCGGGCACCTGCTCGAGATGACGGAGTTCATCGACCTCTTGATCCCGCGTGGGGGCCGGTCCCTCGTAGAGCGGGTGCAGGGGGAGAGCCGAGTGCCGGTCCTGGGGCACCTCATGGGCATCAACCACACCTTCGTCCACGCCGAGGCCGACCTCGACATGGGCGTGCGTGTCGTCGTCAACGCGAAGATGCGCCGCCCAGGGATCTGCGGGGCGACGGAGACCGTTCTCGTGGATCGCCCGGTGGCTCCCGAATACCTCCCGGGGCTCGTCGCCGCCCTCCGTGAGGCAGGCTGCCGGATCCGAGCGGACGAGGCGGCGCGAGCGATCGTTCCCGACCTCGAGCGTGCGACCGCGGCCGACTGGGATACGGAATGGCTCGACGCGGTCATCGGAGTCCGGGTGGTCGATGGGATCGATGGAGCCCTCCGCCACATCGCATCCCACGGGACCGGTCACACCGAGGCGATCATCACGGAAGGGGCCGAGGCCGCCGAACGGTTTCTCTCCGAGGTCGACGCTGCGATCGTCCTCCACAACGCATCCACGCAGTTCGCCGACGGTGGGGAATTCGGGTTCGGTGCGGAGATCGGCATCGCCACCGGCCGGATCCACGCACGCGGCCCGGTGGGCGCGGAGCATCTGACCAGCTACAAGTACCGGGTCCGGGGCACGGGGCATACCCGTCCCTGAAGTTGGGCCGGCCAAGCCCCCCACCGACCCGCCCGACGGCCCGTCCCGCGGTCTACGCTCCCACTCCGGCCTTCTGCGCCTTCCGGCGGCGATTCTGCTCGAGAATCCGCTTCCGTAGCCTGAGTGCGGAAGGCGTGACCTCGATCAGCTCATCATCTCCGATGAACTCGAGGGCGAGCTCGAGCGTGAGGGCCCGAGGCGGCTCGAGGCGGATGTTCTCGTCGGCGGACGTGGTCCGCATGTTCGTGAGCTTCTTTTCCCGGTTCACGTTCACGTCGAGATCCCCGGGACGGATGTGCTCCCCCACGATCATTCCCGGATAGACCGGCTCCCCAGGCCGGATGAACATCGTCCCTCGGTCCTGCAGATTGAAGAGCCCGTAGGCCACGGCCACCCCCTCCCGGTCTGCTACGAGCGCCCCACGCTTCCGTCCGGCGATGACTCCGGACCAGGGTCCGTACTCGAGGAACCGCTGGTTCAGCAGCCCCTCTCCCCGGGTGTCCGTCAGGAACTCGGAGCGGTAGCCGAAGAGTCCTCGGGCCGGGATCCGGAAGGTGAGGCGCGTGATCCCGTCTCCACTCGTGCGGAGGTCTGACAACTCTCCCTTCCGCGCTCCCAGCTTTTCCATGACCGTCCCCACCATCTCCTCGGGAACGTCGACCAGAACCTCCTCGTACGGCTCCAGTCGATTCCCGGCCTCATCCGTGCGAGCGATCACCCGCGGCCGGGCCACCTGGAACTCGTAGCCCTCCCGGCGCATCGTCTCCATGAGGATGGTGAGATGCAGCTCTCCTCTCCCGGCAACCTGGAAGGTGTCGGGGTTCTCCGTGTCCTCCACGCGGAGCGCGACGTTGCGCTCCAGCTCCCGGAAGAGCCGCTCGCGGAGCTGCCGCGTCGTGACGAACTTCCCGTCGCGGCCGGAGAACGGAGAATTGTTCACGGAGAAGTCCACCGAGAGGGTGGGCTCCTCGACCTGGATGCCGCGCATCCGCTCCCGATGCGCCGGGTCGGACAAAGTCTGCCCGATCTCCACTCCTTCCAGACCGGCGAGTGCGATGATGTCGCCCGCGACAGCCTCTTCGATCTCGACTCGGTCGAGCCCCTCGAAGCCATAGAGCTTCACGACCTTCGCCGCAGTGCCCTCCTCCTGGCCGGCCGGCCCCGCCTCACCGAAGGAAAGCAGTGAAATCGGCTGGGCCACAAGCACACGGCCGCGTTCCACCTTCCCGATCGCGATCCGGCCGACGTAGGGCGAATGGTCGAGGGTGGACACCAGCATCTGGAAGGGCGCGTCTGCATCTCCTGCCGGAGGCGGCACTCGTTCCACAATCGCATCGAACAGCGCAGCGAGGTCCCCACCGCGAGCCTCGGAGGACACGGAAGCCCAACCGTCCCGGCCCGAAGCGTAGAGGAAGGGTGCATCGAGCTGCTGGTCCGTCGCCTCGAGGTCCATGAACAGCTCGAGTACCTCGTCGTGGACCTCCTTCGGACGGCCGTCCGGACGGTCGACCTTGTTGATAACGACAACCGGCTGGAGCCCGAGATCGAGCGCCTTGCGGGTCACGAAACGGGTCTGCGGCATCGGTCCTTCCGCCGCATCCACCAAAATCAGCACGCCGTCGACCATACGGAGGATTCGCTCCACCTCCCCCCCGAAGTCCACGTGACCCGGAGTATCGACGATGTTCACCTTCACGTCGCCCCAGCGCACCGCGGTGTTCTTGGACAGAATCGTGATTCCACGCTCCCGCTCGAGCGGGTTGGAATCCATGACCCGTTCCTGGACCTCCTGGTGCTCCTGGAAGACGCCGGCCTGACGCAGCATCTGATCCACGAGGGTCGTCTTGCCGTGATCGACGTGCGCAATGATCGCGATGTTTCGAATGCTCATGTACGTTCCGGGCCGGAAGACCCGATGCGTGAGGGAGAATGAAGCAGCCCGGCGAGTGTCCGCTGGACCAGAGCCCGTAAATTTAGCGAATCTGGACTCGGATGTGCAGGGCAGGTGCCGCGCGGGCCGTCAGCGGCGGGATTCCTTCCAGGCGTCGTAGCGCATGCGCAGGGTGCGGACGGGGTTCGCGTCCTCTTCCCGACGGATGTTCTCGTCATGCACGTCGAGGAAGAGCGAGTAGTCTCCGTCGTTGAAGCTCTCTCCAGCCGCGTCCCCTGGATTAGCGGCCAGGATGTACGCGACGTGGGACGTCCTTCCGGTACACTGAGCGGCGGCCGTGGGAGGCTCGGTCTCGCAGGTGCACCGGGAATCCCCTCCCGCGGCATCCGCGGCTTCCATCGCCGCCATGACCCGGTCGGTGAGCGAACCGTCGTCCGCCATGAAGGCCTTCACGGCGTCGTACACGACGCGCTCCGACGCCAGGATGTTCCCCTGCACCGAGAAGTGGATTCCGGTCCCGGGGATGTGTCCATAGCTATGATCGGCCACGGAGCCGTTCCCACTTCCGGAAAAGCCTGCCCAACGACCCTGAAGATCGAGGATCGCGAACTGCCGCCGCTCGATCTCGGGATCCTCCTTCAAGAGCTCGAGGATGCTCGCCGGCTCGCTGCCCCGCCTGAGCTCCCGGTAGATCACGTTCTGGTTCTCGCGGGTGACGTCCACACCGGCCTGGGCGGCGGCTACCGCCACACCCGGGACCACGATGGCCTGGATGTCCATGAGGCCGTTGGAGGGGAAGGTTCGCAGCCGTTCCTGGGGCACGCACGTCGCCGAGGCGATGACGACCTGCCCCGTGTCTTCGTCCAACGCGAGCACCGACCAGGTGGCCGAGCCGTGCAGGGGCGTGAAGAAGAGCGCGGCACAGATGCCCGCGAACCCGAGCACTTCTGAACGAAGACGTGGCATACGCATGGAACGAACTCCTCTACGGTTCATCTCGTGTCATCTGCTGAAACTCATCCAGGTCCGCGAAGCGGGAGAGCACGGAGCTCCCGCGAGCCTCGGCCTTCCACTGCGGGTTCTGCCGGATCGCACGCCTCAACGTGTTGAGCGCCTCCCGGTCTTCCCCCGCCTCGGCGTGCCATTCGGCCAGCGTGAACATCCAGTTGTCCCGGCGCGGGTTCATCCGAATCGCCGCCTCCAGGACTTCGATCGCCTCGGCCACCCGTCCCCCTTCCAGGAGAGCGGCGGCCCGGTCGGCTTCCCTGCCGCTCAGACTCATGTCCAGCAGCCGGCGGAGCTCTGCGTAGGGATCATCCGCGTCGTCGACCCGGATATCGACCCATCGGTCCGTCGTCCGGTTCCCATCGATCGGCCGAACCACCAGGATCGACCCGGCCTGCATGCCTCGTACGTCTCCCCCCACCGCTTCCCCAGCCTCGAGCGAGGCGAGAAGCCGCTCCGCCATTTCTCCCTCGGTCTCCTCGTAGACCCGCGCCATCTCCGTGAGGACCCACCGGCCCGCCAGGGTGTTTCCCTGCACCGAGTAGTTCGACCCCACGATGTGTCCAGCGTACTGATCGGGGCGTGCAATCCGGTCGGCGCCGGTATGAACACCGATCCGGCCTTCGACATCGATCACCGCAACCTGCCTCTGATCACGGCCCGGATCCTCTCCGGTCATGATCTCCACGGCTCCCTCCGGAGAGTGCCCCTCCTTCAGAAGCTCCATCGCCCGCTGCTTGTACAGCTGGTTCGCGGACGCCTGGGTGGCCACTGCACCGACACCCGCTTCAGCCCACGAGACGATCGCCCCTGCCCGGAAGGCCCGGGATTGGATACCGATGCCCAGCTCTTCGGTATCCGGATCGTACGCGATGATGGAAAAGGTCGAAACGTCCTCCTCTCCGAGGATTGCCGAAGGCTCGTTCTGGCCATGCAGCTGCAAGGGGAGGAGAACCACCATCAACAAGCCGCGGCAGCTCCTCATCTCAGCGCCCCGCCTGTTGTTCGGTCTTCCACTCGTCGTAGCGCATCCTCAGCGTGACCACAGGGTTCGCGTCTTCGTGCGGGCGGATGTTCTCGTCGTCGACGTCGGTGAAGAGGAAGTAGTCTCCGTCGTTGTGCGAGTCACCCGGAGGGTCGTCGGGGTCCGCAATCACGATGTATGCGACGTGGGATGTCTTCGCCGTGCACTGCGCGTCGGGGATCGGCTCCGTGTCACAGGTGCATCGGCGATCCCCACCTGCCCGGTCCGCTGCTTCCATCGCTGCCATGACCCGGTCGCCGAGCTCTCCCTCCGTGGCGAGAAACGCGTCGACTCCGTCGTGCACGACCTCGTCCGACGCGAGGATGTTTCCCTGCACCGAGAAGAAGATCTCCGTCCCGGGCACCTGCCCATCGACCGCCAGCGCAGCATCGCCGTTCTCGCTCCCCGAAAAGCCGGCAGCACGGCCCTGAAGATCCAGAATCGCGAACTGCCGACGCTCGATGTCCGGATCCTCCCTCAATAACTCGAGGATCTGCTCCGGATGGGTCCCCTCATGAAGCTCGCGGTAGATGAGATTCTGGTTCTCACGGGTGCGATCCACCCCGGCCTGCGCGGCTGCCACTCCTACCCCGGGAGCGACCACCGCCTGGATGGACATGAGCCCCCCGCGGGTCCGCAGGCCTTCCGCCGACACACATGTCGCCGAGGCGATCACCACCTGACCGCTCTCGCGGTCCAGGGCGATCACGGACCACGTCGCCGAAGCGGCCGACGGTGCTACTGCGAGCGCGACGATGCCGAGGAACAGTCCCAGATACATGGAACGCATAGGTCTCCAACCCATCAGCAATCTCCTTGTAGCCCCTCCGGTCGGAGAGGGCGGAGGGTGGAAACAAATTAGGTACCCCTTCCCCGCGGATCATTCCAGAGGCCGGACCCTGACCGCGTGGGGATCCGCGAGCTCGCGGCCCTCATGGACATTCGTGAAGGGGACGATTCCGATGAGGCTCCCGTCGGTCCCATCCCCGGTCACTTCGATGATACCGAGGCCCGGCGTGGTCCCGGTCGCATTGTGGGGATCACCGGTAAGGGGAGTAGGCCCGCGGAGCGACACGAAGAGGCGGTCGCCCGAGGGGGACACGTCCACCAGGTCGGGGGCGGGGTTTTCGGAGAGGTCGCCGGCCAGCGTCACGGTTCCGGCATGCCCCCCACCCTCGACCTGTAGCACCTCCGCCAGATCGGCGTGACGGTCCAGGACCCAGACATGACGGCCGTCCAGGACCGCTGCCATTCCATGCGAATCCCGCTCGCCCTCGGCACTGAACAGGAGCTCGGGTGCGGGGGCGTTCACCGGATTGTGTGGGCCATAGCCGTCGATCGGAAACCGGTAGACGTCAAACCCATGAAGGGGAAGATGGGGGTGCTCCTCTCCGCCGAGGTTCACTGGAGCGCCGCCGGAGTTCAGGAACATCCGGTTCCCGACCTGAACGCCTCCGCACCCGTTCCCCTTCACCGTGTCGCGATCATACTCGGCCACGATCTGCATCGGTGTGCTCCGTGCGTCGACGACGAAGAGGCCGCCGCCGCGCAGCGTGACCCACGCGTACCGTCCCTGCTCGTCGATGACGGGGCAGATCGGTGCATTGTCGGGACGAAGGATCTCGTCCTCTTTCGGGTGCCCCCTCGGGGTCGTGCCTCCCGCCAGGTCGAGGGTCGCCTCGGTGTTGTGCCTGAAGGAGTTCGCCTCGAAATCCGTATCGATCCGTTCGAGGAGCTTTCCGTTCTGGTTCGCCACGACGATATACGTTCCGTCCGGGCTCGGGAACGCAGCATGCGCCTGCTGGGAATCTCCCGCTCCGGGGGACATCCGGAAGCACTCCAGCGGCTCGCTCGAGGCCGCGTCGTAGATGACCACGTGCCCGCTCGCGACGAACGAGAGAACGGCATGGCTCCCGCGCTCGTTGAAGAGGAGCATGTGGGGCCGCACTGGGTTCGCCCCTGTCGCCTCCCGGCAGAGGTCCGCTGTCTCGGCCCCGAGATCCACACTGCGGGACGGCGCGGCATCTCCCGGCGACGCACCCATCAGGTCGTCACCGGCGAAGACGTGCATCGCCCCGCCGAAGCTGCCTACGTGGTCGCTGTCCGACTGATCCACGATCCACACTTCAAACGAAGAAGAAGCACCCTCGTCACCTGCCTCGGGCTCCTCGCACGCTCCGAGCGTCAGAGCACTCCCGAGGACGGCGAGTACCCCCGCGGCACGTATACGGCGGGAGTAGTGGAGGAGATCGAGAATACCGGATCGATGATGATTCATCAGGCACTCCAACGGGCCTCGGGCCCGAACCCTCACGAGGGCTTCAGTCGCCGAGGACGTACGCAAATATGAGGGGCGCCACGATCGTGGCATCTGACTTGACCAGGAACTTCGGGGTGTCCGCAGCGAGCTTGCCCCAGGTGATCTTCTCGTTGGGGACCGCACCCGAATACCCGCCGTACGACACCTCCGCGTCGGAGATCTGGGCGAAGTACCCCCAGAAGGGGGTCTTGCGTTTCAGATCCTGGATGATGGAGGGGACGGCGCAGATCGCGAAATCACCGGCGATTCCTCCGCCGATCTGGAAGAACCCCACGGAAGGCGCCCCGATCTTCTCCCCATTGTTCTCCAGGTACCACTCCATCACCGCCTGGAACTGCTCCGTCCCCGACTTCACGCACTGATGGTGGGGGAGCACTCCGCTCATGACCGCCGCCGCGAACATGTTGCCGGTCGTCGAGTCCTCCCACCCGGGGGAGTACACAGGAATGCCGGCCTCCATCGCAGCCCACATCCACGACTCCTTCGGGTCCATCTGGAAGTGCTCGTCCAACTCGCCGGAGCCGAGGGTGTCGAAGAGGAACTCGTAGGGAAACTTTCGTACGCCCTGCTCGCACGCCTCTCCCCAGCGCTCCAAAAGCCGTGCCTCGAGATGCCTCATGATGTCCTCGGGGATGCAGGTGTCCGTCACCCGATTCATGCCGCGCTCGAAGAGATCCACCTCGTCGCGCACCGAGAGCGCCCTCCAGTCCCCGATGATCTCGTAGGTGTCGCGCCCGAGGAGGTTGAAGACATCCTCCTCCAGATTCGCGCCCGTGCACGAGATCGCATGGACCTTTCCCTCCCGGATCATTCGGGAGAGGATGATCCCGAGCTCGCCTGTGGACATGGCGCCGGCCAGGGAGACCAGCATCTTTCCCCCGGCATCGATGTGGGCTTCGTACGCCCTGGCCGCGCCGAGGGTCTCCCGCGCATTGAAATGCCGGTAGTGGTGCTCCATGAAGCCGCGAACCGCTCCGCGCTCGGCCCCGACTTCCGAAGCCGCGATCCCCGGGTCGGGTGAGGTCGAAATCCCTGCTCTCGTCATCACGAAGACATCCCTCCTACGCTACGTCACGGCGCCGCTCGGCATCCGGCAGAACCGCCGGATCGGCGGCTCCCCCCAAGGTACCGCGCTCAGTTCTGTCGATCCAGGGAACCAAGGGGAAGCTTCCACGGCCGGGTTGCGTCAGCGTCCCCCGCGCAGGACCTCGCCGGCGCGCACTCCAGTGAAGGCCCCGTCGCGGATGGCGAACTCGCCGTTCACGAGGACATGCTCCATCCCCTCCGCAAGTTGGTGAGGGTCGGTGAAGGTAGCCGGATCATGCACCTCGTCGAGATCGAAGACGACCACATCGGCGACCGCACCGGTCCGGATGAAGCCCCGCTCCTCCATCCCGAACACGGTTGCGGAAAGCCCGGTCATGCTCCGCACGGCCTCCTCCAGGGTGAGCACGCCATCCTCCACCACATACTGACGGAGCTTCCGGGGAAACGCGCCGTAGGAGCGAGGATGGGGAACTCCAACCTCCCATTCCGGCAGGCCGCCGTCCGATCCGGTCATCGTCCACGGCCGGCGCATGAGTCGCTCCACGTCCTCGCCCAGCATGTTGAAGGAGACGATCGCCGGCGCACCGATTTGCAGCAGCTCGAGGGTGAGATCCACCGGGTCCACCCCCCGTTCCCGCGCCACCGCATCCAGCGTCCGCCCCTCCAGGGAGGGGTCCTCCTCGAAGCGTCGGAACTGGATCCGCTCCGCCCCACCCCGACGAGCCAGGTTTTCATGCATTTCCCGCTCGATCCGTCGCCGCGCCTCCGCATCTGCCAGGCGCTCCTCGAACGATGCGTCTCCTCCGGCCTGTGCCCACCGGGGGACGAGCGCGGCAGCGAGCCCTGTGGCAGAGGCGGTGTAGGGATACTGGTCGGCGAACACCTCGACGCCTTCGTCCCGTGCACGCTCGACTCGAAGCGCGATGGCCTCGGAGAAGCCCCAGACAGGCGGGCCAAGGGCCTTCACATGCGTCACGATGCCCCGGACCTCGGCCTCGCGCGCTACGGCGATGACCTCCTCCACTGCCTCCAGCACCCCGATCGTGTAGTTCGACTCGTCACGGATGTGGCTCGTGTAGACGCCGCCGAACTCCGCGATGACGCTGGAGAGAGCCACGAGCTCATCCGTGTCGGCGAAGCTCCCGGGAGCGTAGAAGACGCCGCTGGAGAGCCCGAATGCCCCCTCCTCCATCCCGGTGCGGACGAGCGCTCGCATCCGCTCGAGCTCCGTTTCCGTAGGCGGCCGGTCCTCCATGCCGAGAACCTCGTTCCGAATGGAGCCGTGGGGGACGAGGAGGGCTGCGTGGACCCCGAGCCCGTCCTCGAGCAGCTCCCTCCGCTGAGTGGCGAGATCGACCGGTCCTCCACCATCGGGATTCACAACGACCGTGGTGATCCCCTGAGCAAGCAGCGGGCGGGCGTGGCTCCGGTCCTCGGTCGCGAGTCCTCCCCCGGCATGCGAATGTACGTCGATGAAACCCGGCGCCACATGGAGGCCCCGTGCATCGACCTCCTCGGATGCCGTTGCCGACGGGAGGCGCCCCACCGCGACGATCCGGCCGTCCTGGACTCCCACATCGGCTCGAAACCAGGGGTTGCCCGCGCCGTCCAGAACCCTTCCTCCCCGGATGAGCACGTCGAAGTGTCTTTCGTCCAACGGCTGCTGCGCACCGATGGGAGGACCGAGCCCCGTCAATACCAGAGCCAGCAGACCGGCGATGAGCCATGTGGGCGCCGTGCGCATGATGGACCTCCTCCGAAGATGTTCCCCGACTCGGTCTACTCCTCCCAACTGCACTTCCGACCACCCCGACCTAAGGCGAGCCGGAGAACCGCTCGCGCGCCTCCCTCACCCTTGCCTCGGCGGCCTCCCTCGGCCGCCATCCCTCCACCCGCACCTCCTTCTCCTCCAGGTCCTTGTAGATCGTGAAGAAGTGCTCCACTTCCCGTAGCAGGTGAAAAGGGACGTCGTCGAGCGTTTCGATGGAGCTCCAGTGCGGATCATGGATCGGGACGCAGAGGATCTTCTCGTCGGGCCCCTTCTCGTCATGCATCTCGAAGAGGCCTACGGGGGCGGCTTCGATCAGGCATCCGGGGAAGGTCGGCTCCCACACCAGCACGAGCGCGTCGATCGGGTCGCCGTCCAACGCGAGCGTCGACTCGATGAACCCGTAATCCGTCGGGTAGTGGACCGGAGAAAAGAGGAGACGGTCGAACCGGATCCTCTGTCGTGCCTTGTCGTACTCGTATTTGTTGCGGCTCCCCTTCGGAACCTCGATCATCACGGGTACGACCATCCGCGCTTTCGTCGATGTCATCGGCTGGACCTGTCTCAGGATTCGCTGGAGTCCTGGCACTTCCCATCTCGCGAAACGTCCTTAAGATGCCCAATTCCCCTGGACGCGACCACCACGACCTGCGACGAGCTCTCGAGGCATTGGACGGTCGGGGCTACAAGGCGTATAAGGAGATCGGGGGACAGTGGAGCTTCCAGAGCTTCTCCCTCACGATCGACCACGTCCAGGGCGACCCGTTCGCGGCACCGAGCCGGGTCCGGGTGCGACTGCCCGCGCAGGTGGCTGGCTTCCCCGTGGAGGTCTGCGATCCGGTCGCGAGGGCGACCGGCGTGGCCTGCCTGCTCTCTCGCCGGTTCTCCGGGGAGGCCGGCCGGATCCGGGGCTCCGGAAGCGGAAAAAGCGGGCAGATCCGGATCGAATCGACCGAGCAGAAGGTCATACCCACCACCGCCATCCGGATCGAAAGCTCCGGGGACCTGGAAGCCCGCTTCACCGTGGGGCTTCCCGCCCGCGGGCGGACGATCCTCGGCCGGCAGGCTGCGGAGCTGCTCTGCGACGCGGTGCCGTCGCTGATCGCACGCACGTTGACCTCAGGAGCCTACGACGAAGAGAAACTTCATCTCCATGCGGAGGTGAACGAGGATGCCGAGGCACTCCGCGCCGCCCTCGCATCCAAGGGCCTCGTCGCCTTCGTCGCCGATGGCTCGGTCCTTCCGCGCCGAAGCGGGGTCGATGACCGTCCGCTCCGGGGAGACGGCGTCGTTCCATTCCGGTCACCGGCTTCACTCCGGGTGAGCCTCGAGGCGCCGAACGCGGGCTGGGTGGCGGGGATGGGAATCAGGCGCGGAGTGACCCTCATCGTGGGGGGCGGCTATCATGGGAAAAGCACGCTGCTTCGAGCCGTGCAAAGTGGCATCTATAACCACCGGCCGGGAGACGGGAGGGAGCAGGTCGTCTCCGATCCCGCCGCCGTGAAGATTCGGGCGGAGGACGGCCGGTCGGTCCGCCGCGTGGACATCTCGGCCTTCATCCAGGGCCTGCCGGGCGGAAGCGATACGAGGAGGTTCTCCACCGACAACGCTTCCGGCTCCACGAGCCAGGCGGCGACGATCATCGAAGCCCTCGAGGCCGGAGCGCGGCTCCTCCTGATCGACGAGGACACCGCGGCGACCAACTTCATGATCCGGGACCGGAGGATGCAGGCCCTCGTGCCGCGCGATCGCGAGCCCATCACCCCGTTGATCGACCGGATCGGAGAGCTGCACACCGAGAAGGGCGTGAGCTCGCTGCTCGCGCTCGGGGGGAGCGGCGACTACCTCGATGTGGCGGACACGGTCATCGCCATGACCCGGTACGAGGCCGAAGATATCTCCGATCGCGCCCATCAGGTGGCGCTGGACTTCCCCACCGGGCGGATCGCGGAGGTGCCCGGAGGGGTCGAGGTCCAGGGTCGCCGCGTTCCCCTCGCCGACTCCCTCGACCCCAGTCGAGGAAGAAGGAGCGTCCACCTGAAAGCGCACGGCCGGGACGAGATCCTCTTCGGCACGACACCGATCGACCTCTCGGCTGTGGAGCAGGTCGTGTCCTGGGCCCAGGCCGGCACCCTCGCCCAGGCGCTCCTACTCGCCCGAAACGAATTCATGGACGGAAAGCGGTCGATCCCCGAGATTCTCGATGGAGTGATGGAGGCGGTGGAGGAGTCGGGGCTCGACATCCTCTCCGACCGGTTTCCAGGTGACCTGGTGGCATTTCGACGCTTCGAGCTCGCTGCCGCCCTCAACCGACTCCGGACCCTGAAGGTCCGGTAGCACCCACGGAATGGAGTTTGAAATGGACGCGAAGGTGCACGGCGCTCGCGACCTGCCGCTGGAGCCGGTAGCCGCCGGCAAGGGAACGACACGACAGGTGCTCACCCGCCGCGGAGACGGCGCGGGTTTTCACATGCGAAGGTTCGTGATGGAGCCTGGAGGCGGGATGCCACGACACCGGAACGAGGTGGAGCACCAGCAGTACGTTCTCCGGGGCCGGGCCACCGTGGGGATCGGGGAGGAAGCCGTATCCGTCGAAGCCGGCACGACGCTGCACATTCCTGCAGGGGTCCCGCACTGGTACCGCGCCGAGGGCGACGAGGCCTTCGAATTTCTCTGCGTGGTTCCCGACGACGAGGACCGAATCGAGCTGCTCGAGGAGGAGTGACCTGGACGACCCGGTAGCCTGGCGCGCAGAAGCGCCCGCTTGCGTCGGACCGCACCATGGCGCGCGCCGTCCGGCGCGGGCCAGCATGTCCCATGTCGGGCCAGTTCTGCTTACCACGGAGGTCTCGCGCAGGGCGCGCTCCCCCGAGTTCGTCCGCCACCAGCCTCGCCCCATCCTCCGGAACCGAATGTGGTACGGAACTGGCGAAACCCCTCCTCGTTCTACACATTCGATCCTCACCCAAGTCAAGGAGCCCCGATGTTCGACCGAGTGCTCGTCGCGATGGACCTCTCGCCCGCCACGGAGGCCCTCGTCTCCGTGCTCCCCGACCTGAAGGATTTCGGGACCAAGGAGGTGAACCTGGTTCACGCCGCGAAGCCTGTGAAAAATCCCGTCTCACAGTCGCTTCGCCGCGTCGAAGACATCCGTGCACGGTTGCGAACGCTTGCGGCCCGGTTGGAGGAGACCGGACTCACGGTGACCGTGGATGTTCCAACGGGCTCTCCCGCAGCAGAGATCGTCCGGATCGCAAACGAGTGGGATCCGGACATCCTGATGGTCGGAACGCGGAGCCACACCAAGCTCTACGAGGCCTTCGTGGGAAGCGTGGCATGGGAGCTGGTCCGACGCGCACAGAGGCCGGTGCTCCTCCACCGGATCGAGGCGAGCCGTCCCGACCCGGAAGCCGCGCTCGAGTCCCGGAGCTCCGGAGTTCCCAACTCGGTGGTGTACGCAACCGACTTCTCGGAGGCGGCGGAGCGGGCCCTTCCCTGGGTGCTTCAACTCGCCGCCCTGGGCGTGTCCGAGTTCATCGTCCTCCATGTAGAAGATGCGGATACAGCGGAGACCCGCACCGAAGCCCAGGGCAGGCTCGATCTCCTGGCAACGCAGCTTCGGGAAGCGGGAGCCGCGAAGGTGCGGGCGGTGATCCGCTCCGGAGTCCCCTCCGAGGAGGTTCTCGCGGTAGGCGGGCGGGACCCCGATTCGATGGTCGTCATGGCAACCCAGGGACGTGGCTTCCTGCCCGGGATCGTCCTGGGTAGCGAGAGCCGCCAGGTGGCGCGCCGCGCTGCCGCCCCCGTCCTCCTCGTGCCCTCCGGAAAGGAATAGCCGAATGGGGGGGCGGGGCGCTTTTCCGTTCCTCGGGCTTCTCTTCGTCGTCGCACTTCCCGCGATTCCCACGGCGTGCGCGACAGCCGAGGATGAGGACGGGACCCCCCACAGGGTGGCGGTCGCCCGCTTCTCCCATGAGACCTGCACCTTCTGCCCCGGCCCCGACCCTGGCATCGAAGACTGGACGCGCACGCGGGAGCCGTACCGGGGCGACGAGCTTCTCGAGCTCGGATCGTACGTCGGTGGCTTCGTGAAGCAGGCCCGCGAGTTCGGGGACATCGAGCTCGTGGGCCTCACCTCACCGACGGGGGTCTGGGGAGGGTCCTCCAGAACGTGGAACGAGGAGGAGGTCTTCGATCACTTCGTCGGCCAGATGTTGGAGGAACTCGAGGCAGCGCTCCCGGTCGATGGCGTCTTCCTCTCCCTCCATGGAGCGATGGCAGTTCGCAATATCACGCGGCCGGAGGCGGAGATGGCGCGCCGCTTCCGCGAGGTCGTCGGACCGAATGTGCCGATCGTCGCCACCTTCGACCTCCATGGCAACGAGGACGAGGAGTTCCTCCAGTGGGCGGACGGTGCCTTCGTGACGAAGCGCTTTCCCCACTACGACTCCTACCTTCAGGGTGAGCGCGCGGCCCGGTACCTGCGCCTGGTCATGCGGGGCGACTACCAGCCGACGACCGCCACGCGGCGTCCACCCATCGTGACCCCCACCGTACTCCAGTGGACGGGCGCCTATCCGGTGATGGACATCATGGAGCGCGCCCGACGATGGGAGGCGCGTGAGCCCGGGGTCTACGTGAGCGTCTTCCTGGGGTTTCCCTGGTCCGACGTACCGAACATCGGGACGACGGTCCACGTGATGACCAATGACGACCAGGAGCTGGCGGAACATATCGCCGAGGACGTGTCGGACTATATCTGGCGGATGAGGGAGGACTACGCGCACGGGTCCTTCCCGTCTCCTGAGGAGGCGGTCCGGTTGACCCGGGAGGCGACCGCAGCCGGGGAAGTACCGGTCGTGCTCGCGGATTACTGGGATCGTCCCGGGGACGCGACATGGACTCTGAGCGCGCTCCTGGATCAGGGAGTTTCCCGCGTCCTCTACGCCGCCCTGACCGCCGAGCCCACGCTCGACCGGATATGGGAAGAGGGGGTTCAGCCGGGCGACGCGGTTCGCATGGAGGCAGGCGGGTACACAGGACCGCAGGCCGGTCCCCCGGTGCAAGTCGACGGAACCCTGATCTGGCGAGGGGAGCGATGGGGATATGACCGGGTCGCCGCCGTGGAACACGGAGACGGGAACGTGCTCATCCTCGTGCCCGCGTATCAGCAGATCACTACCCCGGAGCAGATCCGCTTCGGCCCGATCGAGCCGGACGACTTCGACGTTTTCGTCCTGAAGACGCGGGTCCACTTTCGCCGCGGCTTCGACGAAACCGGCTATGCGCCGACCATCCACATCGTAGATGCGCCGGGGTATTGGTTCGGGACCATCCGACTCGACGCCCTCGAGTACGAACACGTCGATCTCGCCCGGTTTTACCCTTTCGGAGAGCCATGAGCGTCTGACCCGGTCGAGCGAGAGCTGGCCGCCGAGGCGCATCCACGCCGGGAAAAGACCCAGCCCGCTTGCTCCTACCGACGCACCTGATTACGCATTACGCCCCGTTCGGACGAACGGGGCCCGGCCTGAGGACGCCCCGCTCATCCGACAGGAGGTCCTAAATGTCCCTTTCCCGCCCTCCCGGCTTCAGCAGCTCGCGGAGGGACGTCCGTGGCGCCCGCGCTCGCACAACGCTGGTCCCGCTGGCCGCCGCACTCCTTCTCTCGCTTTCTCTTCCCGCAACGGATGCAGGGGCACAGGAGGTCGAGATTCGGGTGGTCCCGGCTGCAGGTGTATTGATCCCGACCTCCGTACTCTACCGCTCGGATCTCCCCCCGGCGAAAGGGGACCTCGGCAACGCTCCCCTCCTCTCCCTCGGACTGCATGCGGCCGCGGACAACCTTCCCTTCTCGTTTCGGGTCACCGCGGATCGAGCCGCCTGGTTGGATACGGACGTCCACGGCACCGCGGGACAGGAAGTCCATCCGTTCACGGTGCCGACGACGATCACGATGTTCACCGGGGACCTGCTCATCCACCCCGTTCGGGGAGAAGTGTGGATGCCCTACGCCTTCGCGGGACTGGGCTGGAAAGACTACTCGTTCGGATCCGAGCAACCGACCGACACGATCGGGTTCAACTTCCCGGAGGATGGCGCCAGCGCGCGAATCCACTACGGAGTGGGTGTCGAAGCCCAGGTCGGGGAACAGCCCATCGTCACCGAACTGGGAGGAAGCTACAACCGCTTCGTACTGGTGGACGACGTGAGGGACACGAGCAGACCCCATCCGCAACACGAGTTCGTCCTTCGGCTCGCCGTACCACTCCAGATCCTCACCTTCTGACGGTTCTGCGCAAAGGATGAAGTTCGACGCCGGTCCGGAAGCATCGACCCGCCGGAGGAACGGCAGCGACTGACCCGATGATCGTCCCGTCGCTCGCCCGCTTCGCGTGGATCGCGATCGCAGCAGCGATCGCCGTCATCGTTCTCAAGACCGTAGCCTGGCAGCTGACCGGGTCGGTCGGCATCCTCTCGGACGCCCTCGAATCCCTCGCCAATCTGGCCGGGGCGATCATGGCGTACCTCATGCTGCTCCTCGCGGCCCGGCCGCCGGATGAGGAGCACGCGTACGGGCACGGAAAGGCCGAGTACTTCGCAAGCGGTTTCGAAGGTGCGCTCATCCTCATCGCCGCCGCGACCATCGCCGCCGCGGCGCTTCCGCGGCTTCTCTCCCCGGAGCCTCTGGACGTCGTGGGTCCGGGCCTCGCGATCGCCGGCGCCGCCGCCCTCCTGAACCTGGTCGTGGCGCACTACCTCTCCGGGGTCGGGGCTCGATACGGTTCGATCACACTCGAGGCGACCGGTCGCCACCTGATGACGGATGTCTGGACCTCCGTCGGAGTGATCGTGGGGGTCGGCGCCGTGGCCGTGACAGGATGGCACCGCCTCGACCCACTCATCGCGCTCGCGGTCGCAGCGCACATCGTCGTGACGGGCCTGCACCTCGTGCGCAGGTCGGCGATGGGGCTCCTCGATACGGCCCTGCCGGAGGAGAAGGTGGATCGTGTCCATGCGATCCTGAAGGAGTTCGAAGGACAGGGCATCGAGTTTCACGCCCTGCGAACGAGACGGGCAGGACGACAGAGCTTTGTGTCCGTTCACGTCCTGGTTCCCGGGGGATGGACGGTCCAACGAGGGCATGACCTCGTGGAAGAGATCGAGCGGCGGATCCGTGGAACGATCTCGGGTGCGACCGTATTCACCCACCTGGAGCCCATCGAGGACCCGATCTCGTTCCAGGACGCTTCTCTGCTGAGAGACGTGGAGTGAGGTTGGAAGGTCGCGGCAGCTTGCCGGGAGCACCGGTGCAGGTTACGCATGGATGTCGCTCTGCAAACACGCTTCCAGCCCGGACTTCATCAGTGGGAGATCCTCTTGATGCATGCCGTACCTCGTAGCGACTCCCACGCGTCGCCGGAACGGAGCCGGGTGCGTCCGGGTCGCCTCCCCGCGCTCCTCCTGGGCATGCTGGCGGGCGGCGCGCTCCTCCTCCCGCTGCCGACACCGCTCGAGGCGCAGACGCCGGAGCTCAGGGTCGTGCCCTCTGCGGGGTTCATGATGCCGACCTCAGCGCTGTACCGGTCAGGGCCTCCTCCCACCCGAGCCGACCTCGGCGAGGCCCCCCTGATCTCGCTCGGGCTGCATGCGGCCTGGGGAGCTGCTCCCTTCTCGGTCCGCGTGAGGGCGGACCGATTCGATTGGTTCGATACCAAAGTGACGGGGACGGTCTTCCCCGGCACCGAAACCGAGCAGTCGCGGCTCTTCACCGTACCGACAGCAATCACGATTCTGGACGTGGACGTGCTCCATCACCCGTATGTCGGCGAGCGGCTCACTCCCTACGTCTTCGTGGGGCTCGGATGGAAGGACTACAGATTCGGTGGGGCGGAGCCTTCCGATGACGGCCTCGGCTTCAACTATCCCGAAGACGCGGCCGGAGGCCGGGTCCACTATGGACTGGGCCTCGAGTTCGACCTCGCCGGTCGGCTCCTCGCCACTGAGTTGGCCGGCAACTTCAATCGGTTCGTGATGGTGGACGATGGCCGCGACGCGTTCCAGGTTTTTCACCAGCACGAGATCGTGCTTCGGCTTTCCATGCCGATCCGCATCCTCACCTTTTAGCCCCTCCCTGCCATCACCACGGTCCGCAGAGCTCCGGAGCTGGTGTCTCGCGGACGTGTGGTCGTCCTCTTCGAGGGGAACGGGGATGTGGACGGTCTCTGGCTCCTCGGTCCATCCGCGCGAGGTGATACCTTCCTTCCAGCAGGGCTCAGGATCCGCCGGAGCCCTGACCTTTCCCCGCCTCATGTGACCCTGCTCCACGATCGCGCCGGAGCCCGACTCCGGTTTCCGGTCGCTGGAGAGTCGCCGTCGACCGACCCCCCGGCTCTTTCCTTCTGGGCCGCCCGGAGCGCACTCGCCTCCGTCGCCTCGGTACAGGGTGGGCGCCTGCATCTCCGGTGGCAGAACCCGCCTTGGGAGGTGGCGTTTCTGGTCGAGCCCGATGCAGAAGATCCGGAAGCGATCTCGTGGACCGTCGAAGAAGAGAACGGAGGTCGTCGAATCACACTTTCCCATGCGGCAGTCGAGGTGGGAAAAGGGGTCGTCCTCTCCGTTGCTGGAGGTGCTCCCGGGGAGGATCTTCGCCGGGCGCTCGATGCGCTACGACACCCGGATGTGATGGAGCGGAGGGAGCAGACGGAACGGCGGATTCTCCAGGAAGACCACTTCTCGGCCGATGCCGTCCCCGCCGGCCCCGATTCGCTCCACACGCAGCCGGAGGGGAAAGACCTCTCGGAGGTGGTGGAGCGTTGGAAGGAAGAGATCGTCACCTCGTTCCTCGGCTCGGAGGCCGCTGGATCCGGCTCCGCCGGAATCCTTGCCGGTGCAGGCCCCGAGCGGGTGGATGCCGGCGCCACGCAGGTTCCTTCGCCACGTAGACTTTCGGGCGACGACCCGGCGTGGGCCGGCCTCGCCGCTGTGGCGCTCGGCCGATTCGATCTCGCGGGTCGTGCATTGGCACACATGCTTCCGCCTGAAGAACTGGAGGCGACAGCGCCAGGCTCTTCCCCTCTCGTTCTCCTCCTCGCTGCATGGACGGCGCTCTGGTCGGGGAGCCCGAACCGGGTGCCTGGACTGGAGCGATGGGTCGAGCGGGGATTGCACGAAGGGACCACCGTCCCCGAACCGGTCCTGGCGTTCGCGCTCCGGGAGTTGGCCGACGCCCTCGAGCCGCTCGGCAGGCGGGAAGCGAGCGCGGCGCTCCGGAAGATCGTGCGACGAGGGTCTCCTCGATCCCCCTTCCTCCCTCCAGGCCCCTTCGCCTGGCCCGCAGCGAGCAGGGATGGCGGGGACGGCACCGGCGAGCCTCGGTCGAGGCCCCAGGGGACGACGGCGCGAATCAAATCGCCATCCGAGGCGGTAAAGGATCGAACCCTGGAGGCGGCGCGAGGGATGACATCCCTCGCATTCGGTGTGCTCGGCGCCCGGGCGGACGCATTCTTCGGTCGACTCCGCCTCGCTCCCGAGATTCCATCGACCTGGGGCGACCTCCATGTGAGACGCCTGTGCGTCGGCGACGCGAGCCTCTCCCTCGACTATCACCGTGAGGAGGGTAGCTATAGCTTGCTCCTGCGGCCGACGGGTGGCCGCGTTCCCCTGAACGTCGTTTTCGAGCCGCGGTTTCCCTCCAGGGAGATCGGGGCGGTGCTCCTGGACGGTGCGGAGGCCGAGGTGGACCGTTTTCCATGGACGGGAGGACGTGGCATCCGTCTCCAACTTCCCGTGGACCGAGATCGGAGGCTCGTCGTTCATGCCACACACTGAGGAGCAGGTGGAGAAACCCCCTCGGCCCGACCGCCCGGCAGACCCGGTTGCCGGGCTGAAGGGCGGCCGCCAGGGCCCGATCCGGAGGTGGGCTCCATTCGTCCTGACCGGCCTCGCCATCTTGGTCGCATACGTCGTGACGAGCGAGCCTGTCGACCCGATCGACGAGGGGGGCCACTACGGCTTCGCCTCCATTCTCCCGGCGCTTACCACCCTCATCCTCGTCTTCTTCACCCGTGACGTGGTGAGCTCGCTCTTTCTCGGGATCGTCGTGGCGGGCTTCGTCGTCATGAACGTGAACGTGATCGACCAGTTCCTGATCCCATCGATCGGGTCCGAGTCGTTCGCCGTGATCCTTCTCGTCTACCTCTGGTGCCTCGGAGGGCTGATCGGAATCTGGACGCGGACGGGCGGTGCCCGGTACTTCGCCGAATGGACCGGGGCAAGGATCGTTCGTGGACCGAGGAGCGCGAAGCTCTTCGCATGGCTGATGGGCGTCGTCTTCCACCAGGGGGGCACGATCTCGACGGTCCTCGCGGGGACGACGGTACGGCCGGTGACCGACGAGCAGCGGGTCGCTCACGAGGAGGTGACATATGTGGTCGACTCCACCGCCTCGCCCATCGCGACCGTCATTCCGCTGAACGCATGGCCGCTCTATGTTGCGGGGCTGATCGCGGGCTCCACTCCTCTCTTCGCCACCGAACAGGAAGCGATCACCTTCTTCTTCCGCTCGATTCCTCTCAACTTCTACGGCATTTTTGCGGTCGTGATGACCCTCCTCTTCTCCCTGGAGCTTCTCCCATGGGAGGGGCGGAGGATGAAGAAAGCGAGAGTCCGGGCTCGCGAGACCGGAACCCTCGACCGGCCGGGATCGGACCCCCTTTCTGCAGACGAGCTCACCCGGCTGCGGATTCCGACCGACTACCGCACCGGGCTGATCGATTTCTTGCTCCCCCTCGGCGTGCTGATCGGCGTCGCACTCACGGGCGTGGTTGGCCCCCTGGTGCCGGCGCTACAGGCCGGTGACATCGAGCTCTTCCTCGGAGGGATCTCCGTCCCATTCGCGGAAGCGTTCGGCCTCGCCGTGCTCGCGGCGATGGTCCTTGCCCTCATCAAGGGGATGGCGCTCAAGGAGGTCGTGAACGGGTTCGTGGACGGCTGCAAAGGCGTCACGATCGGTGCGATCATCCTCGCCCTTGCCGTCACGCTGGGATATGTATCTCAGACGTTGGGGACCGCAAACTTCATCGTGGAGACCACGGCGGAGTTCGTGAACCCGGTGATCCTCCCCGCGCTCTTCATGGGAATCTGCATGGCAGTCGCATTCTCGATCGGTTCATCCTGGGGAACCTACGCCGTGGTCTTCCCGCTAGCGATGCCACTGGCATATGCGATCAATCCCGACCCCTTCTACGTCTCCCTCGCGTTCGGGGCGGTTCTCGGGGGCGCGGTATTCGGAGACCAGTGCTCCCCGATCTCGGACACCACGATCCTCTCCAGCCTGGCATGCGGATGCGACGTGATGGAGCACGTGCTGACCCAGCTCCCGCTCGCGCTCGCGGCCGCCGGCGCAGGCGCTACCCTCGCGACCCTTCTCGCCGCATTCGCGGTTTAGTCCAGGGGGGATACAAATCGGCCGGGAAGCGCGCTTGGATGCGCTTCCCGGCCGATGGACCGTCGTGGCGGAGCGTTTTCGCTCTACCTTAATTCTTGCTCGCCTTCCTCTTCCGACCCTTCGGGACCGGAGGCAGGGCGTCCGCCTCGACGTACCCGTTTTCCACGAGAAGCTCCCGGACACGCGTGCCCCGATCTGCCAACGTCGTGCGGGACACGTCCCGGGCAAAGGCGATTCGATCTTGATCTTCGATCCGATCGAGCACCGAGATGGGCGCTCCGTATCGCAACAGGATCCGCTTCGCATCCACAGCCACAGAGTCTTCCAAAGTAGCCTCCTTGGTGGACTTCTATCCCCCCGACCGGGGGAATAGCCCTTTTAACTTACCACTTGACCTCACCGGCGGTAAAGGTTTCCGGCTTCTGGACGTCGCCGGGCCGGCCCGCCTGGACGCGGTGCGGTCTGGTCCACAACCGTACGAGAACCTCGACTCCCCTGTGCTCGGCCGGTACATTGCGGATGCGATCGGGAAATGGGGCCGCCGGACGGAGCGCCCCCCATCCGCACTCTGGCCCGGACGGCGACATGACCGACGATCCTCCCAATCTTTCGCGGTCCGTGGAGGACTACCTGAAGGCAATCTACTCCCTGACGGAACGGGGCGACTCCGCGTCCACGAGCAACATTGCCGAAGGGCTTGCGATCCAGCCTGCATCCGTCAGCGGGATGGTGAAGCGGCTCGCCGAAGCCGGATTCGTGGAGCACGTGCCCTACCGGGGCGTGCGGCTCACGGCTGAGGGTACACGGGAAGCCCTCCGGATCGTTCGCAGACACCGCATCCTCGAGACGTACCTGAGCGCCCGCCTGGGATACTCGTGGGACGACGTTCACGACGAAGCGGAACGCCTCGAACACGCTGCCTCGGACGACCTGATCGACCGCATGGCGGCCGCTCTCGAAGACCCGCAGCACGATCCGCACGGTGCTCCGATCCCCACGCGAGGCGGGGATGTAGAAGCGACGAACTACGCCTCACTCGCCGAGGTGGGGGAGGGAGAGCGGGTCGAGATTCGGGCCGTGCGGGATGACGATGCCGAGCGCCTCCGCTTCCTCGAGGCACGAGGCCTCGTGCCTCGTGTCCAACTCACCGTCGAGACCCGCGACCCCTTCGAAGGACCCGTGACCGTCCGGGTCACTGGAAAAGGGGAAGAGGCGCAGACGCTCGGGATGGATCTCGCACGCAGAATCTACGTCGCACCGGCCGGGCGGCGGAAGGCCGGCGGCGGCGAGGTGCCGTGACGGACCGGGCACCCCGCCCGGTGATGGTCGGGGTGGCGGGCGGAAGCGGGTCGGGAAAGACGACCGTCGTCCGGCGGCTCGTGGAGGGATTCCGGCCGGACCCCACCAGCGTGATCCACCACGATGCCTACTACCGGGACCTCAGCGACCTCGAACCGGGGGAGCGCGACCGGATCAACTTCGACCATCCCCGCGCTCTCGAGACAGAGTTGCTCGTCCACCACCTGGAGGAACTGCGGGCGGGCAGAGCGGTCGAAGTACCCTCGTACGATTTCGTCACGCATACCCGAAAGTTGGAAACCGGGAGGGTGGACCCGACGCGGACAGTCATCGTGGACGGACTGCTCGTGCTTGCCGAACCCTTGATCCGCGCCCTCCTCGACGTACGTGTCTACGTCGATACGGCTGCCGACCTTCGGTTCATCCGGCGCCTGGAGAGGGATGTGAGAGAACGGGGAAGAGACGTCGATTCGGTGATCCAACAGTATCTGAAGTATGTCCGGCCCATGCACCTCGAGTTCGTGGAGCCAAGCAGGAAGCACGCGGACATCGTCATCGCCGAGGGAGGGAGGAACGAGACGGGAGTCCAGTGGCTCCTGAACCGAATCTCGGCCGAGCTGGAGAGGGCGTGAGAAGCCGGCGTGCCGCCCGTGCCGCGGCGAGGCTCTTCAGCCGGCGCCGCGGGACCGTCGATCAAACCGCCTGACGCACCGGTACACCCTTCGCTTCCATCAGGCGCAGGATCTCCTCCACATGCCCCCGACCGTGGGTTTCGAGCTGGAGCACGATCTCCACATCCCCCACGGAGATGTCCGCGAAGGCCCGCAGGTGTGAGACCTCGAGCACGTTGGCGCCGGTGCTCGCGACGAGTTCGGTGAGAAGGGCGAGGGCGCCCGGACGGTCGCGGACCGTGGCAACCAGGCGCGTGAGACGGCCGTCATCGACGAGCCCCCTGTCGATGATCCTGGAGATCATGTTCACGTCGATATTTCCCCCGGCAATCACCGCGACCACGCGTTCCGTCGCCTCGTGTTCGACGTGCCCCGCGAGCAGGGCCGCGAGAGACGCGGCTCCCGCGCCTTCCACCACCGTCTTCTCCCGCTCCAGCAAGAGGAGAATCGCGCGTGCGATGGTATCGTCGTCCACGACCACGATCTCGTCGACCCACTCCCGGATCGATGGGAACGTGCGCTCGCCGACGCGTTTCACGGCGATCCCGTCGGCGATCGTGTCGGCCGTCTCGATCTCCACGATCCTCCCGGCCTTCAGGGACGCCCGTGCGGATGCAGCTGCGGAAGCCTCGACCCCGATGACCCGCACCTCGGGACGCAGTGCCTTCACTGCGGTTGCGATCCCTGCGACGAGACCTCCCCCACCGATTGGCACCACGACCACATCCAGGTTCGGAGCCTGCTCGACGATCTCGATTCCGATCGTCCCCTGCCCCGCGATCACCCGATCGTCATCGAAGGCGTGGATCATCACCCGACCGTCCTCAGCCTCCAGCTTCCGGGCATGCGCGAGCGCCGCGTCGAACGTCGATCCCACGAGCTCGACACCGGCACCGTAGCGACGTGTGTTCGAAACCTTGATGAGGGGTGTGGTCAGGGGCATCACCACGGTGGCGGAGATGCCCAGGCGGGCCGAGTGGTAGGCGACAGCTTGAGCATGATTGCCCGCACTGGCGGTGACCACGCCCCGACCCTTTTCCTCCTCTGTGAGCTCGAGAAGCCGGTTCAGCGCGCCGCGGGCCTTGAACGAGCCGGTGTGCTGGTGGTTTTCGAGCTTGAGGGCGACCGCTCCCGGGACGAGGTCGCTGAAACGCGTCGTGAAGGAGCACGGGGTGGGCACGACCTGGTCGCGGAGCCGCTCGCGTGCCCGCCGAATATCATCGAGGCCGAGCATCGGGTTCCTCGATCAGCCCGTCTCCGGGAGAGCGGTGAAGATGCTGGATCCTCCATCCTTCGGGCCCGCGGAAGAGGAGAAGGGTTTCCACCGCGTGCCCCACACGCTCCGCCTCCCCATCGACCTGGTCCCAGACCTCGTACCGGGTCAGCACGATGGAACTGGCCTCGGACACGCTCACCTCCGTTCGGAGTGGCACGAGCCGGAGCCCGTCCGCATATCGTCGCAGCACCTCGAGGAGGATCTCGCCGCGCGACGCCGATGGATCCACGGTGATGATACGATCGACCAGAACCGCGTCACGATCCACCAGGGACAAGGCGCTCGAGAGGTCGCCCGCCTCCATCGCTTCCTGAAAGGTTCGGTGGACGGCCCGAATCGAGTCCTCGGCAACGGGAGCGGGCACCTCCGGCACGGTGGCGTTTCCGTTCTGATCCACCTCCGGCCCTCCATCCGGGCGACGCTCGAAGGTGCAGGCCGCACCGAGGAAGAACAGGGCGAGGACGAGAGCGGGCCAGCCGGGAGAGCCCGCCCTCGAGCGACGAAGCAAGAGGTCAACCCTCCCGCTGATAAATTCCGATGCGCAGGGGGGGATCGACCCGCCAATGGAACCGATGACGGTTCTCTCCCTCAATGAGCACCTCGTCTCTCTGTTCCTTCGTCTTCGGATAATCCGCGCCCCGCTCGTTCTCCACCACGAGCACCTCGGCATCGTCCAGATTGCCCAGCCAGCCATCGAGCGTCCGGCGGAGGCGGGTGAGGACCTCGGCCTCCGTCTCCGACTGAACCCATCCCGTGGCTTCCGGTGCGAGCTCCCGCTCTTCGACGCGCCGATAGATGTCTTCGAATGTCTGCACCGGGAGCGACCACCGACCATCACGGCGAAAGTTGATCTCGGTCAGGGCATGGGCCTCGAACTTCGGCTCCACGCTCTCGATGGTGTCCCCGAACCGCCGCAGGATCATGGGCGGAGAAGCGCGTCCAGCTCTTCCGGAGACAGCTCGCCGGGGTCCCGCGAACCCATCCCCTTCGACGAACGCGCATGTCTCGCCGCGGCCTTCCGGGCCTGCTCTTCCTCGGACGTGGGCGCTCCACCGAAATCGAACTCCGCCAGGTGTACCCGGTCGAGGCTTCGACCGACGAGCCGCTCGATCGACTTCAAGCGGCCGAAGTCTTCGGCCGCCACGAAGGTCACCGCGGTCCCCGCTGCTCCGGCACGGGCAGTTCTTCCGATCCGGTGCACGTAGTCGTCCGGGTCCAGGGGAACGTCGTAGTTCACGACGTGGGATATGCCCTCCACGTCGAGGCCCCGCTGAGCCACGTCCGTCGCCACGAGCACTCTCACGGATCCGGAAGCGAATCGGTCCAGGGCCCGGGTCCGATGACGCATCTCCCGGTCCCCATGCATCACGTCCGCCTGAATCCCAGCCCGATCCAGCCTCCCCTTCAGAGTATCCGCCCCGGCCTTGGTCCGGGTAAAGACGAGGACCTGGTCCCACCCCGTCTCCCCCAGGAGGTGGAGCAGGAGGTCCGGCTTCTTCTCCGGCTTGACCGGGTACACGCGCTCCGTGATGCCTTCCGCGGTCGTCGTCCCGGGAGCGGCCTGGACCCATACCGGGTCGCGGGTGACGCGGAGCGCGAGGGCATGGACTCCATCCGGCATCGTCGCGGAGAAGAGCATCGTCTGGCGAGTGCGCGGGCTCCGCTGGAGCACCTCCTCGATCTGGGGGCGGAACCCCATGTCCAACATCCGATCCGCTTCATCGAGGACAAGCACCCGGAGGTTGCCCAGGTCCACCTTTCCCTGGCCCATGTGGTCGTTGAACCGGCCGGGGGTCGCCGCGATGATCTCATAGCCGGCCCGAAAAGCCTCCGTCTGCGGGCCGTACCCGACGCCTCCCACCACGAATTCCGCCCGGAGCGTGCTGCCGCGGGCCAGGGCTCGTGCGTCCTCGGCGACCTGTTGTGCGAGTTCCCTCGTGGGACAGAGGACGAGGAGCTGGAGGCCCTTACCCGCCTCGATCCTTTCGAGCGAGGGAAGGATGAACGCTCCGGTCTTGCCCGTCCCGGTCTGAGCGATCCCGACAACGTCTTTTCCCTGGATCGCGGAAGGTATTGCCTTCCTCTGGATCGGCGTGGGATCCGTCCAACCCTCCGCCTCCACCGCGGCGAGCCGCTCCGGAGAGAGCCCGAGCGCGTCGAAGGTCCGAAGCTCCTCACCCCCCTCCGGCACCGTGCTCGCTCCTCCGTCCCCATTCTCTTGTTCGGTCATCTTCCGTTTACATCCTCGCTTGATTCTCGTATAGGTCAGGGGCAGGGTACCCTGAATTGCCGCCATGGGATCCCGCCAATCAATCCGGGGGCGGAAACCATCCACAGCTCCAGGTGACTCTCGATGACCGATTCCGCATCCAGGCCAAGCCAACTCCTCTTCGTCTGCCTCGGCAATATCTGCCGCTCTCCCCTCGCGGAAGGCGTCTTCCGCCACCTGGTGCTCGAGGAGCACCCGGGACGCCACTTCGAGATCGACTCGGCGGGAACCGGGGCATACCACGTGGGTGAACCCCCGGATCCCCGGGCACGCATGGTCGCGGATGAGCACGGGGTGCGATTGGAAGGTCGTGCCCGACAAGTCGACCCCGACGATCTTCATGCGTTCGACTGCATCGTCGCAATGGACCGGGAGAACCTTCGAAACCTGTTGTCGTTGAAGGAGAAACACGGAGGCTCAGCCTCGCTTGTCCTTCTGAGGGAGTTCGACCCCGAAGCCGACGAGGCGGACCCGGAGGTCCCCGACCCCTACTACGGAGGACCGGGCGGCTTCGAGGAGGTTTTCTGGATGGTACAGCGCTCCTGTCGATCTCTGCTTCACGAGCTGGGTTGACCACAGCGAGCGGGCGGACGGAGGACCAGGCGGCCTCCTGCAACCCGCGGGTTCAGACGGAGCGAGCATGAGCACCCGACTTCCCCGCCGCATCATCCGTGAGGTCCAGGAACGGCTCACCGAGCGCGGCGGTGGGGCTGCGTCGATCGCTGAGATCCACGGTCTCGGCGGGGGGTGCATCAATCCCGCTGCACGGATCGTACTCGAGACCGGTGACGCCTTCTTCCTCAAATGGAACGAGGAGCTTCCCTCCGAACTCTTCCTTCTCGAGGCCGAGGGACTCGAAGCACTTCGGCAAACGGCGGCGATTCGCGTACCGACGGTCGTGGGAGTCGGAGACGGATGGCTCCTCCTCGAGTTCATCGACTCCACGCCGTTCGGTCCGGGATTCGGCAAACGGCTGGGCCGCGCCCTCGCGGAGCTCCACATGCCGGGCTCGGAGCGCTACGGCTGGACGAAGCCCAACTACCTCGGGCCGCTTCCCCAGGAGAACCTCTGGGTGGAGGACTGGGCCGCC
The DNA here is from genome assembly GCA_007121455.1 of Gemmatimonadota bacterium. Classification (GTDB taxonomy): domain Bacteria; phylum Gemmatimonadota; class Gemmatimonadetes; order Longimicrobiales; family Gaopeijiaceae; genus SKKN01. The sequence continues at coordinate 15,085 of SKKN01000040.1, read as the reverse complement.
TTCTGGCGCGATCACCGCATCCACCCGCAGCTTCGCCGGGCACACGACGGGCGACGCATCTCTATGAGCGAGAAACGTGAGATCGAGGCCCTTCTCGTCCGCGTCGACGCGCTCCTCACGGATGGGCCTGCGGGAGCCTCTCTGCTCCACGGCGACCTGTGGAGCGGAAACGTTCTCAGTTCGAGGGACGGGGACCCCGTGTTGGTCGATCCGGCGGTGTATTACGGGGACCATGAGGTCGACCTTGCGATGGCCGAGCTGTTCGGCGGCGTTCCCCACGACTTCCTGAGCGCCTACCGCGAGCGCCTTCCCCTCCGGTCAGGGTATGTGGAGGTGCGAAGGGATCTCTATCAGCTCTACCCCCTTCTCGTCCACGTGAACCTGTTCGGCGGGGGGTACCGCGCACAGGCGATGGACCACGTGCGCCGGCTTCTCGGGAAAGCCTGACCCGGAGACGCCGCGATGAGTGGTCGGAGACGTCCGGCGCCTGTGCCGGACTGCTCTCTTCATGCGCGCCGGCAGATCAACGTCGGACGGCGACGAGAAGCCCATCCCCCACGGTGAGGATCGTGCCGAGGAACCGCCGATCGTCCGCAATCTCCCGGTTGAACTCGGCGACCGCGCGATCCCGTTCGTCTCCCGGTTCCTCCTCGAGCACGGTGCCGCGCCAAAGGGCGTTGTCCACGATGAGGAGCCCGCCGGGCCGGAGCAGGCGAGCGGCGTGTTCCGCGTACTCCCGGTTGCCCTCCTTGTCGGCATCCACGAAGACGAGATCGAACGGTGCCTCGGGGTCGAGGTCCTGTAGAAGCTCGGACGCCTCACCCACCCGTACGTCCACCACCGTTTCGAGGCTTGCGCGACGGACGAACTCCATCGCTAACGCTGCACGCACCTCGTCCTTCTCGAGAGTGACGAGCGCCCCGCCGGGGGGGAGGGCGCGGGCCATCCAGATCGCAGAATACCCCGCCAGGGTGCCGACCTCGAGGATCCGGCGTGCCCCCACTGCCGCGGCGAGCACCTGCAGAGCCCGCCCAGAAGTAGCCGGCACCTGGATCACCGGAAGCTTCTGCCGTTCCATCTCCGCGCGGAGCTGTTTCAACAAATCGTCCTCACGAGCGAACAGCTCTTCGAGGTATCCATCGAAGCGAGCCGCCGGGAGGGCGCCGGCGGTCGTGGGCCGGGAGAGCGGACTGTCCGGTAGAGTCGACACGACGGATCAGCTCCGCACGGCCGAGACGACGGCACCCATCCGCCGCATCGCTTCGGACAACATCTCGTCGGAGGTGGCGAAGCTGAGCCGGACGTAGCGATCGTCCCCGAACGCACTCCCCGGCACGACCGCAACACCGGACTCCTCGAGGACCCGCTGGCACCACGCCTCGGAAGTTGTGACTTCGGCTCCCAGGGTGCCGTCGATCCGGAAAAAGAGGTAGAAGGCTCCTTCCGGTCGCACGTAGGAGAGCCCGGGCAGATGTTGCTCCATGAGCGACACGGCCAGGTCCCGGCGACGAAGGAAAGCCTTCCGCATCTCCCCGATGTCCCGCTCCGCCCGCTCGGGGCTCCGAAGGGCTTCCAGGGCGGCGAACTGGGAAGGAGTAGCCGGGTTGGAGGTCGTGTGACTCTGCAGCGCGGCCATCCTCGAAGCGACGGCTGCACTCGACCAGGTGAATCCGATTCGCCAACCCGTCATTGCGAACGCCTTCGACAGTCCATCCACGAGCACGGCCGGGCCAAGGGACCCGGCCGGAAGGTCCAGAATACTGGGCGCCCTGTTCGGTCCACCCCGTCCGAAGTAGATGCTCCTGTAGATCTCATCGCTCACGAGCCACACGGAGCGGGCCTTTGCCCACTCCGCCACGGCCCGCAGCTCATCGGCCGAGTACACGGCGCCGGTCGGATTGCCGGGGGAGCAGAGGATGAGCCCCTTCGTCCGGGGCGTCAGCCGCGCTTCCAGATCGTCCGGGGCGAGTCGGAAATCACGCGCTTCGGGTCCTTTCACGAATACCGGTGCCGCCCGCGCGAGCTTCACGATCTCGGGATAGCTGGTCCAGTACGGCGCGGCGACCAGCACCTCGTCGCCAGGCCCGAAAAGGGAAAAGCATGCGTTGAAGAGGGAGTGCTTGGCTCCACAGGAAACGACGATCTCGTCCGATCGAAAGCTCCGTTCGCCGCCCGGAGCGAGCCGAGCGAGACTCTCGGCCGCAGCCTCTCTTAGCTCCGGAAGGCCCGCGGGGGGGGTGTACCGCGTGCCCCCCTCGCGGAGACCCCGGACGGCCGCATCCGAGATCCAGCCCGGCGTGTCGAAATCCGGCTCGCCCGCGCTCAGGTTGATGACGTCCTTGCCCTCTGCGCGGAGTCTTCGTGCGAGCGCGCTCACCGCCATCGTCGCGGAAGGGCTGAGGTCGGCGATGTTCTGGCTGAACTCCATTACTCCCCCATCGGTGGAAAACGGCCCGGAGAAAGGTCATCAAGATCCGGATTGTGACGAATATCGACGGCCGTCGAGCCCAGGGCAACCCGCCTCACGGCCGCTCCCCCCGATCGAGCCGAGGGGCCCAGGGGAAGGAGAACCCCTTGGCGGGACAACCGACCCGGGCGACAATACACTACGGCTCCCTGCTTCATCGCCATCGACTCCCTTCGGCCTTCATCCTCACCCATGGCCCCACCCCTCATCCACTTTTTTTTCGACTACGTGGACCCGGCTTCCTACCTCCTCGACACGCTCCTCCTGGAACGGACCCTCGCCACTCCGCCAGAACAGCTCGAACACATCCCGCTCGAGGTCCGACCTCCCCCCGCGGCAGCTGCCGATCCGTCCTCCGAGCCGTGGCGCAGCCTCCACGAAGAAATGCAGGCGCTGGCCGCTCAACTCGATATCCCACTCCATCGACCCAACCTCATTCCGCGAAGCCGAAAGGCTCACGAGCTCGCGTTCCACGCGAGGGAGAAGGGTTGCTTCCCCAGGGTACACCGTGCACTCTTCGAAGCGCATTTCGTGGAGGGGCGAGACATCGGGCGGGTCGACGTGCTCGTGAAGATCGCCGAGGAGCACGACCTCGACCGCAGCGAGACGAAGGCGACCCTGGACGTGGACCGCTTTCTGGACACCGTTCGAGAGGAGCGGGTTCGGGCGGCTCGGACCCGTGTGGTAGGGGTACCAACGCTCCTCGCCGCAGGACCCCGCAGGATGGAGGGGTTCCAAGGCCCCGAGGGGCTGGATGCATTTCTCACCGGCCTGAAACCGCACGGGCGCTGACGGATCCATACGAGAACCTGAACATTCACGAGACCGGCCGATGGCAGGATATTCCAGAAAGACGGCGCTTCCGATCCGGGAGGTGCTCGAGAGAGCGAGGGAAGTGCTTCCGGCCCGGATCGGGCTCCGGAACACCAAGGAGTCCGACCATGGAGCGACGTACACGGGCGAGGAGGGCACGGTGATCCTGTCGGCTCACCGGCACGGACCATTCACCGAGGTGACGGCCTCCACTGACCGACTGCGCACCTCCCGGATGGACTATGAGATCCAGAGATTCCTGAACCTGCTTCCCTACGAGCCGGAGGACGAAGGCGGCCCCGGCTCGGGAGATCCGAAGTGACCCGTTCCCATCACGACACGCGAAAGCCCAGAGGTGAGGCGCCCGATGCAATCGTTTGACGACCTCGAGCTTCGACCGGAGCTCGTGGAGGCGCTCGCCGGCGAAGGGATCGAGGTCCCCACGGCGATCCAGCGTGAAGCGATCCCACTCGTGCGCAGGGGACGCTCCGTTCTCCTGGAAGGAGGACCGGGAGGGGGGATCTTCCTGGCCTACAGCGCGGGAATCCTCGAGTCGCTGGAATCGGAGGGCACCGCACCGCGGGCCCTGATCCTCGCGGCCTCCCGGGACGAGGTCGAGGGCCTCGCGCTCTCCCTCGCCCGCCTCGCCACGAGCACGGGGCACCGGGTCGCGGCCCTGGATCTCCCCTGGCCGCTCCCGGAACATGCAGACCTCCTTCTCGCCACGCCCGAAGCACTCCGGCGAGGAGTGGAGGCCGCACGGGTCAAGCTGGATGGCGTGCGCTGCGTCGTCGGTGACGGCCTCGGGCGCATGCGCGCCGCGGGTATGATCACGCCGCTCGAGGCGGTTTTGAGCGCGGTGCCACAGGACGCGCAGCGAATCTTCACGTCGCTTCCCGTCACGACGGAAGACCGCCGGTTCATCGATGCCCACACCCACCGCGCCGTTCTCCTCCCTTCGGACGCGGGGGCGGAGTCCGACACGGCGAGCCCCCACCGCGGCGAGGTTCGCTACCGGGTGCGCTCGAGGGACGAGGAGAGCGAGGTCGCCGAGATGGTGACCGACCTCCTCGACGCCGACCACGACCATGTCCTCCTCTTCTTCCGATCCGACGACCGCGCCGCCGACGTCGGGGACATCCTCGGCCTTCGAGGATACGCCGTGGGTCCTCCCGGGGACCGGGACGTTCCAGTCTGGCTAGGGGTGGACGCTCTGGAGGCGCGCTCCGCCGTGCAGGCCGCCTCGGACGAGAACATCTCCGTAGCAAGCGTGAGCATCGACGTCCCCGCGGATGCGGACACCCTCGACCGACGACACTCGAAAACGACCTCCTCCGGAGTGCTCGTGGGGCCACGCGAGTTGGCGCACCTCCGAAAGGTATCGAGAGAGGCCGGCTACTCCCTGAAGACGGCGCCGGTCGAGACTCCCGCCCACGTGATGGACGATGTGAGTCGCCACCTCGCGAGGGTTCGGGAGACACTCGAGGACCACGACTTGACCCCGCACGTCCTCCTCCTCGAACCGCTCTTCCAGGAGTGGTCGCCCCAGGAAGTCGCCGGAGCGTTATCGCATCTCGTCCGAGCCGGAACCGGAGAGGCCCAGGGTGCGGGGGGAGGCGCCGACGCGCCGTCAGGTCGGAGCGGGGGGACCGCTCGCCCTCCGGCGTGGGTGCGCCTCTTTCTCAGCATCGGGGAGCGGGACCAGGTGAGACCCGGAGACCTGGTGGGCGCGATCACCGGGGAGGCCGAGATCGAAGGGTCTCAGGTTGGAAGGATCGAAATCAGGGATACCTTTTCCAGGGTGGACGTGGAGGAGAGTGTAGCGGGGCGGGTGATCCGAGCGCTGAACGGAACGACGCTCCGAGGCCGGAGCGTGCGGGCGGACTACGACCGGGAGGACCGCACCCGGGGGGTACGGGGGCGTGAGTCCCGTGGAGGAAAGGGGCGAGGAGATCGATGAGAAGAGGGCCGCGGCGTGATACGCCGCGGCCCTCTCAATCCACTCAGCCCCGATTCGCCGGGTCCGGAGAGCTTCTTGCGGAAGGGGCGATCCGTCATCGGATCCGGACCCCTCTCTAGATTTCTACTTCACCGCGTCCTTGAGGCCTTTCCCCGCGCGGAAACCAGGCGTCTTCGTCGCGGCGATCCGGATCGACTCTCCGGTCCTCGGATTCCGGCCGGTCCTCGCCTTCCGCTCCTTGGTCTCGAACGTCCCGAAGCCGGTGATCTGGACCCTGTCCCCTTGCTTGAGGGCCCCTGAGATGATTCCTCCATCCGTGCCGAAGAGGGCGTCCACGGCCTTCGTGGAATCCGCCTTCGTCATCCCCGTATCATTCGCCAGGGCATCCACGAGCTCGGATTTGTTCATAGAGAGTTTCTCCTTGGGTGGTAGTGAACAGATCCGCGGCGTTCACCGTACGGATCAGGCGCGATCGGGTTCTCGGTTTCGGATGACCGGCGGAGGGTTACGTCCGCCTGACCAGCGGTCGTCCTCCCCACGGCCCGCAAGACGTGTGTACGGTAAAGGGCAGTGTTTGTGGCGTCAAGGGAAACATCCCCGGAAAAACCGCATCCACATTGACTTCCCGGCCGGTCGCCCCTCGATCGCCGACTCGCACCTGCATTCCGAACGGAACCGCCGGATCCTCCCCCATTGTCCCGGGTGTTCGCGGCAACGTCATGACAGGGCGAGACTTAGCCCATCCCCGCACCATCATCGACGGCAACCGGAAGATCGAGATGACCGAGAGGAGACCGTTCACACCGGATGAAAAGGCACGTCTCACTGCGCACATCAGGGCGGGCGGTTCTTTCGAATGCCCGCGCTGTGGCACGGCCCTGGCCGCCAGGGAGATCGATCCCCCGGAAGGCGTCTCCTACGTTCGCCGGCGGCTCTGGTTGGTCTGCGGCGCGTGCGATAGGACGACCGTGCTGGACCGGAGGACCCTTGAAACCTGAGTGGGAGCGCCGGCGCCGCTTGACCGGGACCGCCGACGGTCAGTGGGGAAAGAGATCGGCTGGAAGCCATCCCAGGTAGACCCCCACCGCGATGAACGCGGCCAGGACCCACACGTAGTAGGCGAAGAAACGGAAGCGGGCCCGGTAGAGCAGACGCAGGACGACGAGGAGCGCGAAGATTCCGACGACGGCCGAGACCACGAACCCCACCAGGAAGCTCCAGACGCTCACCCCCTCGATTCCGCCGGCACCCGCGACCTCGATGCCCTGCAGCAGGGTCGCGCCGAGGATCGTCGGAAATGCGATGAAAAAGCTGTATTCCGCCGCCCAGCGCCGTCTGAGGCCGGCGAAGAGCGCCACCGCGATCGTCACCCCGCTCCGGCTGAGTCCGGGGAGAAGTGCGAATCCCTGAGCAGCCCCGATCAGGATCGCCGTGCCGATGCCGATCTGCCGCAGACCGACCTTCCTCGGGGGAAGGACGTCGGTCCACCAGAGAAGCAACCCTGTCACCGCGAGCGTGCCGGAAATGATCGCGGGTTGGCCGAACACGACCTCGAAGCGTGACTTCAGGGGAAAGCCGATGAGCCCGGTGACGGCCACCGAGAGCAAGCCGAGAAGCGTAAGGCGGAGTGTGAGTCGCTCGCGAATCCTGCTCGGTCCGGAGAAGCCGCGGGATAGCCCGGAGGTCAGGGATCGAATGAAGGCGGCAAGGCTCTTCCGGAAGACCACGGCCATGGACACCAGCGTGCCCACATGCACCATGAGGTCGAAGAGGATCATCTCCGGAAGGTCCGGAGACGGCAGTGCGGACCCCTGTTGGATCAGGAAGTGCTGGGTGAGGACGAGGTGGCTCGTCGAGCTCACCGGAAAGAACATGAAGATCCCCTGGATCACCCCCAGGAGGACAGATTCCCAGAACGTCATACCCCCATCCCCACGTCTGCCTTCACTCGGAAGGGTCCACGGCCGTGCTCCTCATCGTCATTTCCCGGAAGCTCCCCAGCTCAGCCTGCAGGTGCCGCAGGTTGAATCCTACTGTGTCTTCTGCAGACGGGGAAATCCGCGCCTCATTTCTTGTTCCCGACGTCGGGCGGGCCTAATCTTCGCACCGGCTCCCGGCCAGGCGAAGAACCCCTTTCCTCAAAACGACCCGGGACGCACGCTGGAGAACGCGCAGCATCGTGGATCCGATCGCCCACACATTGGCAGGAGCCTCGCTCTCCGCGAGCGGCATGCGCCGGATCACTCCTCTGGCGACAGCGACGCTCGTGCTCGCCGCCAACGCCCCAGACATCGATATCGTCGCACAGTTCTTCGGGCCGTACGTCGCCCTGGAATGGCGTCGAGGAGTCACCCACGGAATCCTCGCTCTCGTGGTGCTCCCTTTCATCGTGGCGGGAGCCATTCTCCTCTGGGACCGGCTCGCCCGACGCCGTAGGAGCCCCGACGCACAGCAGCGCGCGCGTCCCTGGCCCGTGCTCGCGCTTGCGACCCTGGGTGTCTGGACGCACCCGGCCCTCGATTGGCTGAACACCTATGGGATGCGGTGGCTGATGCCGTTCGACGGCCGGTGGTTCTATGGCGACGCGCTCTTCATCATCGATCCGTGGCTCTGGCTTCTCCTCGGGGGAGCCTCCTTCCTCGTCTTCTCCGGTTCGGCCCGCGCCCAGGTAGCGTGGGGCCTCTTCGGGGGTGTCCTCACGGCGGTCGTGCTCATCGCTCCCATCCCCGTTGGAGCAAAGCTCATATGGGCTCTCGGCATCATCGGGCTCGTCGTCACCCGCATAGTCGCCGGTGCGATGCCCGCGGATCCGTACCGTAGGATGCGGTGGGCGCGAGCCTGCACGGTCGGAGCCTGCGTGTACATCGCGGGCATGGTGGCGCAGGCACAGGCGGCAGCCGCGCTGGTCCAAGCGCACTTCACGGAGTCGGAAGTGACCGTTCGGCGGGTGATGGTGGCCCCGGAACCGGCCAACCCCATGGCGGGCTCCTTCGTGGTCGAGACGTCGGACCGCTACCTGAGGGGGAACTTCCACTGGCTCCACGAGCCTCGGGTCGTTCGGAAGCATCCTCCGATCGACCGGGGAGCCGACGGACCGGTGGTCGCGGCCGCTCGCCAGGCACCCGAGGCCCGACGCTACCTCACCTGGTCCCGCTTTCCCTTCTTCCGGGTCCGAGAGACCGCCGGTGGACACCAGGTGGTCATCGGCGATGCACGATTCCCGGACGTTCAAGATCGGGGCGGCCTGCAGGGAGTGACGATCGAACTCGACCACTCACTCCGTCCCATCCCGAAGTTCGGGGAGGATGTCTCCTCCCAGTTAGAGGCAGAAGAGAGCGGAGAAATGCTTCCGCCTCCTCGAGAAGTGTTCGACCGGTACGTCGCCGCGATCGGCGGTCGCAGCCGACACCTCGAGGTGGCCGGCGTCCGCACGGAGGGACGGATCGAGTTGGGCGGTCTGGAAGGAAACTACTCCGTTCTCCGCTCCCCTCCGGACCGGATGCTGATGCGGACGGAGGTCGCCGGGATTGGAGAGGTGCTGGCGGGCTTCGATGGAGAGTACGCCTGGTCCGTGAACCCCGTGACCGGTCCGCGGCTCCTCGAAGGGGAAGAGGCGGCCCAGCTCGCGGACCAGGCCTCCGTTCTCCGGGCTCTCCGTGACGAAAGCCTCATCGACGATGCGGTGACAACCGGTTGCGACGAGGTCGACGGAAAGGTGTGCTACAGGATCGAGATCCGCTGGACGTCGGGCCGGGAAACGAGCGACTGCTACTCGACGACTACGGGGCTCCTCCTTGCCACCGAGTCGACGCAGGTGACCGAACTCGGGCCGGTGAGCGTCTCCGTGGTCTACGAGGAGTACCGGGACGTGGACGGCCTCCGCTTCCCGGTGCGAATGCGCCAGCGCATCATGGGTCGGGACCAGTCGATGTCCGTGGACCGGATCGAGCTGGAAGAGATCCCCGGCAATGCCTTGGCGGCCCCGGACGAGATTCGAGCCCTGGTCGACGACCGGGAGCGCCCCCACGTTGACCCCTGACCGACCGGCGCGCATCCTTACGTCTTCTCGATGCTGATCCGACATTTCCCCTGACCCGCGGTTCCGGCATGGGGTCAAAGCGCCTCTACCACCATTTTTCGGTCCTCCTCGCGAGAGCCTACTACCGGGTCTCGGTAGCGGGGGACCCGGTGCCCCCTCGAGGTCCGGTCCTGCTTGTCGCGAACCACCCGAATTCCCTTCTGGATCCAGCGCTCGTAGGTTTGGCGGCGCGGCGCCCGGTCCGCTTCCTGGCGCGCGCACCGCTCTTCCAGCATCCCGGGCTCGGGTGGTTCGTACGGGGAATGGGCGCGATTCCCATCTACCGACGAGTGGACCACCCCAGGCTGATCACGCAGAACGAGGACACCTTCGAAGCGGTCTGGAGAGCGCTGGCGGAGGAAGGTGCCGCGGTCGGGATCTTCCCGGAGGGGCTGAGCCACGGGGGGCCTTCCCTTGCACCGCTGAAGACCGGAGCGGCGCGAATCGCGCTGGGTGCGGCAAGGACCATGGGCGGAACGTTTCCGATCATCCCGGTGGGACTCACGTTCCGTGCGAAGGAGCATTTTCGCTCCGAGGCCCTTGCTCTCGTGGGCAAGGAGGTGGAGTGGGATGATCTCGCCTCCCCGACGCCGGATCTCGGCCCGGATACGGTTCGGGAACTGACCCGCCGGATCGGCGAGTGCCTCACCGAGGTCACCTTGAACCTGGAGCGATGGGAGGACGTACCCCTCGTGGAAGCGGTGGAGAGGGTCGACGCTGCCGAAGCGGGCGGGGGAAGCGCCCCGGAGGAACAACTCCGCCGGAGGCGGAAGATCGGCAGCGACCTCGCGTCGATGCGGCGAGGCGGCTCGCCCGAGTGGGAGGACCTGGCGAGGGACGTTCAGCGGCACGACCGGGTGCTTTCACACCTTCACCTTCGCCCGGAGGACCTCCGCTCCGTACCTCCTGCCACCGTTGCCCTCCGCTGGATCTTCCGGAACGTGTTTTTCTTCGGACTTCTCGCCCCCCTGGCTCTCCTGGGCGGCCTCATCTTCTGGGCACCCCTGCATTTCGTCGGACTGGTCGAGGAACGCATGGAGCTCAGCCCGGAGGTACGCGCTTCGTACAAGGTCATCGGCGGGACCATCGCCTTCACGGGATGGGCGCTCCTCCTCGCGATCTGGGCGTTCCGATCATGGAGTTGGGCCGCTGCTGCAGGCGTACTCCTCGTGCTGCCGATCCTCGGGCTCGCGATGTGCGGGACGCACGGCCGCTGGGGGAACGCCATTGCGGACCTCCGCCGGTTCGTCCTGCTCAGGGAACGGAGCGACATCCGGACGCGGCTGTTGGTTCGCCAGCGCGACCTGGCTTCCCGCCTGTCCAGCCTCCGCCAGAGCTTGAACCCGACGGTGGACGAACCCCTTGAGAGCGAGGAGGTGAGACATGAGCAAGCCTGAAGTCGAGCAGCGACCCCGGCGGGGGAGCTCGACCCTCCTCCGAGCCCTCCTCGCCGGCATCGTCGCGTTTACGACCATCGACGCCGCTCCGATGACCGCCCAGGAGACGCCACTGGAAGCGAATGGGTTCGAGCGGCTCACCTCCCACTCCGAGCTCGTCTCCTTCCTGGAGAGCCTGGCGGAAAGCTCCGATCGCATCTCGGTGCACACCCTGGGGAGCTCCGTAGAGGGGAGGCGGATCCCGTACCTGAAGGTCAGCACCGGTCCGTTCGGAGCAGACCGGGAACATCGGCTGGTGGCCCTCCTCTTCGCGCAGCAGCACGGGAACGAGCCCTCGGGGAAGGAGGCGATGCTCGCGCTCGCCCGTGACCTGGCGGTGGGAGAATACGACGAGCCCCTGAGATCTGTCGATCTTCTCATGGTCCCGCAGGTGAACCCGGACGGAGCAGAGCGTCACGAGCGACAGAACGCACTCGGGCAGGATCTCAACCGAAGCCACCTCATCCTCGACGCGCCGGAAGTAGGCCTCCTCAGAGAGCTCTTCCATCGATGGAATCCCGAGGTCACGGTGGACCTCCATGAATATTCGCCGTGGAGCGGGTCCTGGCTGGAGCGGGGTTGGCTTCGCCTCTTCGACGAGCAGATCGGCCTGCCGACGAACCTGAACACCCGGCCGGCGGTCCGACGGCTCGCCGAGGAAGGGTTCCTCTCTTTCGCCGTGGACTTTCTCGAGGAGCGGGGATTCACTGCACACAACTACCTCATCGGGACTCCCGAGGGGATCCGCTACAGCACGACGAACGTGAACGATGGCCGTCAGGGCTTCGCCATACTCAACAGCCTCTCGTTCATTTACGAGGGGCGGCGTGGCCGCACGCCCGCCGAGGACATCGAGCGCAGAGCCCGTGGCCAGCACCTCGCGATGGAGGCATTGCTCCGCTTCCTCGCCTTCCACCACGAAGAGGTGTTGGGGACAGTACGATCCGCGCGCCGGGAGGTCACGGATGGAAAGGTGGAGGAGATCGTCCTCACGATGAGTCGCGAGTCGAGTGGGGGGTCGCTCCGCATTCCGGTCGAAGAGGTGCGACGAGATGGCGAATCCTGGATCGTGGGCGATACGGTCGTTGCCGAGATCGAGGAGTATCGGCCGCTCGTCGCCCCCCGCCGGACGATCCCGCTCCCCCGCGCGTATGTGATCCCGGCGTCGCACCCGGGCCTGCAGGACCTTCTCGCTCGTCATGGCGTGAGCGCGACGGAGCTCGAGGAGGGCGAGGAACTTCGGGCGCAGCGGATCGTCGTGGAAGGCTTCGTCACGGAGACGCTCGAGGGCACGGTCACCCTGCCGGAGGTCCATACGGAGGAGATCCTCTTCCGCGCCCGTCCGGGGGACCTGATGATTCCCACCGCACAGCCGGCCGGACTCCTCGTTGCTACCGCGCTCGACCCGGAGTCGATGCATTCCCTCTACCAGTACGACGCCTTTCGCGACCTCCTCGAGCCTGGCCCCTTCCCGGTTCTTCGAGTTCCCTGACGACGCCGAAGAGCTCCGCGACGTCCTGCAGCCGTCACGAGCCGAACTCCCTCACGGCATGTAGTAGCTCGGAGCTTCGGGCCCGAGCGGGATTCCGAGAAGGACCCAGAATACGAGCAACGGGACCGCGAGGAGCGTGAACGCGACCGAGTACGGAAGCATGGCGGAGATGATCGTACCGATCCCAATGTCCTTCTCGTACTTCTGAGCGAAGATGATCACCAGAGGGTAGTACGGAAGAAGGGGGGTGAGAATGTTCGTCACCGAATCCCCGATTCGGTACCCCGCCTGCGTCAACTCCGGGGAGAATTCCATCAACATCAGCATCGGAACGAAGACCGGTGCCATCACCGCCCACTTCGCCGAGGCGCTTCCGATGAAAAGGTTGATGAAGGCAGAAACGCCCACGAAGGCGACGAGAAGCGGGACCCCGGTGAAACCGACTCCCTGAAGCAGGTCCGCTCCACTGATGGCCAGAATCAGACCGAGGTTGGACCAGTTGAAGAAGGCGATGAAGTGCGCGGCGACGAAGGCGAGGACGATGTAGGCCCCCATGCTCCCCATCGTCTCCGACGTCATCTCCGCCACATCCTTGTCGCTTCGCACCTTGCGGGTCACGATGCCGTATGCGAGGCCGGGCAGGAAGAACACGAAGAGCATCAAAGCGACGATGCTGTTCAGCAGCGGCGCGATCTCCCCTTCGGGACCCCGAAGCACCCCGTCGGCCGGAGCCGCCATCCAGGCGATGAGGAGGAGGCTGGCGAGGAGCACGAACCCCGCGGCCCACAGGCCCCTCACCTCCTCCTTCGAAAGATCCTCACCCTCCTCCACTTCGAGGTCGCCGGTGTACTCGCCCAACCTCGGTTCGAGCACCTTTTCGGTGATCCACGTGCCCGCCACGGTGAAGACCGGAACCAGGGCGATCATGAGCCACCAGTTCGCCGTTGCATGAACCTCATATCCGGGGTCCAGTAGACGGGCGGCAGGCTCGGTGAAGCTCGCGAGGAGAGGATCGAGGGCAGTGAGCAGGAGGTTCGAGCTGAAGCCTCCCGAAACGCCGGCAAACGCGGCCGCGAGGCCGGCGATGGGATGACGTCCCATTCCATGGAAGATGACAGCTCCCAGAGGAATCAAGACGACGTATCCCGCGTCGACGGCCATGCTCGAGAGGAGGCCCGCCAGAACGATCGCGGAGGTCACGAGCCACCCCGGAACGCTTCGGACGAAAGCCTTCAATGCCGTCTCGATCAGACCGCTCCGCTCCGCGACACCGATACCGATCATCACCACCAGAACGAGCCCCAGAGGTGGAAAGTCGGTGAAGGTGCGGGGCATCTCCACGAGGATCTGCTGGAGGCTCTCGGCAGTAACGAGGTTGACCGCCCGGATTTCCTCTCCGGTGCCGGGATGCACGGCCATCCAGTCCAGGACCGCGGCGAGCCACGACACGCCGAGCACGAGGAACATGAAGATGACGAAGAGCGTAATCGGATCCGGGAGCCGGTTACCCGAGCGTTCGACGAAGTCGAGGGCGCGATCCACCCATCCTGACTCCCCGCCCCGTACGTCCGTTCCCGGCTTGTTCATGCGCTCCCCCTCTCCCGAGCTCCGGGCACCAAGCCGGCCCGGAGCGGACGCATTCCGCTCCCTCCTTGGGCGAAGCGGTTCCGGCTCCGACTGATAACATCCGGACGCCGGAGGGGAAAGCGTCGAAGCGGTTGCGCTCGACCCTGCCCCACGCACACTCTGCTTGCGACTCGAGCGAAGAGAACCTTTCTTTCCGGGTGGTGGTATCTTGTTTATTCGATGGAAACTATTTCCCGGCGGCACGGAGGGCCGATGACCAGAGAAACGAGAACGCGGGCTGAACCCGCTCTGACGCGCCACTGGCGCGTCCCTCCTCCTTTGCTGCGCGACGCGGAGTCCCCCGGTCCCATGGGGCTCAACGTGCTGAAGGAGTTTCCATCCGAACTCGGGACGCTTCTGTGGAGGACGTTGAGAACCAGCCTCACCTGGGCCCAGACGAGCCCGGGCGAGCGGGAGGACCTCTATCCGTCCAACCTCCACGACCGAAGGGTGGCCGAGATCCTCGCTCTGGATGTGGACGAAGAGATCGAGGAGCCGCTGATGACGTTGGCGGCCGTCACCCGCAATCCGGAACGAGTCGATCCATCCACTGTGGGGCTTGCATGCAGCCGGGTGGGCCGGTGGGCCGAACAGGACGGCCGCAGGTTGACCGCAGTGGAGTTCTATCAGGCCGCGGCAGTGGCATGTCCATCCGACGCCTGGTACGCCCTCCAGATGGGTCGGGCAGCACGGGACCGGGCTCAGCACTCGCGCGCCGAAGCCTGGCTCCAGAGGGCGGTGGGTCTCAGTAGACAATCCCGCGACTGGGACACATACATCCGGGCGTACATCGCGCTCGGGAACCTGATGAGGCGAAAGGGAGCCTATCCGGCCGCCCGCCGGAACTTCCTGAAGGCGCTTCGACGAGCCACTCGCCAGGGTCTCCGAAATGTCGAAGGGATGGCCCTGCACGACCTCTTCGTGTTGGAGGAGGAATGCAGTAATCCAGAGACGGCGAGGGAGTACGCCCGAAGAGCCGTAAAGGCATACGGGCCGGGGCACCGACTTTTGCCTCAGCTCGCGCACGACATCGGGTACTACTGGCTACAGCGCGGCTACTACGCTCCGGCCCTGTCGGTCTTCTTCCAGGTCCTGCCTCGGCTCGCCGGTCATGCGGGTACGATCGGACTCGGGTCGATCGCGCGAGCTTCCGGAGCTACAGGAGACCAACGCAGTTACGCCTGGGCGAAGGAGCGGCTCGAGGAGCTCGCGG
>SKKN01000027.1 GCA_007121455.1 Gemmatimonadota bacterium | reverse complement strand
GAGCGCCCGACCCCCGCTTCGCGGCGGTGCCCGCCGATTCGTAGGCGGCCCGTCGAAGGCATAGCGGAAGCTACGTCGAGGCGGGCCAACGACCGAGGCGGGCCCCTGCCGCCCCAACCCAAAGGGGGAAGGGGGGTTGCGGCCCTGGATCTTCGTTGGGCCGCTTCACCGATGCTACTGCATCCGCTTTCAGCGACCCGCCTGGACCCGGGCACCCACGCGCTCTGCGCGTGGGTCGCGCAAGCCCCCTTCCCGGGCGGCCCCTCTACTTCTTCAACGGCCTTCTAAAGAGCGCTGACCGTGCTGAAACTGGAGGCGCTATCCGTACCCAAGGGCTTCCAGGAAGGCGTCGCCGTATCGGTCGAGCTTCGCGGGGCCCACTCCGGGAACGTCGAGAAGCTCGTGCGGCGTGGACGGACGGCGGGCAACGAGCTCCAGGAGCACCTGGTCGGAAAAGACGATGTAGGCCGGAACGCCTTGGGCGTCGGCCAGCTCCTTTCGGAGCCCCCGGAGCTGTTGGAAGAGCGCCTCCGCTTCCGACCCCTTCTCGAGCTCGGGCGTGCGCGCGACCGGGGCGGGGCCTCGGCCGCGCGCAGCAAGGATCTTTCCGGCACGTGCTGCGATGCTCTCCCCAGTGCATTCGTCACAGGAGCTTCCGCACGGCTCCATCGCTTCATCGAAATGCCGGAGAATCGCCCGGTGACGGCAGTCGCCGGCATCGACGACCCGGAAGAGGTCGATCGTTGCCTGAGCCTTCCGGCGACGCAGTTCTTCGCTCTCGATGTCGTTCAGAAACCGCTCGTGCAGCTTCACGTCCGCCCACGAGTAGAAGAGGACGCAGTCGCTCTCGAGCCCGTCCCTGCCTGCCCTCCCCATCTCCTGATACCACGACTCCACATCCTTCGGCATGTCGCGGTGGATCACGAAGCGGACGTTCGATTTGTCGATCCCCATTCCGAAGGCGACGGTGGCCACGACGACATCCGTGTCGTCCTTCTGGAACGCCTCCTGGTTCCGGGAGCGCTCCTCATCCGACAATCCAGCGTGGTACGGAAGCGCTCGGATGCCTGAGCGTTGGAGGAATGCCGCCGTTTGCTCCACGGCTTTACGGGAAAGGCAGTAGACGATTCCGCTTTCTCCCTCGTGCTCGCGGATGAGGGCGAGAATTTCCTTGCGGGTGTTCCCCGTGCCCTTCTTGCGGCATCCGATCCGGAGGTTCGATCGGTAGAATGACCCCTTGTACCCCGCGGGCTTTCTCATCCCAAGCTGGCGGAGGACGTCCCTCGCGACTGCACGCGTGGCCGTGGCGGTGAGTGCCAGGACGGGAACGTCGAGCTCCTCGCGCAGCCCCCGCAGACGTCGGTACGAGGGTCGGAAGTCGTGTCCCCACTGCGAGATGCAATGGGCCTCATCGACGACGAGGAGGGAGATCGGGCACGTTCGGATGAAATCCCGGAGGCGCCCGTCGAGAGCTTCAGGGGCCAGGTAGACGAGTTCGTACCCTCCCTCTCGCAGCTTCGCAAGCCGGCGTCCGCGCTCGGACGGCTCGAGCGTCGAGTTGATCTCGGCCGCCTGGAAGCCCGCGAGCTTCAAAGCGTCGACCTGGTCCTTCATCAGCGAAATCAGGGGGGAAATCACGAGCACCGTTCCAGGGAGGATTCGGGCCGGAATCTGGTAGGTGAGCGATTTTCCCGCGCCGGTGGGCATCACTCCGATGCAGTCCTGCCCCTCGAGTACCGCGTCCACGACCTGACGCTGCCCTGGCCGGAATCCTTCGAAGCCGAAGACCTTCCGGAGAACGTCGCGGGGGTCGGCCAGGGCAGTCAGGGGACGTCCGTGGGGTCCCACGCGGTGGCGAGGCCCTCGTCGAGGGTCTCGAGCCGGCGAAGATGGTCATCGTTCAGCCGGAAGTCGAACACCTGCGCGTTCTGCACGATTCGATCACGGTTCGACGACTTGGGCAGGACGACGGCCCCCTGCTCCAACGCGAAGCGGATGAGCACCTGGGCCGGGGTCCGGCCAACACTCCGGGCGACCTCGCTCACGACCGGGTCATCCAGTCGCTGCCCTTTCGTGAGGGGGCTATAGGCTTCGATCACGATCCCACTCGCGGAACAGAAGTCGAGAAGGGGGCGCCGGGTTCCGAAATTGAACGGGTGGAGCTCGATCTGGTTCACAGCCGGAGGGATTCGGCAATCACCGAGGAGCCCCTCCAGGTGAGGGAGCATGTAGTTGCTCACACCGATCGCTCGGGCCCCACCTTCTTCATGGATCCTCTCCAGAGCCTTCCAACTCTCCCCGCGGAGGTCCTCCACGGGCCAATGGATCAGGTAGAGATCGACCCACTCGAGGCCCAGCCGCTCGAGGCTCCGGTCGAACGCTCGCAGCGCGGCGTCAAATCCATGGTCCTGATTCCAGAGCTTCGTGGTGATGAAGATCTCCTCCCGAGGCACCCCGCTCTCGCGGATGGCTCGGCCGACGCCCTCCTCGTTCCCGTAGGCAGATGCGGTATCGATGTGACGGTATCCTGCTTCGATCGCCCACCGGACCGCCTGGCGCACCTCCTCTCCATCCGGGACCCGGAACACCCCGAATCCGAGCGTCGGGATCGGCCCGCCGTGCGAAAGGGGGAGCGTTCGATCGCCTTCAGCAGCCTCCGCCGTCATGGTGCTTCGTGTCCCCAGGGGGCTGGAGGGGACTCGACGGGGGTCGTGAGGTCGAAATCGAGGCGGTAGTTCCACTCGCCGTCCCGGATCGTGCCGTAGGTATAGCGCTCACCGGGGACGATCTCGATGGCCCAGCCGGTCGTCACGTCGTTCGCGGGCTCGCGCAGGAACTCCTGGCGTTCGGCGGATCCGGGCGCGCGGGTCGGCGCTCCGTACCACGTGCTCCCGCCGGGCTCGGGCGTGCCGTTCTCGAAACGATGGTCGTGACGCAAATCGAGGCCTGCAGTCGTGCGGGTGATGACCCAGGTGCGGGACCGATTGTCCTCGACGTGGAAGGGGAGCTCGAGTCGATTGGGCTCACAGCTCCTGAAGTCGACGGTGAGCACCTCGTCTCCCTGGAAGAGCTGGTCGGTGTCCGGACGCTGCGTGATGCTCCCCTCGAACGCCTCGCCACAGTGCTCGGCGAGGTTGGCCAGGAACTCCTCCTGGCTGTCCGGAAGCGCGGGAACTTCTCCGACCGGTGGATGCCCCCACGGGTCATCCGGTGGATCGATCGGGCTGCTCAGGTCGAAGTCGAACCGGTATCCCCACTCCCCATCCCGCTGCGTCCCGTAGGTATACCGCTCCCCCGGAACGATCTCCACGACCCAGCCCGTTACGGACCCATCGTCCCCCTCCGTTTTGAACTCGTGGCGGGTGGGGGAAGGAGATGATTCCGCGACGGGGGGATCGGCGACGAATGCCCCGTAGAACGTCGATGCCTCCGGCGTGCCGTCCTCGTACCGATGGTCGTGGCGAAGGTCGACCCCTCCGGCAGTCCGGGTGAAGATCCAGGTGCGGGAGCGGTCATCGGCTACGGCAACGGGAATTCGGACCTCGTTCGCAGAGCACTCCCGGACGTGCATCACCACCTCGGGGTCGTCGACGAAGTACGGATCACCTTCCGGCACGTGGATCACCTCCCCGGGGAACGCCCGGCCGCAGTGCTCCGAGAGGTTCGCCAGAAATGCCGAATGGACATCTTCGGCCTCCTCCGGCGTGTCCTCCGGCTCGATCGTCTCGCAGGCGGCCACGGTCCACACGGTCAGGAGGAGAGGGACGAGTCGCGTCGCGTCGCGCAGGCGTGAGCCGTCGAAGAGCGCCGGAAGATCGAGTTTCCCCATGTGGGTCACCCTGGCGGTGGGAAGGCCAAAAAAACTTCTCGTGCAGGGATTGGACATCGGTACGGTTCGTTCTCCCAAACGTGCGGTGGCGAAGGTAGGGTAGGGCAATGGGACGGGCGGGACAAGGACGAAACGGGCCCCCGGCGTTCAGACGCTCACGACCGTGTCTTCGGCCGGGATATCGTCCGACGTGACAGGATGATCGACGTTGAAATGGAGCCCGCGACTCTCCTTTCGCCGACGTGCACTTTCCACGATGAGCACGGCGGTCTGGAGGAGGTTCCGGAGCTCCACGGCCTCCACGCTCCAGCGGCTGACGGCCCATCTCGCCTCCTCTTTCGCAAGGAGCGGCTCCAGTTCTGCGGCCGCACGCTCGAGGTCTTCATCGGAGCGCACGATTCCCACCCGGCGCCACATGAGAGCCCGAAGGCGAGACCGCACCGCCGTGATGCGATGGGCTTCCTCTCTCGCCGTCGTCCCGTCCCCCATTCCGTCCCCTTCGGCGTCGCCGGCATCTGCGACCGATGGGTCGGATGCCGAGGCAGAAGCACCCGTCTCCAGCCCAGGGTCGCCAGCGAGCACCGACCGAGCGGCGCGATGGGAAAAGACGACTGCCTCGAGGAGGGAGTTGGAAGCGAGCCGGTTGGCGCCGTGGAGTCCGGTGGAAGCGACTTCGCCCACTGCGTACAGGCCGTCGACCGTCGTTCGGGCGAGGCTGTCGGTCACCACTCCTCCGCAGATGTAGTGGGCCGCCGGGACGACAGGAATCCCCTCTGCGTACGGGTCGATCCCGCGGGCCGCACACCCCTCATACGTCCCGGGAAACCGGGTTCGCAGGGTGGCGCGCGGAATGGCTGAGATGTCCAGGACGATGTGGCTCCCGCCCGTCGCCTGCAGCTCCCGGTGCACCGCTCGGGCGACCACGTCCCTCGGTGCGAGGGAGCCCCGTGGGTCGTGGTCCTCCATGAAGGCGGTCCCGTCCGTCCGGCGGAGTACGGCGCCCTCGCCGCGAAGGGCTTCCGAGAGGAGGAAGGCGGGGTCCTCCGTCGGATAGAGCGCCGTCGGGTGGAACTGGATGAACTCGAGGTTCGCCACGCGGGCGCCGGCTCGGTACGCCATCGCGATCCCGTCCCCCGTGGCGATCGCGGGGTTCGTGGTATGGCAGTACACCTGGCCGCACCCACCTGTGGCCAGAAAGGTGATCGGAGCTCGGAGCGACACCTTCCTGCCTTCACGGTGGTCGAGGGCGACCACACCCTGGCAGACGGGAGCAGAGCCAGGCCCGTCGCCGACCAGCAGGTCGACGGCGAGGAGGTGCTCCTCGACCTGGATGTCGGCCGCGGCCTCGACGGCCGAGAGCAGCGCCCGCTCGATCTCCCTTCCGGTCCGGTCGCCCGCGTGCACGATGCGCCGGCGTGAGTGGCCTCCTTCCATCCCGAGCGAGAGGTCTCCTCCCTCGCGGTGGAAGCGGACCCCCCAATCGATGAGTTCGCGGACACGCTCCGGGCCCTCACGCACCACGAGGTCCACGACCTCCTCCCGGCAGAGGCCGGCTCCGGCGATGAGCGTGTCCCTCAGATGGAGCTCGGGGTCGTCGTCCGGCCCCATCCCCGCGGCGAGCCCGCCGCGAGCGAAGTTCGTGTTCGACGCTGCCCTCTCCTTCTTGGTGATGATGAGGACCTTCCGCTCCCGCGCCACTTTGAGGGCGAAGGTGAGACCGGCTATGCCGCTCCCCACCACCAGCACGTCCGCGTCGTAGCTCACCGACCGATCCGGTACCCAGCGGGAGGAACGGCGCCACGCAGGTGCGTGACGAAGTAGTCCCACGTCATACGGACCTGGTAGGGCTCCCCCCCGTAGCCATGCCCTCGATTCGGGAAGACCATGAGGTCGAAATCGTGGTTCTCGGCAATGAGCTCATCGATGAGGAGGAGCGTCATGTTCGGGTGCACGTTCGTGTCCATCGTGCCGTAGCTGAGTAGAAGCCGGCCACGGAGCTCGCCCGCGAGGCGGTGGTTCGCCTGACCTTCATAGGTGTCGGAGCCGTCCTCCGCCCGCTCGAGAGGCCCCTGCCATCGCTCGCCCCAGTAGTCCGTGTAGCCGCGATTGTCGTGGTTTCCGGCGCTCGACACGCCGACCTTGAAGAAGTCCGGAAAGCGAAGGAGGGCGGCGGCCGTCGCGAAGCCACCCCCGGAGTGGCCATACATTCCGACCCGATCCAGGTCGATCCACTCATACCGATCCGCGAGCTGCTCGATCGCGCCTTTCTGATCCTCGAGGCCGTTGTCCCCCATATCACCATAGTAGAAGGCATGGAAGGCCTTCGAGCGGAACGGAGTCCCGGGAGCATCGAGTTGCACCACGATGAATCCCAGCTCTGCGAGTGCGTGCGCCTGACCCCGGGGACCCACGTCGAAGCCCCAGCTTCCGATGCTCCCCGTCTGAGGGCCCGGGTAGATCGAGTTCACCACCGGATAGGAGCGTGCCGGATCGAAGTCCGATGGTTTGTACATGAGCCCGTGGACTTCGGTGATCCCATCCCGTGCTCGCGCGGTGAAGTGAACCGGGGGAGTCCAGCCGAGCGCCTCGAGCTCGGAGATGTCCGCCTCCTCGATCACACCCGTGGTACTTCCGTCGGACAGGTTTCGCACGGCGGCGACCGGGGCGTCCGCGGGCGTCGACCACGTACCGACGGCATAGGCACCGGAAGGAGAGAGAGAGATCTGGTGGTGGGCCTCTTCAGGTGTGAGGAGGGTGAGGTCGGTCCCGTCGAGGGCGACGGAGTAGAGGTGGTGGAAGTAGGGGTTCCTGCCTTCCTCGCGGCCTACGCCCGTGAAGAGGATCGTGCCCTGCTCCTCGTCCACTCGAAGGATGTCGACCACATTCCAGTCGCCACCGGTCACCCGACTTCGCAGCTCGCCACTCTCGAGGTCGTAGAGGAAGAGGTGGCCCCACCCGTCCCGTTCGCTGTACCAGAGGAATTCGTCGCGGTCGTGGAGAACGCGCCAGTTGGGGACCCCACCGGAACGGATGTTCGTGAGGAAGAACTCCGGATGGCTCTCCTTGAAGACGTCGTGCACCACGCCCGTGTGCGGGTCGGCGAGGCGGAGCGTCACGGTTCGGTAGTCTCGCGATGTCGAGGCGAAGGCCAGGGATTCTCCGTCCGCGCTCCACTCCACGTCGGCCCACTCCGGCCCGCGTGTGAGGCCGCAGCAGCTCGAGGTTCGCTGATAGTCGGGTTCCATATCCAGGAACACGACCTCGCGTGAATCCACGTGCACGACGACCCGCTCGTGCATCGGCAGGATCGAGTCGCCCGGAAGCGCGTAGGGCCAGGAATGGAGCTCCGGTCGGGGCTCCGCCGTCTCGATCACGTGCATTTCCCCGACGTCCCGCTCGTCGAGGCGGTAGGTCGCGATCATGTCGGACGTGGGCGACCAAACGAGGACCGGCGCCTCCGTGCGGCGCCAACCCTGGGAGTCGGCCGCGTAGCCGTATCGCTCTTCCCCATCCGTGGTCAGCTGGATGTCCTCGCCGGTTTCCAGATCCCGCACCCAGAGGTCGTGTTTCTCGATGTAGGCTGCATACCGGCCATCGGGAGAGCGAATCGAGTGTTCCACGGACGGGTGAGGAGCGAGCGGCCCGTCGCACGCGTACTCCCGGATCGAACAGATCCAGCGCGCTTCTTCGTTCTCCTGCTCTTCATCATCCAATACGAACTCGATCGCCGTCCCGCCCTCGACGAAGCTGAAGCTCTCGAAAGGGAGTTGGAACGGCTCGACATTACGCTCGGACGCCCGAGAGAGCGCGGCTGCGAGCTCGACATGGTCGAATGCTCGCTCCCGCTCCCCGGAAGGCGCGTCGACCAGGATGAACTCGAAGCCCTCCCGAAAGCGGTTTCGGTACCAGAACCGCTCCTCTTCGTCGATCCATTCGGGAGAGACGGGGCCGCCGAAGACGAGTTCCTGGGCGTTCTGTCCCATCATCGCTTCGGCTCGCGCGTAGTCTGCCGCGGTCAGGTTCTCGACCGGCGGGGCCGATTGGCCCTCGAGGCCCGCGGCGAACATCCCGCTCGCGAGGAGCACGAAGATAAGCCCCCGGTGGCCCGTCGGGCACTTCGAACGGTCGGTCATGGCGCGATCACCTCGTTCTGTCATCATCGCAGAAGCATACCTCTTCGTCCGATCGGGTGCCCCATCAACGGTCTCTTAAGGATGAGTGGCCGCGACGGGGGCGGCAAGCAGGGACACCTCCGGAACGAACCCTCTGAAGCGGGATAGCAACGCGCTGCCGGCCGGAGGGTTTGCCATCCGGCCAGATTCTCCTCCGAACATGGAAGCCTCATGGCCACGGAACGGGTGGAAGCGATGTCCGCGGTATCCTTTTCCAAACGAGGACGACGGCTCGCTCCTCCGGAGATCGCCCGCCTCATGGATCTCGCCCTCGAGACCCCGGGGCTCCTCTCGCTCGCGGCGGGGTTCACGGACACGGAGTCGCTTCCGGTGGATTCCTTTGCCGAGATCGTCCGACGGGTCACCCGCCGCGACGGGCCTCCGGAATACCTCCAGTACGGTTCGAACCAGGGCCGTTCCGGACTTCGGGAAGCGATCGCGGAGCGCCTCGCCCAGTACGATGGAGGCACGCCGGACGCATTCGACCCGGACCGTGCCGTGGTCACGAACGGCTCCCAGCAGGCCCTCCAGCTCGCGTCCGATGTGCTCTGTGACGCGGGGGACATCGTGCTGGTCGAGCGACCGACGTACTTCGTGTACCTCGACGTGCTGCGTGGCCTCGGAGTCGAGCCCCGTTCGATCCCGTCCGATCCGGAGTCGGGTCGGCTGGACCCGGAAGCCTTCGCGAGAATGCTGACGGAGATGCGCGATGCAGGCGATCACCGGAGAATCAAGGCCCTCTACCTGATCAGCTACTTTTCGAATCCGGCGAGTCGCTCCCCGGAGGTGGACGAGAAGGAGGAGTTGGCGTCTGTCCTCCAGGAGGCGGGGCTCACGATCCCCGTGATCGAGGACGCGGCCTATCGGGAGCTCTACTACGAGAGTGCGCCCGCGGCTTCGAGCATTCTTTCCCTCGAAGGGTTCGCGAAGTTCCCGAAGCTCTACCTGGGTACCTGCACGAAGCCGTTCGCGACCGGTCTCAAGGTGGGATACGGGTACTGCTCCGACGAGGAGTGGCTCCGCCGAATCCTCTACCTCAAGGGGGCGCACGACTTCGGGACCGCGAATCTGAACCAGGCGGTCGTCGAGGAGGCTCTCGTGAGCGGAGCCTTCGAGCGGCACCTCGAGACGATCCGCCCGATATACCATCGAAAGATGAGGGCCCTGAACGAGGGGCTGGTCGAGTCGGGGCTCCGGGAGCTCGGTTGGTCGTGGACCGTGCCCGCAGGGGGGATGTACCTCTGGCTTCGGGCTCCCGGTGAGATGGAGACCGGCTTCGATTCCGAGTTTTGCCGCACCTGCCTGGAGAAGGGCGTGCTCTACGTGCCCGGGGAACTCTGCTATGGGGATCGTCCGGAGCGTTCGTTCGTTCGCCTGAGCTTCGGCGTGCTGAGCGAGGAGAGCCTCCGTGAAGCGGCGCAGCGCTTCGCCGAGGCCGCACGTTCGCTCGCCGCGTAGCGACGGGCGTCCCTCCGTGCTTCCGGGTCGGTCATCCCTCCGACTCCGGACAGGAACCGTCGACGAGCACCGCCACGCCTCGTTCCTCGAGGAGCGGGACGTCCTCGCAGAGCGCCTCCGCTCCGAGTGGATTCCCTCGCAATGCGACCGTGACGTCCTGGGGAGGGAGGAGCGGCTTCGCGCGGAGCCCCTCGTTCTCCACGAGCCCTGTGATATCGGAAATCCGGTTGTCGTCGAGCTCGAGGACGATGAGCTCGGTGAGCTCGCTCAAGGGGGAGAGGTCTGAGATCTCGTTCTCGCTCAGACGGAGCCGCCTGAGGCTTACAGCATCGCCGAGAGGGGTGAGATCGGAGAGTTGGTTCCCGTCGAGCCAGAGCTCGAAAAGCCGTTCCAGCTCATCCAGGCCGGCGAGATTCGTGATCCGGTTGTCCTCGAGGTGGAGCCACTCGATCGCCAGCCCGCTCAGAGGAGTCAGGTCCGAGATTCGATTCCCGTCCAGAGAGAGTCGCTCGAGGCTCGTAAGCTCGCGGAGAGGAGAGAGGTCCGCCACGTCGTTGTCGTGGAGCTGGAGGCTCCAGAGGTTCGTGAGCCCGACCAGTGGAGAGAGGTCGGAAATCTCGTTCCCTTGGAGCGAGAGAGTCTCGAGCCGCTCGAAGTCACTCAGGGGCTCGAGGTCAGAGATCAGGTTCTCGTGCGCCCGGAGGGATTGGAGGTCGTCCAGGCCCGCCAGGCCTTCGAGGTCGGAGATTCCGCTCCCGGCAATGTTGAGGCTTTCGAGCGAGAGGGTGTTCAAGCCCGACAGCTCCGAGATCGGGTTGCCGGAGAGCCCGAGCCGCTCGAGGTTCGCCATCCCACTCAGCGGCGAGAGATCCGAGACCTGATTGTGGCCGATCTCCAGGACGACGAGTCCGGTGAGGTCGCCGAGTGCGGAGAGGTCCGTGATCCGGTTGCCGTGCAAGGCCAAGCTCTCCAGGCGGGTCAACCCCCGGAGGGGTGAGACATCGTGGATGTCGTTCCCGGACAGGTGCAGCTGCTCGAGTTCCGAAAGGCCGCTCAGGGGAGAGAGGTCGGAAACATCGTTCAGGTGGAGATCCAGCGTTTCGAGTTCGGAGGCGTACTCCAGGCCGGCCAGGTTGGAGATCTCACGGCGGCCGGCGTGCAATGTCTTCAAACGTTGGAGCCGCATCGGTACGATGGGCCCGGAGGGGATCTCCAATTGCTCGCGAATCGCGGCTTTGAGCTGAGGATCCGGGATGGCTACCGCCGAACCGGAAGCAGAAGGACTCATGAGGTCGCAGGCCCCGAGCAGGGGTAGAAAGAGGGCGACGACGAGTCGGGCGCCCGAGCATGGATTCCTCCGACCACGAGGGCGGCCGGCCGGACCGGGAAATGGTTCGGGCTTCTCGATGGCCATGCGCGTGGACCTTCGATCACGGGGTGAAGAGCATCGAGCGATCTCCCGCGGGCGAGTCGCGGGTGCATGAAAAAAACGTAATTCACCTCCGTGCGGCCGGACCAGGGTTTGCGAAGCCTTCACCCGAAGCTCTTCGCATCGGGAGGATTCTCCCGGAGGGCCGTGAGATAGCGGAAGGGGTCCGGTGTGGCGCTCGAGGTCCGAACGGAGGCCGAAGGAGCGGAAGCTTCTGCTCCCGACACGCTTCCTCTCCGTTCCGGAAAATACTCCAGGGCGTCTGGAACGAGGGGCGTGAGGTCACCGCGGAGCGCCCGAACTTCCCGGGCGATCACGTTCAGGGTGGAGCCATCCTTCTGTAGCCGCCCCCGGACGGCGAGGAAGGGTTCCATGCGTACTTTGGCTCGGTGCCGCTCGTAGATGTCGGGTTTCACGATGACGTTCACGGGTCCGTCCTCGTCTTCCATGAGAACGAAGACGTATCCTTTTGCCGTCTGCGGCCGCTGACGGGCCACGACCACCCCGGCCAGCTCCACGATGGACCCCTGGGGGAGGTCGGGGAGGTGTCCCGAAGTCACGGTTTCCGAGGGGAGCCGCTCCCGCACGAGGGACAGCGGGTGGAGCTCGGTGGAGAAGTGAAGCATCCGGTACTCGGCCACGAGCCTCTCCTCGGCGCTCGAATCGGAGAAGGGAAGAGCGGCGTACGGATCGGTCAGGGCCAGGGAGAGCTGAGGGTCGTCATTCCGACCTCGCGTTCGGGAGGGCTCCGCTCCTTCAGGGCCCAGACAGAGGCCTGCTTGCCAGAGAAGCTCTCGCCGGGTGAGTCCCGTGCTGTCCATCCCCCCCACCCAGATCAGGTTCTCCACGGCCGGGCGTTTGAGAGCGGCGGGGGTCCGTCGAAGGAAGTCCACGAGGGAGCGATAGGGGCCGCCTTGTTTTCGCTCCTCGACCACCCGCTTCGTGATTCCCTCTCCCCATCCACGAATGAAGCCGAGCCCCACCCGGAGGTCGGCTCCCTCCGCTGTGCACCGGACATCGCTGCGATTCACATCGGGAAGGAGTGTCCGGACTCCGTTTCGACGGGCATCCCGGGCAATCGCGTCGAGGGAGTAGAATCCCATGGGCTGGTTGTTGAAGAGGGCCACGGTGTACTCGGTGGGGAAGTAGTACCGGAGCCAGGCGGATTGGTATGCGAGAAGCCCGAAGGCGGCGGCGTGCGACTTGGGAAAGCCGAACTCGGAGAAGGCCACCACGTGCTCGAAGACCTCCTCGGCCACCTTTTCCTCCACTCCCCGGGCCATTGCTCCCTCGAGGAAGGCCTTCCGGTAGCTTCCCATTGCTTTCTTCGAGCGTTTTCGGCTCATCGCTCGCCGGAGACCTTCGGCCTGGCCGTCCGTGAACCCGGCGAGTGCACGGCAGACCTGAAGAACCTGATCCTGGAAGATGACGACTCCCATCGTCTCCTCGAGGGGTTTCTCCAGGAGAGGGTGCAAGTAGGGAGTGCGGTAGTTCGGGTTCGATCGTGCCTCTTCCCGTCGCCGGACGTAGGGGTTCACCGCACCACCCACGATGGGGCCGGGCCGGACGATGGCGACCTGAACGGCGAGCTCCGGAAGATTCCTGGGCCGGACCCGACGGAGCATCTGGATCTGGGCCCGGCTCTCCACCTGGAAGATGCCCACGGTGTCTCCGTCGCAGATCCGGTCGTAGATCGCCTCGTCGTGGAGGTCGATGCGGGAGAGGTCCGGAGCCCCGTCGATCGTGGGAACCGAGACCTCCTCCGCACTCCCTCGTTCGGCGATGAGGTCCGTGGCTTCCTCCACGAGAGAGAGCATCCCCAGCGCGAGGAAATCGATCTTGATGAAGCCCGCGTCATCGCAGGAGTCCTTGTCCCACTGACAGAGGACTCGACCCTCCATGGCGGCGGGCTCCAGTGGGACGAGCTCCACGAGAGGACGGGAGGAGATGATCATCCCCCCCACGTGCTGAGAGACGTGTCGGGGGAAGCCGGCAACCTCCGCCACGAGCTCCGTGAAGAGCTTCCAGAGAGGATTTTTCACCTTGTCCTCGAAGCCGGGAAGCCGTTCCATCTCCGCCTCCAGATCCCCGATCGAGCTTCCCCCGGCGAGCTTCGCCAGCTTCTCCAGGTCGCCGGCGGGAAGGTCCAGGGCTTTCCCCACCTCCCGAACAGCGGAGCGGATGCGGTAGGTGGGAAGTGTGGCGACGAGGCCTGCGTGCTCGCTCCCGTACTTCTCATAGACGGCGAGGATGAGTGCCTCGCGGATCTCGCGGGGGAAGTCCAGGTCGATGTCCGGAACGGACTCGAGCGCTTCGTTCAGAAACCGTCCCAGCGAGAGGTTCGCCTCCACCGGATCCACGTGGGAGAGGCCGATGAGGTAGCAGATGACGGAAGAGACGGAGGAGCCCCGCCCTCGTCCCGGCGGGAGGTTCGAGCGCGCCCGGGGTGCGTCCTTCCGAACTCGCGCCGCTATCTCCCGGCCGAGTTCCATGATGTCGCGGTAGACGAGAAAGAAGCCGGAGAGGCCGTGCCGCTCCACGAGAGCGAGCTCCTCCTCCAGGCGCTGCTCTGCCTCCGATCGTCGCTCCCGAGCTCTGTGCGCGAGTGTCGGGGTCGGAGTGATGCCTGGAAAGGCTCGGGCGGGATCCTCGGCATAGCGCTCCTCGAAGGCTGCCCGGCAAACCCGTGTGAGGACTGCGATCGCGGGCTCGCCGCACTCGCTCCCCTCGAAGTCGGGGAAGGTGTATCCCAGGTCCCGGGTGAGGTCGAATATCGCGCACCGATCGGCAATCCGGAGGGTGTTCCGGAGTGCGTCCTCTCTCCCCTCGAACCGCCGGGCCATCACCTCGGGGGGAGCCAGGTAGAACTCGGAGTTGGGACGTCGGAAGCCGGTGGAGGCATCGAGGGTGGTCCGGTGACGGATCGCGGTGAGGACGTCCTGGAGGCGGTGGCGTCTCCGCCGGTGGTAGTGGACGTTTCCGGTGGCTACCACCGGAACCTCCATCCGGTCCGCGAGGCACCCGAGGGCCCGACCGCGCTTCCCGTCCCCCTTCACCCCGTTCTCCTGTAGCTCCACGAAGACGCTCCCTGGGCTGCAGGCCGCGGTCAGACGCTGGAGGAAGGCTTCCCCCGTGGAGGTGGCGTCCTCGAGAGCGTGGAGGAGAGGGCTCCGACGGCAGCCGGTGAGCAGGATGAGGCCCTCCGTTCTGGCAAGGAGTACGGGAAGGGAGAGGGCCGGATCCCCCCGGGGGCTCTCCATGTGGGCCTCGGTGAGGAGGCGGCAGAGGTTCGCGTAGCCCGTCGGCGTCTCGGCGAGGAGCGTCAGGTGGAAGCGGAGCTCCTCCTCCCCCGGGAGCCCGCACCCCTTCACGGTGACCTCCGCTCCGGTGATCGGCTGGATCTCCAACTCCCGTGCGATGTGCGCAAACTCCATGGAGCCGTAGAGCCCGTCGTGGTCCGTGAGCGCGAGCGCAGGGTAGCCCAGCTCCTTCGCGCGGAGCACGAGCTCGTCCGGATGGGAGGCGCCGTCCCGGAAGGAGTAGCCGGAGTGACAGTGGAGCTCGACGTAGGGAGGGGGAACCATGACCGAATATATACCGAAGATGGGTCGAGAGCCAGTGTGGGACACACATGCGCAGATGCGTCATTCGGAATGGGATCTCGGCTGAGGGCGAGCCGTTGCACGGTCAGCGCGGGTCCGCGCCTCGGCTTTCCGGTTCTCCCTGGACTCCTTTCCGAATGCGATGAGGCCGAAGACGATCCAGAAGAGGGTGAGCCCCAGGGTCAGGATCAGAAGCGGCCGGGGGCCAAAGGCCGCGATGAGAGCCACGGACGAGCCGGTGAAGAGACCGCCTCCGACCACGGGCTCGAAGAGGAGTTGCTTATAGCCGAAGCTCTCCATCGCGCCGGACCGATTCGAGGGGTCGGCAACCCGCATGAGGAGGAGGCCCGTGACCGTGACCCCCATCGATTGCCCGAAGTCGCCTGCGGCCCGCTCGAACCAGTGCGTCGGCACGACCCGGGGGGCGAGGAGGATGACGGCGGCGAGAGACCACACGATTCCCGCGGTGGTGAGGAGGAGGAAGGGCACGAAATGGGTGCCGATCGCCTGGAGGGAGACCGTGGCGACGGCTCCGACGATGATGATGTCCAGAGAGGCCCCGGAGATCCGGTTCATCAGCCGGCGACTCACCTGATCGCCGACGCCCATCCGGTCCACGGCGAGCTGGACGAGGACTCCGCCGACCATCGCCAGCGGAAAGAGGGGCACGTAGCCGAGGATCACCAGGGGCTCGCCGTCCTCCACCGGCCGGCCCCAGGTCATCTGCTCGAAGCCGACGAGCCCCTCCCGGATGAGCCATCCGATCACGATCGCGAGGGCCACGATGCCGAGGTGGAGCGAGAGCGGGTCCGTCGGCTGGCTCTCACGCTCCTTCTCCCGCCGGAACTCCGCGATCTCTTCTCCCGATGGTTCTTCGTCGAAGAAGCGCACGTCGTCGAGCGAGTCCATCCGCTCGGGCGCTTCGATGACCCCGCGGCGAACCCCCCAGTTGATCAGCCCCGTTCCAATCAGGACCCCCCCGACGAGACCCACGGTCGCGAGAGCGATCGCCAGGTCGTAGCCCTCGTCGAAGCCCACCGCCTCGAAGGCCGTCTGCATTCCGGCTGCAGTCCCGTGCCCTCCCTCGAATCCGATCTCGATCAGCGCTCCGGCGGCGGGAGGCAGGCCGTAGACGGGTGTGAGGACGAGCATCGCGAGCGTGAGCCCCACCACGTACTGTCCCCACGCGATCGTCTGACCTACGACGACCTGTGGCCCTGCGGTATTCCAGACGGTTCGGAGTCCGGGGATCGCCTTCCCCATCAAGAGGGCGGCGAAGACGACGTTGATGAGAAGGCCCGGCAGGGAGCTCCAGACGTCCAGGACCTCCTCGGGGAAGAGTCCTTCGGCGAGAAGGTGTGGCGGCTCCTCAGGCCGCCGCGGAGCAATCTGCCGGATGATCCAGCCCAGGACTTGCGGGCCGAGGAGGAGGCCCAGGCCACCGGCGATCAGCGAGCTGGGCAGGAAGATGCGTCGAAAGACGACCGTCCGTTGCCGGAGGATCCGCGCGACGAGGAGGAGGAAGGCAAGGACCACCAAGGCCCAGAATACGTCGTCGACGCGCATCGGTTCGCTCACACTCTCTGGGCACGGGAAGCTCCCACCGAAACGAAACAAAGCTTCCACCCAAAGGCAACGAGGACCGGTGGCCGATGTCGTCCGGCCAGGGCTCGGTGCCGTTCCGGCGGCTGCGTTCGAACCGGGAGGACCGCGGGCGGGTAGAAACTCCGCTATGCCCTTCCACGACTTTCACCCCGTCGTCTCGCGCTGGTTCGAAAGCCGGTTCGAGGCTCCCACGGCTGCACAGACGGCTGGGTGGGAGCACATCCGAAGCGGGCGGAATACCCTGATCGCCGCGCCCACCGGATCCGGAAAAACGCTTGCCGCCTTTCTGATTGCCCTCGACGACCTCCTTCGCGAGGGTCTCGAGATGCGGGGTGAGGTCTGCCCGGAGCACGGCCCTGCCCCCGATGGGTCCCGGAACGGCTCCGGCGGCATGCTTCCCGACGAGGTTCGCGTCATCTACGTGTCTCCGCTCAAAGCCCTTTCCGCCGACATCCACCGGAACCTGGCGGAACCCCGGCGTGAGATCCGGCAGCTCGCTCGGGAGATGGGCTATCCATCGGTGGATATCCGTGCGGCGGTGCGGAGCGGGGACACTCCTCAATCCGAGCGTGC
Organism: Gemmatimonadota bacterium; assembly: GCA_007121455.1. Taxonomy (GTDB): domain Bacteria; phylum Gemmatimonadota; class Gemmatimonadetes; order Longimicrobiales; family Gaopeijiaceae; genus SKKN01. The sequence continues at coordinate 85,766 of SKKN01000027.1, read as the reverse complement.
GGCGATGCTTCGCCGGCCGCCGCACATCCTCGTCACGACCCCGGAGTCCCTCTACCTCCTGCTTACGGCCGACCGGAGTCGTGCGATGCTCCGCACGGTGCGGACGGTGATCGTGGACGAGATCCATGCAGTCATCGATTCACGCAGGGGCTCCCATCTGGCGCTTTCCCTCGAGCGGCTCGAGCACGTGACGACACGGCGCCTCCAGCGGATCGGACTCTCTGCGACCCAGAAGCCCCTGGTGGAGGTCGGGCGCTACCTCGTGGGGACGAGAGGCGTGGATGACGAGGGCGCCCCCGAGTGCGGCATCGTGGACCAGGGGCACGTCCGTGCGCTCGAGCTGGCGCTCGAGGTTCCGGATTCCCCACTCGAGGCGGTCATGTCGACGGAGCGGTGGGAAGGTGTGTACGACCAGGTGGCGGCTCTCGCCCGGAGTCACCGCACGACGCTCGTTTTCGTGAACACGCGTCGGCTGGCGGAGCGTGTGACGCGACATCTCGCGACGCGGCTCGGAGAGGAACGGGTCGCGACGCACCATGGCTCTCTGTCGAAGGAGCGGCGGCTCGACGCGGAGGCGCGCCTGAAGGAGGGGCGGCTCGGGGTGCTCGTCGCCACCGCCTCGATGGAGCTCGGCATCGACATCGGCCATGTGGATCTCGTCGTGCAACTCGGCACCCCGCGTCGGATCGCGACCCTCCTTCAGCGGGTCGGACGTTCCGGGCATACGGTTACCGGGACCCCCCGGGGCCGGCTGTTCCCCCTCTCGCGGGACGAGCTCGTGGAGTGCGCCGCCCTCCTCCGGGAGGTGCGTCGCGGCGAATTGGACCGGCTCGTGATGCAAGACAAACCCCTCGACGTGCTCGCTCAGCAGATCACGGCCGAAGCCGCGGCCGAGGACTGGGACGAGGGGGACCTCCTCGAGCTCGTTCGGCGGGCATGGCCGTATCGGGCGCTGGACGAAGTCGAGTACGAGGAAGTGCTCGGGATGCTCTCCCGAGGCTTCAGCACCCGTCGCGGCCGCCGCGGGGCTCTCCTCCACCGTGACCGTGTGAACCGACGCCTCCGAGGGCGTCGGGGAGCTCGCTTGACCGCGATCACTTCCGGAGGGGCGATTCCGGAGAATGCGGACTACCGCGTCGTCGTGGAGCCGCCGGGCACCTTCGTCGGCACCGTGAACGAGGATTTCGCGGTGGAGAGCATGGCGGGGGACGTCTTCCAGCTCGGGAACGCGTCGTGGCGGGTGCTCCGGGTGGAGCGGGGAGTGATGCGGGTGGCGGATGCACTGGGCGAGCCGCCGAACATTCCATTCTGGTTGGGCGAGGCTCCGGCGCGCTCCGACGAGCTGTCCGCCGGCGTCTCTCGGCTTCGACGTGACGTGGGTGAATGGGTGTCGGTGGAGGATGGATCTCCTGAGGCCGCGGCCGGCCGGGTCGTGGAGGAGACCGGGCTTCCGCTCGAAGCAGCGGAGCAGCTCGTCTCGTATCTGGCCGAGACCCGCCGCCTCCTCGGCGTGGTGCCGACGCAGGATGCGCTCGTTCTGGAGCGATTCTTCGACGACTCCGGGGGAATGCAGCTCATCCTCCACGCCCCGTTCGGGGCACGGGTGAACCGGGCGTGGGGGCTCGCGCTCAGGAAGCGGTTCTGCCGTACCTTCAACTTCGAGCTCCAGGCGGCGGCGACCGACGAGGGGGTTCTTCTCTCCCTCGGGCCTCAGCACTCCTTCCCGCTCGAGGAGGTCTTCCGGTACCTGCACCCCCAGAAGGTCCGGAACGTCCTCGTTCAGGCCGTGCTGGATTCACCGCTCTTCCACGTCCGCTGGCGATGGGCGGCGAATGTAGCGTTGGCGGTGCCGAGAGCCCGGGGTGGCGGCCGCGTTCCACCTCCCCTCCAGCGGATGCAGGCGGAGGACCTCCTCGCGGCCGTCTTTCCGGACGCCGCGGCCTGCCTCGAGAACATCGGGGGCGACCGGGACGTCCCGGAGCATCCCCTGGTACGTCAGGCACTGAGGGACTGCCTGGAGGAGGCGATGGACTACGAGGGCCTCCGCCGAATCCTCGAGCGCGTCTTCGCCGGTGAGGTGGAGCTCGTCGCGCGGGACACGCCCGAGCCTTCGCCCCTCGCGTCCCAGCTCCTGAACGCCCGGGTGTTCGAGTTCCTGGATGACGCGCCACTCGAAGAGCGTCGCGCACGAGCGGTGTATACGAGGCGTGCGACGGAGCCCACGTCGGCAGACGATCTCGGTGCTCTGGATGCTTCCGCGATCGAACGGGTCCGCGAGGAGGCGAGGCCCACGGCGGAAAACCCGGACGAGCTCCACGATGCCCTCATGCTTTCCGGCTTCCTCACCGACGATGAGATGAGGAGGGGGTGGGAGAAGCACTGGGATGTGCTGGCGGAGGAGGGACGTGTGCGACGGCTGGCCGGCCCGGAGGGGGATCCGGTGCGCGTCGCCGTCGAGCGGGTCGGGGAGGTGGTGGCCTTGCTGGCGGGAGCGACCGAGGCCGTGACGGAGCTGCCGGCCGACCCCGAGGAGGCGCTTCGGGAGCTTCTCCGCGGCCGTCTCGAGATCCTGGGTCCCGTGACGGTGGAGGAGTTGGCCGCCCCTCTCGGTCTTCGTCCCGTCTCCGTCCATGGGGCCCTCGCCGCCCTGGAGGGGGAGGGGGCGGTGCTGCGGGGTTTCTTTACGCCCGACCGCGGCGAGGAGGAGTGGTGCGACCGTCGCCTGCTCATTCGCATCCATCGGCATACCCTGAACCGCCTTCGAGCCGAGATCGAGCCGGTGTCGACGGCCGATCTGATGCGGTTTCTCTTCCGGTGGCAGCGGGTCGAGGCGGGACATCGGGTGGTGGGCCCCGAGGGGCTGATGAAGGTACTCGAGCAGCTCGATGGTTGTGAGCTTCCGGCGGTCGCCTGGGAGCTCGACGTCCTGCCGTCGCGGTGCGAAGGATACGGCCCCGAGCTCCTGGATCAGCTCAGCGCCACCGGGCGGATCGGATGGGGGCGGATCTGGCCGGGGCACGACCCGGGTGCCCCTTCGGCGCTCACCCGCTCCTCACCCGTCTCGCTCTTTCTCCGTCGGACGAGTGCTCTCTGGCTCGAGATGGTCGGGGACAATGGCGCGGAGCTCTCGACGCCTGCCCGTGCGGTCGTGGAGGTGCTCGAGGAAAAGGGGGCGTCGTTCTTCCACGACCTGGTGGCGGAAAGCGGCCTCCTGCGGACTCAGGTGGAGGAAGCCCTGGGAGAGCTCGCCGCTGTGGGCCTCGTGAGCTCGGATGGCATCTCCGGCCTCCGGGCGCTCCTCACCCCATCCGACCGACGAAAGCCCCTCGATGGACAGCGTCGGCGACGAACGACGTCCCCGTATGGTGTCGATACTGCGGGTCGGTGGGCGCTGCTCGCCACGGCCGGGCCACCGAATCCTTCCGACGCGGCCATCGAAGCCTTCGTCCGCGCGCTGCTCCTTCGCTACGGCGTCGTCTTCCGGCGACTGGTGCACCGGGAGGCGGGGTCGCCCCCATGGCGGGTCGTGACACGGGTCCTGCGGCGTCTCGAGGCCCGCGGAGAGATTCGGGGCGGCCGGTTCGTGGCGGGAGTGAGCGGAGAGCAGTTCGCCCTCCCCGAAGCGGTTTCGCTGCTCCGAACGGTCCGGGCGGAGGGGCGTGACGGGTCCCTGGTCTCGGTGTCTGGAGCCGACCCGCTCAATCTCACCGGAATCATCACTCCCGGCGAACGGGTGCCATCGGTGACCGGAAATCGTGTCGTCTACCGGGACGGCATCCCGGTCGCGGCGAGAGTTGCGGGGGAGATCCACTCGTTCGACAGGGGAGGGAAGATCGCGGACCGGAAGAATGAGAGACTCGACCAGGCCCTTCGCGATGCGCTTCTCCGCCCGGCCGCTCCCCGCACGCTGAAGACGCTCGAGCGAGGGCTGAAGCTGTAGACGAGCCGATGGGAAGGCGCGGTGCCTGCGAGCGCCGCGCCCCCCATGCGTCCCGCGATCAGGCGGGGCCGGAGACGGGCTCGGCCGGCGTCGCTGGCTTTTCGCCGGCATGGATCTCCCGGTAGCGCTTGCCGAGCCAGATGGCGAGCACGAGCCAGAGTGCGGAAAGCGGAACCATCGAAAAGGCGAGACCCGAAAGGCCGATGCCCATCCATCCCATCGCCGTGTAGGACCATGCTCCCACCTGGTCTCCGGCACGGTAGACGAAGGTGTCGTTGAAGTTCTTCGACTTGTACTTGTCCGTTCGGGGGAGGACGGTGTAGAGGACCTCCCGGGCCGGACGCTGGATCGCAAAATTACCGGCTCTCCGCAGCACCTGGAAAACGACGACGACGAGGAGGATCGGTGCGGTCGCAAGGATTCCGAACCCTGCCATGCTCACGAGCGGGAGGAAGGCGAGGGCGAGTCCCACCCCAAGCCACTTCAGGATCCTCCCGGTCAGGAAGATCTGCGTCACCAGGGTGAGTGACTGGGTCGCCACCTCCATGATCGCAAACAGGCGGGTACGTCCCTCCGGGTCGTCCGGATAGACGGACTCCACGATCGCCATCAGGTGGAAGTAGAGGAAGGTCGACACGATGGTGAAGAAGACCATGAGCCCAGCAATCCCGAGGAGGTACGGGGACCGTGCCACATGTCGGATTCCGTCGAGGATTCCGCCTCCGATGATCTCCTCCTGCCGTTCTTCGGGCGGAATCGCTCCAGCTTCCGCCCTCTCTCCCACCTCCGGATCCTCTTCCGCGACGCGGTGCAGATCCTCCTCGTGCCCCTCGAGAATTCGGGACGCCCGCCCGGCCATTTCCAGGATGAGCGCGGAGACGAGGAGCAGGTTGACGGGCCCGAGGTGGGATACGAGGAAAGCGGTGATCGTCGAGCCGGTGAGCGCCCCGACCGTGCCTCCCACCGCGACGATCCCGAAGAGTCGCTTTCCCTGAGCCGGCCGGTACACGTCGGCCATGAAGGACCAGAATACCGAGACGACGAAGAGGTTGAAGACACTCGTCCAGATGAAGAAGATTCGGCCAACCCACACGCCTTGCGTTGCATCTGCCAGCGTGAAGAGCAGGAAGAAGACCAGCAGGTTCACGATGAAGAACCGGTAGATCCAGGGCACGAAGATTCTGCGCGGGTAGCGCGAGACGAGTGCCGTGAAGACCGGATGGAGGAGGAGCATCCCCGCCAGGGTTCCCGTGAAGAGCCAGGCCAGGTTTTCGACACCGCCGGCCACTCCCATCTCGTCCCGGATCGGGCGGATGACGAAGTATGCCGCCAGCACGAAGAAGTGGTAGGCGAAGGACCAGAGGAGAGCGAAGACCTCCTCGTCCCGAACGACGACGGCCCGTCGGAGCAGCCGTCCGATCGACTCGCTCATCGTTGCCCCCTCACGCGGCGCCGGCCGGGTTTCCCCTCACCAACGTGCCCGGAGAGGATGAATCCTGATTCGCCGATGCCCACCGGTCTCGAGAGCCTCGCGGCGGTGATGCGGCAGTCGCGGTGGGACATCGAGCGTTTCTCCATCCAAAGGGTACGAACATCCGAGCCGTGATCGAGTATGCTGGACCCTGTACGATTCGTTCGAATCTTACGTCCGAAGGTGGATCGAGCCGTTTCAGTTACGACGGTTCATCCGTGAAAAACGTTGATGGGAATCCGTGAGGATGGGCCCGACGAACGCAGGCCGCAACATCGATCGCTCACGCCGGTACCGTTTTCGTGCTTGACCCTCACCATTTGTCGAACATATGGTGATCATACTGGGGAGTGAGGTGGCCGAAGCCACTGCCCCCGCAGGATCCGCGCGCTCCGGTCCACGGCATCCACCGACTCGTGTGGCATCTCGCCGGATCGATCCATCTTAGCTCCATCGGGCTCGAGGCCGGCAGCCTGATTCAAGAAACGAACGGGAGGCTCCGCCCCCCGTTCCCCTTCACGCTGGAGTGCCGAAGCATGAAACCGATCCGAATTTCAGGAGAGGTGTTTCTTGCCTTCTTCATCATCTCCTTCGGCGTCGCGCCGGCCACATTGGCGGCACAGAACGCCGAGCCCCCGGTGCCCCAGGAGTTCGACTGGTGGTCGGAACGAGGCATCCCTGAAACGACGCCGTGGGGCCAACCGGTGGACACCGCCGCGACGCGGGAGATCCTCAGTTGGACGACCGCAGAGGAGTTCACGAACGAGCGAGTCGACCATCTGCCGTACGACCCAACGGTCGTCTCGCCGAGGGATCACTGGGGCTACGCCTCCGGTCTGCCGGGGCACCTGCATCGTGTCGATGAGCTCTATGCATATTATGAGGCGCTCGCCGAAAGCTCGCCACGCGTGGAAATGGAGTACCTGGGCGATTCCGAAGAGGGAAATCCTTTCGCGCTCGTGAAGGTGGGAAGCGAGGAGAATCTCGCTCGTCTCGATGAGGTCCGTGACGGGTACCGTCGCCTCACCGACCCGAGAAGCACGACCCGGGACGAAGCGGACCAGCTCATTGCGGAGTTGCCGGTCATCCACCTCGTGTACGCGGGGCTCCATTCCCCTGAAACGGGACATCCGGAGGTGGCCGTCGAGCTCGCGTACCGTGTCGCGGTCTCGGAAGATCCGATGATCCAGCGGATCCGGGACGATGCGATCCTGTTCATCGTTCCCGCAACCGACCCCGATGGTCGGAACCGGGTGATCGACTGGTACCGATTCAACTCGGATCTCATCGAGGAGAAGTGGGATCGGATCGTGGGGCCGCCCTTCTGGGGAAGCTATGTGCGTCACGACAACAACCGGGACGGCCTCCAGCTCACCTTGAGGCTCTATCAGGAGATGGTCGACCTCTTCGAAGACTGGAAGTTTCCAATCACGATCGACCTCCACGAATCCGTGCCATTCCTCTACGTCTCGAGCGGCACCGGGCCATACAATCCGAATGTGCCGGCCGTCACCCGGCACGAATGGCAGTGGATCTCTCACTACGAGGTGACGTCCCTCACTGCGTTGGGGATGCCGGGGGTATGGACGCACGATTTCTATGATGGATGGAATCCCGCCTACCTCTTCTGGATCGCGAACAACCGAAACGCGATCGGCCGCTTCTACGAGACGTTCAACCATTCCGTCCCGATCACCATGGAGCAGACGGTGGGCGCAGGGCGGACGTCGGAGGAGTGGTTTCGGGCGAACCCTCCGTATCCGGAGGTGATCTGGTCGCTGAGGAACAACATCAACTACGCACAGTCCGGGGTTCTCCACTCGCTGCACCTCGTCGCGACGAACCGTGAAGACGTGCTTCGCAACTACCGGATCAAGAACGAGCAGGCGGTGCAGGCTGGAAGCGCCGAGGCTCCGCATGCATGGGTGATCCCGTCGGAACAGGTGCGGAAGGCCAACGCGGAGCAGATGCTGAACCTCTTCCTTCGGCAGGGGATCGAGGTACACCGGGCGGATGGGACCGGGACCTTCGGGGATGTGGATGTGGCATCGGGTGACTTCGTGGTCCGCATGGATCAGCCGTACCGTCACTTCGTGAAGAACCTGATGGAAGTTCAGGAGTTTCCCGAGGACGCCCCGCGCCCGTATGACGACGTCGCGTGGACGTTCCCCCTGCTCTATAACATCGTCGCGTACGAGGTGGATGACCCTTCTGTCCTGGACCTCTCGATGACCGAGGTGGCAGAGGTTCGGATGCCGGGCGAGATCCGGGCTGCCGGCACCGCGGACCCGGATTGGTGGGTGGCGCGGTACGACGCCTCCTACCTGACGCTCCAGGCGCGATTCGAACTCGGCGACATCGAGCTCTATGCAGCCCAGGAGGCAATGGACGTGCCGGGGGATGAAAGCTTTGGCCCCGGCGCCTGGCTGATTCCCGCCGGTGAGATGAACCGGGCCGACGTGGAGGCGTGGGCGGACCGCTTCGGCATCGAGGTCGTGGGGGCCTCCGCGGCAGCGGTGGACCCAGTGGACCGTCACCGCCAGGAACTCCCCCGTATCGCGCTCCTCCATTCCTGGCGGAACACCCAGGATGACGGCTCGATCCGGCTGACGCTCGATGGCATGGGCGTTCCCTATACTTATTTTCCCGAAACCCGGCTTGGAGAGGGTGAGCTTGCGAGCCGGTTCGACGTGATCCTGTTCCCTGAACAGGGACGCGGCTCGACTGCCCGGGAGATCTTCGAAGGGGTCGACCCGGGCGATGGTGCGCTGTCGTACATGCCTTCCGAGGACTTCCCCTCGCTGGGCTACCCGGCGAGCGCGGAGGACATCACCGGAGGAATGGGCTACGAGGGCCTGGCAGCGCTTCGCAACTTCATCCTCGACGGAGGTACGCTGATCGCACTCGGCTCGGCGGCACGGGTCCCCGTGGACTTCGGGCTCGTCCGGGGGGTGAGCCTCGAGGAGCCGGAGGAGATCTTCATCCCCGGCTCGATCGTCGGGGCGCGGGTCGAGCGGCCCGACCACCCGATTCTGTACGGATACGACGAGGGCCTTGCGCTCATGAACCGGTTCGGACCCTACTACGGGGTAAGCGAGCAGAGGGAGGGGAATGTTCTGATCCGATACTCCGACGCGGACGATCTCTTCAAGAGCGGCCTCGTGATCGGACGTGAGCATCTCGCGGGTCAGCCGGGCCTTCTCTCCCTCCCGATGGGCGAGGGTCACCTCGTCCTCTTCGGCTTCCGGGCCCTGCACCGGAACAACACCCGGGGAAGCTTCGCCTTCGTCTGGAATGCGATTATGAACTGGAACCATCTGGATGTCGGCCTCGAGCCCGGTGCCGTCCTCACGAACGAGGAACTGGAATCTGAGCTTCAGGTCGAGGGCGCCGGTCACTGACCCTCCCTTCGCCGCGCGGTCCTTCAGGGTCGTCGGTGCCGGATCCCGGTGCCGGCGGCCCTGGTTCGTTCCAACTCGGTGCAGTGTTGCACTCTTCTGGTGCGAGAAGGCCGGCTCCTCTGGATTGAGCCCGAAAGGGTGGGAACGGGGAAGTGCGCGCCAGGCCTCTTCGATCCGCCGCGAGCCCCGGGCCCACTTCTCATGGCACCGCACTTGCCCCCTCCCTATCGTTTCGAGCGACACATGCCGACCCCGGACCACGCGAGTTCATCATGCGCGGACCGGGTGTGGCGAACCGGAATGCGGGCGACGCACGAGGAGGATCGAAACATGTGGGGAGTCGAGAGGTGGAGGTCGGCAGGAGGATTCCTGGTACTCGCAGTGCTATTCACGACGGCTGCCTGTGCTCATGTGAACCGGGATGAGCTCGCTTCCGAGCTAGAGCAGGTCCGTGAGGAGATGCGCGAGGGCGACGAAGCGGTAGAGCGGCGCCTGAGCGAGGAGATCCGGAGCCTCGAGGACCGCATGGAGCACCGTCTCGCATCGCTCGAGATGGAGCTGGGCGAGCTCCGTGACGAGTTTCAGGTGACGGTGGAGCGCTTCGAGACGGCGATCCGCTTCAATGCTCCTGTGCATTTCGCATTCGACGACGCGAGTGTGCGCGATGAAGATCGGGAGGTCCTCGACCGCTTTGCCGCGGTGGTGCGCGAATACTACGGGGATGCCGTCATCACGGTGGAGGGGTTCACGGATCCCGCGGGGGATCCGCAGTACAACATTCAGCTCGGTGAGCGACGTGCCGAGGCCGTGAAGGAGGAGCTCGTCCGTTCTGGACTGTCGTTGGAGCGGATGCGGGCCGTGAGCTACGGAGAGGCTCCGGAACGTCAGATCGTTCCGGGAGCAAGTGGCCCGGGTGAGGACGGTTGGCAGAATCGCCGGGTTGCTATGGTCATCGACTTCGGACCTTCGGAAGGCCTTCCGGTCGTGACGGTGGCGCCACATTAGAGGCAGACGGGTCGAGGGCGGCAACTCCTTTCCCTCAGGGCGGTCTCCTGACGGAAGCGGTGACGGGAAGGGAAGCAGCGGCTGAGGTTGCCTTCGAACCGACGGGGCGCGATTCCTTCCACGTGAGCGTCCAAGCCGCCCGGGCCCCTCCTTTTACGGGAGGGGTCCTGGCGCCGAGCGGAAGGAGGCTGCGTGGCGGATGATTCCCAGCAGGCGAAGGAGGGCAGGACGGGTTCGGGTATCAGGCTTCGAATCCGGCACCTCTTCAAGCGGCTACTCGCGCCGCTAACCATTCGGATTCGGTCGGGGCCGCTGCAGGGCCGGCGTTGGTCCCCGATGAGTGGGACCCGGTTTCTCCGGGGGAATTTCAAGTCCGAGAAGTCCGAGGCGATGGCGAGGGAGCTGGGTGAAGGCGATGTCGTCTACGACGTGGGGGCGCACGTCGGATACACTGCGATCCTCGCCTCCGGTCGAGTGGGAGCCACGGGTCTCGTGGTCGCATTCGAGCCGAGAGGTTTGAATCTGCGATTCCTCCGAATCCACATGAAGGTGAACCGGACGGAGAACATCCGGGTCGTGGAGTCAGCCGTAGGAGAGCGCACCGGTCGAGCCCTCTTCGACGAAGACCGAGGGTCCGGAACCGGACGGCTGGCGGAGGACGGTCGCCTCTCCGTCCCCCTCGTTTCCCTCGATGACCTGGTGGCCTCCGGTGAACTGCCCCCTCCGGACTTCATCAAGGTGGACGTGGAAGGAGGCGAGCTCGTCGTCCTTCAGGGGGCGCGATCGATCCTGGATCGCCACCATCCCGCCCTTTTCCTCGCTACGCACGGAGTGGAAGTCCACGACGCATGCACGGCGATCCTCACCGAAGCCGGATACGAGTGGACGGTGCTCAGCGAGGGGGAGCGTCCCGGTGAAGTGGAGCTACTCGCGCGAGTAGCTGGAGCTCACGACGGTCGTTCCTCCGGGAAGAGGAACCAGAGCACGATGTAGAGGATGATCCCGGGAAAGGCGGCCGAGGCGATCGATAGAAGGACGTAGGCTACACGAAGGCGGGTCGACGAGACGCCCCATCTCCTCGCGAACCCTCCCACGACGCCAGCGAGAACCCGGTCGTCTCTCGAGCGGTAGATCACAGCGGGGAACTCGTTCGGCTCATTCATGAGGGCTCCTCCAGGGGGCGACCGAGTTCCTGGGGGATCGGCCGCGAAAGGCGCTTGGTCGCGCGAAGGGGTGGCGGGGCCGAAGCCCGTTGACATCGGCGCCATGAAGGGTCGAAACTGGAGATCGAAGCACTCGGTCGTCGCACCGCTACCCTGTTCCCTCTCGGGCCGGGTACTATGCTCGTCTTCAGCGTCCTCATGGCACTCGTGGTCATTCGGCTCCTTGCCGTCGCGGTTCTCGGACTCCTCGTGATCCGGCCGGTGAGGGCGTGTCCCGCCTGCTTCGAGGAGACGGTGCCGGTTCGGAACCGGCTCCGTCTCCTCGCACCCTGGCTCGAATGGCGGTGGTGCATGTCGTGTCGCTGGAGCGGGCCCGCGCGGAAGGCAGGAAGAACGAGAAGTCCTCCATCACCCGGCCTCCCGGACGAACGTCACCGCACTCCCTCGACAGGCGTCTGAAGGGCACGTTACATCCGCGGACTTTCGCCGAAGCTCCGTGCCGGACTCGAGCATGAGGGCCATGTCATCGGCTGTCCCGTCTGGGGGTTTAGCGGCATCACCGTACGACGGGCTCTCGAGACGCGCTCGGGATCCTCGGACGCGAGGTATGCGAGTGACGCGACAAGCACTGCATTGTTCTTCAGGTCGTCGAAGACGAGCTTGTCGAAGGTATCCCGGTTCGTGTGCCAGGTATAGGTGAAATAATCCCAGGTGAGCGACGAAAGGCTGAAGGCGGGAGCGCCCCAGCAGACGAACGCGGCGTGGTCCGTTCCACCGGCGGAAGGCACACCTGGAAAGCTGAACTCGATGTGCTGCGTCACCTCCTGCGGGGTCTGGCTGAGCCACCGGGCGAAGTGGGTTCCGGCTTCGACGAATCCCTGCATCGAGATGTTCGCGACCCTTCCGGTCCCGTTGTCCTGATTGAAGAGGGCTTGGAGGTTATCGACGATTTCCGGGTGATCTTCCGCGAAGGCCCGGGACCCGTTCAGCCCCTGCTCCTCGCCTCCCCAGTGGCCCACGACGATCGTGCGCTTCGGGTTCGGATACACCTCCCGGAGGATCCTCATCACCTCCATCATGAGCACGGTTCCGGTACCGTTGTCCGTCGCTCCCGAGGAGCCGTCCCACGAGTCGAAGTGGGCTGAGAGCATCACGTACTCATCGGGTCTTTCCGTTCCCGGAATGGTGGCGATGGTATTGTAGACGGGTACTTCGCCCAGGAACTCGGCCTCGAAGTCGATCCGGAGGATCGGCCCTTGTCCATTTTCGGCCAGGCGGAAGACGAGCCCATAGTCCTCACACGAGAGTTCGAAGGTAGGCACGTCACGGGTGCGGGAGTTGAACACGCGGTTCGCCCCCCATCCCCCGCTCCAGTTCAAGGTGACGATTCCCTGAACTCCCGCTTCCTCCAGGTGGAGGGGGAGGTCGAAGGCTTCCACGCCCGTGTTCTGCACCCGGCGCTGCCATGCTTCAGCGTTTGCTTGCCGGGTGGCGCGCATCCGCTCGAGAGACTCCGGAGTGGCATACTCTTCCCAATTCGAATCGGGGCGGCAGGTGGCTCGCGTTGGAGAGATCATCACGAACTTCCCCTCGGCCTCCGAGAGCCATGCTTCGAACTCCGCCGGCCCGGACACCTCGGGAAGAACGACCACTTCACCAGTCGATGGACCGTCGGTTCCGGGGCTCCACGCGAGGTTCATCCCTTCGAGGCTTCGGACCCGCGGTTCCAGGAGATCGATGTGGCTGATTCCCCGGTCCCAGCCCAACCATGTTCCATATTGCCGGTTCTCGGCCTCGATCCCCCACTCGGTGTAGGTTTCGACCGCCCAGTCGTGGGCCCGGTCCATCCCTGGCGACCCGGTGAGCCGCGGCCCGATCGAGTCCAGGAGCACCTGGGCGAGCCCCTCGGTCTGGGACCGATGCATCGCCTGTTCCCAGATCTCCTCCAACACCGGGTCGTCCGTGGCCAGTGTCTGGGACTGGGCGGGAAGGGGAGCCGCGATGAGGACGAGCATGAGGAAGCCGACGACAGCGGACCGATTCATCTTGATCTCCGGATTCGGGTCATTCTTCGAGTTCGACCATTCGAGAGGTGAGCCGGCCCTCCTGGACTTCGAGGAGGGCCACCGTGGGCGGAATTTTGAAACGACGAGGCCCCGCGCTTCCCGGGTTCAACACGGTCACCGACTCCACCTGCTGCAGGAGGGGTCGGTGTGTATGGCCGTAGACCACAAGGTCGGCGGCCGGGTGTGCTGCGGCCAGGCCTTCGGGAGTGGGCGATCCGAACTGGTCCCCGTGGAGGAGGACGACCCGCACGCCGTCCAATTCCAGGGAGACTGTATCGGGGAGGCGGTTCCGTAGTGCGAGTCCGTCCGTGTTCCCGTAGACCGCCGTGACGGGGGCGAGTGCTCCCAGCTCGATGAGGAGGTCCGGAGGTCCCACATCTCCGGCATGAAGAATCTGCTCCACTCCGGCGAAGACGGTGAAGACGTCCGGGCGGAGCAGACCATGAGTGTCCGAGATCACGCCGATACGCATGTGGTCCTCCGTCCGGTTCGACTGCGCTCTGGCTCCGGAAAGCATTCGAGGATCTGGATCTGGTATGCACGGGCGATGGCCTGAAGATCCCCGCCGAATACCCGGAGCTCCCAGATGGGTTCGCCGTCAGCCTCCCGGCTGAACGTACCACCGCCTCTCTCTCAGGTCCCGGTATACCGTGAGGAGTCGGCCATCTTCCAGGATGAGATCGAAGTACCAGCGGGAAATGGGGATCCGCCACCACTCGTCATCGATCCGCCACATCGAACGAATGGACACGACCTGAAGTTTTCTGCTTCCCTGGAGCACAGTGGCGGGCTTTCCCCTCCCGTTTGTCCATACCTGAAGAGGGGTGGGTGCACCCAAAGGGCGCAGGAGGCGACGTACCCGACGTCTCTTCTCCTTCCTCATGGATCGAACCCCAGAAGAGCGTGTCGTCGCTCCGGGATCCGGGACCACGGATCCAACTCCACGACCCGGTAGAGAGGAGAGTGGCCGAGCTTCAGCTTGAGTTCCCGGACGGCTTCCCGTAGGGAAGGGGAGACCTCTTCGGAGATCGGACACCCTCTGCGGACTTCCTCTTCCTGTCGGTCGAAGAGGCTCGGTTGGGAGGTGGAAGGACCGAACTCGAATACTTCCAGGCCGAGGCTCTCCACCGCCCTCGGGGGTGGAGAGAGGTCGAGCTTCGAACGGAGGGAGAAGAGCACCGCTTCCCTTCGGGTCGTGGGCTCCCGGAGAACGACCTCTTCCCTCCACGATCCCCCTCCTTCCAACCATGCTCGGATGCGAAGTCCACGGAGGCTTCGTCCCCGGCGGGCGGGTCGACTGAGCACACGCTCCACGAGGCGTTCGAGGGCTCCGTGAAGGGTGTCGGCCATCCCGACGGGCGAGGGAAAATCGAGAGAGACCCGAATCGGACGAGGACGATGCACGGGACGAACGGGGTCGATGTGCTGCCCGGTCGCCCACGCACGGATCCTGCGGCCTTCCGGTCCGAATTGACGGATGAGCGCGGCCTCGGGAATCCGTACGACTTCTCCCAGCGTATGAAGATCCAGACGTTCGAGTCGTTCCACCGATGAGGAATCGATGGGAAGCGAAGAGACGGGGCGGCTCGCCAGAAAAGAGGAAAGCGCTTCCCCGGAGACGATCACCGGTCTTCCCGGCCGCGCGGCTACTGCGGCTACCCAGGCTCCGAAGCGACCAGGTGCCCATCCGGAGCGTGTAGCCGCTACGAGAGGACGAGGGAGCACTTCGAGGAGGACGCGCAGGGCTCGTTCCACCTGGGTCGCGGGGGGGCCGCACAGACGATCCAGGCCGTCCATGCCCACGAAGATCCGTCCTCGCGCAACAGGTTGGAGGATGGGGCTCACTCCCTCCAGAGCTTCGACCACGGCTTCCATGGCCGTGTCGTAGTGGGCGGGATCCGGCTCCAGAAGGGTGAGAGATGTACAGAGGCCCACCCCTTCGGAGACGGCCATTCCCGGCCGGACTCCAGCCTCCCATGCTCGTTCCGAGACCTGGTCGATCTCCCGTAGCCCCGTTCCTCCCGGCTTCAGGAGGGCGACGGAGGTATCGTCGAGTTCAGGGGAGCGCACGAGCTCGAGTCGAAGTTCGAAGGTGGGAAGCCAGAGGCAGAGAGCCCTCGTGCTTCCAGAAGTGTCCCGATCGGCCATGGATTCCATCTCGAGGGGGCGAACATCCACCGAAACCGAAGATACCCCGAATCACGAGCGCGGGGCAAGGGGAAGAAGAACCTTGTCCCGCTCCCTGGAAGGCCCCACGATCGAGTGGGTTCCTGGAACTTTGGAGGGAGAGAGACCGAGATGTACGATGAAACCACGAGGGGCGCGCTCATTCCGCGCATGATCGGTGCGGCGAAGTTGGATGTGGCCACCTATGACGAGGTCGAGCACGACCGGGGAGCTACGGGTCAGGCCGCGGCGGTCGTGGCGATGGTGGCGGTTGCGTCCGCCGTCGGCGGAGCGGGAGCCGGCGCGGGCGGTATCATAGGTGGATTGATCTCCGCCTTCTTCGGCTGGTTCGTCTGGTCCGCCGTCACGTACGTGATCGGAGACAAGCTCCTCGGAGGAACGGCCACCTGGGGGGAGCTCCTCCGCACCATCGGGTTCGCACAAGCACCTGGCGTGCTCTACGTCTTCGCGGCTCTTCCCGGCGGGTTCCTCATCCGCTTCTTCGTCGCGGTCTGGATCCTGCTCGCCGGGATCGTGGCCATCCGGGAAGCTTTGGACTTCTCCACGGGGAAGGCGATCCTCACGGCAGTGCTCGGGTGGTTCGTCATGGTCTTCATCATGGCCATTCTGCTCGCACCTGCGGCCCTCGTTGGCTGATCCGGACGCCTACCGGACGACCTCCTCCCGGACCATCAGCTCCTCGATCCGGGCCCGGTCCACTTCGACCCCCATGCCGGGACGGTCCAAAGGCACCTGTACGCGGCCTTCGGCATCCATGGTCCATTCCGGTTCCACGATGTCCCGTTTCCAGTACCGATCGCTCGGAGAGAGGTCCCCTGGAAGTTGGAAGTTGCCGAGAGAGGCCAACGCGACGTTGTGTGCTCGTCCGATCCCGCTCTCCAGCATCCCGCCGCACCAGACCGGAATGCCCGCGCGTTCGCAGAGGTCATGGATCGCGAGCGCGGGCGCGAACCCGCCCACTCGACCCGGCTTCACATTCACGATCCGCCCGCTCCCGAGCTCCAGCATGTCCTCCGCCCGATCCACACAGTCGATGGACTCGTCCAGACAGATCGGCGTTCGGAGGCGGGCCTGAAGTCGAGCGTGCCGGACCAGGTCGGTCCTGTCGAGGGGCTGCTCGATCATCATGAGGTCGAGCTCGTCGAGTCGAGCGAGGCCGTCGGCATCGGCCAGCGTGTAGGCAGAATTCGCGTCCACCATGAGCGGGGCGTCCGGACCGAGGGCGTCACGAACTCCGGCCACGTACTCGTAGTCTTCGCCCGGGCCGACCTTGAGCTTGATCTTTCGGTATCCCCTTGCGAGAGCCGTTTGCGCTCGCTCGATCAGCGCTTCCGGTGACTCCTGGATTCCGAGGGAGATGCCCACGTCCACCCGGTCTCGGGTGCCGCCCAGGAGGCGCGAGAGGGATATCCCTGCCTGGCGGGCCGCAAGCTCCCAGATCCCCATCTCCACAGCGGCTTTCGCCATCGGGTGGCCTCGCACCGGACCTTCGAAGAGGGTGTGAACCCGAGCCGGGTCTTCGATCCGCGTCCCCAGGGCGAGGGGAAGGACCCAGTCCCGAAGCATGAGCCAGGCCGTATCGATCGTCTCGGGGCTGTAATTCGGGCGCTCCGGCGCGACGCACTCCGACCAGCCGATGGCGCCGGAGCGGTCCTGAAGCTCCAGCAGGAGGATTCTCCTGTGGAGCACGCTTCCGGACGAGATCCGAAAGGGCTCCCGGAGGGGAAGGTGGATCTCACGGAGCACGACCTGATCGAGTTGGATCACGGGGAGCCTCGCGTTCTCCGAGGGCGGGGTCAATTTCGCCTCGTCGCGATGACGATCGCTCCCGCAGCGTGCCCGGTTCCGTACCGGGTCGTCGCATCCGAGGCGCTCATGTACCGGATCTCGTCGATCGAGTTCGCTGCGATGTTCTGGAGACTTCGTAGGCCTCCGTAGTGGGTCCCGTCCAGGTAGACCTGGATCTCCGCCGAGCCGCTTCCATCGAGGCGGGAGGGGCCCGGTCTCTGGAGCCAGCGCGAACGGTGTCGTCGGACGATGTCAAAGGCGTTGTCTTCGTAACTTTCGTTGATCATCTCTCTCGTGATCAGGTTCGGAGAGACGCTGGTCGAGCCTCCCGCCCCGGCCGCGCACGCCCCGAGGAAGGGAAGAAAGAGGCAGGCGGCCAGAACAGCCAGTATGCGAGTTCCCATCCTTCTCTCCGATTGTGCGTGAACCCGCGGGTCTCCCGGTGGCCACGGGGCGATCTGCCGTTCCTCACTATTCCTCACCCCACGTTCTGGGTCAAGATCCCCATTCAGCCCCGAGATCGGGCTCCATCCGGTCAGGAGCGGTTCCGAGCGATGAGACGACTCAGGGTGATGACCGGAAACGTTCCTGCCAGGATGATGAGGAGAGCCGGGTGCGCCGACTGGGCGACCATCTCGTCCGAGGCGAGTTGGAATGCTTTCGTTGCCAGCGTGTCGAAGTCGAAGGGCCGGAGGATGAGTGTCAGCGGGAGCTCCTTGAGGACATCGACGAACACGAGCAGCCCTGCGCTCAGGAGCGTGCCGCGGAGAAGGGGGAGGTTCACCCTCCACAGGGTGCGTGTGGGCGAGGCTCCAAGGGATCGGGACATCTCGTCGAGGTTTCCGCAGAGGCGCTTGAAGCCGGATTCTACCGGATTCAGGGCCACGGCGAGGAACCGAACCACATAGGCATAGAGGAGCGCGACCAGGGTTCCGGTCAGCAGGAGGCCGGTCGAGATCCCCAGCATGCGTCCGGCAAGTCCATCGATCCACCGGTCGACCTGGATGAACGGAATGAGGATGCCGACTGCGATCACCGCTCCGGGGATCGAATATCCGAGGACGGAGACGCGCTCTGCGAGGCGGTGGAGCGGGGTGGGGTGCAGGCGCACCGTATACACGATGAGAAGGGCGACGCCGACCGCGCTTGCCGCGGCGGCCAGGGCGAGCCCGAAGGAGTTGAGGGCGAGGACGAGGAAGGCGCGGTCGAGAAAATCCGGCGCGGTGGTGCCGGCCCACGCCAGGAGTTGGAAGACGGGAAGCAGGAATCCGAGGAGCACCGGCAGGCCGCAGGCGGCCAGTGCACCCGCAGCTTTCCATCCCCGCAGTTCGAATCGGGAAGGTGGGGGTCTTCCGCCTCGCCCCTCGTCGAAGCGCGCCCGCCCGCGTTGCGCTCGCTCGAGAACGATCAGCGCAAAGACGAAGACGAGGAGGCAGCCGGAGAGTCGGATCGCCGCGTCCGCATCACCCAGGGAGAACCAGGCTCTGAAGATCCCCGTCGTGAAGGTGGGCACACCGAAGTACTGCACGGCCCCGTACTCGTTCAACACTTCCATGAGCACGAGGGTGACACCGGCCACCACCCCCGGTCTTGCCATTGGAAGGGCCACCTGGAAGAAGGAGGCCCACGGCGACTTTCCGAGGATCCGGGCCGTCTCGAGGACGCCTCCTGTCTGCTTCAGAAAGGAGGCGCGCGTGATGAGGTACACGTACGGGTAGAGAACCAGCGCCATCATGACGGTTACGCCCCACAGGGACATGAGTCCCGTCCGGAGATGGATCGTCGCGGCCGGATCCAGCACGAGGTGGAGAAGGGCCTGGATGGGACCCGTGTGCGCGAAGAGCTCAGCGTACGTGTAGGCGATGATGTACGTGGGGATCGCGAGCGGGAGGACGAGCGCCCACTCGAAGGTCCGCCGCAGAGGAAATTCGCACGCGGTCACGAGCCATGCGGAGGAGATGCCGAAAAGGAGCGTGAGCCCTCCAACGCCCATGATGAGGACGATGGAGTTCACGACATAGTCGCGGAGGACGGTGGAGGCGAGGTGACGCCAGGTGTCGCTCGGTTCCCCGAAGAGCCCGATGAAGATCGCGACGAGGGGGAGGAGGACCAGAAAGACCGCGACCGCCGTGGCGAGGGTCCAGGATGTGAGAGCGAACCGGAGTTCCGGGATCGAGCGGATCCCCGCGCCCAATCTGCCGGCGAGACCGCGAGCTACCGCCATCCGGCTCGATCGAAGATCCGTACGGCCTCGTTGTTGAGCTCTCCGAGCCGGGCGAGGTCGAGGGTGTCCGCCTGATAGGCGCCCCACTCCGCAAGGGGTCCGGACCAGGCGACTCCTTCCCGCACCGGATACTCGTAGTTTGCTTCCGAGAAGGCGCGCTGGGCCTCCTCGGAGGTCAGGAACTCGAGAAGCCGCAGCGCATTCTCCGGGTGGGGAGCATGAGCCGTCACCCCCGCGCCGCTCACGTTCACATGGGTCCCACGCCCGTTCTGGTTGGGAAAGAACAGCCCTACGTTCTGTGCCAATTGCCGCGAGGCCTCGTCCTGCGCATTCATCAGGCGTCCCACGTAATAGCTGTTCACGAGGGCGACGTCCCCGACCCCCGCGCCGACGTCGCGGATCTGGTCCGTGTCATTCCCCTGAGGTGGGCGCGCCAGATTCCCAACCATCCCTTCAGCCCACTCCTCCGCCGCCTCGGGTCCGAGAGCGGCGATCAGCGACGCAAGGTGCGAGACGTTGTAGATGTTCTCCGAAGAGCGCACGAGGACTCGGCCTTGCCAGTGCGGGTTCGCCAGGTCCTCGTAGGTGCTGAGTTCCTCGAGTGAGACGCGCTCGCGGGAATATGCGATGATGCGAGCACGGATCGTGAGTCCATACCAATATCCTTCCGGGTCCCGAAGGTGCGGGGGCACGTGGTCTTCGAGGCCGGGGCTCCGGGTCGGCTGGAGGAGTCCACGCTCCTTGGCGCGGTGCAGCCGCCCCGCGTCCACCGTGATCAGGAGGTCGGCCGGAGAGTTCGCTCCCTCCCGCTCGAGGCGGGTGATGAGTTCGTCGGCGGATGCGCTCACGACGCGGACGCGGATGCCCGTCTCTTCCGTAAAACGATCGAAGAGCTCCTGGTCCGTAGCGTAATGTCGGTGGCTGTAGACGTTCACGACGTCCCCGTTGGCCGTTTCGCACCCGGAGACGACCGCCGCCGCGATCAGGAGGAGCGAGGCCGCCCCGACTCTCCGTCCGTTCATGATACCATTCCTCAGGGCAGTTGCAGTCCCGTCTTCGAATTGAGAACGAAACCTAATCTCAACGTGCGCCCCGGGAAATGGGCTTCGGCGATCGCTCCCGAAGGCCGTCCCTCGCGGTCCACTTCGTGCCGGCTTCGTGACTCGGACGGCGGGGCAGGGGCGCAGGTATGGGTTCCGGAACTTGCCCCGGGAGCCCCGATCTTCCTAAGTTTTGCCGCTCTTCACAAAAGAAGGGCCGCGGCTCATTCCCGGATCTTCAGCGCCGGGTGTGTCCGCCCATATCATCATCCATCGTTGTCCCCCCGCTCCCGGAGAGCAAGAGATGCCCGACTACGTCCACGCACGCATCCCCGAGCAAGGTGAGCCGATCGCACGAGACGACGGGGCGCTGCGCGTTCCCGATCGACCCATCATCCCCTTCATCGAAGGAGATGGAATCGGCCCCGACATCTGGCTCGCGACTCGCCGGGTCGTGGAGGCGGCTGTGAAAAGGGCGTACGGAGAGGATCGCGAGATCGCCTGGATGGAAGTGCTCGCGGGTGAGAAGGCGCGGGAGCAGACCGGGGAATGGCTTCCGGACGAAACGATCCGGGCGCTTCAGGAGTTCAAGGTGGGAATCAAGGGCCCGCTTACCACGCCGGTCGGGGGCGGGATTCGCTCACTGAACGTGACGCTGCGCCAGGTTCTGGATCTCTACTCCTGCATCCGACCCTGTCGCTGGGTGAAGGGTGTGCCATCGCCGATGAAGGAGCCGGAGCGGCTCGACGTCGTGATCTTCAGGGAGAACACGGAGGACGTGTACGCCGGAATCGAATGGGAATCCGGCTCGGAGGAGGCAGAGCGAGTCCGACGCTTTCTCGTGGATGAGATGGGTGCGAACATCCGGGAGAAGAGTGGAATCGGCGTGAAGCCCATCTCGCCCTTCGGAACGAAGCGTCACGTGGCGGCCTCGATCCGGTACGCGCTGGATCGCGACCGGAGGTCCGTTACCCTGGTCCACAAAGGCAACATCATGAAGTACACCGAGGGTGCCTTTGCCGACTGGGGCTACGAAGCGGCCCGTGAGCAGTTCCCCGACGAGACGATTCCGGAGTCGGAGATCTGGGCAGGGAAGGAGGCCGGTGGACGGGTGGTGATCGGGGACCGGATCGCGGATGCAATGTTCCAGCAGGTCCTCCTCCGTCCGGACGAGTACGAGATCATCACCACGCCGAACCTCAACGGGGACTACATTTCCGACGCCTGCGCCGCCCAGGTGGGCGGGCTCGGGATGGCTCCCGGCGCGAATGTGGGCGACGAGGTCGCGCTCTTCGAAGCGACGCACGGAACGGCACCGAAATACGCGGGTCAGGACAAAGTGAACCCGGGCTCCCTGATCCTCTCCGCGGTGATGATGCTCGAGCACATGGGTTGGGATGAAGCGGCCCGTGCAGTGGACCGGGGGCTCGAAGGGGCGATCGGAGCCCGGACGGTGACGTACGACCTGGAGCGGCAAATGGAAGGAGCGACCAAGGTTTCGACCTCCGGTTTCGGCGAAGCGATCATCCAGCATATGGGCTGAGGCAGCGTCTGCACCCGGCAGCGCGGCCACTCTCGAATTCTCATACAACCGACACGCCAGAAGGCGAGCGGTGCATTCATATGAAGATACGGCTCCTGGTGGACGATCCGTCCACACACGACACTCCCCTCCTGGTCCTTTCCGTCTTCGAGGAGGAGGATGCGAATCCTCACCTCGAGGACATCCTCTCGGCCGGGGACCTCGGTATCGTCGAGAGGGCACGAGAATCCCGCGAATTCCGAGGTGAGAAGGATGGTGACCTTCTTCTCCACGCTCGAGATGGCGAGGCGGGGCCGCGCCGGACCCTGCTTCTCGGCGCCGGCAAGAAGTCGAAGGCGACCGCGGAGACGGTGCGTCGATTGGCCGCACGTGCAGTCCGCCGATGCGAGGCGCTCTCCTGCACCGGGGCTGCCTTCGTCCTGCCCGAGGTCCCGGGTCTGAAGGTGGAGCTGCTGGCGCAGGCGGCGTCCGAGGGAGGCGTGCTCGCCGGATGGAAGTTCGCAGAGCTCCAGGCCGAACGTGAGGATCGGCCGCACCGACCGGTGGAGACCTTCGAGCTCTTCGCTCGATCCGAACGAGATGCGGCCGAACAGGGCATGCAGGTCGGCCGGGTCCTGGGTGAGGCCGAGAACCTTGCCCGCACGCTTCAGAACCGGCCGGGGAACGTCGCCACGCCGACTCATCTCGCGGAGGTCGCCGCATCGATGGCGGCTGAAGTGGGTCTCGAGGTCGCGATTCTCGGCCCGGAGGAGCTCGAGAGTGAGAGGATGCATGCCCTCCTCGCCGTCTCACGCGGATCCTTCGAGGAGCCCCGCCTCATCGTTCTCGAGCATCGGGGGGGACAGGAGGGGGATGCGCCCGTGGCCCTCGTGGGGAAGGGCCTCACCTTCGACGCCGGGGGGATCTCGATCAAGCCCTCCTCGGGGATGGAGGAAATGAAGTACGACATGTCCGGGGGTGCAGCCGTCATCGCCGCGATGCGTGGGATCGCGGAGCTGGACCTTCCGTTGAACGTGATCGGGGTGGTCCCGGCATCCGAGAATCTTCCTTCGGGCACGGCACTCAAGCCGGGGGACGTGATCCGGACCCGTGCCGGAAAGACGGTCGAGGTGATCAATACGGATGCTGAAGGCCGACTGATCCTCGCCGATGCTCTCGCCTACGTCCTGGACCACGAGCCGGCCGCGATCGTCGACTGCGCCACCCTCACGGGGTCGTGCGTGGTGGCCCTCGGCGATCAGGCGGCAGCGCTGCTCGGGACGGACGAGGAGCTGCTGGAGGCGTTGAGGGACGCCGGTGAACGTTCGGGAGAGCGGTGCTGGCCGCTCCCCCTCTGGGAGGAGTATCGGAGCCAGCTCGACAGCGAGTTTGCGGACTTCAAGAATGTCGGGGGACGTCCCGCGGGTACGATCACCGCGGCGCATTTCCTCCGGGAGTTCGTGGGTGACGTCCCATGGGCCCACCTCGACATCGCCGGGACCGCGTATGGGAAGGGAAAGCTGCCGTACCGCCGAGACGGTGGCTTCGGCGTTCCCACGCGTCTTCTGCTCGAGTGGGTACGGAGCCGTGCCCGGTGACCTCCTCCCCCTGGCTTGTCGGGATGGCGCTGCTCGCCGTCCTGGGAGCCGCTTCCGGGGCGGATGCGAGCGAACGGTCGCCGGATCCCCATGCCTTCCCGGCCGAGCGGTTCGGTGATTCCTGGTCCCTCCACTCCTCGGCCCCGGATACGGTCCCGGAAGTCGAGCTTCCCCCGGCGGACACCATCCCCGAGCCCGAAGGGCTTCCCGAAGTAGAAGGGGTCGAGTTCGAGGAAGTGGAGGAGGTCGTCGAGCCGGTCGACTTCCCCAACTATCCCGCTACGCCCGCCCCCGGCTGGGCGACGGGAACCTGGGAGTGGGACCGGGAGGGTCTTCTCGCCACCCGGGCCTTCACACTGCTGGAGCTGCTCGAGGAGATCCCCGGAGTGACCGGGCTCCGGAGCGGGGACTTCGGTCACCCTGCGGCCGCGACGGCCTTCGGTGTCGCGGCTGGGCGGGTCCGGGTCCTCATGGATGGCTTCGAGCTCGCTCCGCTCGACGGGGGGATGCCGGACCTGTCGCGGATCTCGCTCGGGGGGCTCGATCGGGTTCGCGTGAAGCGAAGGATGGGGGAGCTCCGAATCGACCTGCGCGGGCTCAGGATCGAGGACCCGGAGCCGTACACGCTCATTCAGGCGGGGACCGGAGACCTGAGCACGAACTTCTTTCGCGGGGCGTTCTCCCACCCGGATGCTCTCGGCGGCAACGTGGCCGTATCCCTCGACCGCCTCGACACGGATGGGACGGCCAGGCGCAATCCAGGTTCGGTATTCGGTGCCCACCTGCGGTACTCACTTCATCGCGGGGACGCCGGAGGTGTGGGCTTCGAGTTCCGGCGCTTCAACACGAGGCGGCCGGCGGAAGCATTCGCACCCGGTGAGTTGATCCGAACCGATTGGCTCGTCCGTACCCGTTGGCGTGCCGTGGAGAACATCGTCGCCGAGGCATGGGCTGGCCGATCGTCGCTCGCGCCGGGAGGAGACCTGGATCTCGACGACCTCCCCGCTGCGGAACGCGGAACGTTCGATCCCGGACCACGCTCGCAGCTCGGTGCGCGGGTGCGCTACCAGACCGCTTCCGTCTGGGCTTCGGCGGATCAGCGGGTGCACGGTGGCGAGGGTTGGCCGGGAACGAGAACCGAGCTTCGGGTCGGCGCTGGGCGTGACTGGCTCGGCGGGGCGGAGGCGGTGTGGGAGCGGGAAGGCTGGCCGGAGTGGAGCGGTTCCACGGTGAGGGGAAGCCTCTGGAGTCGACCCTTCCTCGGGGTCTCCCTCTTCGCCCAGGGGGAGAGTGGGCGACGCGGCGTGCCCTTCCTGCCGGCATTTGACGACGAGGAGGCCGACCCCGATCCCGATGGATCGGACGTCGCTCCTTCCACCGTCGAGGAGGATGCCCCCGTCCTCCGAATCGACGAGCGTACTGCAGTGCGGGCCGGAGCCGAATACAGGCGCGAACGATTCGTGCTTTCCGGCGCGTGGGTGTGGCTTTCCGCTGATTCCCTTCCTCCCCTTGGTCTCCCCATGGACCGTGAGGGACCGGTTGTACCGGGTGGTGACCTCGGGGGCCTCGAGCTCGCGGGGAGCGTTCCGCTTCCCCTTCTCGACGGTCTGGCGCTGGAGGGATCCATCCTTCACTGGGCGCCGGAAGAGACCCCGCGGTACATTCCCAGGAACTCCTGGGAGGGACGCCTCTCCTTCCACGACGTCTTCCTACCGACCGGAAACCTGGAAGTCTGGGCGGATGCCGGGGTGCGTGGGCGGGCTCGAATGATCTCGCGCGTGCCGATGACCGAGCCCGGGGAATCATCCCCGGCAGTTCAACCGGTACCCTTCCAGCCGCACTGGTTCTTTCGCCTTCAGATCCGAGTCACTACGCTGCGCGTCTTCCTCAACTGGGAAAACGTCACGAATCGCACCGAGAACCAGGACTTCGAGGGGCGGCTTCTGCCGGGAATGAGGACGATCTGGGGGATCCGCTGGACGATGTGGAATTAGCCCCTGCGGAGCTCGCCGCCCCGAGCCCCGCTTGAGGGGGGCTGGACATTCACTGTATAGTTAAGGGCTCGACGATGAGGGGTCCGGAGCGGGTGGTATGATCCGAAGCATGACAGGGTACGGGGAGGCCGAACGCGACGCGCCATCGGGGCGTCTGCGTGTGGAGATCCGAACGGTGAACCACCGGTTCTTCCACTTGAATGCGCGGGGCCCCTCGGGCTTCGATCGCCTCGTGCCGACCGTGGAGCGGTGGCTGCGGGAGCAGTTGTCCCGGGGGCATGTGCAGCTCACGATGACGTTGAGTCGGGGTGAGGAAGAGGGGCAGCCGCCGATCGATATCGATCTGGATCGGGCGCGTGGGTACAGGGATGCGTTGGATCGGCTTCAGGACGAATTGGGGGTGCCGGGAGAGATCGACCTCCGGCTCCTCTCCCAGTTCAGCAGGGAGCTCTTTCGTGTCCCGGAGGAGTCCCGGCAGGATCCGGGAATCGACCCGGAGGTTCTTCGGATCGCCACGGAGGAGGCCTCGCGGGCTGCCGTGAAAATGAGGGAGGAAGAGGGGGCCCGCTTACATCAGGACCTCTCCTCCCGTATCGAGGCGATGCGCGACCTGCTCGAGGGCATCCGGCAGCGCGCGCCGGAGCGTCTGGTCCAGGAGCGCGACCGTCTCCGTGAGGCCGTCGCGGAGCTCGCGGGCGGAGTCGGTGTGGACGAGGACCGGCTTGCGCGCGAAGTGGCCCACATGGCGGAGCGTTGGGACTTGAGCGAAGAGATCGTCCGCTTCGAAGCGCACCTCGAAGCGTTCAGCGACGCGATGGAGGCCGATGCAGCGAAAGCCGTGGGCAAGCGGCTCGCCTTCCTCGTCCAGGAGCTCCTCCGCGAGGCGAACACGATCGCGTCGAAGGCGAACGACGCCGCGATCGCGCACGCTGCCGTGTCGCTGAAAGAAGAGATCGAGCGGGTGCGGGAGCAGGTGGAGAACGTGGAGTGACCGGGCTTTCCTTCCGGCGGTGCCCCGTGGTGCTGGCCGCGCCGAGCGGCACCGGAAAGACCACGATCGCACGGGAACTGGTGGAACGGAACGAGCGGTTCACCTTCTCCGTCTCGGCGACCACCCGGCCGGCCCGAGCCGGGGAGCAGCATGGAGTGGACTACGAGTTCGTCTCGGAGGAGGCGTTCCAGGAGATGATCCGGGACATGTCCCTCGTCGAATGGGCACGTGTGCACGGAAACCTCTACGGTACCCCGAGGCAGCACGTCGAGGCGGCTCAGGACCGAGGGCAGCACGTAGTGCTCGACATCGATGTGCAGGGTGCGATGCAGATTCGGACCGCGATTCCGGACGCCGTCCTGATCTTCATCTTTCCGCCTTCCGGAAAAACGCTCCTCGAGCGTCTCGGTGGCCGGTCAACCGAGGCTGACGTGGAAGTGGCGCGCCGCCTCCGAAATGCACGCCAGGAGATGGAGCGGGCGGCGGACTTCGACTACATCGTGGTGAACGATGCGCTGGAGCATGCTGTGGCACGGGTCAAATCCGTGGTGGAGGCCGAGAGCCAGAGGCCCTCGAGAGCCAGCAATCTGGAAGAAGAGGTGAGGCGGCTTCGAACGGAGATCGACGAAGTCCTTGCGGAGGGAGAGGCACCGTCCGAATGAAGGTCCGAGCGGGAGGGTGATCAGAAGATCGAGGGTGCGGCCGGCGTTGAGCTGGCTTCCCACGTAACGCACGACAAGGAGATGGATGATGAGGGTTTTCACCCCGCATGAGGTCGCGAAGCATACGGACAGCAAGTACCTCGGCGTCCTGGTGGCGGCAAAGTACACCCGTGAGTTGAATGCACTTCCGAGGGAGACGCTCCCCATCGGGGAGGAGAAGAAGCTCACCACCCGTGCGCTCGAGGCGCTGACCTCGGGACAGATCGAGTTCAGGCTCGTGGGCAGGCGCCGCCGCGAGGAGTAGGATGAGCGCCCCCCGGGTTCTCTCCGCGCGGCGCCCGTGGAAGGACCGCAGGATCGTGTTGGGGGTCACCGGGGGGATCGCCGCGTACAAGTGCGTTCAGCTCGCGCGGGACCTGACCCGTCTCGGAGCTCGGGTGGACGTGGTACTCACGGACGCGGCGACTCGGTTCGTGGCCCCGCTCTCTTTCGAAGGCGTGACCGGAAGCCCTCCCCTGATGGACCTCTTCTCCTCGCGAGGAGCGGCACTTCACATTCACCTTGCCCGCGAGGCGGATGCCGTCGTGGTCGCCCCGGCCACCGCGGACTTCCTCGCTCGTGCCGCCCACGGCCGTGCGGACGACCTGCTGACCACCCTGCTCCTGGCCACACGAGCCCCGGTCCTCCTCGCGCCGGCGATGAACGACGCGATGTTCAGCCATCCTCAGACGTCCCGGAACCTCGATCATCTGGAGCACGTGCTCGGCCACCGGATCGCAGGGCCGGCCACCGGACCCCTGGCTCATGGCGAAGGAGAGGGTCCAGGCCGTATGGTGGAGCCCGACGAGCTTGTCGAGCGGGTGGGCCGCGTGCTGGGAGAGGACCCGCTGTTCGAGGGGAAGACCGTGCTCGTGACCGCCGGGCCTACCCGGGAGCGGCTGGACCCGGTGCGCTACCTTGGAAATCGCTCTTCCGGCCGAATGGGTTACGCGCTCGCCGCGGCGGCCTGGAGGCGAGGCGCGGAGGTCCTCCTCGTGTCCGGCCCGGGCACGGCGCCCCCGCCGGTCGGACCGGAGCTGGTGTCCGTGGAGACGGCGCGGGAGATGCGGGACGCGGTCTGCGAGCGGGCGGGTGAGGCACATCTCCTCATCTTCGCGGCGGCCGTGGCCGATTTTCGCCCCTCCCTCTCGCGGGAGTCGAAGGTCAAGCGGAGGAGTGTATCGCGAGGCATCGAGGTGGAGCTGACTCCGAACCCCGACGTGGCGACGGAGTCGCGGCCTTTTCGGAGGGATGATGCGGTGAGTGTAGGCTTCGCCCTGGAGACGGAAAACCTGCTGGACGAGGCTCGCCGTAAGCTGGAGGAGAAGGGCTTCGACATGATCGTGGCGAACGACGCAGCCGAGGAGGGGGCAGGTTTCGACGTAGAGACGAACCGTGTCACGTTCATGACTCCCTCCGGGGAGGCAAGAGAGCTCCCCCTGCTCGGCAAGGACGAAGTGGCGGAGGAGATCTTGGACCACCTCTCCGACATGGCGAGCGAACGCTGGACGGGTCGCTCGTGACGCACGCGGAGGATCTGGGGCGCTTGCTTCGTCAGTGGAGAGAGCTCGGCGTGCGCGAAGTGACGCTCGACGTCCTTGGTCGCACGGAGGCTCTGCAGCTCGCCGGTGCCGCGGCAAAACGAGAGAGAGAGGGGGCGGCCGTAGCGGACCGAGAGGAGGCGCACCGGGGGAGTCTCCCTGGTCCCGGGCGATCCACGACGAGTTCCGGGCAGGCCGCGGCAGGGCCTCCTCGTGCGGAGGGGAGGGAGGTTGCATCGGCCTCTTTCCCCTCTTACGGCGAACTCGAGGCAGCGGCCCTCGCCTGCACCCGCTGCCCGCTCTCCGAGGGGCGGACGGAGGTCGTGTTCTCCGACGGTACTCCCGAAGCGGAGGTCATGGTCGTCGGGGAGGCGCCGGGCGTCCACGAAGACCGGACGGGGTTGCCGTTCGTAGGCCGGGCGGGTCGACTCCTCGACCTCCTCCTCGCTTCGGTTTCGCTCTCGAGGGAGGAGTCCGTCTACATTTGCAACGTGTTGAAGTGTCGGCCGCCCGGGAACCGGGACCCCAGGAAGGAGGAGATCGAGAGCTGCGCTCCGTTCCTCCTCCGCCAGGTCGAATTCGTGAAGCCCAAGGTGATTCTCGCAGTCGGGACTTTCGCCGGCCGGCTCCTGACCGGCCTGGAGAAGCCTCTGGGACACTTGAGGGGAGAGATGCACAGCTATGGAGGAACCCCGCTCGTCGTGACGTACCATC
This sequence comes from Gemmatimonadota bacterium, assembly GCA_007121455.1. GTDB lineage: Bacteria > Gemmatimonadota > Gemmatimonadetes > Longimicrobiales > Gaopeijiaceae > SKKN01. The sequence continues at coordinate 56,420 of SKKN01000027.1, read as the reverse complement.
CTGCCGCCCTGCTGCGGAATTCGGGGTGGACCCGTGCCGCCTGGAAGGACCTGCAGCTCGTCCGGCAGGTGCTCGATGCCTGAGGGGAGCGGCTCGGGCACGGTGCAGGATGAAACGACCGCTGACGCGAAGGGCGAAGAACCGGCCCAGGTGAGAGGGCCCGACCGGGTGCCGGCGGGAGTGGCGGCCCGGGGTCCTTTCGACCGCGACCCTCCGTACTCGCTCCAGGCGGAAATTTCCGTGCTGGGCGGGATGTTGATCGATCCCGATTCGATCGCCCGCGTCATCGAGACCGTGAACGACTCCATGTTCCACCGGGAGAGCCACCGACGACTCTTCCGCGGGATGATTCACCTCTTCGAGCGCGATACGGCGGTCGATGTGGTAACGCTCGGCGATCACCTCAGGAAGACCGGAGAGCTGGATGAGGTTGGCGGCTTCGAGTATATCGGGGACCTCCTCGACGCCGTCCCCACGGCGGCGAACATCGAGTATCACGCTCGAATCGTTCGCGAAAAGGCGGTGCTCCGTCGGCTGGTAGAGGCCTCGACCCACACGATCCGGGACGTATACGAGCAGGGGGACCGCTCGGTCGAGGAAGTGGTCGACCTCGCCGAGCAGCGCGTGTTCCAGGTCGCTCAGAGTCACGACCGGGGCGGTTTCGTCTGGATCAAGGAGATTTTGTGGCCGACCTTCGAACACATCGAGCGGCTTCAGGAGACGTCCGGTGGCCTCACCGGCGTGGCGACCGGTTTTCCGCACCTCGACCGCATGACCACCGGGTTCCAGAAGGGAGACCTCACGATCGTCGCGGCCCGTCCCGCGATGGGAAAGACCTCGTGGGTTCTGAACGTCGCGCAGAACGCGGCGATCGATCACAACAAAGCCGTCGCGATATTTTCATTGGAGATGTCGAAGGAACAGCTCGTTCAGCGCCTCCTCTGCAGCGAGGGCCGCGTGGACGCCCAGAAGCTGCGAACAGGCCGCCTGTCCCCCGCCGAGTACCAACGCCTTGCCGCGGCAGCGGGGAAGCTCAATACCGCGCCGATCTGGATCGACGATTCGCCCGGGAGCACGGTGCTGGAGATGCGGGCGAAGGCCCGCCGCTTGAAGGCGGAAGCGGACGTGCAGCTTCTCGTCATCGACTACCTGCAGCTCATGGCCGGAAACCGGCGGAGCGAAAACCGACAGCAGGAGGTGAGCGAGATCTCCCGGGGCCTCAAGGCGCTGGCCCGGGAGCTCGAGGTTCCGGTCATCGCGCTGAGTCAGCTTTCCAGGGGTCCCGAGCAGAGGACGGACCACCGACCTCAGCTGTCCGACCTCCGCGACTCGGGATCGATCGAGCAGGATGCCGATCTGGTCATGTTTCTGTACCGCGGAGAGTATTACCATGGACCGACGGATCGGGACGGGAATTCGATCGAGGGGCAGGCGGAGTTGATCATCGGGAAGCAGAGGAACGGACCAACCGGGGTGGTGAAGCTATACTTTCACAAGTCCTACACGCGCTTCGACGAGTTGGCGGAGGAGCCACAGGAAGGGCCCCCCGGCCAGAATGGAAGAGGGGAAGACCCCTTCTGAGGCCCTCTCCGAGAGGCGTTTCCGGGAGGTACGGGTGAGCGACCCACAGCGGACGGACGCGGTGCCGGGAAGGGATCTGGGAGTGGCGATTCCCGCGGCCGGGTCGGGACGACGCATGGGAGGGGTGAGGAAGGCTCACCTCGAGGTGCTCGGTGAGCCCCTTCTGCTTCATGCGATCCGTCCGTTCCTCGAGCACCCCGCCGTGGTCTCGATCGTCGTGGCGCTCGCTCCGGATGAAGCGGTGTACCCACCGAAGTGGCTCGTGGAGCTGGATGATCGGGTCGAAGTTGTCCAGGGCGGCCGCACCCGCGCGGAGTCCGTGCGGGCCGCCCTGCGGGCGTTCGATCCCCCTCCTCCGTTCGTGGCCGTGCACGATGCGGCTCGCCCCCTGGTCGATCGGGGTATCCTGGACCGGTGCCTCGAGGTGGTACGCATGGGGGATGCCGCCGTAGCAGGTTGGCCCGTGGTGGATACGTTGAAGGAGGTGGATGAGGGCGGACGGGTCACGGGGACGCCGGACCGACGTCGCTTCTGGCGCGCCCAGACCCCGCAAGTCTTCCCTTTCCTCGACCTCCTGAACGCTTACGACCGAGCAGACGAAGCTGCCATGCAGGCGACGGACGATGCGGGGTTCGCCGAGAGGTTCGGGGTGCGGGTCAGAATGGTGGAGGGGGGAGCGTGGAACCTGAAGGTCACCCATTCCGAAGACGTGTGGATCGCGGAGCACCTCCTGCGGCTGCGACGACGAGCCTCCGAGGATGGTGTCGGTGCGAGTCCCGACCGGAGGGAGGGTGGATAGTCCGGGAGTGCGCCGGGTCGATCTCGCACGGGAGGGGGCGATCGAGGTGGTGGTGGATCATCTCCGAACGGGCGGGCTTCTCGCGTACCCCACGGAGACCCTCTATGGCCTCGGGTGCTTGCTCCAGGACGAGGCGCTCGCCCGGCTCGCGCGATTCAAGGGAAGGGAGCTCCACAAGCCGTTTCTCCTGCTCGTCGGCGACCGCATGTCGCTCCGTGGGCTCCGATGGACCGATTCCGCACGGGCGCTGGCCGATGCATTCTGGCCCGGTCCCCTGACCCTCGTGCTCCAGGATGAGGTCGGGGCCTATCCGAGGCAGGTACGCGGACCCGGGAGCGGCGTCGCCGTTCGAGTCAGCCCCCGACGCGAATTGACGCAACTCTTCTCCAGACTCGACGAGCCGCTCACCTCCACGAGCGCGAACCGCGCGGGAGAGCAGGCCTGCGCGCGGTCCGAGGAGGTCGCAGCCCTACTCGAACAGGACCCGGAGGGGTTGGATGGCTGGCTGCTCGTCGAGGGCGCGGGCTTTGTTCCCGGTCCGCCTTCTACGATCGTAGATTGTACGGGAGAGCTCCCTGCGGTGATTCGCTCGGGAGCGATCCCCCCGTCGATCCTGAGCACCGTGGTGAGTGATACCGATGACCGAACCGAAAGCCGAAACGAGCGGTGACGGAGATCCATTCCGGATTCTCTTCGTCTGCACCGGGAACACCTGCCGGAGCCCCATGGCGGCGGTGCTCACCCGCTCGTCGTTGGAGCAACGGGGATGGAAGGAGGTCGAAGTGAGCTCCGCCGGAGTGGGCGCATTCCCGGGGATGCCGCCCAGCGAGGGGGCGGTTCGCGCTCTCGAGAGGCGTGGCCTTACGCTCGAGGGCCATGCGAGCCGACCGCTCCTCCACGGCCACGTGGAGGAGGCGGACGTCGTGCTTGCGATGTCGAGAAGACACCTCGAAGTGATTCAGGAGCTCGGAGGTGAGGCGAAAGGGGCACTGATCACGGCATTCGCCAGGGGGCGGGAAGGGATGGAGGCTGAGCTCCCCGGCGTGTCGGATCCGGTCGGCGGAGACGACGAGGTGTACGAGCGCGTGTGCAGTGAGCTCGAGGATCTTGTCGAGGAGGTGCTGAGCAGGCTCGAGCCGGTGATCAGCCCGTGACCGGAGTGACGGCAGGCACTCGCCTGCTCGCCCTGCTCGGAGATCCGGTCCACCACTCCCTGTCGCCGGTGATCCAGAACGCAGCATTTCAAGCGGCCGCTGTGGACGGCGTCTATGTGTCGCTCCGCTGTTCCGCGGACGACCTTCCGGTTTTCCTCCGCGCCCTGGGCCGGGCAGGAGGCGGCGGAAATGTCACGCTCCCGCACAAGGAACGTGCTGCGGCCGTGGTGGACGAACCGACCGATGCTGTGCGACGCACGGGGGCGTGCAACACCTTCTGGTGGCAGGACGGAAAGGTGTGGGGCGACAACACCGATGTGGAGGGGCTCCGGCAGGCGATCCGGGTCTTTCGCGATCGCACCTCGGAAGGTTCCCGGGTTCTCCTTCTCGGGGCGGGAGGGGCGGCCAGGGCTGCTCTGGTGGCCCTGCTGGACGACGATGCGTCCGAGGTGGTGCTATTGAACCGGAGCATCGAGAGGGCGCGGATCGTCTCCCGGAGAATCGGCGGTTCCCGGGTGCGGGTCGCGGAAAACCGGGACGAAATCGCTGGGGAGAAGTTCTCTCTCGTGGTCAACGCGACGCGACTCGGCTTGTCGGAGAACGATCCGCTGCCTTTCGATCTCGGGACGCTGGGCGAGGTCGGAGGCGTGATGGACCTCGTGTACAGTCAGGGAGAGACTCCATTCGTCCGGCATGCGCACTCCCTCGGGTACCCTGCCGTCGACGGCAGGGAGATGCTCGTGCGGCAGGGGGCCGCATCCTTCGAGCGGTGGTGGGGGATTCCCGCGCCGCTCGAGGTCATGCAGGAGGCTCTCGGAACGCTCGAGTCCGTTGGTTGAGGCGAAGCGACTCCTCTTCCTCCCTGGCGTCGCCGGGCTCGTGGACGTGCTTCTTCCCCCGGCATGCGTCGGGTGTCGCGAGGCGCTCTCTTCGGGGTCGAGCGGGCCGCCGGTGTGTGCCCGCTGTCGCTCCAGGTTGAAGGCCCCTTCCCATCCGCGGTGTCCACGCTGCGACTTCCCTCGGGGCACCGGACGGCCGGTGGATTCGCCGTGTCCGGAATGCAGAGACTGGCCTCCTGAGCTTTCGGCAGCGCGGTGCGCCGTCACGCTCGAGCCCCCGGCCGATGCTCTGGTCCACGGGCTCAAGTACGAGGGCTGGTCCCGACTCGCTCCATACATGGCTGCGCGACTCGCGGCTCTGGAGCTCCCGGTCATCTCCGGGAGGAACGCCGCTCGGCCTCCGCTCGTCGTCCCGGTGCCCACGACGAGCGCTCGGCGTCGTGCTCGGGGATACAATCAAGCGGAGCTCCTCGGGCGCGCTCTCGCGGATGCGCGCCATCTTCCCTTCTGGACGGGAGTCGATCGGAAGGAAGGGGGCCGCACCCAGGTCTCCTTGCACCCTTCAGAACGCCGGGCTAACGTCAGCAGAGCCTTTGCGGTGCGGGAAGCGGTCGATCTTCTGGCACGCGACGTGCTTCTCGTGGATGATGTGCTCACCACCGGCGCGACGGCGGGAGCCGTAGCGGAAACACTGAGTGAAGCCGGTGCGGGGCGCGTGACGCTACTGGCATTCGGCCGGGCGCTTCCTCGATCCACATGAACGATGGGACAGACTTCCCGGACCGACGGGAGGATCTGAACTCGAACGAGAGCCACAAGGAGTGACGAGAGATGGCGACGAGGGTGGCGGTGAATGGATTCGGTCGGATCGGACGGCTCGTTCTGCGAGCTGCCAAGACGGAGTCTCCGGGCGACCTGGAGTTTGTGGCGGTGAACGATCTCACGGACAGCGCGACGCTGGCCCATCTTCTTCAGTACGATTCCGTCCATGGACGCTACTCCGGGCAGGTGGATTCATCGGGCGACCACCTCGTCATCGATGGTAAGGAGGTCCCGGTCTTCAGTGAACGGGACCCATCGGCTCTGCCCTGGAAGGACCTCGACATCGATGTCGTGGTGGAATCCACCGGCTTCTTCACGAAGCGGGATGGAGCCGCCAAGCACCTCGAGGCCGGAGCGAAGAAGGTGATCATCAGCGCTCCCGCGACGGGAGACGATGTCACCGTCGTCATGGGTGTGAACGAAGAGATGTACGACCCCGACTCCCATCACATCATATCCAACGCGAGCTGCACGACGAACTGTCTCGCTCCGGTCGCAAAGGTGCTGCTCGACGCGCTCGGGATCCGGCGAGGCCTGATGACGACGACCCACGCATACACGAACGATCAGGCGATTCTGGACCGGCCCCACAAGGACCTTCGACGCGCCCGTGCCGCGGCGACTTCGATGATCCCCACCACCACAGGTGCCGCCCGCGCGACCGCCCTCGTGATCCCCGAGTTGAAGGGGCGTCTGGACGGCATGGCCATTCGTGTGCCCACTCCCGACGTATCGCTGGTCGACCTGGTGGTCGAGGTCGACCGGGAGACGACGAAGGACGAGGTGAACGACCTCTTCCGCGACCAGGCCCAGGGTGACCTCGAGGGAATTCTCGCCGTCTCGGACGAGCCGCTCGTTTCGATCGATTACGTCGGCAATCCGTACAGCTCGATCGTGGATCTCCTCAGCACGAACGTGATTGACGGACGGCTGGTGAAGGTGCTCTCCTGGTACGACAACGAGTGGGGATACGCGAGCCGGGTGGTGGATCTCGTCCGGTATGTCGGGGAGAGACTGCCGGCAGAGCGCGCGGGCTGACGAGGCTCCCACCCATCTCCTGAAGCAGGAAGAGGTCCGGATGGTGCGCGCAACGGTGGAGGATCTGACTGATCGCGAGGTGCACGGACGAAGGGTCTTCGTCCGGGTGGACCTGAACGTGCCGCTCGGGGAGGATGGCCGGATTGCCGACGCCGGTCGGATCGTCGCCGTCCTCCCCACTCTCGAACACCTCCGTCGCCGAGGGGCCCGGCTCGTCCTCGCCTCCCATCTCGGGCGGCCGGATGGTGCTCCGGACCCCGCCTATTCCCTCCGTCCCGTCGCCGAGGACCTCGAACGGCGTCTGGAACAGTCCGTGACCTTCATCGAAGGAGGGGTCGAGGGGGAGCGCACTCGGGAAGCCGTGTCAGCTCTCGAGGACGGCGGCGTGGCCCTTCTCGAGAACGTGCGCTTCGCTCCAGGCGAAACGAAGAACGATCCCACCTTTGCGCGCGCGTTGGCTGACCTCGGGGACCACTACGTCTCCGATGCGTTCGGCGCGGCGCACCGTGCACACGCATCGACGGTCGGGGCCGCCGAGGTCGTGAAGCAGCGGGGAGGACGGGCCGTAGCGGGTCTCCTGATGGCAAGGGAGCTCCACTTCCTGGATGAGGCCCTGCGGTCTCCCGAGCCTCCATTCGTCGCGGTGATGGGCGGGGCGAAGATCTCGGGGAAGATCGAGGTGGTCGATGCGATCCTCGGTCAGGTCGACCGTCTCCTCGTTGGCGGAGCGATGGCGAACACCTTTTTCAGGGCCCTCGGTCTCGAAGTGGGGCGCTCGCTCGTCGAGGAGGACCGTGTCGACTTTGCGCGGGACCTCCTGGAGCGAGCGGGGGAAAAGATCGTGCTGCCCGTCGATTGCGTAGTGGGATACGAGATCGTCCGGGACACCGAGACGCGGACCCGGCGGCGGGACGAGATCGGTCCGAACGACCGGGTCGGTGACGTGGGCCCGGAGACGTTACGGATGTTCACGGAAGAGGTGCACGCCGCTGGGACGGTGGTATGGAATGGGCCCATGGGGGTGTTCGAGGTTCCGCCTTTCGACCGAGGCACGAGGGAAGTCGCACTTGCTCTGGCGCATGCGACCGATGCGGGAACCGTCAGCATCGTGGGCGGGGGAGATTCCGCGGCCGCTGCGGAGGCGGCGGGAGTTGCGGACCGAATAACCCACATCTCCACCGGTGGGGGAGCCTCGCTGGAACTCCTGGCAGGAAAAAGGCTCCCCGGTGTGGAGGTCCTGGAGCCGAAAGCAGAGGGGGAAAGATGACCCGAACCATCATCGCCGGGAACTGGAAGATGCATCGTGGTCCGCAGGGTACGAAGGCGTTCTTCCGCGACTTTCGGATCGATGCGGGGAACGGCCACCCGGAGGTCGTGGTCTTCCCCCCGACCATCTCCCTTCCCATGGCCCGGGATGCTCTCGGTTCCGGATCCGGCATCGAGCTGGGGATCCAGAACGTGCACTGGGAGGAAGAGGGTGCGTTCACCGGAGAGGTGTCCGCCGTCATGGCGATGGACTGCGACGTGCGGTACGCGCTCGTGGGCCACTCGGAGCGCCGCCACCTCTTCGGCGAGACCGACGCAATGGTCGGGCGGAAGGTGAAGTCCGTATGGAACGCGGGGCTCCACGCGATGGCGTGCGTGGGCGAGACCCTGGAGCAGCGCGAAGGCGGAGAGCTCGATGATGTGCTGTTGAGGCAGCTCGATGCGGTGCTCAGGGGGTTGGCCGATTCAGGCCCTTCCGATCGCTGGAGCAGGCAGCTCGTGATCGCTTACGAGCCGGTATGGGCGATCGGTACGGGTCGGACCGCCACGCCGGATGACGCCGCGCACGCTCACGGTTTCCTGCGAGCGCGCCTCGTGGAGGAACTCGGGGAGAAGACGGCGATGGAGATCCCGATCCTGTACGGCGGGAGCGTGAAGCCGAGCAATGCTGAAGAGCTTCTCGCGGCTTCCGATGTGGACGGGGTTCTCGTCGGTGGGGCGAGCTTGGATCCGGACTCCTTCCGAAAGATCGTCGAAGCGGCGGGATCGGCCTCCGCAGCGGGTTGACACGCCCCGTCGCGGCGACCACGTTTATCGTCTCACAGCCCCCGGTTCGCGGGGGTCGATCTCCAGAATCGATGCGACGCGGGATGTTTGCTTTTCTCCTCACGCTACTGGTCCTTATCGGGATCTTTCTCTGCGTCATCATCCTTCTGCAGGCAGGGAAGGGTGGGGGCCTTGCCGCCATGGGTGGGGGTGCGACGGCCACAGAAGGCGTACTGGGTGGTCGTCAGGCGACGACGTTCCTGACCCGAGCGACATGGGTCGCGGGAGCGGCGTTCATGTTCATCTCGCTGGTCCTCTCTGTTCTCTCCTCGAGGACGGGCCAGCCGGATTCCATCCTGTTGGACGACTTCGGCGCTCCGACGCAGCCTGCTCCGGTGCTTCCCGGCACCGAAGGTCCTCCTGCGGAAGCCGCCCCTCCCGGCGAGGCGCCCCCGGCCGGGCCACCTCCCGAAGAGTTGTGAGACCAGCGGAGCCGGTGGAAACCGTGAGCTGCCAGCCAAGGCGAGCCTCGAGCCCCGAAACGCTCCGCATCCGATTCGGTCGACGCATCGACTCCTTCGTCTTCCGGAGGCTTTCCGCGAAAGCGGGATGATCCCGGTGACCTTGCCGACCCGGCTGCTCTTTGGAGGGACCCCCTGGTCCGTCGATCGTCCTACCACCCGAGTCGTTCCTCCCCCTCGCATCCCTGCAGCGGCCCGACTGACGTGACCCTGACGAGAGAGCGGCCCGAGCACGTGATCCGCAGCGAGCGCGGGGAGCCAGTGACCTTTCTCGAAGCGATCGCCGAGGCGCTCTTCGAAGAGATGGTCCGTGACGAGGCCGTATTCCTGATGGGAGAAGACATCGGGGTGTACGGTGGGGCGTTCAAGGTCACACGCGGTTTTCTGGAGCACTTCGGGGAGGGCCGCGTGATCGATACGCCGATCTCCGAGGCCGGATTCGCGGGCGCGGCGGCGGGCGCTGCACACATGGGCCTCCGGCCCATCGTGGAGATGCAGTTCATGGACTTCGTGGCTCCCGCCTACGATGTGATCACGAACTACCTTGCGACCTCGGCGTACAGGGGGAGCGGAATCCAGCCCGTAGTGATTCGCGGTCCCGTGGGTGGAGGCAATCGTGGCGGGCCCTTCCATTCCCAGAACGTCGAGATGGCGTTCTTCCACACGCCCGGCCTGAAGATCGTCTATCCCAGCACGGCCTACGATGCGAAGGGCTTGCTTCGGGCAGCCATTCGAGACGACCATCCCGTCATCTTCGAAGAACACAAGGGGCTCTACCGCGCTCCGTTCCTCCGTGAGGTCCTCCCGGACGAGGAATACGTCGTTCCGCTGGGGAAGGCGCGCACGGTTCGGGAAGGAGGGGACGTCACGGTGGTGACCTACGGGATGATGGTGCACCGGAGCATGGAGGCGGCTGAGGGGCTCTCGGCGGAACGCGGAATCGAGGTCGAGGTTCTGGACCTCCGGACGCTTCTCCCCCTCGACGACGATGCCGTGGTCGAGAGTGTGAAGAGGACCGGCAAGCTCCTGATCGTCCACGAGGATACACGGACCGGTGGGATTGCAGGCGAGATCGCGATGCGGGTCAACGAGCGGGCGTTCGAATGGCTCGATGGACCGATCCTGCGGGTGACCGCGATCGACGCTCCCGTCCCGTACTCGGCGCCCCTCGAAGACTACTTCCTCCCGAAGGTCTCGGATATCATGAAGGCGATCGAGTACCTTGCCAAGTACTGAGTGGGACTTAAACTCAGGACCGTAACGGTCCTGCCATCCTGAAACTGGAAGCTGGAGAACGAACGTGTCGCGAATCGAGGTCCCGATGCCCCAGATGGGTGAATCCATCGCCGAGGGCACCGTTTCCAAGTGGTTGAAGCAGGTGGGCGAGTTCGTGGAACGGGACGAGCCCATCCTGGAAATCTCGACCGACAAGGTGGATGCCGAGATTCCGGCTCCGTCGGCCGGCATGCTCGCCGAGGTCGCCGTGGCGGAAGGCGAAACGGTGGAAGTCGGGACCATCGTCGCGTACATCGATACGGACGGGAGCCCCTCCGGCGCAGGGGAAGGAGAGGAAGCGTCCGCCGCTCCCGCCGCTGCCGAGGAGGAGGTGGAGGAGGAGGTGGCGGCCGAGCCGGTAGCCTCCGCAGCGCCCGCGTCCCACGACGGTGAGTCCGCGACGGCAGAGGAACGGCTTCGAACCCGGTCCACTCCCGTGGTGCGGAAGATGGCGGAGGAGCACGGCCTGAACCTCGAGGAGATTTCGGGTTCCGGGCACGCAGGTCGGGTCACGAAGGACGACGTGCTCACCTACCTGGAGGAGGGCAAGAAGGCCCCGGCGGCGGACAAGGCGAAGCCGGCAGCCCCAGCGGCCGCTCCTGCACCGGAGGCACCCGCTGCGGCCGGTGCTCCCTCCGATCTCTGGAAGCGGTTCTACGGAGAGGTCCAGCATCCCGAGTTCCCGGTCGGCGAGAACGACCGTGTGGAGCCGATGGACAAGATCCGTCGGCTCACCGCCGAGCACATGGTTCTCGCGAAACGGGTCGCGCCGCATGTCCACTCGTTCATCGAGATCGACTTCTCACGGATCGACCGGATCCGCCGGGAAAACCGGAAGCGGTGGGAGGAACAGGGTGCTCGGGTGAGCTTCACCGCCTTCGTCGTATGGGCGTGCTCACGGGTGCTCCGTGAATTCCCTCAGGTCAACGGGACCGTGTCCGGAAACAATCTCCTCTTCCGGGGCAATGTGAACATCGGGATGGCGGTCGATCTCGACCCCGGTCTCATCGTCCCCGTGATCCACGATGCGGATCACTTGAGCCTCGTCGGAATCGGAAAGAAGATTGTCGATCTCGCTGAGCGGGCACGATCGAGGAAGCTCAGCCCCGGAGAGATCCAGGGAGCGACCTTCTCGATCACGAATCCGGGTGTGATGGGAACGATGGTGGGCCTGCCGGTCATTCCGAAGGGAACCGCCGCCATCCTCGGGACCGGAGCGATCGAGAAGCGGCCGGTCGTGGTCGAGGACCCGGAGACCGGGGTCGATGCGATCGCGATTCGAAAGCGGTCGATCTTCTCGGTCGGCTACGACCATCGGATCGTCGATGGGGCCGATGCAGCACGCTTCATGTCCCGCTTGAAGGAGCTGCTGGAAGGCTTTCCGGAAGACGCCTGACGGGAACCGACCGTTCGGGGGTCGGAGACGAGGGGTGAGGGCGGCTGTAGCCGCGCCCTCACCCCTCATCGCGTTCCTCGGGGGAGGCGAATTCGTGGAAGTCCATATACCTCCCCTTCTTCTCCCTTTCCTCCTGAAGCCATTCCTCGAACCTGGAAGGGACGGCACCATTGGAGTCCGTCTGTTCCTTTGCGGCCTGGACGGCCAGGTCGTTGGCATATTCGTTTTGCGGATGGCCGGCGTGACCCCGCACCCACTGCCATTCTACTTCGTGACGGCCTGCCTCGATATCGAGAGCCTTCCAGAGTTCCAGGTTTTCGATGGCACCCCCCTTTCGCTTCCACCCTCGGGCCTTCCACCGTGGGAGCCACTCCGTCATCCCTCGGACCAGATACTGACTGTCCGAGACGAAATGCACCCCGACAGGCCGGCGAATGGCCCTCAGCCCTTCGATGGCACTCCGGATCGCCATCCGGTTGTTCGTCGTGTCCGGCTCCGAAATCCAGTAGTCCCGCCGGACCCATGCGTCTCCGGTCCAGTACTCCATGAGCCCGGCCGCACCTCCCGGGTTCGCTCGTGCCTGGAACTGGTTCCCGAGGCAGGACTCATCGGCATACACCCACATGCGCGGGGCATCGGTCATTCTATGTATCCTCACCACTGGTCTCGGGGCATCGAAGATCGGGTCAAAGGTACCGGGGAGACGGGGGCTCCGGAACCAGTCGGCTTGACGGCGCTTCGCCTCGACCTATCATTCCGGTGGCTTCCGACGAACCTGTCCGATGGACGATGCGGAAGCCCAGATGCCCATCTTCCCGATGAACCCGAGGCCCACGTGACCCCCATCGACCTCGATCGTGCCGCGTACCTCCTCCTCGAGGACGGACGCCGCTTCGACGGATATGCCCTCGGGGCCGACGGAGAGACCTTGGGTGAGGTGGTCTTCAACACCTCGATGACGGGATACCAGGAGATCATCACCGACCCGTCCTATACGGGACAGATCGTCGTGATGACGTATCCGCTCCTCGGAAACTACGGCGTGACTCCCGAAGACGAGGAATCCGACGCCCCCCACATCGCCGGCTTCGTCGTGCGCGAGGTCTCCCGTCGACCTTCGTCCTGGCGAGCCACGGGCTCGCTCCCCGAGTATCTCTCACGCCATGGGATCGTGGGGATCCAGGATGTCGACACGCGCGCCCTTACGCGCCACATCCGAGCGGCCGGCGCATTGCGTGGCGCGATCGCTCCGGGTGCGCTCCCCGAGGATGAAGTCCTCTCCAGGGTTCGGGCTCACCCGGCCATGGCGGGTCTCGACCTCACCGGCGATGTCTCGACGGGTGCTCCGTACGAGGTGCCGGCATCGGGCGAGCCGCGCTTCCATGTGATCGCTTTCGATTTCGGTGTGAAGTCCCATTCACCAAGGCTCCTTTCAGAACGGGGCTGCAGGGTCACGGTTCTCCCTCCGGCGGAGTTGACCGGGGAAATCCTCGCGCGAAATCCGGACGGAGTCTTCATTTCGAATGGGCCGGGCGATCCTGCGGCGGTGGAGCTCGCGGAGGAGGCAATCCGGAGCGTCGCGGAATCCGGTGTTCCGGTCTTCGGCATCTGCCTGGGCCACCAGCTCATCGCCCGGGCGTTCGGTGGATCGACGTACAAGCTTCCCTTCGGGCACCACGGCGGGAACCATCCGGTGACGAATCTCCGTCGGAACACGGTGGAAATCACCGCCCAGAACCATGGATTCGCCGTGCAGGCCGGAGCGGACGGCTCGATTCCGGGAGCGCCCGATCTCCGTGTCACCCATCGAAACCTCTACGACGGAACCGCAGAGGGGGTGTCGCACGAGACGTTGCCGGTCTTCGCGGTGCAATACCACCCGGAGGCCGCGCCGGGGCCGCACGACAGCCGCTACCTCTTCGACGAGTTTCTCGAGAAGATGACGGAGAGGAAGAGCGGCCGTTCGTAGATTCGAAGCCCGCCGTTTTCTTGACGCCCCGCTCCGGCGCGAGTTACCGTGCCGGCCCAGGCCCTCCCGCCCCAGCTGGGGTCGAGGAGATGGCATCGTTTCCTGAGGCCGGACACTTCCGGAGCGGACGGAGAGCGGAACCCTCGGTGGAGACGCACGGATGACGAAAGCAGAGCTCGTTGAGCAGGTCGCCGAGGCGATCGGACCCGGGATCACGAAAAAGGACTGCGCCCTGGTGGTCGATGGCTTCCTGAACGCCGTGAAGGAGGCGCTCGCCGAAGGGGAGAACATCGAGATCCGTGGGTTCGGCACCTTCAAGGTTCGGCGACGGAGGACCCGCATGGCTCGAAATCCACGAACCGGTGACGCCGTCGAGGTTCCTGCCCGCACCGTACCCGTATTCAAGCCCTCGAAGCAGCTCCGCTCGAAGGTCGAGGACGTGGAGCCCCTGTAGCAGGGACCCCTTCTCCATCTCGGGGTATGTAGAGATTCCATCTCCACCGCTGAACCTGAACCAGGATCTCCAGGTCGTGCACGTTCGAGCTCGTTTCTTCGCCTCCTACCGGGAGTTGGTGGGTGCTTCCGAACTGGAGTTCGAGGTCCCACCTGGCGCGACGGTGGCGGAAGCCCTTTCCCGGCTCAGGGCTCGTGACGGTGGGTTCGGGCGACTTCCCACTTCCGTGGCCGTGGCCGTGAACCGCGAGTATGCGACTCCTGACCGGGGGCTCGAGGAGGGAGACGAGCTGGCTCTCCTTCCGCCGGTGGCCGGAGGATGATGTTGTGATCCGGGCGGAGGTCGTAGAGGATCCGATCGATCCGTCGGTTCTCCTGGGTCTCGTCGGCGAGGACGAGGACGGAGCCGTCCTGCTCTTCCTCGGCGTAGTACGTGACCATAACGACGGCCGGCCGGTACGCGGGCTCCGCTATGAAGCATACGTCGAAATGGCGACGGAGGTGCTACGGGCGATCGCGGACGAGGCAGCCGGACGCCTCGGCACCGATCGCCTCGTGGTGCTGCACCGGGTGGGTGTTCTCGAGATCGGAGACGTGAGCGTCGGCATCGCCGTGTCCAGCCCGCACCGCGCGGAAGCTTTCGAAGCGTCGCGGCATGTGATCGAGGAGATCAAGAAGCGCCTCCCGGTCTGGAAGGAGGAAGAGTACGCGGACGGGAATCGGGATTGGGTGGCCGGTATCTCCCCAGCTCCTCCACCGGGGGGGGAGAGTCCATGACGGCGATGACGGATGGCTTCGGAAGGAGGATCGAGTACCTCCGGGTGTCCGTGACGGACAAGTGCAATCTCCGGTGCGTCTACTGCATGCCGCTCGAAGGTCTGGATTGGCTCCGCCGTGACGAGATCCTCACCTACGAGGAGATCGCGGGGGTCGTCTCCGTGATGGCTCCGCTGGGCCTCCGGAAGGTGAGGTTCACCGGCGGCGAGCCCCTGGTGCGGCGCGACCTCGCCGAGTTGGTGCGAATGACGGCGGCGGTCGACGGAATCGAAGATATCTCCCTTTCGACGAACGCCGTCCTCCTCGAGGCGCAGGCGGACGAACTTCGGGAAGCCGGAGTGAATCGTGTGAACATATCGCTCGACTCCCTCCAGCCGGAGCGCGTGGACGCGATCGCGCGCCGACCGGACTCGTTCCAGAAGATCATGGCAGGGCTGGACGCTGCGGAACGGGTGGGGTTCGACCCGATCAAGATCAATGTCGTCCTCATCCGCGGTCAGAACGACGACGAGATCCATGAGCTCGCCCGGATCACCCGCGAGCGTCCGTGGCACGTGCGGTTCATCGAACTCATGCCGACCGGGTCGAACCTCGACCTCTCCCGTGATGCCTACCTCTCGTGTACGGAGGCGCTCGAACGGGTCCGTGAGGTCGATGCGCTCGAGCCGGTCGGGGGGCCGACCGGAAACGGCCCCGCGGCGTACTACCGCTTCCCGGGCGCGGCGGGGAGCATCGGGGTGATCACTCCGATGAGCCACAACTTCTGCGACCGATGCAACCGGATGCGGCTCACGGCGGACGGACACCTCCGGCCCTGCCTCTTCGGGGACATCCAGACGAACCTGCGAGAGCCCCTGAGGGCTGGAGAGGATCTTCGTCCTCTCATCGAGGAGACCCTCCGAATCAAGCCCGAACGCCACGACCTGGTGCAGGGAAGCGCTTCGGGCTCCGGAGGACTCGTCGCCCTTTCCCAGACCGGGGGATGACGACGGGGCATCTGCCCCTCCCCTCCCGCGGATTCCCCATTTCCAGTCGTTGACACACCCCTCCGGGCCGGGTAGGTTCTCGCCGGATTCGAGCCCCGTGAAGGGTGTGCTCGAGCGCGGTTTCGCGAAACGACGAGCGAGGACGATGCGGAAGATTACGGTAGTAGGGGCCGGGAACGTCGGAGCCACGTGCGCCCAGAGGCTCGCCGAGCGGGAGCTCGCCCAGGAAGTCGTGATGATCGACGTCCAGGAAGGAATCCCGGAGGGCAAGGCGCTCGACCAGTGGGAGAGTGCACCGATCGAGGGCTTCGACGCGCGCGTCGTGGGCGGGACGAGCTACGATCTCGCGGAGGGGTCCGACCTCTTCGTGGTGACCGCAGGGATCGCGCGGAAGCCCGGGATGAGCCGGGATGACCTCCTGAAGACGAACGCGAACATCGTCCGGTCCGTCTCTCGCGAGATCGTTCGCGTCGCTCCCGATTCCATCGTCGTGGTGGTCTCGAACCCGCTCGACGTGATGACCTACGTTGCGAAGGAGACGACGGGATTCCCCAGAGAACGCGTCGTCGGAATGGCCGGCGTGCTGGACACCGCACGCTACCGCTCCTTCATCGCGATGGAGCTGGATGTGAGCGTGGAGGACATCCAGGCTCTCGTGCTGGGCGGACACGGCGACACGATGGTTCCGCTCGTCAGCTACACCACAGTGAGTGGGATTCCGCTCACGCAACTTCTCTCCCAGGACCGGATCGACGCCCTCATTGATCGGACCCGGAAGGGTGGGGCGGAAATCGTCGGCTTCCTCAAGACGGGGAGTGCCTATTACGCACCCTCCTCCGCAGCCGTCCAGATGGTGGAGTCGATCGCCCGGAACAAGCGCCGGATTCTCCCGTGCGCCGCGTACCTGGACGGTGAGTACGGGGAAACGGACATCTACCTCGGTGTCCCCTGTAAGCTCGGAGAGCGCGGATTGCACGAAGTGCTCGAAGTGGAGCTCACAGAGGGAGAGCGGGCGGAGCTCGCGAAGAGCGCCGAACACGTCCGGTCCACCCTGGCGACCCTGGCGACCCTGGATGACTGACGTCGCTCCCGAACTCGCGACCAGGGGAGCAAGGCGAGGATGAGCCGCACGGCGAGCTTGTATCATTCCACGGTGGGGAAGAAGGTTCTGATGGCCGTGACCGGCCTGATCCTCTTCCTCTTCGTCATCGGGCACATGCTCGGGAACCTCAAGGTCTTCGAGGGTCCGGAGTCCTTCAACCAGTACGCCGAGTTCCTCCGGACCATGGGCTACCCGCTCATTCCGCGGTACGGGCTCATCTGGGTGGGACGGATCTTTCTCCTCGCTGCCGTGGGCGTTCACGTCTACTCGGCGTGGCAGCTCTGGGTACGAAGCCGACTCGCGCGCGCTGAGGGATACCGGAAGGTGAAGGATCTCTCATTCAGCTACGCCTCCAGGACGATGCGCTGGGGCGGCGTTCTGATCCTCCTTTTCGTGGTCTACCACATCCTGCACCTAACCACGGGGCAAGCTCACCCGGATTTCGTGCCCGGCGACGTCTACCGGAACTTCATCGTGGGCTTCTCGAACCCACTGGTCGTGGGGTTCTACGTGGTGGCGCAGGTCGCACTCGGGCTTCACCTCTACCATGGAGTGTGGAGCATGACCCAGACGCTGGGTGCGAGCCATCCGAAGTACGATCGTTGGAGGCGCAGCACCTCCGGAGCCCTTGCTATCGTGGTCGTCGTCGGCTTCGTGATTCCACCCGTCGCCGTACTCCTCGGACTTCTTTCCTGAGGGTGGGCGCGAACGCGTTCTCCCAGGAGGTCATGTACACGTGGAACTGAACGCCAGGATCCCGGCCGGGCCCATCGAGCAGAAGTGGGATCGGCACCGCTTCGACATGAAGCTGGTGAACCCGGCGAACAAGCGGAAATACAACGTCATCATCGTGGGGACCGGCCTTGCGGGCGCATCCGCGGCAGCCACCATGGGAGAGCTCGGCTACAACGTCCAGGCCTTCACCTACCACGATTCTCCTCGGCGGGCGCACTCCATCGCCGCTCAGGGTGGGATCAATGCGGCGAAGAATTACCAGAGCGACGGCGACTCGATCTACAGGCTCTTCCACGACACGGTGAAGGGAGGGGATTTCCGCTCCCGGGAGGCGAACGTCTACCGCCTCGCCCAGCTTTCGCTGAACATCATCGACCAGGCGGTGGCGCAGGGAGTGCCGTTCGCCCGGGAGTACGGCGGCTTGCTGGCGAACCGGTCATTCGGAGGGGCTCAGGTCTCCAGAACGTTCTACGCGCGGGGGCAGACGGGCCAACAGCTCCTCCTGGGAGCGTACCAGGCGCTCGAACGGCAGGTCAACGCGGGAACCGTGACCATGCACACGCGTCACGAGATGCTGGATCTCGTCGTGGTGGAGGGCCGGGCGAGGGGCATCGTGACCCGCGACCTGCTCTCCGGGAAGGTGGAGTCCCACTCGGCGGACGCGGTCATTCTCGCGACGGGGGGCTACTCCAACGTCTTCTTCCTCTCGACGAACGCGAAGCTCTCGAACGTCACCGCCACGTGGCGCGCACACCGGCGAGGTGCCGGTTTCGCAAATCCATGCTACACGCAGATCCATCCCACATGCATCCCGCAGAGCGGCGACTATCAGTCCAAGCTCACGCTGATGAGCGAGTCGCTTCGGAATGACGGCCGGATCTGGGTACCCAGGAAGAAAGGGGACGACCGGTCTCCGGAGCGGATCCCGGAGGGCGAGCGGGATTACTACCTGGAGCGGCTCTACCCCGCGTTCGGAAACCTGACCCCGAGAGACATTGCTTCTCGCCGGGCGAAGGAGATGGTGGATGCGGGGCAGGGGGTCGGCCCGCTGAAGAATGGTGTCTACCTTGATTTCCGGGATGCGATCGATCGGCTCGGGAAGCAGGCGGTATCCGACCGGTATGGAAACCTCTTCGCGATGTACGAGAAGATCACCGGAGAAGATCCGTACCGGGAGCCGATGAGGATCTATCCCGCCCCGCATTACACGATGGGTGGGCTCTGGGTGGACTACAACCTCATGAGCAACGTGCCGGGTCTCTTCGTCATCGGCGAAGCGAACTTCTCCGACCATGGGGCGAACCGGCTCGGAGCAAGTGCCCTGATGCAGGGGCTCGCGGATGGATACTTCGTGGTCCCGATCACGATCGGGGACTACCTGAGCGGAACTCCCCCTTGGACCGGAGGGTCGGGCGACGCCGCCTTCCGGGACGTCGAGCGGGATGCGAAGGCGAGGACGGACCGACTGCTCTCTGCGAAAGGCACCCGGACGGTGGACTCGTTCCACATGGAGCTGGGGCGCCTGATGTGGGATCTCTGCGGAATGGAGCGGAATGCGGAGGGGCTGGAAGAGGCGCTCGAAAAGATCCCGAAGCTCCGGGAAGCATTCTGGAACGATGTCACGGTGCCGGGAAGCGGGGAGACCCTGAACCAGTCTCTCGAGAAGGCCGGTCGCCTGGCGGACTTTCTGGAGTTCGGTGAGCTCATGTGCCGCGATGCACTGGAGCGGGACGAGTCGAGCGGCGCTCACTACAGAAGGGAGCACACCACGGAGGAGGGTGAGGCGAAGAGGAACGACGACGAGTTCGCCCACGTCTCCGTCTGGGAATATCGGGGGGAGGGGGAGGTGCCGGTCGAGCACCGTGAGGAGCTCGAGTTCGAGCACGTTCCGCTGTCCCAGAGGAGCTATAAATAAGATGAGGCTGACCCTTCACGTCTGGAGGCAGGCCGGTCGGGACGACACCGGTAGCTTCGAGACGTATCAGGCCGACGGAATCTCGGAGAGCATGTCCTTTCTGGACATGCTCGACCTCGTGAACGAGGAGCTCGCGCAGGAGGGGAAGGAGCCGATCGCCTTCGACCACGACTGTCGAGAGGGGATCTGCGGTTCATGCGGCGTGATGATCGACGGGGTTCCCCACGGCCCCAAGTCGATGACCACCGCGTGCCAGGTCCACATGAGGAGCTTCAAGGACGGAGACGAGATCTGGGTAGAGCCGTGGAGGGCCACGTCCTTCCCGGTGATCCGGGACCTCGTCGTCGATCGTTCCCCGTTCGATCGGATCATCGAGGCGGGAGGGTACATCTCCGTTCGAACCGGGAGCGTTCCCGACGCGAACACGACCCCGATCTCCAAGGGCGCGGTGGAAACCGCCATGGACGCGGCCGTCTGCATCGGTTGCGGCGCGTGCGTCGCCGCTTGCCCCAACGCCTCGGCCATGCTCTTCACGGCGTCGAAGGTCGCACATCTGGCACTCCTGCCGCAGGGGCAGCCCGAACGCTACGACCGCGTGCTGAAGATGGTGGACGTGCACGACGAGGAAGGCTTCGGCAACTGCACGAACCACGGCGCGTGTGAAGTAGCGTGCCCGAAGGGGATCAGCGTGGACTACATCGCCCAGCTGAACCGGGATCTTGTGCGAGCCACGCTCTCCTTTCGGCCGGAGAAGGGGACCGCGGAATGAAGGATGCCCGATCGCGGTCCGCTCGGTCCGAGCTTGACCCGTCCGTAGGGGTTCGGTTAACGTGAAGTCGTCATGATCGAATCCGCATACCCTCCCCGGGCGACCTGCATGTGTCGCTGTTTGTGCCTGACCCGAAGTTCGGGGAAGGAGGGTGTCGGGATATGTCCGGGGAAGCTCGGATAAGCCCGATCCCCGGGACCTGACGGTCTCGCCGGCGGCAGAACAGGCTGCGGCTCCTTCCCGGAGTCGCGGCCTTTTTCTTTTTCAAACGAATGAGCGACATCAGGGAGACACGAATGTCGATCCATACCACGACCACGAACGGTTCCGGCGGCCCCACCACGGACGTCGTGCCGGACGCCGCCGGAAGCCAGCGAGCCGAGTTCCCTCAGCCGAGCCTCGGGATCCTTCACGAGCACCCCACCTGGTTCGGGCCACTCTTCGACGAACTCGAGGCGCGAAAGCTGCCCTTCCAGGCGCTGCATGCCGGAGACGTTCACTTCAGCGTTCAGGGAGAGTCGCTCCCGTTCAGCGTGCTGTTCAATCGCATGAGCCCGTCGGCCTACCTCCGGGAGGGAGCGTCGGGAATCTTCTTCACGGAACAGCTTCTGGAGGAGCTCGAAGCTCGCGGGACACGCGTGGTGAATGGACTGGCGGCGTACCGAACCGAGACTTCGAAGCTTCGCCAGATCCGAATTCTGGCCGACCTCGGTCTGCCGCACCCCTCCACCCTGGCCGCACATAGCGACAATGGGATTCGAAACGCAGCGCAGGAACTCGGCTTTCCCCTCATCCTGAAGCCCAACGTGGGCGGGAGCGGGGCGGGCGTCGTGCGGGTGGACACGGAAGAGCTGCTCGAAGAGATCCTCTCCGCCGGGACATTGGAGCGCGGGGTCGATGGAACGGTGCTCGTGCAGGAGTTCGTGCCGCCCCGGGACCAGACGATCGTTCGGGTCGAGGTCGTGGGAGGAGTCTTCCTCTACGCGATCCGGATCCACTTGACGGGGGAGACCTTCAACCTTTGCCCCGCCGACGTCTGCCAGGGAGTGAACGGCGCCGAGCTCGAGCGAAGCGCCTGCCCTCTGGATGCTCCGAAGACCGGTCTGAAGGTGGAGGGCTTCGAGCCGTCCCCGGAGATCATTCGGGAGGTCGAGACGCTCATGGCTCGCGCCGGCATCGAGGTGGGAGGTGTGGAGTACCTCATCGACGATGTGTCCGGTGAACGGGTGTATTACGACGTGAACGCGTTGTCCAACTTCGTTGCCGATCCGGTCAAGGTGGTGGGATTCGATCCGGTTCCGGTCCTCGGCGATTACCTGGAGGGTGTGGTGGCAGAGAACGGAGGTTCACGATGACGGGGATGCGCTTCGGGTTCTGGCTTCCCGTATTCGGAGGATGGCTCCGGAACGTCCCGGACGAAGGCATGGAGGCCAGTTGGGAGTACGTTCGAAAGCTCGCGCTACGGAGTGAGGAGATCGGGTTCGACGTCACCCTCCTGGCGGAGCTCAACCTCAACGACATCAAGGGCCCCGACGCGCCCTCCCTGGATGCCTGGAGCACGGCCGCCGCCCTCGCGGCCGTGACGGAGCACCTGGAGCTCATGGTCGCCGTCCGGCCCAACTTTCACAATCCCGCTCTCCTCGCGAAGCGGGCGGCGAACATCGACCGGATCAGCGGGGGACGCCTTTCGCTCAACGTCGTGTCCTCGTGGTGGGCCGAGGAGGCGCGGCAGTACGGCGCCTTCTTCGATCGCCACGACGAAAGGTACGACCGGACCGGCGAGTGGCTGGACGTGGTCAAGGGGCTCTGGACGGAGACGCCCTTCTCCCACGAAGGAAAGTACTACACGGTCTCGGAGACGATGCTGGAACCGAAGCCCGTTCAGAAGCCCTGGCCGGTGCTCTACGCAGGGGGCGAGTCCGAGGCGGGCAAGCGTCTCATTTCCGATAAGGCCGATGCATTTCTCACGCACGGCGACCCGCCGGAGCCCATCGCCGCCAAGATCCAGGATATGCGGGGGCGTCGCGAGGAGGTCGGCGGTCGACCCCTTCGCTTCGGCGTCGCGGGGTTCGTGGTGTGCCGGCCCACCGAAGAGGAAGCCCAGGCCGAGGTCTCGCGCATCACCGACGTGCGGCAGAGTGCTTCGAGCTATACGAACTACCAGGATTGGGTATCGAACACGAAGCTCGAGCGGAAGGTCTCCCTCGAAGACTACTCCGTCTCGAACCGAGGGCTCCGAACGGGGCTCGTAGGAACTCCCGATCAGATTGCCGATCGGATCCTCGAGCTCGAAGCAGTGGGGGTGGATCTCCTGCTCCTGCAGTTCTCCCCTCAGCTCGAGGAGATGGAGCGGTTTGCCGAGGAGGTGATTCCCAGAGTGCGGGAGCGGGAGGGGACGCTCGTCGGCGGCGATTCACCAGCCGAAATTGCGGCGGGCTCCTGACAGGGACCGGAGTGCGAATCACGGTGCTGAAGAGCCTCTTCCCGGCGGGTGCCGCCGTCCCGCGGCTGGGGGGCATCGCGGAAGTGCAGCCGTACCACGCGATCGACGACATGAGGTGGATGGAGGAGCGAATCGGCGAGCGGATCCGATGGACGTATGCCTTTCGGACGATGCATGACGCTGGGGTGCTCCTCTCGTTCGGAAGCGACTGGCCGGGTACGCAGGCTTCATAGTATCCTTTCGGAACCCAAGGACATCCAGGTGGAGGTGACGATCGTGGACGGACGCGTCGTATACGAGCGAGGTGATCGGTGACGACCCGGCGGGTGCGGGGGGTGGTGACGAGGGCCGGCGAGGGCGGCGCCCGTGCGAGGTCGTGGGGGTTTTTGCTGGTCCTCGTGCTCCTTCCGGCGTGTGGGGGCGACCTGTCACCGACGCAGCCCACGGATCCGGCAGAGGCGTTCTTCCACCCCGACCTCGGGGTGAATCTGGAGGAGATGACCCGGACGAGCTCGGGGCTCTATCTGCAGGATCAGCATGTTGGCGAAGGCAGGGAGGCGGCTGCGGGCGACCCGATCGCCGTTCATTACCAGGGGCGGCTCCCGAGTGGGCACCCCTTCGACCACAGCACGGATGGGCAGCCGTTCGAGTTCACGCTCGGGGTCGGTCACGTGATTCCCGGTTGGGACGAAGGCCTGGTCGGGATGCGGGAAGGAGGACTCCGTCTCCTCGTCGTGCCTCCCGATCTGGGCTACGGTTCCCAACCGACAGGGCCGATCCCGCCGAACTCGATCCTTGTTTTCTGGGTCCAGCTCGTGGAAGTGTTCGTCGATGACGAGGAGGAGGAGGGAGCTTCCGGTTGACCCGGGGCGGGCTCCCCCGTCGTGCGCGGCTCACCCGTGTCGCGCACGGGACTCCCCGGCGGAGGACCCCACGAGCTCAGAGCTTCGGGAGCGTGACCCCGACCTGGTTCTGATACTTCCCCTTCCGATCCGCGTACGCCGTCTCTGGCTCCTCGTCGCTCTGGAAGAAGAGGAGCTGGGCGATCCCTTCGCCCCCGTAGATCTTCGCCGGCAGAGGCGTCGTGTTCGAGATCTCGAGCGTGAGGTAACCGCACCAGGTGGGCTCCAGCGGCGTCACATTGACGATGATTCCGCATCGGGCGTACGTACTCTTGCCGACGCAGAGGACGAGGATGTCCCTGGGGATGCGGAAGTGCTCGAGAGTCCGCGCGAGCGCGAAGGAATTGGGAGGGATTACGCACTCGGGGCCGGTCACGTCGACGAAGGAGCGGTCGTCGAAGTGCTTCGGGTCGACGATCACGTTGTGGACGTTCGTGAAGACCTTGAATTCCGGGGCGACCCGAATGTCGTAGCCGTAGGATGAGAGCCCGTACGAGATCGTCTCCCCCCGGACCTGACCCGATTCGAACGGCTCGATCATTCCGTGCTCCTTCGACATCCGTGTGATCCAGCGGTCGCTCTTGATCGTCATGCGGGGTGCCTTCCGAAGGTGTGGAGACGCTGCCGGCCGGGCGGAACGCCGGGTCGATTTCGGGTTACCCGTCGGCAGTATGGGGGGATAGGCGCCGCCCCGCAAACGATCCGTTTTCCGACCGGGAACCGCCCTGAATTTGGGTTGACACCCTTCGAGTACGGCCGGTACATTTCAGGGCTCGAGTACGTGAACGATTTCACAAGCTCCAGGCCACGGCCATGTCCGAGACCTACATTCCGGTTCTGCTTCTCTTCGGCGTTTCGGTTTTGAATGCCGTGGGGATGATGGTGGCGACCCACATCCTGAACCCGCGCAGGTCCACGCCCCAGAAGGACATGCCGTACGAGTCGGGCATGATCCCGCTCGGGGACACGCGGGCTCGGTTCTCGGTCAAGTTCTACATGGTGGCGATCAGCTTCATCATCTTCGACCTCGAGGCGATCTTCCTGATCCCCTGGGCCGTGGAAATGAGGTACCTGGGCTGGGAAGGCTTCATCGCCGTTTCGATCTTCGTCGCGGTCCTGGTCGTGGGGCTGATCTACGAGTGGAAGAAAGGAGGTCTCGAATGGGACTGACAGATAGAAAGGCTGCGGGAGCCAATGAGGGGCTTCCTGGAATGCTGGGCTCGGGTAGCCCGACCTTTCTCACCACGAAGCTCGACTTCGTCGTGAACTGGTCCCGCCGGAACTCCCTCTGGCCCATGCCCTTCGGAACGGCATGCTGCGCGATCGAGATGATGGCGTCGGCTGCGAGCAACTTCGACATGGCTCGGTTCGGGATGGAACGGATGTCCTTCAGCCCGAGACAGGCGGACGTGCTCATCTGCGCGGGACGGGTCCCGTACAAGCTCGCGCCGGTGCTTCGGAGGATCTGGGATCAGATGCCCCAACCCAAGTGGTGCATCTCGATGGGAGCGTGCGCGAGCTCCGGCGGGGTCTTCGACGCCTACTCGATGGTGCAGGGGATCGACACGATCGTCCCGGTGGATGTGTACATTCCCGGTTGTCCTCCCCGGCCCGAGGCGCTCATCTACGGCCTGATGATGGTGCAGGAGAAGATCCGGGGTGAGCGTCTGGCCGAGCATGGTCAGCTCCGTCATGAGGATCCGGATCTGGCCGGCCGGCCGATCGCCACGGAGGAGATCGTGGAGGGTCTCACCGGCCCGTTCGGAAATTCCACGAACCAGAACCGCGTGAGCGGATTCGTCCACACGGACGCTCAAGGGCGGCCGGAGGATCGCACCCCGTGACGCATTCGTGGTCGAGATGGTCGCTCCTGGCCGAGGGTAGGAACCGCCGAGGGGTCGCCGCATGACCGATCGAGCCGACGAGAGCTTCGATGCGGTGGAGCGTGGCCCCGAGGGGGCGGTGGAGTCGTCCGCGAGCGGGGCCGCGAGGGTTCCGGGTGCAGACGAGCGTCACCCGTCCGTCGACGCACTTCGGGAACGATTCCCGGGTGCGCTTCTGCGAAGCGAAGTCCAGGCGGGAGATCAGCATGTGGTCTTCATCGAGCCGGACCGCAACGTCGAGGTTCTGAAGTGGCTGAGGGACGAGCCCGACCACCGCTACAATCTCCTCGTGGACGTGACCGCCGTCGACTACGGTGGTAGTCGGCCGATCCAGCTCGTCTACCAGCTCTGGTCGATCCCGAACCGGATGGGACTGAGGTTGAAGTGCGAGCTCCCTCTCTCGAAGCTCGAGATCGACTCCGTGGTGCCGCTCTGGGACACGGCGAACTGGCTCGAGCGGGAGGTCTACGATCTCTTCGGTGTCCAGTTCCGAGGCCATCCGGACCCTCGCCGCATCTTGATGCCCGAGTTCTATGCGGAAGGCCACCCTCTCCGGAAGGACTTTCCCCTGCGCGGTCGTTTCTCCCGAGCAGAGCAGACGCGACGGGCACTGACCCAGGACCCGGAGGATTACTATCCTCCCACGGACTTCGGTCCCGGTCGGAGCCCGCAGGTCGCGCGAGAACAGGCGGGAAGCCTCCTCGAACAACGTCCCGACCGGGAGCTTCCGACGAACGAGGAACGAACCGAAACGGCCCCCGAAGACGAGCGCGGCGGGGCGGAGAAGTGATCTCCTCCTTCGAGACACGCGCCCCCGGGAGGGGCTGGAACCATGGCTAAGACGAAGATCGAGTACACGGTTGGCCGCACGGGCGAGATGGGGATGGACGCCCGGCCCGCACAGGGACCGATCGCTCCGGTAGAGCTGGAAGAGCCGGCATTCGACGCCGATTCCATGCTCATCAACGTGGGTCCGCAGCACCCGGCAACCCACGGCGTGCTCCGCCTCCTGTTGGAGTTGGACGGCGAGACCGTCACCCGGTGCACGCCCCACATCGGATATCTCCACTCCTCCTTCGAGAAGCTGGGAGAGTACCGCGACTGGAACCAGATCGTCCCCCTGACGGATCGAATGGACTATCTGGCACCGCTGATCTACAACTGCGCCTATGTGATGGCTGTCGAGAAGCTCGGCGGAATCGAGGTGACGGAGCGGTGCAAGGTGGTTCGTGTGATCTGCATGGAGTTGGACCGGATCTTCGGGCACCTCCTCTGGCTCGGCACGTGGGCGATCGACGTGGGTGCGTTCACCCCCTTCCTCTACGCCTTCCAGCAGAGGGAGAAGATCTACCAGCTCCACGAGTCGTACACCGGCGCACGAATCACCACCTCGGCCACCAGGGTCGGCGGGATGCTGGCCGACCTTCCCGAAGGTTGGGCGGAAGGGGTCCGGGAATTCGTGAACGGGCTCCAGAAGACGCTCGACGAGGTCGACGCGCTGCTCACCACGAACGGAATCCATGTGGGCCGGACGCAGAACGTCGGTGTGATCGGCGCGGAGGACGCGATCAATTCCGGGTTCACCGGCCCCAACCTTCGCGCGAGTGGTGTCCCCTACGACGTGCGGAAGGACAACCCGTACTACGACTACGAGACGTACGACTTCGAGGTGCCGATCGGCGAGTACGGCGACTGTTACGATCGATATCTCGTGCGGATGGAGGAGATGCGTCAGAGCAGCCGGATCCTGCACCAGGCGCTCGACCGGTTGCCGGGCGGTCCGATCAACGTGGACGACCCTCGCGTCATCCTTCCCTCCAAGACGGACTGCATGAATGACATGGAGTCGATGATCCATCACTTCAAGCTGGTGATGGAGGGGGTGAAGATCCCCGAGGGAGATTGCTACTTCCCGGTCGAGGGCTCCAAGGGCGAACTGGGAATGTACATCGTGAGCGACGGTGGCTCGAAGCCGGTGCGGTGGCGGATTCGACCGCCGTCCTTCGTGAACCTCTCAGTGATCTCGAAGCTGGTGGAGGGTGGACTTCTCGCAGACGTGATCATGGTGAATGCGAGCCTGGACATCGTGCTCGGGGAGATCGATCGGTGAGTGATTCGAAGCAGTCCGTTCCATTCCGGAACCCGGGATGGGCGGGAAATACGGGGGAGTTCGAGCTCACTGAGGAGCAGGTGCGAGGCGATGATTTCGTCGGCACCCGCCCACCTGATGGAGGTCATCCGTCGGTCTCGACCTCCTATCCCTACATGAAGGTCGAGAAGGAGCCGGACGCGCCGCTCTTCGAAGGGGCGTATCAGCAGCGGTTCGAGAAGATCCTGAGTCGGTATCCCGATCGGCAAGCTGCATTGCTCCCGGTCCTGAATCTGGCCGAGGAGCTCCGGGGGCACGTCTCCGCCGGCACGATGGACGAGGTGGCCAAGCTGCTCGATCTTCCGGACGCGTACGTCCGAGGGGTCGTCACCTTCTACACCATGTACAATCGGCAGTCCGTCGGCCGGCACCTCATCCAGGTCTGCACGAACGTGAGCTGCAACCTGTGCGGGGGCGACGAAGTCCTTGCCGCCTTCCTGGAACATACGGGCACCGAGCCGGGGGAGATCTCGGAGGACGGAAACTTCACGGTCATCGAAGTGGAGTGTCTTGCCGCATGTGGGTTTCCGACAGCGGTGCAGATCAACTCACGGTACTTCGAGAACGTGACACCGCAGGACGTTCCGCCTATTCTCGAGCGACTCAAGGCCGAGGTCGCGGCATCCTCCGATTCGGGAAGTTAGATGGGATACCCCTATTCGCACGAGAAAGAGGTTCGCCTCATCAGCCGAGGCTTCGGCGATCCTGCCGCGCGCACCCTCGACGGGTGGAAGGCGATGGGCGGGTACGAGGGCCTCGAGAAGGCGCTCGAGGTCGGCCCATCCGGAGTGATCGACGAGGTCAAGGCATCCGGGCTGCGCGGACGAGGAGGTGCGGGGTTCCCGGCGGGAGTGAAGTGGTCGTTCATGCCGGAGAAGGGCGAGCGGCCCCATTACCTCCTCTGCAATGCAGATGAATCGGAGCCCGGCACCTTCAAGGACCGCGAGCTGATTCGGTGGCTTCCCCATCAGCTCATCGAAGGGTGCCTGATCGGGAGCTACGCGATCGGGGCGGAGCACTGCTACATCTACCTGCGCGGCGAGTTCTTCGAGACGACGCAGGTGCTCGCGCGGGCGCTGGAGGAGGCGTATGCCGCGGGTTACGTGGGTGAGAACATCCTCGGCTCGGGTGTCACGATCGACATTACGCTGCACGTCGGCGCCGGCGCGTACATCTGCGGTGAGGAGACGGGGCTCATGAACTCGCTCGAGGGGCGACGTGGCCTCCCGCGTGTGAAGCCTCCCTTTCCGGCGGCTGCCGGCTTTTTCAAGAGTCCCACCACGATCAACAATGTGGAGACTCTCTCCGTCGTGCCCCACCTCCTCACGAACGGAGGGGAATGGTACCGTCAGTGGGGAACCGAGAAGAGTCCCGGAACCAAGCTCTTCTGTGTGAGCGGTCATGTCCGGAAGCCGGGAAATTACGAGCTGCCCCTGGGCTTTCCGATGATGGAGCTCATCGAGGACGTCTGCGGCGGCATCCGTGACGGGAACGAGTTGAAGGCGGTGATTCCCGGTGGGGCTTCCGTCCCGATCATGAATGTGAGCGACTGCCTCGAGTGCAGTCTCGACTACGAAGGCGTGGCGAAGGCGGGTTCGATGCTGGGGTGCGCGTCCGTGATCGTCATGGACGAAACGACGGACATCGTGAAGCAGGTGCGCCGACTCGTTCAGTTCTTCTCCCACGAGTCCTGTGGGCAGTGCACGCCGTGCCGAGAAGGAACGACGTGGCTGACCCGGATCCTGAGCCGGATCGAGGATGGCCGCGGGACCGAACAGGACCTCGACACCCTCCTGGACCTCGGGGAGCAGATGACGGGGACCACGATCTGCGTCCTCTCGGATTCGGCCGCTGCACCGGTCGCCTCCTCGATCCAGAAGTTCCGGGATGAGTATCTCGCTCTGATCCGTCGCGGTGAACGGGTCGGGGCGGCATGACCGAACCAAAGGACGATTTTCTCGCTCATGGCTGAAAACGGACAGACCCAGGAGACCGTAACCGTCACCATCGACGGCCGAGAGGTCGAGGTTCCCAAGGGGGCCACGATCCTGGAAGCCGCCGAGGGGATCGGCACGCGGGTCCCACACTACTGCTATCATCCCGGTCTTTCGGCGCCGGCGCAGTGCCGACTCTGCCTCGTGGAGGTGGAAGGGGCTCCGAAGCTCCAGCCATCATGCGTCACGCCGGTCCGGGACGGTCAGGTCGTGCACACGGAGAGCGAAAAGGCCCTGCAGATGCGGCAGGGTGTGCTCGAGTTCTACCTGCTGAACCATCCGTTGGACTGCCCCATCTGCGACCAGTCGGGCGAGTGCAAGCTCCAGGACTACGTCTTCGCGGAAGGGCGAAAGCATGGCCGCAGTCGGGAGCCGAAGCGGGTCTTCGGCCGGGACGACTTCGGCGGGGACGTGCTCTTCTACGGGGATCGGTGCGTGATGTGCACCCGGTGCGTCCGTTTCATGGACGAAATGGAGCAGGAGCCCCTCCTCACCGTGGTCGAGAGGGGTTCGCGCTCGGTCATCGACACCTTCTTCGACAGGGGCCTCGCAGACGCTTCCTTCGCAGGGAACGTCGTCGACATCTGCCCGGTCGGAGCCCTCGTTTCGAAGGACTTCCTGCACAAGGCGCGGGCGTGGGACCTCGACCACACGCCATCGATCTGTCCCAACTGCTCACAAGGCTGCAACATCGAGCTCCACACACGGGATGATCTCGTGCAACGGCTGAAGCCGCGCGAAAACCAGGATGTGAACGCGCACTGGATCTGTGACTACGGGCGCCATCGGTACGAGTGGATGAACCGCGGAGACCGGATCGAAGCGCCCCTCGTAGGGAGGGGTGGAGGGCGCCGGGCCACCGGATGGCAGGACGCGCTCGAGGTCCTCCTCGCCGGACTCGAGGGTGCGGCCGGCCCGGTCCGGGTCGTCGCCTCCGCTTCCGCCTCCAACGAGGACCTCGGTACGCTCGCTGCTCTGACGCACGCCCTGAACGGGGAGGGGGCGGTCTTTCGCTCTCCACGAGCGGCCGATGAGGTGGCGCTTCCCGGGTTTCCCAAGCTGAAGCGCCGCCGCGACCTGGTGCCGAATCGAACCGGCGCTGAACTCCTGGGCATGGAGCGGGTCGGCGAGGACGACGGCTCGGGAGGCCTCACCGAAGCGCGTGATCACGAAGGGGTTCTCATCGTCCTCGGGGACGAGCTTCCGGACCAGGACGGGGAGTTCGGAGCACGCGCAGAGCTCTACGTCCATCTCGGCTCCTACCCATCCGCAGCCGCCCAGGCCGCGGATTTCGTGCTCCCGATCACGACCTTTGCCGAGCAGGAAGGAACCTTCACGAACTTCGAGGGACGAGTCCAGCGGTTCTGGCCGGGTGTGCGCGCTCCCGGTGCCGCACGTCCGGCGTGGCTCGTGCTCGGAGCCCTCCTGGCCCGCCTGGAGGGGCGTGCCCCGGAAACCCGCCCGGCGGAGGCCTTCGGGAGGCTCGGAAGTCTCGCGGCGGAATTTCAGGGCCTCGCCTACGAGACGCTGGGTACGCGCGGGGCTCTCGTGAACGAACCCCTTCGGATCGCGGGGGATCGGTGATGGAGGAGCTCTCTCCCACGGCATTTTTGATCTCCTCCTCCATCAAGGTCTTCGCCGTCTTTTCCGCCGCCATGCTCATCGTGGCGTACATGACCTTGCTGGAACGGAGAGTCTCGGCGTTCATCCAGGACCGCCTCGGACCCAATCGGGTGGGTCCGTTCGGTTTGCTGCAGCCGATCGCGGACGGTCTCAAGAACATCCTCAAGGAGGAGACCCTTCCCGCCACGGCGAATCGGACGTTCTTCATTCTGGGGCCGATGCTCTCGCTCATCCCGGCCCTGGTCACTTTCGCCGTGATCCCGTTCGCAGCGCCGCTCCCCACCCCTTGGGGCGTCGTGGACATGATCGTCGCGGACATCCCGATCGGGATCCTCTACGTGCTCGCGTTCGCGTCGCTCGGGGTCTATGGCATCTTTCTCGGCGGGTGGGCCTCGAACAACAAGTACGCGTTCCTGGGGGCCGTTCGCTCATCGTCGCAGATGGTGAGCTACGAGGTTGCACTCGGGCTCTCCCTCATACCGGTGCTCATGCTGGCCGGAAACGTCACCCTGACGGACATCGTCTGGCAGCAGCAGTTGATGGGGTTCTGGTTCGTTTTCCCCCTCTCGCTCGCGTTCATCCTCTTCGTCATCTCCGCGTTCGCGGAGACGAACCGGCTTCCATTCGATCTTCCCGAGGCCGAATCGGAGCTCGTGACGGGATACCACACCGAGTACTCGTCGATGAAGTTCTCCATGTTCTTCATCGCCGAGTACTCGCACATCCTGATGGCGTCGGCCCTGATGGCCACCCTCTTCCTCGGTGGCTGGAGCATTCCGTTCTGGAACGGGGCGAACGCCTACTATCACGACGGGGCGTGGATTCAGGGCTTCACCGCGGCGGGGGAGCCGATTCCGGCCCAGCTCGCATGGTGGAAGACGCTCCTCACGCTCCTTGCATTCGCGGTGAAGACCGGCTTCTTCGTGCTCGTCTTCGTCTGGGTGCGGTGGACACTCCCGCGTTTTCGCTACGATCAGGTGATGCACCTGGGTTGGAAGGTGATGCTCCCGACGGCGCTTGGCTATCTGATGCTGATCGCTGCCACGATCCTCGTGCTCGATCAGCTCGCGGTGGAAGGGTTCCTCTTCGGGTTCGTTCTGACGGTCGTGAGTCTCCTGTGCACCCTCGGCTTCGTCTTCTTCCTGGATCGGGACCGGATCATCTCCGGTGCCTCCGTTCCGCCTCATCGCCTCACCCCTTCTCCAGTGACGAGAGCCGAGAGCGAGACGCTTTCCCCCGAGATGGCTGCTCGCGCACTGGGAGAGCAGTGAGATGAGATTCTGGAGACACGCGCGTTCCTCGGCCGACCGAGGAGAGGAGTGCTGATATGGCAGCTACAGTGAAGGTTATGCGACGCCCGGAGCCGGGCAAAACGTCCTATCTTCGTGCCGCCCTGAAGGGAATGGGGCTCACCTTCAAACACATGGTGAACACGGAAAAGGTCACACTGCAGTACCCCGAGGAGCAGCCGGACCTCTCCTCGAGGTGGCGGGGAACGCACCGAATGGAGGTTCATGCCGACGGGCGTCCGAAGTGCGTCGCGTGCGGACTCTGCCCCACGGTCTGCCCCGCGAACTGCATCCGACTCGTGGGGGGCGAGGACGACAACGGGAATCGATACCCGATCGTCTACGAGATCGACGAGTTCCGGTGCATCTTCTGCGGGATGTGCCAGGAGGTATGCCCGGTGGAGGCGATCCACGTGGGCGTCCATTTCGAAAACGGGGAGTACACCCGGGACCGGTTCGTATACGACCTTGATCGCCTCATGGAACAGGACCACGCCGTGACCCATCTGTGGGACCCCTCCGACCCCCGTTCCGAGTGAGCACCCTCACCCATGGCTGAAATCCTCTTCTACGTCTTCGCCGCGATCGCCGTGGGCGGAGCGCTCGGCGTCGTGCTGCAGAAGAATCCGGTCGGAAGCCTTCTCTTCATGGTCGTGAGTCTGGGGAGCGTCGCCGGGCTGTTCGTGCTGTTCGAGGCGCACTTTCTCGCGGCGATCCAGGTGATCGTCTACGCGGGAGCGATCATGGTCCTCTTCCTCTTCGTGATCATGCTCCTCAATCTGGGGCATGATTACAGGGCGGACCTCCGGCTGGGCTTCTGGTCCGTGCTCGCATTCGCGACCGTAGGGGGACTCGCCGGCCTGTTGGCCCGCCAGTTCCGCGGCGCGGAAGAGAGTCCCATCTATCAGCACTTTCCGGGCCCCGCGGCGCTGGACTCGCTCATCGTCGAGCAGGGGGTCGTGGGTGTGATCGCTCGGCCTCTTTTCACGGACTATGTCGTCGCGTTCGAGTTGACGGGGATTCTCCTTCTCGTCGCGCTCGTGGGCGCGATCGTGCTG
Organism: Gemmatimonadota bacterium; assembly: GCA_007121455.1. Taxonomy (GTDB): domain Bacteria; phylum Gemmatimonadota; class Gemmatimonadetes; order Longimicrobiales; family Gaopeijiaceae; genus SKKN01. The sequence continues at coordinate 22,917 of SKKN01000027.1, read as the reverse complement.
GCGAAGAGGAGGGTATAGCAGATGCTGACCGAAGCGCTCGTCGTAAGCGCGCTCCTCTTCCTGATCGGGACGTTCGGGGTCCTCGTTCGGAGGAACGCGATCATCATGTTCCTCTGCATCGAGCTTCAGCTGAACGCTGCCAACCTCTCTTTCGTGGCCCTCTCGCGGCATCTGGGAATCGACGGGCAGGTGTTCGTCTTCTTCGTGATGACCGTGGCGGCTGCCGAGGCCGCCGTCGGGCTCGCCATCATCATATCCATCTTCCGGCACTATCAGACCGTGAACGTGGACAACTTCAACCTGTTGAAGTGGTAGGGGGATGACGATGGGCTTCACCGAGCACCTCGTGCTGCCTCCCGCCGTGAGCCTCCTCGGCGCCGGCTGGGCTCCAGCTGCGCAGGGAGCGGCCTACGAGCCCTTCCTCCCGGGACTCATCCTTCTTTTGCCGCTCCTCGGCTTTCTGTTGAATGGGGCGCTCGCACTGGCCGCGGGACGCCGGAGCGCCGACCGCATTCGCTCGGGCGGAGCCGCGGCCGAGGGATCCGTCGAGCCGGCTGGCCGGATGCTTCCGACCTGGATCGGGCCGGGCGTGGTGGGGGTCGCCTTCCTGCTCACGCTGATCAACTTCGGGAGAATGCTCGGGGTCGAGCTCAACGAGCCCGTGATCCGGAGCTACTGGACCTGGATGGGCACGGGCAACCTGAACGTGGAAGCGGCAATCCAGCTCGACCCGCTCTCCATGGTGATGATGATGGTGATCACGGGGGTCGGCTTCCTGATCCACGTGTTCAGCGTCGGCTACATGAAGGAGGACCCGGGATACGCGCGCTACTTCGCGTACCTGAACCTCTTCGTCTTCTTCATGCTCACGCTCGTGATGGGCGCCAACTTCCCGATGATGTTCGTCGGGTGGGAAGGGGTCGGGCTCTGCTCCTATCTCCTCATCGGATTCTGGTTTCACGATCGTCCGAAGGCGGACGCCGGGAAGAAGGCGTTCATCGTGAACCGGATCGGGGACTTCGGGTTCCTGGTCGCGATGTTCATCCTCTTCGCCACGCTCGGGACCCTCGATTACGTCGGCGTCTTCGAAGCCGCACCGGAGGCCTTCGTCTACGGCGGGGGCATCGTCACCGCGATCACGCTCTTCCTGCTCCTCGGGGCGACCGGAAAGAGCGCGCAGATTCCGCTCTTCGTCTGGCTTCCCGATGCGATGGCCGGGCCCACGCCGGTTTCGGCCCTGATCCATGCGGCGACGATGGTCACAGCGGGCGTGTACCTCGTCGCTCGCTCCTCGGTGCTCTTCGCCCTCGCTCCCGCCGGATCCGTGGCCGTGGCGACGATCGGGGCGCTGACCGCGCTCTTCGCGGCGACGATCGCACTGCAGCAGGTCGACATCAAGCGGGTGCTCGCCTATTCCACGGTGTCGCAGCTCGGGTTCATGTTCCTCGGCGTCGGTGTCGGCGCGTATGCCGCCGGCGTCTTCCACCTCATGACGCATGCCTTTTTCAAGGCCCTGCTCTTCCTGGGCGCGGGGGCGGTGATCCACTCCATGCATCATGCATTTCACGCAACCCACAAGGACTGGGATGCGCAGGACATGAGGAACATGGGCGGCCTCCGCCGCTTCATGCCCGTCACCTGGATCACGATGTGGGTGGCGACCCTGGCGATCGCGGGGATCTGGCCCTTCGCAGGGTTCTTCTCGAAGGACGAGATCATCTGGGCTTCCGGAGCCGCTGCGCGGGGCGGATTCGAGTTCATCTACACCGGACTCTGGGTGGTGGCGCTCGCCGCCGCCGTCCTGACCGCGATCTACATGACGCGGCTGATGGTCATGACGTTCCACGGGCCATCGCGGGCAGGAGAGGAGGAGGAGAAGCATCTCCACGGGGCGCCTCTGACGATGACAGTGCCGCTGATCGCCCTGGCCGTTCTCTCCGTCTTCGGGGGGTGGGTGAACGTCCCCGGGTCCATTCGCGAATCTTTCTTCGGAGGATTCGGACTCCTCCCGATGTCGGATTGGCTCGACCGGTGGTTGGCTCCGATCACCGCGGACGCTCAGGCGGTCCTCCTCGCGGAGCTGGGGCCGGTGGCGGATCAGGCTCCGGTGGGGGGAGGCCACGTCTTCTGGGGCGCCGTCGCGACCGTGGTCGCGACGGCGGTGGTGATCCTGACTGCGAGGTCGATCGCGCGCGCAGGTACCCGCCCCGCCATCGAGGAGGGATTGCCCGAGGGGGGGATACGGAAGCTCCTCTACAACAAATGGTATGTCGACGAGCTGTACGACCGAATCGTCGTCCGGCCCACCCTCGGCGTCTCCCGCTGGGCGTGGCGGGTCGTGGACCAGCTCTTGATCGACGGCACCGTGAACGCGGTGGGGAACGTCACTCGCGGAGTGGGCTGGTTCGGGAGCCTCTTCCAGACGGGGCAGGTCAATACCTACGCCTTCATCCTCACCCTGGGCGTCCTGGCGGTTCTGGGCGTCCTGATCCTGTGATCGAGGTATGAGCACCGTGCTGAACGCCGTCGCCTACGACGCCTGGATCCTGCACGCCCTCATCTGGCTTCCGCTGGTCGGGGCGCTCGGATTGTTCCTCCTCCCCGAGAGTCGGGCGAAGGAGTTCGCCTTCGGGTGGACCGGGGGCATCTTCCTCCTCAGCCTCGGTCTTTTGGTACAGTTCGACCCGGGAGGGGCGCTCTTCCAGTTCACGAGCACGGCGACCTGGATCGAGATGTGGGGTGTGTCGTACTCCCTGGGCATCGACGGGATCTCCCTCTTCATGATCCTCCTTTCGACGCTCATCATGCCGATCGCGGTGCTGGGCTCGTACAACTACATCAAGGAACGTGAGCAGGGGTTCTACGCGCTTCTCCTTCTGCTCCAGACCGGAATCGTGGGGGTGTTCGCCTCCATGGACCTGTTCCTGTTCTACGTCTTCTTCGAACTGACTCTCGTGCCGATGTACTTCATCGTGGGGATCTGGGGCGGTGAGCGGAGGATCTACGCTGCAGTCAAGTTCTTCCTCTATACCGCCGCCGGTTCTCTCCTGATGCTGGTCGGCATCTTCTACCTCTACTTCCAGGCCTGGTCCGTGACCGGGGCCCCATCGTTCCACTACCTGGACCTCGTGGGGACACCGCTGTCGTTTGTCGAACAGCTCTGGCTCTTTGCGGCTTTCGGAGTAGCCTTCTCGATCAAGGTGCCCGTATTCCCATTCCATACGTGGCTTCCGGACGCGCACGTGGAAGCGCCGACCCCCGGGTCCGTCGTCCTCGCGGCGATCCTCCTCAAGCTCGGGACGTACGGGTTCATCCGGTTCCTCCTCCCGTTCTTCCCACTCGCTGCAGGTCATGCGACGGTGATCGCCGTCATGCTCGGGTTGGCTGTCGTCGGAATCATCTACGCCGCGTGGGTGGCCGCAGTGCAGCCGGATGCGAAGAAGCTCGTGGCCTACACGTCCGTGGCCCACATGGGATTTGTGGTCCTTGGAGTGTTCGCCCTCACCGCCACCGGAATTCAGGGGGCGCTGATCGTCATGATCTCCCATGGGATCTCCACGGGAGCCCTCTTCCTCCTCGTCGGCATGCTGTACGAGCGGAGACACACCCGCCTCATCGAGGACTTCGGAGGGTTGGCGCAGGTGACGCCGCTTCTCGCGACCGCCTTCGTGATCACCGCCCTCGCGACGATCGGCGTGCCGGGGACGAGTGGGTTCGTCGGCGAGTTCCTCGCATTGTTGGGGGCGTTCGAGCGGCATCCGGTGATGGCCGCGCTGGCGGCAACCGGCGTCATCTTCGCCGCCTACTACATGCTTCCGATGGTCCAGAAGATCCTGTTCAATTCGCTGGAGCGGGAGGAGAACCGCACGCTTCCGGACCTGGACAGGCGTGAAGTAGCCGTGATTGCACCGCTGGTCGCTCTGATGATCGGGCTCGGCGTGTATCCCCAGCCGGTCCTGGAGCGGATGGAGCCCGCAGTGCAGGCCGTGGTGCAGCACGTGGAGGGCGGTACGGTGGACTGGGCGGGGCAGGGCGTGTTGGGCTCCGACCAGGAGGAGATCGCATACGACCCGATCCGGTCAGTCGGCGCGGAGCCGGCCGGATCCGATCGATAGACGGCCGCACTCGGGCACTGGGATTCGACGGTAATGGAACTCGACTTCGCTAGGCAGTCGCATCTGATCTGGGCGCTCCTCCCGGAGATCGTCCTTTCCATCTCAGCCATGGCGGTCCTTCTGGCCGGGGTCTGGAAGCACGAGGAAGGGCGCCCTCAGGATGCCCATTGGCTCGGTGGGCTCGCGCTTGCCGGGCTCCTTCTCGCGGCCGTCGCGAATGGGTGGCTCTACGGACTCTCGGAGGTCGGCCGGGACGGGATCATCGCACTCGATGGGTTCCGGCTCTTCGCCAACTGGCTCTTCCTCCTCGGCGCGGCGCTGACTATCGTCGTATCGTTCACCTACGTGGAACGTCAGCGCCTTCAGGTGGGCGAGTTCTATGCCCTGATCCTCCTGGCCACCGTCGGAATGATGTTCATGGGTGGAACCCGTGATCTCATCCTGATCTTCCTGGGGCTGGAGACGATGTCCATCGCGGCCTACGTCCTCACGGCATACAACCGTCGTGACCGGAGGTCGGCAGAGGCCGGGCTGAAGTACTTCCTGCTCGGTGCCTTCTCCACTGGGTTTCTCTTGTACGGCATTGCGCTCGCCTACGGTGCCACAGGGACCACGAACGTCGCGGAGATGGCGGTCAGCATCGAAGGCGGGGCGGGGCTGAGCGGGCTCCTCGTGGCGGCCATGGGACTGCTCGCGATCGGGTTCGGCTTCAAGGTCGCCGCCGTTCCGTTTCACATGTGGACGCCGGATGTCTACGAGGGAGCTCCCTCTCCCTCGACTGCCTATATGGCGGCGGCTGTGAAGGCGGCTTCCTTCATCGCCTTCGTCCGCGTCTTCCTGGTGGCGTTCGAGGGCGTGTACACGAGCTGGTTTCCGATCCTCTGGTGGCTTGCGGCGCTCACGATGGTCGTCGCGAACCTCGTTGCGCTCACCCAGGCGAATGTGAAGAGGATGCTGGCGTACTCCAGCGTGGCGCACGGGGGGTACCTTCTCGTGGCCATCGCCGCGGCGAACCAAATGGCCACGGCCGGGCTCCTCTTCTACCTCCTGGTGTACACCTTCATGACGGTGGGAGCCTTTGGCATCCTGATGGTCGTATCGGCGCAGTCGGAGGAGAGGCTTCAGCTCGAGGACTACTCGGGGCTGGGGTGGCGACAGCCCTATCTGGGGATCCTCTTTACCATCTTCCTCCTCTCCCTGGCCGGATTTCCGGGGACCGGCGGCTTCATGGGCAAGATCTACCTGCTCCAGGGGGCGGCGGAGGCCCACCTCTGGACGCTCGCGGTCATCCTGGTTCTCACCACGGTGGTGTCGTATTTCTATTATCTTCGCGTGAGCTGGTACATGTGGATGCGGCCCGCGGAGGGCGGGGCGGGGGAGCCGGGTGAAGATTCAGCGATCTTCGCTCCACTTCCGATGAGGGTCGCTCTCGTGGCCACCGCGGGGATCATTCTCTTTCTCGGGATCTTCCCCGGGAACATCCTGGACTTCGCATTCGTGAGTGCACAGGACCTGTTCCCACCCGCATCGGGCCTCATCGGGGGAGGGCCCTGACCCTGCGAAACGGTTCTTCGGGACCGAGGGGAGTTGGTTAGGTCATGGAGCTTCAGCCACACATCTTCCGTGAATACGACATCCGGGGCATCGTCGGAGAAGACCTGGACGCTGGTGTGGCGCGCCAGGTCGGCCGCGCGTACGGCTCCGTTCTCAGGGAGCGGACGGGTGAGCGCTCTCCTCTCGTCGTCACGGGCAGGGACAATCGCCCGAGCTCACCCGACCTCGCTGCCGGTCTCCGCGAGGGACTGGAGGCGGCGGGAGCTCGCACGATCGACATCGGCACGGTTCCGACTCCCGTCGTCTATTGGTCGGAGCACCACCTGGAGGCTCTGGGTGGCATCATGGTCACCGGTTCCCACAACCCCTCCGAATGGAACGGGATCAAGATGACGATGGAGGGGCGTGCCCTCTACGGCGACGCGGTCCAGGAACTCCGACGACGGGCCATCGACGGAAAGCTTCTCTCGGGTGAGGGTTCGGGGTCCGTCCAGGACGTGCTCGACGCCTTCGTCGAGGATGTCGTAGGGAGGGTATCGCTCGCGCGTCCGATCCGTCTCGCCGTCGACTGCGGGAATGGTGTGAGCGCGGTGGTTGCCGTGCGTCTGCTCGAGGCGGTGGGTGTGGAGGTCCTCCCGCTCTACTGTGAATCGGACGGCACCTTCCCCAATCACCACCCCGACCCGACGGTCGACGCGAATCTGGCGGACCTGATCGACCGGGTGCGGGAAGAGGGCGCCGAAGCCGGAGTGGCATTCGATGGTGACGGGGACCGAATCGGGGTGGTGGACGAGCAGGGGCGAGTGATCCGGGGCGACACGCTGCTGCTGCTCTTCGGCCTCGACATCCTCGAGCAGAAGGGGCCGGGCCAGAAGCTCGTCTTCGACGTGAAATGCTCTCAGGTCCTTCCGGAGGTCTACGAGGATCACGGCGGCGAAGCGCTCATGTGGAAGACGGGCCATTCACTGATCAAGGAGAAGATGCATGAGGTGGGAGCTCCCCTCGCGGGCGAGCTTTCCGGCCACATCTGTTTTTCGGACCAGTACATCGGGATCGATGACGCACTGTACGCGGCCTGCCGCCTCGCCGAAATGCTGGGCCGGAACGATCGATCGCTGGGTCGGATGGTGGATGCACTGCCTCGGTACGTTTCCACTCCGGAGATCCGGATCGAAGTCCCCGAGGAAGCGAAGGTGGGGATCGTAGAGGCGGCGCTCGAGTTTTTCAGTGACCGCTACGACGTCATCGACGTAGACGGAGTGCGGATTCTCTTCGGCGACGGTTGGGGCCTCCTGCGTTCCTCCAACACGCAGCCGGTCCTCGTGGCTCGATACGAGGCGCGAAGCGAGGAGCGGCTCAGCGAGATCCGGAACGAGATCGAAGGGTGGCTCCGGGAACAGGGGGTCGATGTCTGAGGTCCCCCTTCGCGGCTTCCGGGGCGGGCGCATCCTGGTCGCCCTCGTCCTCGGGCTCGGGTTCACCCTTCTCCTGACCCGGTGGGCCGCAGGTCTGTATGTCGAACTGCTCTGGTTCTCCACCGAGGGCTTCAGCGGCGTTTTCTGGCGACAGACCTTCTGGACCTGGGGGGTCCGGGTGGCCGCAGGGCTGATCGCCGGTTCCCTGATCTACCTGAACCTCCGAATCGTCGCGGACACGCTCGGTGGAATCCAGATCCGTCGCAAGTTCGGCGATCTGGAGATCCAGGAGCAGCTTCCGGACCACTACGTCCGGCTCGCCGTCCTCGCCGCCGCCGTCTTCGTCGGCTTCTGGTTCGGGGCATCCGTGCCCGGCGAAGCGGGCTATCGTGCCCTTCTGCTCTTCCATGGACCCTCCTGGGGGAGCGCGGACCCCTTTATGGGTCAGGACTTCTCCCACTACGTCTTCCAGCTTCCGGTTCTTTCGGGGCTCGTGACGTTTGGGCTCGTCCTCGCGTTCTTCCTCTTCGTCGTCTCCGCAGGGGGCTATCTGGCGACGGGGGCCGTGCGGTGGCGTCGAAACCGGCTCGAGATGGACGGTCTCTCGATGCCGCACCTGGCCTCCCTCGCCTCCCTCTTCCTCCTTCTGCTCGCGGTGCGCTACGCCCTCGCACGGCACTTCCTTCTCCTCGACGGGAACTCCGGGGTGCAGGGAATCTTCGGGTATGCGGATGCGATGGCCCGGATGCCCGGGTACTCCGTCGTCGCGGTCCTTGGAGTAGCGGGAGCCGTCGGAATCTTCTGGGGAGGGCTGCGACGGAACCTGCTTCCTCCGGTGGCGGGGATCGCGGTGTTTGCCCTCGGAGCCATCGTGATGGGCGAGATCTACCCACAGGTGGTCCAGCGCTTCCGGGTGCAGCCGAACGAGCTCGCGCGCGAGACGGCCTACATCGACGCGAACATCGCGCATACGAGGGACGGATTCGGCCTCGAGGGACTGGATCGACAGCGGTACCCCTACACTCCTCCGGGGCCTGAGGACTGGGAGGTCGCCGTCGAACGGATGGCGGGGTTCCCGATCTGGACCCAGGAGACCCTTCTCACGAGCTTCCGGCAGGTCGAAGCCCGGTTCCGGTACTACGACTTCCCCGAGGTCACGGTGGACCGGTATGTCGCGGACGGGGGCCGGGAGCTCCCGGTGGCGATTTCCGTGCGCGAGATCGATCCGAACGGCATTCCTGATCCGAACTGGCAGAACCTCCATCTCAGGGAACGATACGTGGCTGGGATGGGAGCGGTCGCCGCGGATGCCACAAGCCATACGCCCGACGGGCGCCTGGACATGCTCCTGTTCGGAATCCCACCCACCACCTCCGGAAACAACGGGGTCACGGACGCACTCCGGCTGGACCACAACTCGGTCTTCGTCGGAGCGCGGCCGCAGCTTCATGCGATCCTCAACCCTACGGACGAGGATTTCCTGGCCCCGGACGGGACGCGCGGGGAGCCCGGCGTGGATTTTCCGGCCGGAATCGAGCTGCGCACCCTCCCTCGGACGCTGGCACTCGCATGGCGGTTCCAGGATGCGAACATCCTGTTCGCTTCAGAGGTGCAGTCGACGAGCCGGTTCGTATTCCGAAGGCACGTGCTCGAGCGCCTTCAGGCCCTCGCTCCATTTCTGCTCTACCTCGAGGCGCCCTACCCGGTCGTGATGGATGGACGAATCGTCTGGGTGGTGGAGGGCTTCACCCATTCCCGGCACTTTCCCCTGTCCGCAGCGCATGACCCGGGCACGGGGAGGCCGGTCAACTACATCCGGAACTCGGTCAAGGCGACCGTGGATGCGGTGACGGGGGAGGCGAACCTCTACATCACGGACGCCGAAGACCCGATCGTGCGGGGTTACGATCGTGCCTTCCCGGGCCTCTTCCGAGCGCTCGACGAGGCGCCTGCCGCCGTGCTCGACCACTTCCGCTATTCGCGGGAACTGCTCACTCTGCAGAGTGTGGTGCTTACGAGGTATCATCAAGACGTTCCACCGGTGTTCCACGGCCAGCAGGATCGTTGGGAGCTGGCGACCAAGCTGGGGGCGGGCGGGCAGACGGTCACCTACCGCCCCGAGTACGCGGTCTTCCGGCTTCCCGGGGATGAGGAGGAAAGCTTCCTGCTCTCCACGATCCTGGTGCCAGCCGGCCGCCGCAACCTGGCGGCGTTTCTCGCCGCGCGGTGGTCGCCCGAAGCCGGCTCTGAAGCCTATCTGTACGACGTTCCGGTCGCGGATCAGGTCGCAGGCCCTCGGCAAGTCGAGGCGCTCGCGGAGCAGGACCCCGAAATCTCACAGCAGTTCGCTCTCTGGCGGCAGGCAGGTAGCCAGGTCTGGACCGGCCATCTCCACCTCGTCCCGGTGGGGACCACTCTCCTGTACATGGAATCGGTCTTCCTGGCGGCGGACGAGGACGCAATTCCCGAGGTGCGTCGTTACATCGTGAGCGACGGCCGCCGGGTCGAGATGGCGACGACACTCGAAGGCGCGGTGAACGCGTTGACGAGCACGGGCATCCTGGCAACTCTGCCCGTTCTGGACGATGAAGCCCCCGCGGCACCGGCGTCGGCGCTCGATCCCTCACCTCAATCGAGGGAAGCTCTGGAGTTGCTGGAGGAGGCCGAGCAGCGCCTGCGGGCCGGCGACTGGGAAGGATTCGGCCGGGCGCTCGCCGAGTTGCGCACCGCCCTTTCCCGCCTCGCCGAGACCGAGGGCGGGTAACCCACACGCCGACCGGCGGCGTGCCTCCGCCGGCTCGCTCTCACGCGCTTCCTTGATCGCTGCCGACCACCTCGGTACCTTCCACAGGCTTTTTTCGGGTCCGGTACGGTTCCGGACCCTCCTGAACGCCGCTCGAATGCGGCGGAAACCGACGGCTGACGAACGGAACGGACGGCTTATGGACATCCACGAATATCAGGCGAAGGAACTCTTTCGAGCGGCGGGGCTCCCCGTTCCTCCGGACGAAGTGGCTACCACGGCCGAAGAGGCTGAGGCGATCGCCCGGAGGCTCGGTGGCACCGTGGTGGTGAAGGCCCAGGTCCACACGGGAGGCCGCGGGAAGGCCGGTGGTGTGAAGCTTGCCTCCACGCCGGCGGAGGCGAAGGAGCACGCGAGCCGGATTCTCGGGATGACGATCAAGGATCTGACCGTTCAGAAGGTCCTCGTCACACCCGCCGAGGACATCGCGAACGAGGCCTACGTGGGCGTCCTGATCGATCGGTCCAGTCAGGCTCCGATGTTCATGGTCTCTCCCGAAGGAGGAGTGGACATCGAGGAGGTCGCGGAAACCAACCCCGAGGCGATTCGGAAGCTACGGGTCGATCCCCGGTACGGGCTGCTGCCGCATCAGGCGCTCTGGCTGGCGGACTTCCTCTATGAAGATCCTTCCCTGGTGAAACAGGCGTCGAAGATGATGACGCAGCTCTACCAGGCCTTCCGCTCGAACGGGTGCTCGCTTGCGGAGATCAATCCGCTCATCGTGACACCGGGCGGGGAAGTGAAGGCGATCGACGCGAAGGTCAGCATCGACGAGAACGAACTCCATCGACTTCCAGCTGTCGAGGCGTACCGCGACACCGACGCGGAGCCGTGGGCCGAAACCCGCGCACGAGAGGCGTCCCTCTCCTTCGTAAAGCTGGAGGGAGACGTCGGGTGCTGTGTAAATGGCGCCGGGCTTGCGATGGCGACGATGGACCTCGTGAAGTACTACGGGGGCGAGCCCGCGAACTTCCTCGACATCGGAGGATCTTCGAATCCGGACAAAGTGGTGGCGGCGCTCGAGATCATCACCGGCGACCCGAATGTGAAGGCGATCCTGTTCAATATCTTCGGTGGGATCACCCGGTGCGACGACGTGGCGAACGGCATCGTAGAGGCGACGAAGCGCATCGACATCAAGCCGCCGATCGTCATCCGCCTCACGGGGACGAACGACAAGGAGGCCCTGGAGATTCTGGAGGCTGCGGGGTTCTCCGCGGATACCTCCATGGACCGGGTCGTGGAGAGAGCGGTGGAGTTGGCAGCTTCCGCCTGACGCGAACGAACTGAAACCGAAGACGCAAAGGACGACACTGAATGTCCATCTTCATTGATGCATCGACGCGCCTGGTGGTGCAGGGGATCACCGGGAGAGACGGTTCCTTCCATACAAGCCAGATGATCGAATACGGCACGCAGGTCGTGGCCGGCGTGACCCCCGGGAAAGGAGGGCAGACCTTCGAAGCGGAGGACGGAACCCTCGTCCCGATTTTCAATACCGTCGACCGGGCGGTGCGGGAGACGGGGGCGAACGCCTCGGTCATCTACGTGCCGCCCGCTTTCGCCTCGGGTGCGATCATGGAGGCTGCTGATGCCGGCGTCGACCTGGTGGTCGCGATCACCGAAGGCATCGCAGTGCAGGACATGACGCGTGCCTACGCCTTCGTGCAGGATCGGGGCACGCGGCTGCTCGGACCGAACTGCCCGGGCGCGATCAGCCCCGGGAAGGCAAAGATCGGGATCATCCCCGGCGAGATCACGACCCCCGGGCCTGTGGGGGTGATCTCCCGCTCGGGCACGCTGACCTATGAGGCCGTAGCCCAGCTCACGGCCGCCGGGATCGGGCAGACGACCTGTGTTGGAATCGGTGGGGACCCGATCATCGGCACGAACTTCATCGACTGTCTGGCCGCCTTCAAGGAAGACCCCGACACCGAGGCCATCGTCGTGATCGGTGAGATCGGAGGGACGGACGAGCAGGATGCCGCTCGGTGGATCCGTGAGAACCTGGATCTTCCCGTCGTAGGCTTCATTGCAGGGCAGACCGCGCCACCGGGCCGTACGATGGGTCACGCTGGGGCGATCATCAGCGGTTCCGCCGGGACCGCCGAGGAGAAGATGCGTACGTTCGAAGAAAACGGGATTGCGGTGGCGAAACGGCCGGTGGACATCGTCTCTCTCGTTCAGAACGGACTGCGAACCTGATCCTCCGCCCTGCCGGGAGGCCTCCTACATTGGCTTCCCTCATCTGGGAGGTGGACCATGAGAGTCGTCGACCTGCTCACGCCGGACCGGATCGCCGTGTCTCTGCGCGTCGGGTCCTTGGGTGAGGCTGCCGCCGCCGTCCTCGAGCGCCTGTCCGCCACGGCGGTTCTCGAAGGGATGGCGGAAGCGGATCACCTGCGGATCGCCATCGAAAACGGCGAGGGGGAGGGACTCGACCGTCGTATCCTCCCGGGGGGCTTGCTCCTCGTGGGTGCGCGTTCCGGGGGCGTGGCCGACGTGAGCGTCGCCCTGGGCATCGCGGGCGCCCCGTTCCCGGACGGGGCGCCCGGGTCCGAGTCGCTGCAGGGGCTCCTGGTCCTCCTCACCCCTCGTGATGTGTCCACCCTGAGGGCTCAGGCCATCCCGGTCCTTGAACGATTCTTCGCGGACCCGGAGCGAACGGCGAGACTTCTCGCTTGCCGGACCACGGCGGAGGTGCGGTCGTTCAGGGAGTTCATGGATTTGGAGCTCTTCGAGCGGCTCCGGGTGGAGGACGCCCTGACGCCGCTGACCTACCGAATCTACCCCGACACCCCCCTCACCGAGGTCGTGGATCTGATGGTCCGAAAAAACCTTCAGGCTGTGCCGGTGGTCGGTGAGGAGTACGAGGTTCTCGGCATCATTACTGCCGCAGAGGCCCTCCGGCATTCGCTCCCCGACCGGATCGTAAAGGAAGAGAAGGGGGAGAAGGGAGCAAAGGATGAGGGGGACGTCGTCGCTCGCGATGTGATGAGTCGCTCGGTGATGTGCGTATCCGAGGACGAAACGTTGCTGGCCGCAGCGAACCTGATGGTGAACCGTGACGTCGCCGAGCTTCCGGTGGTCCGAGAGGGCGAGATCATCGGTCTGCTGACCCGGGACAAGGTCCTGAGGACGCTCTTCCGGTGAGCGGTCCGCAAGGAGTCCCTTCGACGAGTGGCCGAGGCTTCCCTGCAGGAAGATAGTGGTGGACCGGGGTCAGGCGATTTCAGTTTGAACGATCCAGTCGAGGAGGTTGGCAGACGATGGAACGTACTTTGGCGATCATCAAGCCGGATGCAGTTCAAGCGGGCCGCGCCGGGGCGGTGCTCGGGCATTTGGAGGGGGCAGGCTTCACGACTCGAGCGCTTCGCATGACGCGACTCTCGCAGCAGCAGGCTGAAGCCTTCTACGCAGTTCACCGAGAGAGACCCTTCTTCTCATCTCTCGTGCGGTTCATGACCTCGGGACCGTGTATTCCGGTGGTGCTGGAAAGGGAGGATGCCGTGCGATCACTGCGTGAGACGATTGGAGCGACCGACCCGGCAGAAGCCGCGGATGGGACCGTGCGAAAGCTCTACGCAGAATCGAAGGAGAGGAACGCCATCCACGCATCCGATTCTCAGGACAACGCGCGGGAGGAGATCGGTTTTTTCTTCTCCCGTTCCGACCTCCTTACGACCGCGGGTTGAGTCCGCCCGGTTCGCTCGTAACGCGGACGCTACGCCGGATGAGGAATCGCGGGCGGTGCGGGCGCTCCAGGAAGGGGGCAGTCGTTGACATAGTCCGGGATGCCTGAATACTTTAGAGGTCTATGTTGAAGGTCGATTTGGCGAAGCTGGGGCGGGAGGACTCGCTCGCCCTGGACGAGCGGGTGCCGGCGGAAGCCGAACTCTGGAGGGAGACAGGGCCGAAGTTCGAAGGTCCGTTGATCGTGGAGCTCCAGGTACGGTCTACGGCGAGCGGACAGGTCCTCGTGCAGGGCCGCCTCGCGGGGCGCGTCCTCCAACAGTGTCGTCGGTGTTTGGAGGGTATCACGCTCGAGCTGGACCGAGAGGTGTACTTCGTGTTCGCGCCGTCGAATGAACTCGAGGTCGAGCCGGGGGATGAGGTCTACGAGTTGCCGACGCGCGCTCGAGAGTTGGATCTCACCTCGGCCGTTCGGGAGGAAGTGGTGCTTACGACCCCCGTGTATGGGGTCTGTCGGGAAGGCTGCCGCGGGCTCTGCCCTCGCTGCGGTCAGAACTGGAACGAAAACGACTGCGACTGTGCGCTCGAGGAGCCGGATCCCCGCTGGGATGCCCTCCGGGCGTTGAACGAGGAGTGATACGGGCCGATGGCTGTACCCAAGAAGCGGATCTCCAAGCAGCGAAAGCGGAAGCGCCGGACCCACTACAAGGCGGAAACGCGTGCGCTGCGGACGTGTGAGCAATGCGGCGACCCGAAGCTCCCCCATCGGGTATGCTCGAGTTGTGGCTATTACCGGAACGAAGCGGTCGTCGAAGTAGAGATCGACTGACCGGGCCATCGCCGTGCGCATCGCCCTCGACGCCATGGGGTCAGACGGCGCTCCCGGAACGGAGATCGCCGGAGCCGTAGGAGCCCTGGAAGACGACCCGGACGTCTCGATCGTCCTGGTCGGTGACCGTGAGGCAATCGAGGCGGAACTTGGCGCATACCCGACGGACCGGATCGAAATCCTGGACTCGCCCGATCGCATCGGGTCCGGGGAGGCACCGGCGCAGGCCGTGCGCAAGAAGCCGCGTTCCTCGATCGTCCAGGGGGTCCGTCTCCAGAAGGAGGGGGGCGCGGACGCATTTGTGAGTGCCGGCTCCACCGGCGCCGTCATGGCGGCGTCGCTCATCCTTCTCCGTCCCCTCCCCGGTGTCGCCCGCCCGGCGGTCGGAACGATCCTACCGACCGCCGAGCGCCCCACGCTCATGTTGGACGCGGGGGCGAACGTGGATTCAAAGCCCCGCCATCTTCTGCAGTTCGCCCGCCTCGGAAACATCTACGCGCAGGATTTGATGGGTGTGACCACGCCCCGGGTGGGCCTTCTGAACATCGGAGAGGAACCGGAGAAGGGGAACGAGCTCGCCCAGGAGACCTACCGGCTCCTCACGCGAAGCGGCCTCAACTTCGTCGGCAACATCGAAGGTCGCGACATGATTCGGGGACGTGCCGATGTGGTGGTGTGCGACGGATTCGTCGGAAATGTGCTTCTCAAGTTCTATGAATCGGTTGCCGAGTTCATCATCGGCCTCCTGAACCATCAGATGGAAGGGAAGGATCATGGGCTCGACCTCGAAGGTGTGTTTCGCGTTCTCGACTACTCCGAGTACGGAGGAGCTCCGCTGCTCGGAGTCAACGGGGTGACGATCATCTGTCACGGGCAATCGCCCTCGAAAGCGATCAGAAACGCGCTGGGGGTGGCCGCGCAGGCAGTGCGTTCGTCCATGGTGACGCACATCGCGAGAGAGTTGGCCGAGGGCGAGGGACCCGGAGGCGGGGAATGACCTCCGTCCGGCCCTCAGTGGAGTTGGTCTCCACCGGTCGAAGCCTGCCCGATCGGGTTCTGACGAACAAGGATCTGGAAGGGATGGTCGAAACATCCGATGAGTGGATCCGGGAGCGGACAGGGATCCGGGAACGGCGCATCGCAGCGGAAGGGACGCTCACCGCCGACCTCGGGGCCACCGCTGCGGAGATTGCGCTCTCCCGGGCGGAAGTGCCCCCCGAGGAGGTGGACATCCTCCTTCTTTCTACCGCGACACCCGACCGGTGGCTTCCTTCCACCTCGTGTGACATCCAGTCGAAGGTCGGAGCGACGAATGCTTTCGCTTCCGATCTCCACGCTGCGTGTTCGGGCTTCCTCTACAACCTGTCCCTCGCGGAGGCATACCTCGCGATGGGAAGGGGGGAGGTGGCTCTCGTCATAGGCGCCGAGGTCATGAGCTCGATCATCGACTGGGAGGATCGCGCCACCTGCGTGCTTTTTGGGGATGGGGCCGGAGCGGCGGTGCTTCGCCGTTCGGACACCGGTCGCGGGATTCTCGCGAACGATTTCGGCTCCGACGGCACCCTTGCAGACCTCCTCTGCCGACCTGCGGGAGGGGTTCAGGCGCCGCTCGACAAGGAGCGACTCATCCAAAAGGACCACCTCGTCCACATGTCTGGGCGAGAGATCTTCAAGGCTGCGGTCCGAGCGATGGCCGATTCATCGGCCCGAGCGCTCGAGAAGGCAGGGCTCACCCCGGATGACGTGGATCTGATGGTCCCACACCAGGCGAACATCCGGATTCTCGAGGCGACCGCCCGCTACGCCGGGATCCCGATGGAGAAGGTGTATGTAAACCTCGATCGGTACGGGAACATGAGCTCGGCCACCATACCGGTGGCGCTCGACGAGTGCCTGGAGCAGGGCCTGATCAAACCCGGGTCGGTGGTGCTGTCGGCCGCGTTCGGGGCGGGCCTCACGTGGGGCGCCACGGTGTTCCAGTTCTAGGGGGCGCCTTGACCGTCGCGGAAACCAGGGGGCTTCTCTTCCCGGGGCAGGGGTCCCAGTTCGTCGGAATGGGGCGGGAGCTAGCAGCCCGATCGAGTCCGGCTCGGGAAACGTACCGGGAGGCGGATGATCTCCTGGGCTTCTCGTTGTCGAAGCTCTCCTGGGAAGGTCCCGAAGAGGAACTCCTTCGCACGAAGAACGCACAACCCGCGATCCTCGCCCACTCCGTTGCCGTGGTACGTGCCCTGGGGCATGGCATCGGTCCCGTATCGTGCGCCGGGGGACACTCCCTCGGGGAGTTCTCCGCACATGTGGCTGCCGGGACCCTCGCGTTTTCGGATGCCCTTGCCGCTGTCCGCCTCCGCGGCGAGTTGATGTTCCGCGCCGGCGAGGTAAGGCCCGGCACGATGGCGGCGGTGCTCGGGCTCGCCGATGACGAAATCCAGCGACTCTGTGCCGTCGCTTCCGATGGGAATGGCGTCTGCGTACCGGCCAATTACAACTCGGCCGGCCAGGTCGTGGTCAGCGGGGATGTGCCTGCTGTCGAGCACTTTTCACGTTTCGCGCATGAGGCCGGTGCCAAGAGGGTCATCCCTCTGAACGTGTCGGGAGCCTTCCACTCCCCCCTGATGAAGCCTGCCGAGGACGGCCTCCGCGCGTTCCTGGAGGGTGTGCCGTTCAAGGATCCGTCCTACCCGGTGATCTCCAATGTGACTGCGGAGCCGGTCGGTCGCGGCGATGAAGCGCGATCCCTTCTCGTTCGTCAGCTCACGTCCCCTGTCTGCTGGGCGGAGTCGGTCAGAACGATGACGAGGCTCGGCGCGAGGGATTTCCTGGAACTGGGACCAGGGAAGGTGCTCTGCGGTCTCAACCGCCGGAATGCAAAGGGAGCCGGTTTCCGCTGCCGTGCGATCGGAGAGCCGACCGAACTCGAGGATTTTTTGGGGACGTCGGCCGGATGAAGGCCCGACGTCGGATGAAGGCCGTGAACTCGAAGGAAGATCTGCCGGAAGTCGTCCGGGAGGAGGTTCGATCGTGAGGAAGGAGCTCGAAGGCCAGGTCGCCCTCGTGACCGGAGGATCCCGTGGAATCGGACTCGCGATTGCGAACGCCCTCGCAGAAGGCGGGGCACGTGTGGCAATCGTGGCGCGGGACGGGGAGCGGAGCCGCCGTGCCGCTGATGAGCTGGCCGGCGAAGGGCATGCCGGGTTCTCCTGCGACGTAAGCGACCCGGGCCGGGTGCGTGAGGTGGTGGCCGAGGTGGAAGAAACCGTGGGAGCGGTGAGCACCCTCGTCAACAATGCGGGGATCACGCGGGACAACATCCTCCTCCGCCTCCGGGACGAGGACTGGGACGACGTCATCGCGGTCAACCTGACGGCGGCATTCCACATGACGCGGGCTGTGGTGCGAGGTATGATGAAGCGGCGCGAAGGCGTCATCCTCAACATCACCTCGGTGGTGGGGCTCATGGGCAACGCTGGACAGAGCAACTACGCGGCGTCCAAGGCGGGGCTCGTCGGCTTCACGAAGAGCGTCGCCCGTGAACTCGCCACTCGAAACGTGCGTTGCAATGCCCTTGCACCGGGGTTCATCGACACGGATATGACCACGGAGCTGAGCGAGGATCAGGTCCGCGGCCTGCAGGAGCGGATCCCACTCGGACGGCTCGGTGAACCGGAGGATGTCGCGGGCGTGGCCCGGTTTCTCGCCGGCCCCTCGGCGCGCTACATTACCGGGCAGACTCTCGCCGTGGACGGCGGCATGGTGATGTGAGGTCCCGTCCGTTCGAGTCGCCCGTAGGGGCGCCGAACCCATACACTCAACCCAAGAGGAACAGCATGGCGGACAACGTCGAGGAGCGGGTCAAGGAGATCATCGTGAACGAGCTGGGAGTGGAAGCAGAGAAGGTGACTGCCGGTGCATCGTTCGTGGAGGATCTGGGGGCGGACTCCCTGGATACCGTCGAGCTCGTGATGGCCTTCGAGGAGGAGTTCGGAATCGACATCCCCGACGAGGATGCGGAGCAGATGCGGACCGTCGGAGAGGCCGTCGCATATCTTCGCAAGAGCGCCGACTCCTGAGGTCCGACTTCGGGCGGCGCGGAGCGATGAAGGCTCACGTCAGGGAGGAGATGGATGGCCGACAGTCGTGCTGAGACATCCGGACGCCGGGTAGTCATCACCGGGGTAGGGCTCGTGACACCGGTGGGGAGCGGTGTGGAGGCTTCCTGGGAAGCCCTTCTCCAGGGTACCTCCGGGGGACGGAAGATCACCCACTTCGAGACGACCGAGGAGTTGGCGACCCGGATCGCATGCGAGGTGCCCGACTTCGACCCCTCTGGGGTTCTCGAGGCCAAGGAGATCCGGCGGTACGACCGGTTCGCACAGTTCGCCCTGGTGGCGGCGGATGAGGCGATGCAGCACGCGGGCCTCTCCGGCCCGCCGGCCGGAGTGGCGGCGGAGCGCTTCGGTGTCATTTTCGGGTCCGGCATCGGGGGGATCGCCACGTTTGAGGAGCAATGCAAGCTGCTGCTCGAACGCGGACCGAAGCGTGTAAGCCCCTTCTTCGTGCCAATGTTCATCCCCGACATCGCGCCGGGTCTGATTTCGATCCGGTATGGGGCCAAGGGACCGAACTTCACCACAGTCTCCGCATGTGCCTCCAGCGCGCATGCGATCGGTGAGGCGGCACGGTCGATCCAGCGAGGTCACGCGGACGTGATCTTGACGGGAGGCAGTGAGGCGACGATCACCGAACTCACGATGGCTGGATTCTCCGCGATGCGCGCAATGTCCACGCGGAATGACGAACCGCAGACGGCGAGCCGCCCGTTCGATGCCACCCGGGATGGGTTCGTCATGGGGGAAGGCGGAGGGGCTCTCGTTCTCGAGGCACTGGAGACCGCGGAAGGTCGTGGTGCGAACATCCTCGGGGAGGTGCTCGGATACGGGCTTTCCGGGGACGCCTATCACATTACCGCTCCGGACCCGGACGGCGCCGGGGCACAGCACGCAATGCGAATGGCGCTCGAGGATGGGGGGATCGATGCATCCGCAGTGGACTACGTGAACGCACATGGGACGTCGACCCCTCACAACGACCGGACCGAATCTGCGGCGATCCGCGCCGTCCTCGGGAGCCGGGCGGACGAGATCATCGTCGGGTCGACCAAGTCGATGACGGGACACCTGCTCGGCGCCGCTGGGGCGGTCGAGGCCGTAATCTGCGTCCTCACCTGTCGCGACGGGAAGATCGCTCCGACGATCAATCTGGAGAACCCGGATCCGGATTGCGACCTCAACTACGCGCCGAACGGCAGCGAGGAGCGACCTGTGGCCGTCGCGCTCACCAACTCCTTCGGCTTTGGGGGGCACAATGTCTGTCTCGCCCTTGGCCGGGCCGGTTGAGTCGGGGGCGAGTCATTCGATGAGAGTCGGCGTCGGCTATGATTCACACCGCTTCGACCCGGAGCGGCGCCTGATTCTCGGCGGAATCCACATTCCGGGGCAACCCGGCCTGGCCGGATTCTCGGACGGGGATGCACTGGCCCACGCGGTGACCGATGCGGTGCTGGGCGCAGCGGGTCATGGGGACATCGGTCGGCATTTCTCGCCTGGCGACGAGCGGTGGCGGGACGCGGATTCGGTCGAGCTGCTCCGAAGTGCAGTGGAGATGGTTCAGGATTCGGGTTTTCACGTATCGAATGTGGATGCCGTCGTCATTTCCGAGCGGATCCGAATTTCGCCGGTGGCGGACGGGATGCGCGAGCGACTCGCTGCCGCGATGGGAGTCGCCCGAAGCGCCGTCTCCATCAAGGGAAAGTCGAACGAAGGGCTCGGCTGGATCGGTGCGGATGAAGGCTTGGCGGTTCACGCCGTGGCTCTCCTCGAGGGCCGCCCTTCTTAGGAGTCATGGGGCGAACCCGTTCGCAAGCGCCACTCGCGCGGCCGCACCCCATCACTCGGAAAGGCTCCTGATCCCCTCCTCCTCCCTCACGGAAGGCAAGGTGGAGCGATGACCGAGTTCGCCACCTTCCGCCTCGAACAGTTCGAGGACTACCTCCACTTCGAACGGGGCCTCGCCCACCGTACGGTCGTCGCCTACCGTGGTGACGTGATCCGCATGGTGGAGTTCCTCCGCGAGCGGGGCCGAAGCACGCCGGAGAGCGTCGAACATACGGATCTTCGGGACTACCTCTTCCATCTGAAGGACGCGGAGCTCGCAGCGACCACCATCCGGCGGGTGCTCTCTTCGGTTCGAGGCTATTTTCGTTTCCTCGTGGAGGAGGGTGTCCTGGAGAGCGATCCGACCGAGCGCCTGGATTCGCCGCAGACCTGGCGGACCCTTCCCGATGTGCTGAGCAAGGAGGAGGTCGTGGCCCTCCTCGAGTCTCCGGAGCGCGATCATCCGTTCCACTGGCGGGATCGAGCGATTCTGGAACTCCTCTATGCCACCGGCGTTCGTGTCTCGGAGCTTGCCACACTACCCCTGAGTCAACTCGATCTGGCAAGCGGGCTGTGCGTCGTAAGGGGGAAGGGTTCAAAGGAGCGGGTCGTTCCGTTCGGGGCCACTGCGGGCGAGGCGCTCGAGCGATACCTGCGGCAGGTGAGGCCGGAGCTGGACGAGGGGGAAAGCGAAGGGAAGGTCTTCCTGAACCGGTGGGGGCGGCCGCTCAGTAGGATGGGTCTCTGGAAACTCGTGCGATCAGCCGCGATCCGCTCCGGCATGGACAAGGACGTCTCCCCGCACACGCTTCGGCATACGTACGCGACGCACCTCCTGGAAGGTGGCGCGGACCTCGCTGCGGTGCAGGAGCTATTGGGTCATGCCGATATCTCGACGACTCAGATCTACACGCATGTCGACCGGGAGTACCTGCACAGCGTGCACCGGCGCTTCCACCCTCGCTCCTGAGCTGCGTGCGCTGCTCAGCCGATCTCTCCTCCTCGCGCGGGCGCCTCTCAGGGGCGTGGGGCGCCGGGGCCCTCGCCTTGCGGGCCCCTGGATTGAGCGTGCTCCACGGAGCCGAAGAGGTCGGCTTGACGCTCCGCCTCGGAGAGCAGGCGAATCGCTTCCGATAGTGCGGAATCCCGCTCGGACTGGACCTCGAGCGCTCGCCCCTCGTCCTCGAGCCGCTGGAAGAAGGCCACCCGGAGCCTCCACAGGAGGTAGTCCTTCACCTCATCGCTCTCCACCAGGTCCTGTTCGACCCCCTCCTCGGAGAGCCTGGCGACGAGCCCGTCGATCACCTCGGGAGAAATCTCTCCTGGCCCCTCCCCGGTGCGGGCTTTCTGAGCCGCGTCGAACGCAAACTCCTGCACCCTGAGAGCGAACGGTATCTCGGCTCGAGCCACCTCGCTCATGAACGCCTGTTCTCCGGTCGAGAGCGAATCCGTGGCGATGTCCAGGTCGGGGAAGACCCCGCCTCCACCTCGGAGCGCCCGGCCTCCGCTGGAACGGTACTCCGTCACGGATTCGTCGTCGTCGATGGCCCGCCCGTCCTCGTCTCGGAGGCGATTCAGTGAGCGGCCCTGCGGGGTGTACCATTCCCCGGTGGTGAGGCGGAGCAGGCGGTCACCGGGGAGGGGGAGGACGGTCTGCACCACACCTTTTCCGAAGGTGCGCTCCCCGAGGACGAGCGCCCGGTCGTGGTCCTGGAGCGCTCCCGCGATGATCTCCGCGGCTGATGCGGTATACCGGTCGACGAGGATCACGATGGGGATGTCGGGGATGCGGGCGTTCCCGCGTGCGTGCCCCGCCTCCTCACGAGTCCCGGCCGACGAGCCCGGAGTCCGGCTTCGAGTATTGACCAGTACGGACCCGCGGTCGAGGAAGAGATCGGCGAGGGAGAGGGATTCGTCGAGGTAGCCTCCCGGGTTCCGTCGGAGGTCGACGATCAGCCCTCTGGTGTCGCTGAGCTCCGCGAGGACCGAATCCACCTCCGCAGCGGCATTCCGCGCAATACGGTCCACGTAGACGTACCCGAGGTCATCGAAGATTCGATCGGCGGTCACGGCCGAGACATGCACCTGGTCCCGGTCGATGGAATGCACGAGAGGTTCGGAAATGCCTTCGCGTTCGATTGCGACCCGGACCTCCGTTCCGATCTCCCCGCGGATTCGGGACGAGGTCTCGCCGACAGTCCACCCCCGGGCGGAGTCCCCATCCACGCCGACGATCCGGTCACCGACCTGGAGGCCGGCCTGGTCTGCCGGTGTATTCCGGAAAACCGCCGTGATCGTTACTGCGTCGTTCAGCTCCGTGATCTGAACGCCGATTCCGGCGTAATCCCCGGTGCTGTCCTCCTGAAAAGCCCGCACCTCGTCCGGATCGAGAACGGTCGCATACGGGTCGTCGAGCTCTTGGATCAGGCCCTTGATCGCCTTTTCCCAGAGGATCGAATCCGCCATGCTTTCGAGGCTGTAGTCCCGAATCGCCTGGAACGTGCCCAGGAAGATCTGGGCTTCCTGCCCGCGGGTGACGGTGTCGCCGTCCCGTCCCGTGCTCTGCGCCTCGATG
>SKKN01000070.1 GCA_007121455.1 Gemmatimonadota bacterium | reverse complement strand
GCACGTCCGGACGACCTTCGGTCACTTCCTTCTCCCCAGCCTTGGATGCCATTTCATCCCTTTTCTCTGGACCCCGCTGTGGTTGCCAATCTACTGTCCAGAGAAATCGGGGGCACTAAACAGGCGCGGGAATCAGCCGCCGGAGAGACGGGCCGCATCAGGCTAGGGGCGTTGCGACGCAGCGGCAGGTGGCGATGCGCGGAGCACGAGCGCGGCATCGGGCGCTCCAACAGGAGGTAATGCACATTGCAATCGCGCCCGGTAGCACTGGGCTCTCGGACGCCGCTCCGGGCCTCCAGGAAGGCTGTTCCACCTGCTCCCGGAAGGGGTGGCCGGAATCGATTCGCCTCGGTCCCTATTCCGTTGGGTGTTCCTGGGGCTCGCCGCCTTCTTCGTTCTCGAGCAGTTCTTGCACTGGCATCAATCACATTCGATAGCCGCAAGGGCGTACCGGCCCCAAGCCTACCTCATTCTCCCGCCGGAGGGCTGGCGGCCTGGGCACTGGCCGAAACGATGGACCTGGAAACCCTCTTTCTCCTCCCCTTCGCGGCGGGGCAGTTCATTTACATCGCCGCCTCCGACCTGATTCCGGAAATCAAGGCGCACCACGGTACAGCCCGGAACCTCGTCCACCTCGTGTGCTTCGCCCTCGGCGCGACTCTCCTCTGGCTGCTGGCGGTCGTGGTCGGATGATCCACCGACATTCGCCGGATCCACCCCGAGGCCCAGGCCAGCCTTGCGCATCGGCCCTCCGACTCGACTCTTCCCCACCTCAACCGCATGTGAAGCCGCCCTCACCGACGGTACCCGACCGCTCTCGCTTCCGCGGTGTGCCCCTCACCACCCTGGAGCGATCTGGAAGCCGAAGTGGGCGCCTCGTTCGGGCCGCTGGAAGGGGTAGACGTAGAAGATCTCCAGCGCGAAGAACTGCCCCAACCCGATCCGGGTCGCGATCCCGGCGCTCATCACTGGAATCCGCTCGGTACTGCGGGTCGCCCAGGTGAGTTCGGGAGGCTCCTCGGAATTCCAAGCTGTGCCGGCATCCACGAAGGACGCCAGGTCTATGGGCAGCGGCCCCCGGCCGAACAGCGCGAGCCCCTCGATCCCGAAGATCGGGACCCGCAGTTCCAGGTTCGCCACCGCCAGGCGGCTTCCGAAGAGGCGATCGAACTCTGGACATCCCTGGGTGACCTGATCAGGGGAGCGCGTGCACTCCCGGGGGTCGAAGGTATGGAACGCGTATCCGCGGACGAACGTCTCGAAGCCCAGGAAGAGCGGTGACAGACGGCGGTCCTCGGCGTCCGGGCCGTAGCGTCCGAGATGCATCGTCCGCAGGGCGACGGTGATGGGGCGTCCTGAGAGGTATCGCCGGAAGTCGGCCAGCGCGGTCACGTAGTCGAGGGAGCCGAGGGTCGGCTGCAGCTCGAGACGCCAACGCTGCCCGCGGATCGGGGAGATGAAGCCGAGCACGCTGTTGTCCTCCACGAGTGCCACGGACCCCTGGAAGAGGTTCAGAGACTCCGGGATCTGATCGGGGGGCGGGCGGTCACGCGTGACGTCTACGACCCGGCCCGCCCGGAGCGTCCATCTCCACAGCTCCACGTCGAAGCCAAGGTGCGTCACCCCGGCCGAGAACTCGGCACGTCGGATCCTGGAGAACGGATACTGTGCCAAGGCGGATGCCTGATGGGCCGTCACGCGCTGGATGAGCTGGGTCACGACTTCGTCTCCGGGAAGCGGGCCCGGCTGGAGGAAGGTCACCCCCGTGCGATACGGGATCCTCCCCGCGGACAGCCCCCAGGTCCAGCGACGCTCCCGGTTCAGGTAGAGGACCTGTCCGCCGATGTTCTGAAGCTCTCCTTCCCCCTGCACCGTGACCTGGAGGATCCGGTCCCGGAGCATATCCGTGAACATCGCGCTCACCCCACCCCCGGCGAAGGTGCCGAAGCGGTCGGCTCCCACACCGATCGTGACGGGCCCGAGCATCTCGAGGCCAAGCCGCGCCCGGTAGGGTCGCGCGGGTTGAACCGGAGGCGGCGGAAGGCCCAGCTCCGGATCCGCCAGATAACGCATGATGAATCCCTTCCGAGCCCGATCGATTGGAGGGAGGGCTCCCGGCACCGCGACGGCGAGCCGGGCAGGAGCGACCCGGTTCCCGGCCGCCTCCGCAGCGGTGAGAGTATGGACCGAGTAGCCTCCGCCCGAAAAGAGAGAGAAGGCCAGACGACCCTGCCGCGTGGCCACAGTCAAGGCAGGTGAGCGTCCGGTGATTCCGGAGACCCCCGTCGCCACCCGGGTGACCCGGAAGATGTCTCCGGTTTCAAACCCGAGGCGGTAGATGTCACTGAAGCCGTCGGGATCGGCGATGAAGTACAGCGACTCGCCGTCCGCAGAGAAGGTCGGATTGATCGCCTTCCCCGTCGGGAAGACGGGCACCTCCCGAACCGAGCCGGTAGCGACATCGACCAGTGCGAGTCGGAGGGGCCCGAAGTGGAGGCGGTCGAGGTCCGTATGCGGACCGCGGTCTGTGGCGAAGGCCACCGTGCGTCCATCCGGCGACCAGGCCGGCTGGAGGGCCGAGTAGGCGTCGTCGGTCAGCATCCGCGTCTCGCCACTCTCCACGTCGACGGTCCACAGGTTGCTCCGCCCGCCCGACTGCCCCGAGAAAGCGAGCCGGGAGCCATCCGGAGACCAACTCGGATGGGTGATTGCCCCCACGCCCTCCGCGGCGATTTCCCGTTCCCTCCGGCCGGTGTCCGCGTCGATGATCACGAGCCGGTTCTCACCCCGCGTGAAGACGACGAATGCGAACCGCTCCCCATCCGGCGACCAGGTACCGGACGACTGGATGAAGGCGAGGGCGTCGAAGTGGGGATCCGTCTCGGTGCTCACAAGGCGACGGATCACCTCTCCGGTTTCGACATCGGCCAGGAACAGGTCGATCGAAAACAGCCCGCGCTCCGAGAGGAAGGCGAGGCGGGAGCCGTCCGGGCTGAGGGAAGGAACGACGTTGAGTCGGCCGCCCGTCGTCTTCTCCGTCAGTATCGGCCGTCCCACGTCCTCAGGGGGAAGCCTGCCATCGATTCGAGGCTCCAGGGCGGCGCGGACGCTTCGCTCCCACTGGATACTCAGGGAATCCGGACCGGTCCCCAGCACGTCGTCCAGCGCCGGATCGATCCCCCGCTGTAGGGATCGAGCGAAGAGCCGCATCGCCACCTCGTCGTCCCAGCGCCCGCCGACATACGCCCAGAACGCATGTCCGAACCGGTAAGGGAAGTAATCCCGGGGCCGCATCGTGAGGTCTCTCAGGGTCGGGAAGTCGTCGCGGAGGATCGCATCCCGGAGCCACATCTCGGTGTGCGTATGGGCCCGGCCCAGGGACAGGTACTCCGCCAGGCCCTCGACTGACCAGAGGGGCTGGCTCATCATCGCTCGGAGTCCAGGACCTCCGGGGCGGGTCGCCAGCTCGAACTGGAAGACGTGGACGAGCTCGTGGCCGAGGACCTGCTCCGTATCCGCGTTCGACTCGGTCAACGGCATGATCACCCGTTGCCGAAATCCTTCGGTCACGCCACCCGTACCTTCCCCGATCCGGCCCTCGATGACGTTCGTCTGCTGAAAGTCAGGATGGTCCGCGTAGAGGATCAGCGGGTTCCTTTCGCGCAGGTCGAAGCCGAACGAGCGAGCGATCCGCTCGTACCAGCGCTCCGCCATACGGGCAGCATCCTGGATCGCCGCGTCGTGGTGCGGATAGTGGTAGAGCAGGAAGCGCTCGGTTTCGAGGACCTGGAAGTCGAATTGGTCCCAGCGGACCTGGTTCTGACCGAAGTACTGGCCTTGGGAGGGCGCAGGCACTGCGAGGATCCCGGCAAGCAACCCGGCCAGGAGGAGCCATCGTAGCTCGTGCAGCCGGCCGCCTCGTTTCCCTCCGACGTGAGTGGGCAGATGCCCGACCCATGAAGACGAACCTGTCCTCTCGTATCCCATTCGATTCTCCCTGTCGATGTGGATCGGCCGGCCCGTGCCGCCTCCTCCGAGAAGCCGGTCCAGAACGGGCATAGCCGTAAGAAAACCGACCACAGCCGATTTCTTTGCAACCGGCATGCCCCACCCGGGGGGCACCTCCCGACCGGACCCTCCGTTTTGTCTTCTTCGTGAACGAGGGGAGAAGGCTCATTGCGTGGCACGGTGATTGCTGGGTTGGTTTCTTGACGCTTCGACACGACGCCGGAACGGGCTTCCCGCTCCTTCCATCCACCCTTCAGGAGGATCTGATGCCCCGAATTTTCGCCTTGCTACTGCCGCTGATCGTTGTGGTGGCCTGCGACGGGCCGGAGGCAGCGGAAAGAGCGACGTTCTTCTTTCCCGACGGCGACCCCGAAGCGGGACGCACCGCCTTCGCCCAGATGCAGTGTTACGCCTGCCATGGCGTGATCGGTGACGACTTTCCGGAGCCGCACGCCACCCCTCCGCTTCCGGCCCCGCTTGGTCCCGACCTCGCCGCGAGGTCCAGGGGGCAGGTGGCAGAAGCCGTCATCGCTCCCTATCATCGGATACCGGACGACCTCGAGGCCGTCCACCGCGGCGAAGTCCCCCAAATGGGTGATTACAGCGAGGCGATGACCGTGCGCCAGCTCATCGATATCGTCTCTTATCTCGAGACGCTCGGGCGCCGGTAAGGGGCTATGGCCAAGACGACCGTCACCGCCGATTGCGACCGGCTCTCCGGTGCACGACCAGCACGAGCATGGAGGCCGCAACCGCGAGGGCGACCACGACGACGGAGCCGGCGAGCTGCTCCATGATGGCCGGATCCACCAGGAGAACCACGGCCAGGGCGATCATCACCATTCCTCCGAAGAGCTTGAGGGTACGCCCGTGCTCTTCCTGGAGGCGGGTGACGTTGAGCGTCACCACGGCAGCGGCCAGAATGGCGATCTCCACCGAGAGGTAGACGAGAAGGTAGAGGCCCAGGAGCCCCCCGAACGCGGCACCGGCGATCCCGGCCTCGGAGACCAGCGTGGTCCAGAGGACGGGGAATCCCGCCGTGCAGGGGAGCTCGACGAGGGCGACTCCGCCGGCTATGGCCACGGTGAGGGCCAATGTGATAGGGAGTGGCCGGTCTTCCCGGAGTACCCGTCCGCCGCGATAGATCCGGGGTTTGAAGCGGTCCGGAATGGTCAGGGAGGGCCCGCGTCCCCAGGCCAGGAAATCCTTTACGTTCACAACGCCGAAGACCAGGGCCAGGAACGCGACGGCCACCCGGATCCACCCCAGGTGCGCGGCCACCTCGAGGGCGGCGAAGAGCCCGGCGATGAAGGCGCCGTATACGGTGGCGGTAACGAGGAGAAAGGTAAGGCCCACCGCAGCGATCCGTAGCCGGGACCGTGTTCCCAGGATCATGGCCAGAAGCACGGTCAACACCCAGAGGGAGCACGGGTTGAACCCATCGATGAAGGCGATGAGCAGGGTGGCGGTGGCCATGGGTCGGGCGCCCATGTCGAGGAGGCCGAAGGGCCCCAGATCGAGGACCGTCCGGCCGGGCTGCGGATCCGGAGCCGCCTCCGTGAGCCGGGCTTGAATCGCGGCTTCGATGTCGTCGGCGAGGGGCCGGGTGAAGCCGACCCAGACCGTTTCCCCGAGGATGAAGGTGGGAACGCCGGAAGCCCGCTCCCCTCGCTCCCTCATCATCTCGATGAACAGGGCTCGGCCGTCCGGGTCCCGGACGACCTCCACGCGCCTCACCACAAGCTCGGGGTGGTCCTCCTGGAGACGGTGGAGCCACGGCTCGGCGCGTTCACAGAAGGGGCAATCCTCCCGCCAGAAGTACCACAGGACCGCCTCCTCCATCGACTCCGGTTCCAGGGCGACGGCCGTGCGCTCCTCCGAGGGGCTGGAGGGCAGAGCCGAGCTCACCGGGAAGTCGGATCCGTGCGCCTCGCTCCCGGAGAGGGCCGCGCTTGCGGGAGGAGGGGCGAGCGTTCCCAGGAGGAGGGCGAACCACACGAGCAGTGGAGCGGCAAGGGTCGCCCTTCTTTCCATGGAAACTCCGCCTCCATTCAAGGGCTTTCCACCGTCCCGGAGCACCCAGGTCGAACAGTCCGGCCCTCCTCGTCAAGCGGGAAGCATGCCAGCGTCAGGGGCCTTCCAACCCTCCCAATCCTGTGCCCTCGGAGAGCATGGCGCAACGGCACGGTTCATGCTCATCTCGCCCCTACCAGACTCCGACCCGTTACCTGAGGGGAAGGCGATGACTTCGTCACGGGAAGAAGGGATGGGGCGGGAGCTTCGGTTTCCCGCCGGCCCCGTCACGCTGGAGGGAAACCTCGCCGTCCCACGGGACGCGCTGGGCGTCGTCCTCTTCGCCCATGGCAGCGGCAGCAGTCGGTTCTCGTCCCGGAACCGCTTCGTCGCCGAAGAGCTGCAAGCCACAGGCCTGGGAACGCTCCTGATCGACCTGCTCACTCCCGCCGAGGAGGAAGTGGACATCCGCACACGCGAGCTCCGTTTTGACATTCCCCGTCTCGCGGAGCGGCTGGTGGCGCTGGTAGACCACCTTCGGAGCGGTGAGGAGACCCGCGAGCTCCGGCTAGGCCTCTTCGGTTCGAGCACCGGCGCCGGGGCGGCCCTGATCGCGGCGGCGGAGCGTCCGGACGCCGTCTCCGCGGTGGTGTCGAGGGGAGGGAGGCCGGACCTGGCCGGCGAGCACCTCGCCCGAGCCCGTGCCCCCACCCTTCTCATCGTGGGCGGAAGGGACGAGGTGGTGATCGACCTGAACCGGCGAGCACAGCGGGTTCTCGGCGGCCCCTCGAAGCTCCACATCGTTCCCGGAGCCACCCACCTCTTCGAGGAACCTGGAAAGCTGGAGGAGGTTGCTCGCCTGGCCCGAGACTGGTTCGTGAACCATCTGGCCACTCGCGCGGTGCCGCTGGATCGGCATGCCGACCCTCGCCGGCACCGCGGCTGCCGGGGTCGGGAAACCGGGAAGGACGGGCCTTGAACAGGGGAAGGAGCGGTGCCTCGGACCCTTCGATTACCGTGGGGGACCTGGAGCTTCGGAGGCTGGATCCGTACCGCTGGATCATCCCCCGCCAGGGCTCCATGCGGGTGGAGGGCCTCATCTTCGCAGACGACGTCCTCATGCGCGAGATCCTGACACCCGGACACGGAGGAGAGGAGGCCATCCGCCAGGTCGCCAATGTGGCGTGTCTCCCGGGGATCGTGGGTCGCTCCATCGGGATGCCGGACATCCACTGGGGATACGGCTTCGCCATCGGGGGCGTCGCCGCTTTCGACCCGAAGGAAGGCGGCGTGGTCTCACCTGGAGGGGTGGGCT
>SKKN01000034.1 GCA_007121455.1 Gemmatimonadota bacterium | reverse complement strand
GGCCACATTCGGGTTAGCCTCCAGGGAGAGGACGATCAGGCGGTGATCCGCGTCCGGGACACCGGCATCGGAATCGAGAAGGACAACCTCGCCCGCATCTTCGATATGTTCACACAGCTTGGGGAGGGAAGGGGCGAGTCCGCCGGTGGGCTCGGCATTGGTCTCCCCCTCACCCGGTCGCTGGTCGAGATGCACCGGGGCACAATCCTCGCAAAAAGCGAAGGTCCGGGACAGGGAACCGAGTTCGCGGTGCGGTTGCCGCTGGCGGATCCCGCCGAGAGGGAAGCCCCGGTGAGCCGTGACGACCCCGGAGACCCCCGTGCCGGCGCTCCCGAGCCGCCGAGTGGAGGCAGGGTGCTGCTCGTGGACGACTACCCGGACGCGCTGGAGCCGATGCGGGTTCTGCTCGAGTTCAAGGGCCACCGCGTCCGCACGGCCGAAACGGGCGAGGAGGCGTTGGAGGTGGCTGAGGAGTTCCGTCCCGATGTCATCGTTCTCGACATCGGACTTCCCGGGATCGATGGCTACGAAGTCGCGCAGAGGATACGCGGGCGGCCGTGGGGAGGCGATGTGCTGCTGCTCGCGCTGACCGGATGGGGCCAGCAGAAGGACAGGGACCGAGCGCGGGAGGCCGGCTTCGACGACCATCTCGTCAAGCCGGTGGACCCCGACCTCCTCGAGACACTCATCCGCGAGAGGGTCTCTCCACCGGACCGGAACGCCTGACCTGACCCGAGGCTCCCTTCGGTCGATTCCAGGTTTTCCTGATCAGCCTGAGAACCGGTGTCGTGGAAGGGGTCGGGCTGTCCGTCGCCCGAAGACCTGGCTCCGGGCTGCGGCGCGGAGTGGGGTGCCGGCCGCTGCTCCGACCGCGGGACGCGGAGAGGCGCGGCGGTGATCCGAAGCGGGACGGATCTCGTAATCGACCACCACCTGCGGCACGACATCGAGATCTCGCTCGGAAATCGAGACGGATCTCGAAGCGGTCGCCCCGACGGACGGTCGCGATCGAAATTTGGCCCGCTATCCGAGACAGATCTCGATCCCGATCCGAGACCACCCTTCGGTTACGAGATCTGTCTCGGATCCCTCAGGCTCGTTCCTGAGGCCCGATCCCTGAGCGTCCCCAGGGCTCGGCCCGGTCGGGCCTCGGTCCCCGACCAGCCGCGAGAGGAGAGGGTTCGGTCTCCAGGCCGACCGCGATCCGGACCTCGTCCAAGCGGTCGAGGAGTTGACCCTCACCGCCGAACCGAAGCGTGGTCGTCGGGGCTGACCCCGCGGCCCTTCTTGAGCTGCTTGCGCAGACGCTCGAGTTCGTCCGTGTCGAACTTGAATCCAGACGCCTCGTGGGCCTCGTGTAACAGCTCCTTCTGCTGCTTGTAGGTCTTGCTACCCAGGATCGAGGAGAGGGTCAGGACCTTCAGTACGGCCTCCTGTTCATGGGGGCCGAGGGCACGGAGATCCTCCAACCGGGCCTCCCAATCGACTTCGACGGTGTCGCTTTCGAAGCCGAGCTCCTCCTGCAGGCGGGACATCAGAAGCACCTGATTGGGGTGGGCATCGTGGCCCCGCATGAACATCTCTCCGACCCCATGCATCATCACCTCAACGGCCCTCGGTCCGGGCCGCTTCGTCTCGCTGGATATCTGTCCGACGAGTTGCTCCACTGCGAAAGGGCTGAGCGCCCGCAGGCGCGCCTCGTGCATGATCCGCCATACGATGATGGCATTCCAGAGCGCGTAGAGCGGCCCTGCGACCAGGGGAACGATACCCCGGATCGCCATGCGCGCCAGGACCCGCCGCAGGAAGACGCGCAGGAGAAAGCTGGTCACCCCGACTTTCATCTTGTAGGCGACGCTCCGAGCCATGATCCACCAGTTCGACATGTAGGCATAGGGATCGATGCCGTACACGTGAACGCGGGGGTTTGGAAACTCGAGGGCCGCCCTCGCGAGTCCTCGGCTGAGGAGTTCGGAATGGCCGGCCGTGCGAAGCCCGATGCCCGAGGTGTTCGACAGCTTCCCAACGCCTCGGATGGCGGTCGCGTAGAGGGCGGCGATCTCGATCGCGCTGATTACGCCTGCCACCGCGAAGAATCCGACCCAATACGGCAGTTGCTCGCGCCATCCCACCTGATCCATCTGACCGTCGAAGATCCCGAGCCGGATCCAGACTTCCACTCCGCCGATGATCCCGCCGGAAATGATCCCGGCGATCGCGGCATAGGCGACCGACCACCGGATGATGCGCTCCATCTCGGCGACTTCGGAGTCGGTTCGCTCCCGCCATTCGTCCTCATGGCCTTCATTCAGCCGGGAAAGGTACTCGGCTGCCTTCCGCTCCAGGACGTTCGGTTCGGGCGAATACCGTTCGCTCGGCTCCGGGTCTGACATTTCGCCTCCGGTCCGGGGGGGCCGGTACACACCCCCCTCTGGAAACCAACGCCCGTCGAGGGGTTCCGGACCGACCCTCTCGGGAGGAGGAATCCCAAACGAAGAACCCTCTACGGAGTCACCGAAGAGGCCTCTTCATATGAGTGAAACGAGCGTCCGCTCGTTTCTACCTTACGGGATCGTCGGGTTCGTCGGGTGGAACACGCCCTTCGGGTTGTTCCAATGCACCCATACATGGAGGGCGGTGATGTCAGCGCCCGGAACCCACCCCCAACCTTCCGCCTCGGTCGTCTGGAGGTTCCGGTTCGCCTCCACGTCCGAGAAGTAGTTCCCGGGTGTGCCCGGAGGTCCGGAATCGCCCAGGTGCGCGAACTCGACGCCGTCGAGGCGGAGGTAGCGCGGTCAACTGCGTGTGGCCTGGCTCCGGTCGAGGACCGGGGGTTCCGGTCGGGTGGGGCGCCGCTCCTGGGCGTAGGCGTCGGCAATCTCTCCCATCAGGTGCGGCCCCGTGAAGATCATCCCTGAAATGAGCTGGACGAGGTCTGCGCCTGCACGGAGCTTCTCGAGCGCATCCTCGGCCGAGAGGATACCGCCGCACCCGATCAGCGTGAACCGGTCGCCGTACGCTTCGCGGGTCCGAGCCACCAGCTCCGTGGATGGGCCCCGGCAGGGAAGCCCGGAGAGGCCGCCGCGGTACTCGGGCGGCGCCTCCGCCGGATGCTCCACGCTGGCGTAGTCCTTGTTCAGGTTACCGACGATGAGCCCGTGCAAACCGGCGGCCTCGATCACGTCCGCGAGCCGGCGAAACTCGTCCCACGGCGGATTGATCGGCATCTTCGCGTAGACCGGCCGGTCGTGCTCGACGCGGGAGAGTCGGTCGAGGAGGGGCCGGAGGCGCGCGGGATCGGCGAAGCTCTCCCCACCATGTACGTTCGGGCAGGAGATGTTGATCGTGTAGTAGTCTCCGATCCCCATCCGCACGAGGTGTTCGAGCGAACGAGCATAATCCTCGATGCCCCCCTCCTCCGTGGCTGCCTCCTCACGGTTGCTCCGCGCGATGCTCACCCCCACCACGAAGTCTTCGGGGGTCTGCGTCGCGGCGAGCCGGTCCCCGATCTTCTCCACGCCTTCGTTCTTGAGCCCCTTGTTCACGACGATCGCGCGGGACCGGACGAGCCGCTTCAGTCGAGGCGGCGGATTCCCCTCCGTGGGAAGTGCGGTGACCGATCCCACCTCGACACCTCCGAATCCAACGCTCGGCAGGATGCGGAGAAGGCGTCCGTTGTAGTCAAAGCCGGCGGCCAGGACGACGGGCGCGCGGTAGCGGAGGCCATCCACGATGACGGAGGCCTCCCCGTCCCCACGGCCGTACATTGCGGAGACGAGACCGCGCCCCGCGCCGACCCGACCGATGCCGTCTCCGAGCGCGACGAACCAGTCATGCACCCGCTCCGGATCGAATCGGAAGAGTACGGGCTTCAAAAGGCGCTGATAGAGAAAGGGCAGCATGGTGGCTCCTTGGATGCTCGATCGATCTCGCGAATGGAAGCGTGCGTCCCGGACCAGGCTCACCACCCTCCTCACCGCCCCATGGAGCAATGGACGCGCTCGGAGGTAGGAATTCAAGGTAGCTCTCGCCACTTCCCAGCGTTTCAGGTGAAGGATGGCCGGTATACAAGAACTCGTACTCCGCGCACGACCCTCGCGTGCCCTTCGGCTCGGTCTGTGGCTCGCGTTTCTCGTTGCCGGTTTGCTCTCGTTCGCCTTCTCGGCGGGCTCCCTCGCCCAGGCCGGTGACGAGGCGGCAGCGGGACCACGAGCGATCGTGCTCGAAGTCGATGGTCCGATCGGGCCGGCCGTGACCCACTACCTGGAGAAGGGGTTCCAGGCGGCCCGGGAAGAGCGCGCGGAAATCATCGTCATCGAGCTCGATACCCCCGGCGGGCTGGTGGAGACGACCCGGGACATCATCGACAGGATCCTCCGGTCTCCGATCCCCGTCGCCACCTACGTCTCACCCTCCGGCTCCCGCGCCGCCAGCGCGGGCACGTACATCGTCTACGCGAGCCACATCGCGGCGATGGCGCCCGGCACGACGATGGGCGCGGCGACCCCGGTGCAGATCGGCGGTGACGACGGGTCACCTTTCGGGGACGAGGGGGAGAATGAAGAGGAGGCGGAGGAGGCGGAGGAGGCCCCGGGCCGGTCTGTCGGCCTCCAGGACAAGATGCTCGAGGACGCGGTCGCGTACATGCGGTCCCTTGCCGAACTCCGCGGTCGGAACGCCGATTGGGCCGAGCGAGCCGTGCGCGAGGCGGCGACGGTGACGGACCGGGAAGCGGTCGAGGACAACATCGTTGACGTCCGCGCCAGGAACATTCCCGATCTCCTCGAACAGATCGATGGCCGGACCGTGACGATCGGCGAGGACGAGCGGGAAGTCGAGCTCGCGACCGCGGGCGCGGAGATCGAGCGGAGGCCTCCGGACTGGGTCGATGAGCTGCTCGCGATCATCACGAACCCGAACATTGCCTTCATCTTCATGATGCTGGGCGTCTATGGCCTCTTCTTCGAGCTGGCGAATCCGGGTGCGATGGTTCCGGGAGTCATGGGCGCAATCTCCCTCCTGATCGCCCTCTACGCCCTGAACGTGCTTCCCATCAACCACGCGGGCCTCGGCCTCCTGCTCCTCGGCGTGGCCCTGATGGTGGGGGAGGCGTTCGTGCCCTCCTTCGGTGTCCTCGGCATCGGCGGACTCGCGGCGTTCGGGCTCGGGAGCCTGATGCTCTTCGAGATCGACGACCCGGCCTTCCAGCTCTCTCCCTGGACGGTGGCCGGCGTGACGGCGATGACGGGCCTCATCCTCATCCTCCTCGTCGGATATCTCCTGCGGGCGCAGAGCCGGCCGATCGCCAGCGGAGAAGCGGGCTTGCTCGTGGGACGGGTCGGAAAGGTCCAGGAGTGGGCGCACGGGCAGGGCATGATCCTTCTGGATGGGGAGTGGTGGAATGCGGAGGGGCCGGAGGAAGTGTCCGTGGGCGAGCTCGTTCGCGTGGACGACGTGAAGGGGCTCCTCCTCACCGTCAGCCCAATCGAGGCGACGGATTCAATCCAGGAACGCCGGAGTTGAACGATGGAGCTGAACATCTTGGTCGGTCTGGTCATCGCCGCGGTCCTGATCTCCCTCCTCGCCGCCGCGATCAATATCCTGCGGGAGTACGAGCGGGGGATCGTCTTCACGCTCGGACGGTTCACGGGCGTGCGCGGCCCGGGCTTCATCCTCCTCATTCCGGTGGTGCAGGAGATCGTGCGAGTGGATCTCCGGACGATCACGCAGGACGTGCCGACCCAGGACGTGATCAGCCTCGACAACGTCTCGGTGAGGGTGAACGCGGTGATCTACTTTCGGGTGCTCGATCCGCAGAAGGCGATCCTGGAGGTCGAGGACTTTGCTCAGGCGACGAGCGAGCTCGCGCAGACGACCCTCCGCTCCGTCCTCGGAAAGCACGAGTTGGACGAGATGCTCGCGGAGCGGGACAAGCTGAACCGGGACATCCAGGAGATCCTCGACAGCCAGACGGACCGCTGGGGCATCAAAGTGTCCAATGTGGAGATCAAGCATGTGGATCTCGACGACTCCATGGTCCGTGCGATCGCGAAGCAGGCGGAGGCGGAGAGGATCCGACGCGCGAAGGTCATCAACGCAACGGGGGAACAGCAGGCGGCCCAGAAAATCGCCGAGGCGGCCAAGATCCTCGCGACGGAAACACAGGGGATGCAGCTTCGCTACCTCTCCGCGCTCCAGGACATTGCGGGAGGAGAGCGGGGGACGACGATCGTCTTCCCCTTCCCGATGGACATGGTGCGGGGCTTGATCCCGGGGCTCGACGACGCGGACGGACGGAGCTCCGGGAAGGGCTGAGCCCGGTCGAGCCCGGACGCGGCTATCTCGGCTCCTGCCTCCGCTCGTATTCGAGGATGCGGTTCTCGTGCCGCAGGATCAGGTCGATGTCATCCGTCCCGTCGAGAAGGCAGCGCCGCCGGAAGGGGTCGACCTCGAACCGCGCCTCGAACCCGTCGTCCGCCGTGACGAGACACGCCTTCAGGTCCACGACCGCGCTGTAGCCGGGGCTCTCCAGAGCGGTTTCGATCAGGTGCCGAACCTCCTCCTCGGAGAGGGAGACCGGGAGGAGCCCGTTCTGGAAGGCGTTCATTCGGAAGATGTCCGCGAAGCTCGGGGCGATCACCGTGCGGAACCCGAAGTCGGTGAGCGCCCATGCGGCGTGCTCCCGCGAGGAGCCACACCCGAAATTCCGCCCCGCGACCAGAATGGGCGCGCTGCGATAGGCTTCCTCGTTCAGGACGAACTCCGGATCCAGTTCTCCCTCGTCTCGAAAACGCCAGTCCCGGAAGAGCATCTCGCCGTACCCGGTCCGCTCGATGCGCTTGAGGAACTGCTTCGGGATGATCTGATCGGTGTCCACGTCGACGCGGTCGAGGGGAGCGATTGAGCCTTCGACCCTGCGAAGCGGCTTCATCCGTTCTCCTCCCAGCTCCGGATGTCCACGAATCGCCCGGCTACCGCGGCCGCCGCCGCCATTGCGGGGCTCACGAGATGGGTGCGACCTCCCCGGCCCTGACGGCCCTCGAAATTCCGATTCGAGGTGGAGGCGCACCGCTCGCCGGCTCCGAGCACGTCCGGATTCATGCCGAGGCACATGCTGCAGCCGGCCTCTCTCCACTCGAACCCGGATTCGAGGAAGACCCGGTCCAGTCCCTCCTCCTCCGCCGACCGCTTCACCGCCGCGGAGCCCGGGACGACCATGGCACGGACCCCGGCATGAACGCGCCTGCCCCGCACGACCGCGGCGGCGGTGCGAAGATCCTCCAAGCGGGCGTTCGTGCACGAGCCGATGAATACCCGGTCGATCTCGATCTCCTCGATCGGAGTTCCCGGCCGGAGCGCCATGTACTCGAGGGCCCTCCGAGCGGCTTCGCGGTCCCCGGCTTCGGAAAGCCCATCCGGATCCGGCACCTCCCCACTCACAGGAGCGACCATGCCCGGGTTCGTGCCCCAGGTCACCTGGGGGGAGAGCTCCGAGGCCGGAACGACCACCGTCCGATCGTACTCGGCTCCGGGATCGGTGGCGAGCCGGGCCCAGCCCCGGGCTGCGACATCGAATTCCTCATCCGGCGGTGCATGCGGACGGCCCCGGAGGTAGTCGAAGGTCGTGTCGTCCGGAGCGATCATCCCCGCCTGGGCCCCGGCCTCGATGGACATGTTGCACACGGTCATCCGCCCTTCCATCGAGAGGGAGCGGATCGCCTCACCCGTGTACTCGATCACGTATCCTCGGGCCCCACCCACACCGATCCGCCCGATCACGCCGAGGATCACGTCCTTGGCGGTGACTCCGTGCGGAAGGGAGCCCGGCACGTCCACGCGCATGGTGCGGGGGAGATTCATTCGGAGGCACTGGGTCGCCAACACGTGTTC
This sequence comes from Gemmatimonadota bacterium, assembly GCA_007121455.1. GTDB lineage: Bacteria > Gemmatimonadota > Gemmatimonadetes > Longimicrobiales > Gaopeijiaceae > SKKN01. The sequence goes on along the minus strand of SKKN01000034.1, from coordinate 44,961 downwards.
GACCTGCGAGGTGCCGATTCCGAAGGCGAGCGCGCCGAATGCACCGTGCGTCGAGGTGTGGCTGTCTCCACAGACGATCGTCATCCCCGGCCGGGTGAGCCCGAGCTCCGGCCCGATGACGTGCACGATGCCCTGGCGGGGGTCATCGATGTCGTACAGCGTGATTCCGTGCTCCGCAGCGTTCGACCGAAGCGCCTCGATCTGTCGGAGGGCGATCTCGTCCGTGATCGGGAGGGAGCGGGGCCAGGTCGGTACGTTGTGGTCGACCGTCGCGACCGTTCGGTCCGGGGACCGAACCGGGCGGCCGGCGAGGCGAAGGCCTTCGAACGCCTGGGGAGAGGTGACCTCGTGGACGAGGTGGAGGTCGATGTAGAGGAGGTCCGGCTGGCCGTCCTCCCGGTGCACGACGTGCTCCTCCCAGACCTTTTCGAAAAGCGTGCGTGGAGGTCCGACCGGGGCGCCGTTCGTAGGGGCGTTCGAGGGCTCGGTCACGGCGCCACCTCACGCCCGTCGAGGACCCCGGTCACCGCTCCGACGCTCGCGGAGGATACGAGGTGCGCGTACTTCCCGAGAACGCCGCCCGCGACCCTCGGCGGAGGTGGAGTCCACGCCCTCAACCGCCGCTCGAGCTCCTCGACGGGCACCTCCACATCCAATCTCCTTCCGTCCAGGTCGAAGACCACCATGTCTCCCTCCTCGACGGCGGCGATCGGCCCTCCAGCGGCTGCTTCCGGGGCCACGTGCCCGGTCATCAGCCCGTGAGTCGCTCCGGAGAATCGCCCGTCCGTCACCAGCGCTACGTCGTCTCCCAGGCCGGCGCCCACGACTGCCGCGGTCACGCCGAGCATCTCTCGCATCCCGGGTCCGCCCCGCGGACCCTCGTACCGGATGACGAGCACGTCGCCCGGCCGGACCCGGCCTTCCTGCACGGCACGGAAGGCATCCTCTTCGACGTCGAAGACCCGAGCCGGGCCTCGGTGATGCATCCGCTCGTGCCCGGCTACCTTCAGGACGCATCCGTCCGGTGCGAGATTGCCCCGCAGGATGACGAGCCCACCGATCGGCTTGATCGGATCGCGTGCCGGCCGCACGACTTCCTGGCCCTCCGTCTCCCGAACGTCGTTCAACTCCTCCGCCAGGGTTCTTCCGGTGACCGTGGGCACGTCTCCGTGGAGGAGGCCGAGCTCGGAGAGGCGCCGGAGCACGAGCCCCGTGCCCCCGGCCCGGTGGAGGTCGTAGGCGAGGTAGCGACCGCCCGGCTTGAGATCCGCCACGACGGGCGTTTCGCGACTCAGACGATCGAAGTCGTCGATGGAGAGGGGCACCCCCGCTTCCCGTGCAACGGCCAGGATGTGGAGCACGGCGTTCGTCGATCCTCCAGTGGCAAGCGCCGCCCGGATCCCGTTCTCGATTGCGGGACGGGTCAGAAACTCGCCCGTCCCCCGCTCCTGGCGGACGAGCTCCATCAGGAGGCGGCCCGAACGCCGGGCGAGCTCGTCCCGTTCGGGCTCGAGCGCGGGCAGGGACGCGCTCCCGAGGGGCGAAATCCCGATGGCTTCGAAGACCATCGCCATCGTATTGGCAGTGAACTGCCCTCCGCAGGCTCCCGCCCCCGGACACGCGTTGCGTTCGAGGCGGGTCAGCTCCTCGTCGGTGATCCGTCCGGCCGCTCGGGCGCCCACCGCCTCGAAGACATCCTGGATCGAGACGGGCCGGCCGTCGTGCGAACCGGGGAGGATCGATCCGCCGTAGAGCATAAGTCCCGGCCGACCGAGGCGCGCGAGCGCCATCACCGTTCCCGGAATCGTTTTGTCACACCCCGAAAGCGCCACCACGCCGTCCAGCATGTACCCGAGCCCGACGAGCTCGATGGAGTCCGCGACGACCTCACGGCTCACGAGGGACGCCCGCATCCCCTCCGTACCCATCGTGATGCCGTCCGAGACGGCGACCGTGTTGAACTCGAGGGGCACCCCACCCCCTTCCCGGACCCCTTCCTTCACCCGTTCGGCGAGCTCCCTGAGGTGCGCGTTGCAGGGGGTCGCGTCGGTCCAGGTGTTCGCTACCGCTACGAGGGGTTTTTCGAAGTCCTCATCTTCGAATCCGACCGCCCGGAGCATGGCACGAGCCGGGGCACGATCCGGACCCTCCAGCAGGGTGCGGCTCCGGCGTCGGCCCGCTGTCACGATGCTCCCTTCGCAGCGCTCGTCGCCTCGGGGGTGGGCGCCCCCCCGTTTCCGGACGCTCCTCCGGCCGCGTCCGCGGCCAGCCATGCCATCTGTCGCCGGAGCCCCAGTCCCACCGGCTCCAGGATGTGGCGGGCACCCTCTTCCCGGAATCGGCTGAACTCCGGATTGCCATTCTCCGAGTCGTGGATCCACCGCCTGGCGAACGCTCCGGAGCGGATCTCGTCTAGGATCTCGCGCATGGCCTTCCGGCTCTCCTCCCCAATCACCCTCGGTCCGCTCACATAGTCACCGAACTCCGCGGTATCGCTGACGTTTGCACGCATTCCCGAAAGCCCCCCCTGGTACGCGAGGTCCACGATGAGCTTCATCTCGTGGAGGCACTCGAAATAGGCCACCTCCGGCTGGTAGCCCGCTTCCACGAGCGTCTCGAACCCCGCCTGGATCAGGGAGGTCAAGCCGCCGCAGAGGACCGCCTGCTCCCCGAAGAGATCGGTCTCGGTCTCCTCCGCGAACGTCGTCTCGAGGAGGCCGGCTCGAGCCGAGCCGAGATGATATGCATACGCGAGCGTCTTTCGCCGCGCATCCCCGGTCACATCCTGGTGGACCGCAACGAGGGCCGGGACGCCGTTTCCGAGGGCGTATTCCCGCCGGAGCATCGGGCCGGGAGACTTGGGCGCCACGAGCACGACATCCACCTCGGGATCCGGGTCGATCGCTCCGAAGTGGACATTGAATCCGTGGGCGAAGAGCAGCGTGTTTCCGGGCCGGAGATGGGGTGCGATGGATTCCCGGTAGACTCGCGGCTGGGCCGTGTCGGGGATGAGGACCGCAACGATGTCGGCCCACTCGGCGGCGTCCGCCACATCGGAGACTTCGAGGCCCGCCGCCTCGGCCCGTGCACGGGAGGCGCTGCCGGGGCGGAGTCCCACCCGTACCTCCATGCCGCTGTCCCTCAGATTTTGCGCGTGGGCCGCGCCCTGGCTTCCGTAACCGACGATTGCGATCCGGCGGCCCTCGAGTACCGGGGCCGCCTGCTCCGCCTCGGCTGAAATCGTGTCACGTTCCATCGTTCGTCCCCTCGTTCTCGTTGAATGAATCCAGTCGACGGAGGCCGACCGGCTCCTCGCCTTCTGCCGCTTCCACATCGGCCAGGCCCGCGAGCTCCACCTGGATCCTCTCACGCTGTACGACGGTGACTCCCACATGGAGCTCCACATCCAGTCGGTCCTCTCCTGCTTTGGCGAAGGAGAGCCCCTCCAGCCCCACCCGGCGTCGCCGGAGTAGGGAGAGTACGCGCTCCAGCGCCCCCGGGCGGTCGCGTAGCCGCAGGATCCAGGTCTCGACCTCGGGCCTCTCCGTCCCATCCGTCCGTCCCTTGTTCATGGGAGGGTCGCCGGCTCCGGCGCCGGAGGGATCGGCTCCTCGACCATCTCGTCCAGTCGGGCGCCCGGCGGGACGAGGGGATAGACGTTTTCTTCGTTCACCACGCGGATTTCGAGAAAGACGGGGCCCGTGGCGGCGTCCGCCCACCGGAGCGCGCTCGTCAGCTCGTCCCGCCGGGTCACGGTCCGGGCGGGAATGCCGTACGCCCGGGCGACCGCGGACATGTCCGGCCCCGACAGCCTGCTCGCGGAGTACCGTCCCTCGAAGAAGAGCTCCTGCCACTGCCGCACCATCCCCAGGTAGCCGTTGTTGACCACGACGATTCGGACGGGAAGGTCTTCCTGCACCACCGTCGCCATCTCCTGGAGCGTCATCTGGAACCCTCCGTCTCCGGCGACCGCCCAGGTTGCCCGGTCCGCTCGACCGAATGCGGCTCCGATCGCGGCGGGGAGGGCGTATCCCATCGTGCCGAGTCCGCCGGAAGTGAAATGGGTGGCGGGAGCACCCTCCTTGAGCTCCTGGGCCATCCACATCTGGTGCTGGCCCACGTCCGTCGACACCTGTCCCCCGGCTCCCTCGATCTGCCGGGCCAGGGCCCGTGCCGCCTCCCGGCCCGTGGGCGGCTGATCCTCGAGCCCGCCGAACGGACTCCCTTCACCGGCCGCATCGAATACCGTGGATGACGGATCCCTGGACCATGTTCGGAGCCGGCCCCACCACTCCTCTCCCCGATGTGCGCGGCTCCGGGTTCGGCCTCGAAAGGCGGGCAGCGTGGTCCGAAGGTCTCCCACTACCGCGAGGTCCGGCTTCACGGTGCGCCCCACGACAGCCGGGTCCACTTCGAACAGGACGATCTGCGCCGCAGGAGCGAACGAGGCCACCGGCCCGGTCACGCGATCATCGAACCGGAGCCCGAAGCCGAGGATGAGGTCGGCCTCCTGGATCGCACGGTTCGCTCGGGCCGTCCCGTGCATGCCGGGCATGCCGAGCGAGAGAGGATGGTTCCTGGAGAAGGCGTCGAGGCCCAGGAGGGTCGTGATGACCGGGAGGCGGTGGGCTTCCGCCAGCGCCCGAACGCACTCCGAGGTTTCGGACGCCACCACGCCCCGGCCGACCATGATGACGGGTCGGAGTGCATTGTCGAGGAGCTCCGCTGCCTGCCCGAGCACCTCATAGAGCCTCGGGTCAGTCGGTGCGGGCCTCGTGCCGTTCTCCGAAGGCGGCACCGATGCCGGGCGGTTCCTCCAGTATGCGGGCACCGCCGCCGCCTGGACGTTCTTCGGCAGGTCCACCAGCACCGGTCCCGGGCGTCCGGACCGTGCCACCCGGAACGCCTCTCTCATGACGTCCGGTATGTCCTCGAAGGACTCGACCAGGAAACCGTGCTTCGTGACCGGAATCGTGAGGCCGAGGACGTCCACCTCCTGAAAGGCATCCGTCCCCATGACATTCGTCGGGACCTGTCCCGTCAGTGCAACGAGGGGGACGCTGTCCATCGCCGCCGTGGCCAGACCCGTCACGAGGTTGGTCGCACCCGGTCCGCTCGTCGCGAGGCATACACCGACGTTCCCCGTCGCCCGGGCGTATCCATCCGCCGCGTGCGCCGCGGCCTGCTCGTGCCGAACCAGTACGTGCCGGAGCTCGGGCCGACCGTGCAGCGCGTCGTAGAAGGGGAGGATCGCCCCTCCCGGATGTCCGAACAGGATCCGGACGCCTTCTTCCACGAGACTGTCGCAGATCCATTCGGCGCCGTTGGTCGGTCGGTCATTCATCGGTCTCTCCTCGGGTTGCGACTCATCCCTCTGTCGCAATGATTTGGACTGCAGCCTTCGCGAACGCGTCCGTGCCCACCACCTTCTCTCCGGGTCCGGCGAGGTCGGCCGTGCGGAGCCCGGACGCAAAGCACTCCTCCACGGCCCGCCCTACGGCCCTCGCCGCCTCCGGGGCGTCCAGCGCATGCTCCAGAAGCATCGCCATGGAGAGGATTGCCCCTACCGGATTCGCCGTCCCCTCTCCCGCCAGAGCCGGTGCGGAACCATGCACCGGCTCGAAGAGGGGCGTCCCATCTCCGAGACTCGCGGAGGGAAGAAGACCCAAAGAGCCCGCCACTCCTGCGACTTCATCGCTCAGGATGTCTCCGAAGAGGTTCTCGGTCAGGATGACGTCGAAGGTATTCGGACGGAGGACGAGCTCCAGAGCGGCGCGGTCGATCAGCATGTGCTCCAGGGCCACCGTCGGATGCTCGAGGGCCACCTCCTCGACCACTTCCCTCCACAGGCGAGAGGTCTCGAGGACGTTCGATTTGTCCACGGAGAGGAGCCTGCGTCCCCGGCCCTCGGCCAACCGGAACGCCGCCCGGGCGACGCGGCGGATCTCGCTTGCGCCGTATCGCAGGGTATTGTGGGCGCTTCGCTCCCCCTCCCTCGTTTCCACTCCTCGGGGAGTGCCGTAGTAGAGCCCGCCGGCAAGCTCTCGAACGATGACGAGGTCGACCCCCCGGATCCGTTCTTCGCGTAGCGGCGAGACCCCGATCAGGGTGTCGGGAAGTCGCAGCGGACGCAGGTTCGTGTAGCAGCGAAGCTCGGTGCGAAGTCGGAGGAGGCCCGCCTCGGGCCGCTTCTCGGGCGACACCCCGACGGCGTCGGGATGGCCGACGGCACCGAGAAAGACGGCGTCCGCGTCGGTGCAGGCCGCGAGGGTGGAGGCGGGCAGGGGATCCTCATCGGCCTGGACGGCGGCCCAGCCCACCGGATGCTCCTCCGGCCGAATCCGCAGGTCGAACACCTCGGCAGCCGCCTCCAGCACGAGGACCGCTGCGCGGGTCACCTCGGGACCCACTCCGTCTCCCGGGAGAACCGCGACGCGCCTCGTCGACGACATCTCAGACCCCCCACAACTCGCCGGCGGTGTCCAGAGCCTGCGCTTCCATCTCGACCGCGCGCTGCCCCTTGCTGAGGGCGTGGAGGCATGCGCGCACCACAGCATCCACCACGTCCGTCGAGGCCGCGGTGCCCGAGAAGCTCCGGTCGCCCACCCGAACCTGCAGGAAGACCTCTCCCACCGAATCACTGCCCGGGGTCATCGTCCGGATCGTCATGTCCTCCATCTCGATGTCCTTGCCCACGAGCTCGGTGAGTGCCGTGAACGCAGCGGCGATGGGGCCGTCCCCACGCGCCGTGGCCGATCGGGGCGGACCGTCGTCCGTCCGGATCGCCACCCGCGCGGTCGACCACTTTCCTCCGCAGGTCACCTCCAGCCCCTCGAGCCGGAAGTGACGCGGTACTTCCTTGAACGCTCCGTGATGGAGGATCGCCAGCAGGTCCTCGTCCAGGATCGCCTTCTTCTGATCGGCGAGCAGCTTGAAGAGGCGATAGGCCCGCTCCAGGTCCTCCTTCGTGAGCTCGTGGCCGAGGTCCTTGTATCGGGCCTCGAGCGCGTGATGCCCGGAGTGCTTCCCGAGCACGAGCCGGCTTCGCGGGACCCCGACGACCTGCGGATCCATGATCTCGTACGTGGTCCGTTCCTTCAGCATCCCGTCCTGGTGGATGCCCGCCTCATGGGCGAAGGCGTTCTTTCCCACGATCGCCTTGTTCGGCTGGGGGTAGATGCCCGTGACGCGGGAGAGGAGCTGGCTGGTCGGATAGATCCGGTTCGTCTGGACCCGGGTCCGGAGGTTGGAGAGGTCCTGGCGCACCAAGAGGGCCATGACCACCTCCTCGAGGGCGGTATTTCCGGCCCGTTCCCCGATCCCGTTCACCGTGCATTCGACCTGGCGCACGCCCGCCTCGAGTGCCGCGAGCGTATTCGCCGTCGCGAGGCCGAGATCGTCGTGACAGTGGATGGAGAGGGTGACGTCGCGGAGCTCCGGGATCGCCTTCCGGAGGGTCGTGACCATCCTCCGGATCTCGTCCGGGTACGCGTAGCCCACGGTATCCGGGAGGTTGATGACCGTGGCGCCCGCTTCGACGGCGGCGGAGACGACCTTCATCAGGAACTCGAGAGGGGTCCGGGTCGCGTCCTCCGCGCTGAATTCGACGTCGTCGACGTATCGTCTCGCCTCCGTCACCGCGTTCGCAGCCCTGTCCACACATTCGTTCTCGCTGATTTTCAGCTTTTGAGCGAGATGGATCGGGGACGTGGCGATGAAGGTGTGGATCCGCGGCCGGGCTGCTTCTTCGAGGGCTTCGGCGGCTCTCAGCACATCACCGGAGGTGGTTCGAGCGAGGGCCGCCACCGTCGGCCGGCGAAGCTCCCGTGCGACTTTCCGAACCGCGAGGAAATCATCCGGCGAGCTGATCGGAAATCCAGCCTCCACGACGTCGACCCCCAGGTCGTCGAGGGCACGGGCGACCCGGAGCTTCTCGCTCGGTGTCATCGTGGCCCCTGGCGACTGCTCTCCATCCCGCAACGTCGTGTCGAAGATCTCGATGCGTTCCATCATTCATTTCCTCGGGGTTGTGAGCGCTCTGACCCGCACGAGCGGTGGACCGTCTCCGGCTCGAAAGCAAAAGAAAACGGGCCCTCCCGCTAGCGAGAGAGCCCGTTCACCTGCTTTTCCGTTTCCGGTCAGATCATCCCGGTCCAGTTCGCAAGCGGACTCTCTCTCCCCGGCCCCCGAGTACTCGGAAGCCGGAAAGCTCGATAATGAGCCCGGTTACGCTCTGAAGGATCGAGGTCATGTCGTGATCGCCGCTCGGTCAGGTCCGGCCGGGGGAAGTGCCTGCGCACCCGACGCCCCCAGCGTGTCGTGATCGAACTGATATACGTTCCCCGAGGGCGGGTGTCAAGCTGGGTCCGTTTCGGATTTGGGCAGGAGGGGGAGGTAGATGCGGAAAACGCTGCCCGAGCCCTCTTCGCTCTCCCCGTAGATGAAGCCCCTGCTTTGCTTGATGATGCCGTACGCGGTGCTGAGCCCGAGGCCCGAAGCCTCCCACGCGGGGCGCGTGCTGAAAAAGGGCTCGAAGACCCGTTCGAGCACTTCCGTGCTCATGCCCACGCCATGATCCGCCACCGCGATCACGCCGTACTCCCCGTCCGGCATCTCGGGCCGCTTCTCGGGGCTTTCGGGCGTGATCCGGGTGGAGGTGACCATGATCGTGATCGAACCGTCGCCGGGAGTGGCATCCGCGGCGTTTTGTACGAGATCGAGGATCACCTGCTCGATACGCTCCGGATCCGCCCGGACGTGGACCGCCCCCTCGGGGAATTGGGTTTCGAGCTGGATCTGCGGACCGACGAGCGCCTGGGCGACCGCGCGGGTGCCCCGAAGGACCTCGCGAAGATCGACGCGTCGGGGGCGGAGGACCTGACGCTGACTGAATGCCAGAAGCTGCTCCGTCAGATGAGCCGCACGTGAGGCGCCCTTCCGAATCGCTTCGAGGTCCGTCCTCTCCGGGGTATCGGCGGGAACCGCATCTTCGAGAAAGGTGAGGTGGCCCTCGATCGCCGTGAGGACATTGTTGAAGTCGTGGGCCACCCCTCCGGCCAGCTTCCCCGCGGCTTCCATGCGCTGTGCCTGGCGGACCTGTCGCTCCAGGCGCTTCTGGCCCGTGAGCTCCCTGGAGATGCCGACGATGGCCTGCAGCCGGCCGGACGCGTCGAATACCGGCGTATCGATGACCTCGACCGGGAACCGCTCCCCATCCTTCGTGCGGGTGAGGAACTCCCCGGACCACGGCTTCCCCCGCCGGAGCTGTTCCCTGATCTCGTCTGTGTGGGACACCCGCCCGGGAGCAGGGGTCACGTCGAGGACGGAGGCGCCCATCACCTCCTCCTTCTTCCACCCGTAGAGCTCCTCTGCCGCACGGTTCCAGAAGATGATCCGTCCCTCCGGGTCCGTGGCGAGAACCGCCTGTCCGATCGCATCGAGGATTTGGGTATGGAGGGAGAGACGGGCGTCGAGGTCGCGGTCACGGTCGCCGGAGGAGGTATCGAGCGGCGACGGGTTCGCTTCCGGGAACGGGTCCGTGCGCGACGTCCGCCGGCTCATCGCTCACCCCCTCCGTACAACTCGGGACGGCGGTCTCGCCAGACCGGCATCGTCCGCCGCGCCTCGTCGAGCACGGAGAGGTCGAGCGTGGCCGTGACGAGCCCCTCCGACGTCCCGTCCGCAGCTGCCAGGACCTCCCCCCACGGATCGAGCACGGTGCTGTGCCCGCAGAAATCGAGATCCCCGTCCGCTCCCACCCGATTGGCCCCGAGGACGAAGACCTGGTTCTCCATCGCGCGAGCGGCGAGGAGGGTCCGCCAGTGGCGGTCCCGGGGATTGGGAAAGGCGGCGGGGACCACGAGCACTCGGGCGCCGTCGAGCGTCAACTTTCGCGCGAGCTCGGGAAACCGGAGATCGTAGCAGACCATCACGCCGAGCGTGACGTCCGGTCCGGGGATCGTGGCCGCGTCGTCTCCGGCCGTGAGCACGGTCCTCTCGTTGAAACCCCCGAAGGAGAAGAGGTGGGCCTTCCTGTAGTGCCCCACCATCTCGCCCCGGTCCGAGAAGACCCCGACGGAGTTGTGGATGCTGCCCGCCGTGCGCTCGGAGAGCCCTGCGGCGATGAACACCCCGTGGCGTTCCGCCAGTCGCGCGATCTCTACCGCGGGACCGTCCTCCCAGCCCGCCGCATGCTCCCGAACGGCGCCCATCTCGTACCCGGTGTCCACGAGCTCCGGGAGCACGACGAGACGAGCGCCGCCTCCTGCCGCACGCTCGATCCAGAGGGACGCCTGGCGCATGTTCTCGGCGACGGCTCCTGCCCGGGGGGCGTACTGGGCCAGAGCCACGGCGAGCGCCATCGGTGTCATGTCCGGGTCGGCAGGGGGTTTCGGATGAGAGCCGGCTTCACGCCAGGACCGGCGGCGCTTCCGCCGGCTCGATCCGGCGCCCTGGTTCCCAGGCAGTCAGATAGCCGGTGAGCGCGCTCGCCGCAACCGAATAGGGGGAGGCGAGGTAGAGTTGTCCTGGGCCCGAGCGCCCGGGAAAGTTGCGGTTCTGGGACGAGACCGAAACCTCGTCCGGAGAGGCGGTCACCCCCGGGCCTGCATTGATGCACGCTCCACATCCTGGTTCGATGAACTCGGCACCGATCTTCTCGAAGAGTTCGAGGTATCCCTTCCGCTCGCAGTAGTTCCGCACCTCGAGCGAGCCGCATTGGATGTAGCACCGCACGTTCGGGTGCACCTTGAGTCCCCACTCCTCGTATGCCGTCCGGAAGACCGTGGCGTACATGTCCATGTCCTCCTTCTTCCCGGCCGTGCAGGAGCCGGCGTAGGCGATGTCGATCGCGATTCTCCGGTCTTCGAGCTCCGCCATCGGAACCCCGTTGCCCGGGTCTCCGGGGAGCGCCGCCATCGGCCGGATCCGGGACGCATCGATCTCGATCACCTTCACATACTCGGCTTCCGGGTCCGACTGCATCCACTCGCAGAGCTTCTCCGCACGAGCCCGGTCCATGCCCCGCTCCGTCACCAGGTACTCCACCGTCCGCTCGTCCGCTGCGACGATCCCGGTGAAGGCCCCGACCTCGGCGGCCATGTTCGTCATCGTTGCCCGCTCGTCCACGGAAAGCGCCTCGACCGCGTCTCCGGCGTACTCGATGACCTGCCCGATCGCGTGTCCGTCCCGAATGTACGGGCCGCGCAGGATCTCCAGCATGTAGTCCTTCGCGGTCACGTTCGCGGGCGGCGTTCCCGAGACCACGACCTTGAAGGATGCGGGAACCCTCGCCCGCACGTCCTTGGTGATCCAGGAGTTGAAGATCGCGGTGGTCCCGACCCCGAAGGCCACGCATCCGATCGCCCCCGCATGCGGGGTGTGCGAGTCCGACCCGATGATGAGCATACCCGGCTCGGCGTACTCCTCGAGGATCTTCGAGTGGCAGATCGCCTCCGAGCCCATCCTCTGGCCCATCTGCTCGCCGTAGAGGCGGATTCCCTGCCGCTGGGAGAACTCCCGCTGCTTTGCCTCCAGCTCGTTCGCCACCTCGAGGAGCCCCTCTTCGATCCGCTCCTGGCTCATCACCTTGTGGAGAAAGGTGAGGTGATCCCGGAAGAAGAGAACGGAGTCCGTATCCACGACGCTTCCGTCCAGGCCGACCTTCTCCTCGAAGAAGATTGCCGCCATCGGGGTCACGTACTCGTGCGAAAAGCGGACATCCGTCCGGAAGAAGCCGGCTTCCTGCGGAACGACCCAGGGAACCCCGACATTTCCGGCCGAGGCGTCGACCACCCAGTGGTTCGCGAAGATCTTCTCCGCGAGCGTCATGGGTTTCGTGTCGGGGAGGGTGGCGTCGGACGCGGCTCCGTGAGCCTCTCCATCCGTCTCTTCCAGCGACTTCGGCAGGAGCGCGGAGACCTTTCCCTGGAGCCTCGCGACGTTGTATTCGAAGAGCCCGCCGTATTCGATGATCTCCCGGGTGATCGTGTCCTTACCCCGGGTGAACTCCTCCAGGAGGATCTCCTCGCCTCGACGGATCCGCTCGATCACACCGAAGTCGGTCGTCGTGACGATCCCCAGGTTCTGGCAGTTCTCGTTGTAGATCCGCTCGATGCTTTCCGCCACGACGACCCGGATCCCCGCCATGAGCTCCGCGTACGGGCTCTGTTCCCGGCTCGACCCCTTTCCCCTCCGCTTACCTGCCACCGAGCAGACGAAGCCGCCACTCTTCACGCTGCCTCTCTTCACCGGAAATGCGTCCTCTCCGGTGTCCCGGTTCCGAGCGCGAAGCCCAAGGTAGGGAAAGTCGCCGAGGGTTTCGTCGTAGAAGTAGCAGATGTACGCGGGCGTGATCTCATCGGTGGAGATCTGGTCCCGGAGCTTCTCCTTCACATCCGCCGTGAGCTCGAGGTCCTCCCGCTGGCAGAGCTGCCGTTCCATGAGCTCCTCGTCATCCAGGAGGAGGAGGACCCGACCATCGATGCGGATTCGAGGTGGCCGTTTGGGAGTATCCCGGGTGAGGAGGTCTTCGATCATCGGATCCCGTGGGTTGACGGTTCTGGAGGGCTGCCGCCCTCTGCAGATTCCTGTTCCTCGACACGGAGCCGAACATGGTGAAGCATGCAGCCGTTCTCTCCGCGGTGGTGCCGGTTCTCCGGCTTCGGGACGGCGTGCGGATCGCACGAGAACACTACCCCGTACTCGGCAGAAGGTGCACAGATGATACAGTCTACGATCGTTGTCCCGATGAAGGCTACACCGATTCTGCTCGGAGCTTTTCCGGCCGGAGCATGAGTTCCAGGGTGGCGAGGGAGGTCCCCCTCCGGATCGTCGCTCGGGTCGAGGAGTGGGGCGGGCGGGGGCGGCGTGCTTGACTCCGAAGAGGCGCATACGTCTCTTTCGGCCGATCGGTCGTGGCGCCGCTCCGGCGTTTCCGACGGTGCAGGAAGATGACTCGCCGCTGGTGGAGCAACCCGCAGGGGGAGGATCAAGCGTGGCTCAGCCGACCAAGATGAACCCAAAGTCCCAGGGATCCGGCGGCCGGGAGGTGTGGGGAACCCGGCTCGGGTTCGTGCTCGCTGCGGTGGGAAGCGCCGTCGGCCTGGGCAATATGTGGCGGTTCTCCTATGTGGCGTCGGAGGGGGGTGGGGCAGCATTTCTCATTCTCTACGTCGCGCTGATCGCGCTGATCGGCATCCCGCTCATGCTTGCCGAGTTCTCGGTTGGCCGACGGACCCACCTTTCGCCGATCGGGGCGATCCGCCAGGTGGCGGGCTCGAGGTGGGTGCCTCTCGGGGTGCTCTATGTGCTGACCGGCTTTCTCGTGCTGTCCTACTATGCCGTGATCGCCGGATGGACCCTCCGGTACTCGCTGGATGGGATTCTGGGTGGATTCGCGGGTGATCCCGGGGTCTACTTCGAGAGCGTGGCGACCGGTTGGGATGCGATCGCATACCACCTGGTCTTCATGACGATCACGATTGGGATCGTCATGAACGGCGTTCAGCGAGGCATCGAGCGGGCCGCGCTCATCCTGATGCCGATCCTCTTCCTGATCCTGCTCGGTCTCGCCGTGTGGGCAGCGACTCTCCCGGGCGCCCGAGAAGGATACGCCTTCTACCTCCAACCTTCGCTCGCGGAACTGATGGATCCGGCGGTTCTGACAGGAGCGGCGGGTCAGGCCTTCTTTTCTCTCAGCCTGGGGATGGGCGCGATGCTCACCTTCGCCTCCTATCTCTCCCGTGACTCCGACCTGAACCAGGAGGCCGTGACGGTTTCTCTGTCCGACTTCCTCGTGGCATTCATCGCGGGCCTCGTCGTCTTTCCGGTGATCGCGGCGCTCGGCCTGCAGGATCAGGTCGGGGAAAGCGCGGTGGGTGCCCTGTTCATCTCCCTCCCCGGCGCATTCGAAGCGATGGGCGGGATCGGGCGCATCGTGGGGATCTTGTTCTTCGTCGCCCTGGCCGTCGGAGCTCTGACCTCGGCGCTTTCCCTCCTCGAGGTCGTGACGTCGTCGATCATCGATGAGCTGCGAATCTCCCGGCGGAAGGCGGCGCTCGGTCTCGGGGTGCTCATCGCGGCCGTGGGGATCATCCCCGCGCTCTCGCTCGACGCCCTCGGGCTGATGGACGCCATCGCGGGGGAGCTCTTCCTCGTGATCGGTGCCTTCGGAATGGCGATCGTGGTGGGGTGGGTCATGCCGAACGTCGCGGGGGAGATGAAGAGGGGGGCATCGCCGGCCTTCGAACGGTACGTGCCGGGCGTCGTCTTCCTGGTCCGCTACGTGCTTCCCGTCGTCATTGGAATCGTGCTCTGGTTCTCGATCCTGGAAACGATCGAGAACGTCCAGGCCTTCTTCGTGGGGTAGGCGCGTCGGGAGAGGAGAGGCCCTATTTCGGCGCGCGGCCGGGGCTCCGCCGAGGTCGGGCGGTCAGTCTCCGAAGCTGATCCCCAGGCGGCGCGCCGTTCGCACGACGTCCCCGTCCACCGGAACCGCCTTGACCCTATCGACCGCCTCGCTGATCGGAACGGCGAGGATGTGGGGAGGCTGGAGCGCGACCATGCATCCGAAAGAGCCGTCTTCGATCAGGTCGATGGCGGCGGCTCCGAACTCCAGAGCAAGGAGGCGGTCGTACGCCGTCGGCTGGCCACCCCGCTGGAGGTGCCCGAGAACGAGGGCGCGGCTCTCATGGCCGGCCCGCTCCTGGATCTCCCGAGCCAACCGGTCCGCGATTCCGCCGTAGCGCTCGTTTGCTCCCGGACGCGCCACTTCCTGGTAGACCGGACTCCCGTCCGCGGGGCTCGCCCCTTCGGCGACGACGACGATGGAATAGTTGGGCTTGCCATCCTCGTACTGTTTCTCGATCCGCTCGACGACCTTCTGGATATCGTACGGAACCTCGGGGACGAGAATGACGTCCGCCGCCCCGGAGATGCCCGCGTACAGTCCGATCCATCCCGTGTGACGGCCCATTACCTCGACCACCATAACCCGTCCGTGCGCCTCCGCGGTGGAGTGGAGCTTGTCGAGGGCGTCCGTCGCGGTCTGCACCGCAGTGTGGAAGCCGAAGGTGAACTGCGTCGCCTCCAGGTCGTTGTCGATCGTCTTCGGCACTCCGATCACGGGCAGTCCCCGCTCATGCAACGCGCTCGCAATCCTCAGGGAGCCGTCCCCGCCGATCGCCACGAGGGCGTCGAGGCCGTGTTCCCGGAAAGCGTCGACGATCTCGCCGGACCGGTCCACGGTCTCGACGGACCCATCCGGGTGCGTGACGGGCCACTCCAGGGGATTCCCTCGATTCGTCGTGCCGAGGATCGTGCCGCCGAGGCGAGTGATCCCCTGAACGGACTTCGGATCGAGACGCATCACGCCGTCCTTTTGGAACAGGCCTTCGTAGCCCCGTCGGATCCCGTACACCTCCCATCCGAGGTTGAGGGCCGAGAGGACCACGGAGCGGATGACGGCGTTGAGACCCGGAGCGTCCCCGCCTCCCGTGTTGATCGCGATCCGGAGCGGGCGACCGCTCGAAGGTAACCCCGACCGGGACGGGTGCGTGCTCGAAGAAGCTTCCATTGGTGGTTCGGTCTCCGGAGGACGGGTACGGGGACAGGAGACGGCGATGCGTCGGCGCGGGCCCAGCATTAGTTTAATCCGTGAGCGCGGAGGGGCAAAACCTTGCCGCCCCGAGACGCGGTGCTCGTCGCATCGGCTCCCGGGCTCCAGCCGTTCGCGACGCGGCCCCTCCTCGCCAGGAACGTGCCGACGAGCTCGGGTTACGACATGGCTGCGGAGACGGACTCGGTCGCCGCGGATGCGGACTCGGTCGCAAGACCCCAACGGAGCGGAGCCATGGCGGTGACGGAGAAGCAGGTCCGGGAGGCCCTCAAGACGGTCAAGGACCCGGAGTTGGGGATCAATCTGGTCGTGCTCGGTCTCGTCTACGACATCGAGGTCGAAGGGAGCCATGTCGACACCCGCATCTCCCTCACCTCACCGATGTGTCCGGTCGCGGAGCAGATCGTCGAGAACGCGGAGCAGGCGATTCTGGGGGTGGAAGGCGTCGAGAGCGCGAAGGTCCAGCTCACCTTCGATCCCCCATGGACGCCGGAGAGGATCAGTCCGTTGATCCGCTCCTCTCTCGGGCTCTGAGGCGCTGAGGGGGTACCGGGTCCGGAGTCTTCCCCGCCCGACCCCCGGGGGGTCGGGCGGAGGGATTCCATTGACAGGCCACACCCACGGCCCTACGATTTTTCAGAAATTCTAACGAGCGTTCGAACGGGGCCGCTCACCAGTCTCGCGCAGGAGATGTGACTTCATGCCTCCTTTCACCGACGATGAACTCAAGCGGCAGGTCCAGGACGGCTACATCGTAGAGTCGCTCGAGGAGATGACCGAGGGATACCGGAAGGCCCTCGTTGTGCAGCTCACCGTTCAGGCGGACACGGAGCTGATCAGCGCCCCCGCCTACTGGATGGCGGCCCGCCACGCTCCATCGACGAACACCCAGGTCAGCGCACACGCGATCATCCAAGACGAACTCGCGCATGCGAACATCGCCTACCGGCTCCTCGAAGACCTGGGGGTGTCGAAGGAGTGGCTGGTGTACGGCCGCGAGCCGCACCAGTTCAAGCATCCCTATGGCTTCGATCAGCCTCTCGAGAACTGGGCCGAGCTGGTCGTGGCGAACGGCTTCTACGACCGCGCCGGCATCACCCTCCTGTCGGACGTCCATCGGAACACCTCGTACGGTCCACTCAAGCGGGCGCTCGTCAAGATCGACATGGAGGAGACCTTCCACCTCCGCCACGGCGAGGTCTGGATGCGACGGCTCTCGAAAGCCGGGGGGGAAGCCAAGGAGATGCTTCAACAGGCCGTCGATTGGATGTTCCCAATGACGGTCGAGTGGTTCGGGCTCCCCGATCACATGAAGCGGCATTCCGGGCAGCTCGAGTACCGTCTGAAGGGTAAGACGAACGACGAGCTGCGGCAGACCTGGATGGCCGCGACGGTCCCCCTTTGCGAATCGATCGGGGTCGACGTGCCGGCGCACCGCGACGAGGAGACGGGAGCCTATGTGCTCGACTACCCCTTCCCCTGCGCGTACGACGCCGAAGAGAAGCGGTGGCAGTTCGAGGACGGTCAGATCAGTTGGGACGACGTCTTCGAGCGGTGGAAGGGACGCGGTCCGATGAACGAGATCTACGTCGAGTCGCTCAGGCGCTCCCGCAACCAGACGGCAGCGTGGCTGAGTTGAGCACGGCCTCGACTGGCGTTCGGTCGTCCGGGCCAGGAGGAGAGTCCAGGAGGATGCCCGTCGTGGGGCCGCCCTCCTCGAGCGACGCCCTTCCGGCGCATGTGGTCTCCCATGCCAGCGGGGGCCGCGACCTGTGGTCCGCGCCGCTGTCGGAGTCCCCGAAGGATCCGGTGTCCGCCGCGCGCGCCTGTCTGCAGGAGGTCCTGGATCCGGAGCTCCCCATCTCCGTCGTCGACCTGGGGCTCGTCTACGACCTCTCGGTGGAGGATGGGGTCGTGCAGGTGGATCTGACCTTCACCGCAACCGCCTGTCCGTGCATGGAGTTCATCCAGGAGGACATCCGGGACCGGCTCCTACAGGAGCGTTGGGTCCGGGACGTCGACCTCCGCGTGGTCTGGGACCCGCCCTGGACCCGGGAGCGGATCACCGAGAAGGGACGAAGGGAGCTGAGGACGCTCGGCGTGGGCGTCTGAGGTCGTCGAGTCGGGTCCGTCCGATGGGACCCGTCCGCAGGGGAACGAAGGACGAGCCAGGAGACCTGGAGAGCATGCTCGAACGAACCTACGACGTCTTCGCGCGGAAAGGCCGGGGTGACGCCCTGGCGCATATCGGGTACCTCGAGGCGCTCGACGACGAGCTCGCCCGTGTCTATGCGTGGAAGACCTACGACGAGGAGAGGTGGTTCGAGATGATCATCGTTCCTCGAAGCGCGATCATCGCCGTGAATCGGGAGGACGGGCCCTTCGCCGCGAATCGTGAGACCGCCGGGAGGGAGGGAGGGGCATGACCGAGCTGATCGAAACCGCAGCCGACCTGGAGCCGTCCACCCGAAAGGCGTTCCGGCGCCTCATCCTCTCCATTGCGGACTCGAAGCGCCTCCTCGGAATCCGTTACAGCGACTGGCTCCTGGGCGCACCTTCGATCGAGGCCGGGATCGCCGCCTCGTCCCTGGCCCAGGACGAGTGGGGGCACGCTCGGCTCGTCTATTCGATCTTGAAGGAATTCGACGAGGACCCGCTCGAGTTGGAGCACCAACGCTCCTCGCACGAGTATTGCTCCGCAGACCCGCTCGACCATCCGTTCCCGGACTGGGCGGCCGTCACCGCAGGCATCGTCGTGGTGGACGGAGCGCTGACGGTGCTCCTCCGGGGGCTCGGCGAGGGAGCGCATCAGGCCCTCTCCGGACGTGTCGCCAAGATGCTCGCCGAAGAGGAGTATCACCGGGACCTGGGGTCCGCGTGGTTTCGGCGCCTGGCGGATTCCCGGGGCGAAGGGAGGGAGCGACTCACCGCCGAGGTGGCGGGCATGCTCCCTCCGACGCTCGACGCCTTCTTCCCCCTGGACACGGCTCAGGAACGGCTCGTGGAGGCGGGGGTGCTTCCCGCCTCGACGCTCCTTCGGGAACGGTTCCGGGACGAGACGGCTGAGCTCTTGTCGCTCGTGGGTGCGGAGGTCCCGGTGGACACGGAGCCCCCCGGCGACTGGGATCCTGTTCGTGGTCGCGGACCGGGCCATCCGGACGAGGAGGCGGTCGAGCGTGCGAGGGGAGACCGGAACCGCGCGCTCTTCGTGGAATGAGCGATTCGAGGCCCGACCGGCGAATGAGCGCCCCCCGATCCGACCGGTCCTCCCTTGGGGAGTCGAAGGGAAAGGGGGAGGACCGGCCCAGGACTCCGGGAGGACTTCCCGAGGCGCCGCCCTGCCCCTTCTGCGAGGGAACGGACACGGAGCTGATGAGCGCCTTCGGCGGGCACGCATCGATTTCGACCTACTGGTGCAACGCCTGCCGCAGCCCTTTCGACTTCATGCGGTGGGGTGACTCGCCACCGGATCGTCGCGACGACTCCGGTGGGTGACCATCTGAAGGAGCTCGAGAAGCGCCTCTTCCGCCGCTGCTCCTAAGCGACCAGCGTCACGTCTCCGAGGAAGTCGGTCAGCGGTTTAGCTGCCTGGATCGCCCGTGCGGTGAGCAGCGCGGCGAGAGGACCCCTGGACGCCGGTGGCAGATCCTTCCGCGCGAAGTATCGAAGTGCCGTTTTCCCCACCTCGTCGTCGGAGCTCTCCGCGGCCCGGTAATACTCCGCATAGCGGGCAGCCATCCGTTGCTCGAGGATCGGTAGCTGGGCACGCGGGGTCCCCTGCTCGGCAAGATCGTCGAAGACGGCGCGATGGAGCGCATCGAGTCCCTGTCGGAGGAGGTCTTCCGATGCCCGCCCGTAGAAGGCGAGCTGGAGCGCCCGGGTGTGGCTCCAGAGGAAGAAGATGAGGATTTCCTCAGTCATCTTCTCGGAAGGAAGGCCCTTCTCGATCGATACTCCCACCTCGTCCGCAATCCTCACCGCCTCTCCATCGGCAAGGAAGTCGGAGAAAGTCTCCCACACCAGGCGGGCCAGGGTATCCCCCAGCTCTTCGGGCGTCATGGTCTTCGGGGCAGTGAAGCCCTCGATCTGATCTATGGTCACGGAGGTCCCGGATTCGTGGTCCTCGGATCCGCAGAGGCAGCGAACGGTACAATACTCCATATTTCGAAGGACATGGCAAGATCTATCGAACCGGGAACACGTGATCACCAGGAAAACGGACCCGGCACCGTGCCCGAGCGAGTGCGATCGACTTCATCAAGGACGTGTGCGAATGACGCCGAAGGTGCTGTTCAAGGAACCATTGGGCGCGATGCTTCTGTTCTTGTTCGTGCTGGGTGGCTGCTCTCCCCAGGCGGACCTTCCTTCACCCCGGTCCGTGATCGTCTTCAGCGGAGTCCGGGTACAGGCGGACTCCGAGGAGATGGACGAAGTCGACGAATGGCTGCGGGCGCAACTGAACGACATCGAGCAGAATCCGTCCTTCCTGATCGAACTGCACCGGGGAGAGCGGGAGGTCCGGCCGTGGGAAACCCTCGTCATCGAAGGCGATACAGCCCGGATCGCCATGGAGGCAGCCGCGACGGATGCGGAGACGCCCTTCCTCCTCTATGCCCACTTCCACCTCATGGCGGACCGGGACGAGTTGGAGCCCTGGCTTCCCGAGGCATACGAAGCGGAAGGCTTCGAACTCGAGCGCGCGATTCTCGACCGCATCGCAGATGCGTGGCTCCTCGGCCGCTCGATCTACGACACGCTCGCGTACGGACCCCTGGACGAACTCCTCTACAGCCGGGAGTTCGGCTACCTGGATGCGTACATCCTGACGGCCCAGTCCGACCGGTTCAGCGAGCGGCATGAGGAGTGGCAGGAGGAGCAGCAGGAGGAGCAGGAGGCGTTCCGGGAGTGGTTCCAGGACACCTTCAACCGCGATCCTCCCACGCCGGAGGTGTCTGCCTCTTGACGGCGGGGTTCAGCGTCCCCGACGAAGGGAGACGGTCCATCGCGTGTTGATGGGAAGGATGCCCTGACCGTTCTGCGCAAAGACATGAAGGTCGACGCGGCCGGTCCGGCGCACTCGTGCGTCGGACGGCTTCCCTCCGAACACGGGGAACCCCTCCGTCCTCACGACCCGGCGCTCCGATCCATCCGGCGAGACGGCCTCGAGCTCGGCTCCCCGCAGCTCCTTCAGCGGCGGTACGGACCCCGTCTTCAGCTTGAGCCGAAGGATCTTCCCTCCGTGGGGATGATCGAGGCTGTCGATGACCTGGAAGACCGTATTGCCGCTCTGTCCCCGCGCCGCCGTATCGGATACCATGGGCCCCTGTTCGCTTTGGAGGACGCTCCCGTTGCACGTGAGCGTCGGAAAGAGTAAGGAGCATACGGCGAGCGAGTCAATGGACCGAGACGACAGCGTGGAACCGAAGGTCGATGTGGAGGGGAGAAGGACCGAGGTGCAGCGGAGCCTCCGAATGGGCGGACTCCTGTATGTGGTCGGGCTCGTGGGCTTCGGGTTCGGATCCGACCTGCCCGTGGTCGATCTCCTTTTTCTACCTGCGCTACTCTTCCTCCTGCCCGCGCTCGCGGTCGCGCAGCTCCCGCTCGTCGAGAACGAGGAGGTCGAACGGATTCCTGCGTACCTCGGCTCTGCGGCGGGGATCCTCGTGCTCGGGCTCGCGAGCGCGGCGCTGGGACTTCGCCTGGCGGGGCCGGCCGAGCTGGGGCTCCTCCTCCCTCCGGGCGGCGTCCTGCTCTCCTGGTCCGTGGGTCTCTCCGCGGCCGGCATCGGCATCATGTGGGTATTCCACCGCGTGGAGGTCTCGCGGGGCACCGCGGGAAGCAAGATCCTCCGACAGCTCATGCCCCGGACCGGAAGGGAGAGGGCGGCCTTCGCCGGCCTGTCGTTCGCTGCGGGTACGGGGGAGGAGGTGGCGTACCGCGGATACGTCATCGTGGCGCTCGTCGCGACCGGCCTCTCCCCCGTCCTCGCCGCGGTGGGTTCGTCGGTCGCCTTCGGCTACCTGCACGCGTACCAGGGCCGGATCGGGGTCGTGCGGACGGGGCTCCTCGGCTTCATCCTCGCCGTCTCTTTCCTGGCAACAGGGTCGCTCTGGCCGGCCATGATCGCCCATGTCACGATCGATCTCGTCGGTGGGCTGGTGCTCGGCCCTCGGTGGATGGAGGTGGGCACGGAAAGCGCCTGAACCGATGCGACTTGCGTGGGCCAGGGTCCTGCGATAGGGTCCGGCTTCATGGATGTAGACCTCGCACTCCTCGCCGACGCCGCTACCATCGACGCGTCCGGAAAGCTCAATGTCCTCGGAGTCTTCGACCGGATCGCGGCAGCGGAGTTTCCGGCGAAGCATGGGCGGGTGAGCCTCGTGCTTCGCTTCTCCGCCGGTCTCGAGGACGCGGGAAAGCACGAGCTCGCGATTCGGTTGCGCGATCCCTCCGGAGGTGAGGTCGTCGGACTCAACGGATCGATCAAGTTGGGCGCCGGACCGGCGAGCAGTGGCGGTCGGGTAAAAGTCCCTCGGGTGCTGAATCTCGATGGGCTCGTCTTCGAGGAACCCGGACCGTACACCTTCGAAGTCCTCGTCGACGGTGAACTCTTCACATCGATTCCGTTGAATCTGGTCCAGAACAAGGCGCCTCGCTCCCAGGCGTGACTCGGCCACCGATCCTCGTGTGGCGAAACAATCCGGACGAGATTCAAGTAGTACAAGGTAGAGCAGGCCGCATCCCAGAACTGCTCACCCGTCGGCATCCGGACGAGAACGATGATCCTCTACTGCAACTACGAGGAAGTCACCGCCCTGGCCCACGGCGCCCGTGCATTCCTCGAGGAGGAATCCACCGATGAGCGGGCCGTCGCGGCGCCCTCCGAAGCGAGGGCGGCGGTGGAGGCGCTCGTGCCTCGGCTCGAAGGCGATCTCTCGATCGAGACGCTTGCCGTCCAGAAGCGGGTCCAGGAGGCGCTCGAACTGATCGTGGAGCACCTCAGGCTCGAGCTGGAGACCTCTGTGGTGGCGAGTCACGCGGCGGACGAGGATGCCGTCGCAGCGTATTTCGGCTTCGCCCACGCGCTCTCCGTGCTCAGCCGTGTGCGGGAGATGGGCGACGAGATGAGCGCGATGATCGAAGTGATGACGGGCCGCCCTCCCACCGAGAGGATGGAGCGCGAGTTTCGCTTCCCGGACTGAGGGATCGAGGGATCGAGTCAGGATGACGTGAGGGGCGCCGGAAAACATTCCGGTGCCCCTTTTGCATGCACATGAGAACCACCCGAAAGGGAGAGAGTCGATGGGAGACCGCCTGGCGGCGCTGCGCAAGATGCTCGAGAAGAACCCGGATGAGCCACGACTTCGCTTTGGAGTGGCTCTCGAGCTCCTCGGCCGGGGCCGGCTCGAAGAGGGAGTGGAGGAGCTCCAACGCTACCTCGCCGGGACAGACGACGAGGGGAATGCGTGGGGCCGGCTCGGGCACGCACTACGTGAGCTCGGCCGCGAGGAGGAGGCCCGGGAGGCCTACCGGAAGGGTGTGGAAGCAGCCGAGCGACACGGTCACCCGACGATGGCGGAGGAGTTCGAGGAGGTTCTCGAAGACTGGAGCTGAGCCGCGCCTCCGGCCCGATCTCTCCCCTGGACGAGGAGCCCCACCTTCACTGGAGCCACGAGGGCTCCGGCTGCCCTGGCGGATCCCCCGCCCGGGCGATACCGTCCGCTCCCGCATGGTCCACGGGCCCGATGACACTTCTGGAGGCGGTCGATGCCCTCCCGAAGCCGGCCCCACCGTACCCTCGTTAGAGCTCCAGGAGTGAACATGACGATGGCGCAGAAAAGGGAGCGCATCCTGCCCCGGCTGATCGAGGAAGAGATGCGCGACTCGTTTCTCGACTACTCGATGAGCGTAATCGTCCAGCGTGCCCTTCCCGATGTTCGGGACGGTCTCAAGCCGGTGCATCGGAGGATCCTCTACGCAATGCACGGGCTGGGTCTGCTTCCGGACCGGCCGTACAAGAAGAGCGCGTCGGTCGTCGGCGAAGTGCTCGGGAAGTACCACCCGCACGGGGACGTGGCGGTGTACGACGCGCTCGTCCGAATGGTGCAGGACTTCTCCCTCCGCTATCCCCTCGTCGACGGGCAGGGGAACTTCGGCTCGATCGACGGCGATTCGGCCGCGGCATACCGGTACACCGAAGCGCGTCTCGCCTCCGTGGCCGTGGAGCTCCTGGAGGACCTCGACAAGGACACCGCGGACTTCGTTCCGAACTTCGACGATCGCCTGCGCGAGCCCTCGGTGCTTCCGGGGCGCATTCCGAACCTGCTCGTGAACGGAAGCAGCGGCATCGCCGTCGGCATGAGCACGAACGTCCCCCCGCACAATCTGCGCGAGGTGGCCTCGGCGCTCCACCTCCTGGCGGAGAAGCCCGAGTGCACGGTGGAGGAGCTCGTGGAACGGGTTCCCGGCCCCGACTTTCCGACGGGCGGCTACATCGTCGGGGACGAGGGCATCCGGGACATGTACGCCACCGGTCGCGGGCGGATCGTGATGCGCGCGCGGGTGGTGAAGGAGGCGCTCCGCGGCGGGAAGGAGCAGCTCGTGGTGACGGAGCTGCCCTATGCGGTTTCCAAGTCCCGTGTCATCGAGCAGATCGTCGCCGTCTCCCGGAAGGGGGGTCTGGATGAGGTGTCCGACGTTCGCGACGAGTCGGACCGGGACGGAATGCGCCTCGTCCTCGAGCTGAAGAGAGGCGCGGACGTGGGAGCGGTGCTCCAGACCCTCTTCAGGAAGACGTACCTCCAGTCGACCTTCGGTGCGATCCTTCTGGCCCTCGACCGCGGGGAACCCCACGAGTTCGACCTCAAGGGCCTCCTGGAGGAGTACAGGGACCACAGGATCGAGGTGATCCAGCGGCGCTCCCGCCATGACCTGGAGAAGGCGGAGGCGGAGCGTCACATCGTGGAAGGGCTCCTCGCGGCCCTCGACGCGATCGACGAGGTCATCCGGATCATCCGGGCCTCGGACGACCGGGAGGAGGCGTCGGCTACGCTCCAGGACCGGCTTGGTCTGAGCCAGCCCCAGGCCGATGCGATCCTGAACATGAGGCTCGCGAGACTCACCGCGCTCGAGGGGGTGGAGCTCCGGAGACGGCGGGACGAGCTCGCAGCGACCATCGAGGAGTTGCGGACCCTGCTCGGGAGCGAGGCGCGGCAGCTCGAAGTCGTGCTGCAGGAGCTCGACGAGGTCGTCGAGAAGTTCGGAGATGAGCGGCGCACCGAAATTCTCGCCGATGCGGAGGAGCACGGCTCCGTCGTGGAGGGCCAGGTCGCGGACGAGGAGGTCGTGATCACGGTGAGTCACGAAGGCTTCGTAAAGCGGATTCCGATGCACCTCTATCGGCGGCGGACCTCGAGCGGAAAGGCCCTGGCGGGGATGGAGGGGTATGACGACGACTTCCTCGAACGGGTCTTCGTCGCGCGGACGACGGGATGGCTCCTCGCGTTCACGGCGGGCGGCCACACACACTTCCTCTCCGTCCTCGACGTGCCGGAGGGGAGTCGGGCATCCCGGGGCCAGTCGTGCTACGCCCTCCTCGGCGCGGACAGGAGCGACCGTATCGTCGCGCTCCTCCCCGTGGACGACCTCGAGGCGGAGCGATATCTGATCTTCGTCTCCGAATCCGGCATCATGAAACGGACGCGGCTCACGGAGTTCTCGAACCCGCGGGCGGGAGGAGTGATCGGCGCCGGGGTGAAGGGCGAGGACCGAATTCTGGACGTGGCCCTCTCCGATGGCAGCTCCGAAGTGATGCTCCTCACTCGGAGGGGGAGGGCGATCCGCTTCCCGGAGGAGGAGGTCTCGATCATGGGACGGACGGCGCGGGGTGTGAAGGGGGTCGACCTGCGGGACGATGACCGCGTGGTGGGCATGATTTCCGTCCGGAGGGAGGCTTCGATCCTGAGCGTGACGGAACGTGGAAAGGGAAAGCGGACCGACCTCTCGGAGTTTCCGCTCCAGAAGAGGGGCGGGCTCGGCACCCTGGCTGCACCGGCGGGGGCGGAGGAGGATCCCGTGATCGGTGCCCTCGAGGTCTTCGGCGAGGAGGAGGTCATGATCGTCACGGCGGGGGGGAAGGTGCACCGCCTTCCGGTCGCGGAGGTGCCATCCCAGGGGAGGCGGACGCGGGGTGTGCGCCTCATCACGCTGGAGAAGGAGGACCGGGTGGTGGAGGTGACCAGCGGGATCGAGGAGACGTCAAAGAAGAGCGATCCGGCCCGCTCGCGCGAAGGGGCGGAGGAGCCTGCGGAAGGGGCTGCTGCCGAAGCTCCCGGCGAAACCGAAGGGGCCGCAGTCGAAGCGTCTGCGGACCCGGAAGGGGAGAGCGACGGAGAGGGACAGCTCGAGTTGATTCCGGACGAGGGGTGAGCAGCAGGGGGCAGAGGGTATGAGCGGATCCGCGCGAATCCTGGTTCTGGGTCGCGGCGCACAAGGGACGGCCGCCGCGTACGACCTCCTGCAAAGGGAGGAGGTCGCGGAGGTGGTGGTGGCCGATCGAGCTGCGAGCGGGCCTCCTCCAGCCCTCGAGCGGTTCGCCGGGAAGAGGCTCCGCTTCCGTTCGATGGACGCGGCCGATGAAGATTCGGTGCGACGGGAAATGGAGGGCATGGACGCCGTGCTCTGCGCCCTCCCCTACTACCTGAACCTCTCGATGAGCCGGATCGCGGTGGAATCCGGGGCGCACTTCTGCGACCTCGGCGGAAACACGGAGATCGTGGAGCGGCAGCGGGAGATGGACGAGCAGGCGCGGGGGCGGGGCGTGAGCGTGGTCCCCGACTGCGGCCTCGCTCCCGGGATGGTCAACATCCTCGCGCAGGGGGGGATCGACGAGCTCGATGAGACGGATTCCGTGCACATGTGGGTCGGGGGACTGCCGCAGGAGCCGTTGCCACCGCTGAACTACCAGGTCGTATACTCGCTCGAGGGCGTGCTCGACTACTACACGACGCCTGGACTCGTGCTCGACGGCGGGGAGCCCCGGGCGGTCGAGCCTCTGAGCGGGCTCGAGCGCCTGGAGTTTCCCGAACCGGCGGGCACGCTCGAGGCTTTTTACACCGCGGGGGGAGCCTCCACGCTCCCGTACCGGTACCGGGGCCGGATCGCGACGATGGAGTACAGGACGCTTCGCTATCCCGGACACGCCGACATCATGCGCGCAATCCGTGACCTCGGCCTCCTCGACACCGAGCCCGTGGACGTGGACGGTGTCGCCGTTTCCCCCCGCCGCCTCTTCATCGAACGCGTCTCCCCGATCCTCCGTCGCCCCGGCGCGCGCGACCTGGTGGTGCTCCGGGTGGAGGTGCGGGGTAAGGCTGCAGGCGAGGACCGGGGCGTCCGCTTCGACTTGATGGACTTCTATGACGAGGAATCGGGGCTCACGGCGATGATGCGCTGCACGGGGTTCTCGCTGGCGGTGACGGCGCTCATGCAGGTGCGCGGAGACATCGCGCCGGGAGTCCACACCCCGGACGAGGCGGTCCCGGCCGGCCCCTACCTGCGGGCCCTGGAGGAGCGGGGAGTGAGGGTTCTTCGTCGCGCGATCTGAAGGAGCCGGCGGCCGGCCCCCTCACTCGATCCGACGGCGGGCCCCCTCACCCCGGCCCGGCTTCGGGTTCAGCGGGCGAGCGGGTCGAGAAGGTTCGACAGGATCCGGTAGGTGAGCCCCCAGATCTTCTCCCCTTCCACCTCGAACGCGGGAAACCGCATGAGGGCCCCGTTCAGCCGGAGCTCGTGGGAAGCGCGGGCTGCGGGGTCCAGGAGGTGGGCGATGGGGACCCAGTAGACTCCGGCGATCTCCTGCGAGTTCACTCGGGCGTGGACCGGGTCCGGAGCGCTGAAGACGAACGGGGTGATCGCGATCGCGGGAAGCTCCGTGCTGCGAGGTGCCACCGGGTCGAGCCGGCCGCGGTGCGACCGGTCCGGGTCGAGCACCACGGCGGTCTCCTCCCGGGTTTCCCGGACGGCCGTTTCGAGAAGGGAAGGATCCTCCGGGTCCCTGCGCCCTCCGGGCAGGGCCATGTGCCCGGACCACGGATCGCTGCTCAGGACTGCCCGCTTGACCACGAGCACTCCGGGCCCCGGGACCTCCCGGAGGATGAGCGACACCGCTGCCTGTACGACTCCCGGCTCGGGCTCCGGGTCATCGTGCGGCCCTCCGTAGGGACGCAGGGCTCGTTCGAGGTTCCGGATCGAAACCTCGAGCCGTGGGTCGCGAATGGGGCGCATCGGATCCATGGTGCCGGTGTACCCGGTCCGCGTCGGACGGTGCCGCACGCCGTCCGCTCTACACACCCTTTTCGTCAGGCCCCCAGATGAGCTTGTGCAGTTGGAGCTGGAAGCGGACCGGGAGCTGGTCCTCGAGCACCCACTCCGCGAGCTCCCTCCACTCCAGGTCGCCCCAGACGGGCGAGAGCAGGAGGGCGCGGAGCGACCCATCGCGCACTCTTCGGTCGAGTCCCCGTTCCCGGATGACCTTCCGGCTCCACTCGTAGTCCGCTCTATCCAGCACCACGAACTTCACCTCGTCCCTCGCGGACAGGTGCTCCAGGTTCTCCCAGCGGTTCCTCGCCACTTCCCCCGATCCCGGGCACTTCAGGTCCATAATCGTGTGGACCTCGGCGGGAAGGGGAGAGATGTCCTCCGAGCCGGATGTCTCCACGAGCACCGTGTACCCCTCCTCGACCAGCCGCTCGGCCAGCACGAAGGTGTTCCTGTGGATGAGCGGCTCCCCACCCGTGATCTCGACGAGCGGGCATCCGATCTCCCGAATCCGTGCCATGATGTCGTCCAGCGACATCTTCGTCCCGCCGTGAAAGGAGTAGTCGGTGTCGCACCAGACGCACCGCAAGGGGCATCCCGTGAGTCGGATGAAGGTGCAGGGAGCTCCGGCCCAGGTGGACTCGCCCTGGATCGAATGGAAGATCTCCGTCACCCGCAGGAAGGGCGGGGGGGCGTCTTGGGCCGGCGGGCGGGCCGGGCCCTCTTTCGAGGGTGCTCCGGGGCGCGGGGTCGGGCTCATCCCCTTCCTCCATGATTTGAAGGTGGAGAAGAGTTGCCACCTGGCCAGAGCACGCCGAGTGGGGACTCGCGGAGCACATTTCCTACCAGGAAGAAGAAGTTCTCCGGCCGCTCCGCGAGGCGACGCATGAGATACGGGTACCACATCTCTCCGAATGGGATGTACACGCGGACCCGATAACCATCCGCGACGAGCGCCTCCTGAAGGTCCCGCCGAACGCCGTAGAGGAGCTGAAACTCAAATGCGTCGCGTCGTATTCCCTCGCGCTGAACGAGCTTCCGCGCGCTCTGGATGAGCCCCTCGTCGTGCGTGGCGATCGCGGGGTAGCTCCCTTCTCGAAGAAGCCGTTTCATCGACCGGAAGAAGCTTCGGCGGATCTCCCGGGTGGAGTCGAAGGCGACCGAGGTGGGCTCGGCGTAGGCACCTTTACACAGGCGCACGCGGGCCCCGAGCTCGATCATCCGTCCGACATCGCCTTCGGTGCGGCGGAGCGCCGACTGGAGGACCACTCCCACATTCCGGTGGCCCCGGCTCCAGAGCGTCTCGAAGGCGGCGAGCGTTCCCTTTGTATAGCGTGACGATTCCATGTCGATACGGACGAAGATGGAGCCCGGACGGCTCCGTTCGAGGATCGTTTCCAGGTTCTCGAGGAGAAGCTGCTCGTCGATCTCCTGACCGAGCTGTGTGGGCTTCACCGAGATGTTCGCGTCGAGGCCGTCGGTCCGGATGCGGTCGAGGAGCTCGAGATAGGTGCCTGCGGCAGCTCGGGCCAAAGCACCGGTCCGGACCGCTTCACCCAGATAGTTCATCGTCGCCGTGAGGCCCTGCTGATTCACCGCTTCCGCCGCTGCCACCACGGAGTCGATGCGCTCCCCCGGTACGAACCTCCGGCTCACCGCTCGTGTGACCGAGGTGCCGGTGGCGAGACGCTTCGCCCGTTCCGAGCCTCCGAGGAGGTGCAGTCCCCTACGGAGCACGTTCCTCCTCCTCGCGCCGCTCGATCGCTTCGTCCAGGAGGTGCTTGATGCGGTGGAGCGAGAGGTCCCCAAGCTGCTTCCCGATCTCTTCCGAATCCCGTCCCCGGAGGAGCAGCGGGGTCTCGACGTGCCCGATCACCCCCAGGCCCGTTTCGGCCCACCGGGGAAAGACGAGATACCCCACATACGGGGCGTTCAGGTCCCCGACCTTCTCGACCTCGATCGACACGGTGTACGGCTGCCCGTCCGATCCCTCGAACGCAGGGGGACGGTCGTGCTCCCGGATGTAGCCCGCGAGCGTCGCGTCGGCCGTGCCGTGAATATCCGCGTCCTCCAGGTCGTCACCCCTTCCCGGTTCGGACCCCACATCGGGCGCGTCCGGCTCGTCGGCGTCGGTCCCGTCGCTCATGCGTGACTCCGTGAGATGGTTCGAGGGGGAGGCGCCAGCCTGCGGATGAGCCCCACGATCCGATCCGAAAGGTAGAAAGGGTGGTACGAGAAAGGTAGGAAGGACCGGGTACCGTAGGGGACCGCGGGGCGCAGCCTGGAGGGCCGGCGCGGTCGCGTTGCCCCCACCTCTCGTCCTGTCTACACTCTCGGCCCGAGCAGCCTGCCGGGCGAGTGGTTGGGCGGGCGCCATCAAGAGCCCAGGGAGGATCGTGTGAAAGCTGCAATCTTTTCGGAGCACGGTGGGCCGGACGTCGTTCGGGTCGGTGAAGTGGAGACCCCGGAGCCGGGGCCCGGCGAGGTGCGGATCCGCGTGCGGGCGAGCTCGGTGAATCATCTGGACCTCTGGGTCCGGCGCGGGCTCCCGATCCGAACCCCGATGCCGCACATCGGAGGCTCCGACATCGCCGGAGAGGTGGAGAAGGCGGGGCCGGGGGTGGAGGGGGTCGAGGAGGGGACGCGCGTCGTGGTCGATCCCTCGCTGGACTGGGAGTGGTACGAAGGGGTGCGTCGCGGCGAGTCGCTCCGGAACCCGGAGTTTCGTGTGATCGGGGAGCACACGCAGGGCGGCTTCGCCGAGCAGGCCGTCGTTCCTGCCGAGAACCTCCTGCAGGTTCCGGAAGGAGTCTCGTTCGACGTCGCGGCCGCGGCGGGGCTCGTCTCGGTGACGGCGTGGCGTGGACTCGTCACGCGGGGAGGCCTCCGGCCCGGAGACCGGGTGCTCGTGACCGGCGCTTCCGGAGGGGTCTCCACGATGGCCGTCCAGATCGCCCGGCGGGCCGGTGCCATGGTGTTCGCGGTCACGTCGGGATCCCAGAACGTCGAGCGGGTCCGGGCCCTCGGCGCGGACATCGTGGTCGACCGTACGGCCGGCGACCTGGGGAAGCTCCTGCGGGAGGCGACGGGGCGTCGCGGCGTCGACCTCGTTCTCGATTCCGTGGGAGGGGCCGTCTGGGAGCCGCTCCTCAAATGCCTCGCGCCGGGCGGGCGGCTCGTCACGTATGGAGCGACGGCGGGTCATGACGCTCCGACGGATCTTCGCCGCGTCTTCTGGAAGCAGCTCTCCATCCTCGGGACCACGATGGGAAGTCCGGCCGACTTTCGCGCGGTCATGGAGCTCGTCTTCGAAGGGGCGGTGGAGCCGGTCATCACCGAGACCTTCGATCTCGACGGTGTGCGCCGGGCTCACGAGCTCCTGGAGGAAGGGGCCGTCTTCGGCAAGCTCCTGGTCCGGGTGTAGCAGACCGCTCACGCTCCATCATCTCCCTCACCCCCCACCCCCACGACCGCCATGGATCTTCGGGAAGCGCAGGACCGCGTCGACGCCTGGATCTCCCAGTTCGAGGAGGGCTACTGGCCTCCGCTGGTCAACCTGGCCCGTCTCGTGGAGGAAGTCGGAGAGCTCGGCCGTGAGTTGAACCACCGCTACGGGTCCAAGACGAAGCGCCACGACGAGCCGGATCAGGACCTGGCGCTCGAGCTCGCGGACGTCCTCTTCGTGTTGATCGCAATCGCGAACGAGCAGGGGATCGACCTCTCCGAGGCGCTCGAGCGAGTGCTCGACAAGTACCGCGCCCGCGACTCGGACCGGTGGACGAGGAAGGCACCCGAAGAGTGACCATGGCGCTCACGCTCGCCCTCCCGTGGCTGGTCCTGGCGGTCTACCTGGTCGTGGCCGTCCGCCTCCCCCCTGCGCTTCCTCCGGCCGGGAGGGAAGGTCTCACGGCGCCGTCGGGAAACGAGCGGCCTCACCCGAGCGTCTCCGTCGTGATCCCCGCCCGGAACGAAGCCGTGAGCATCGAGAACTGCGTACGCTCCATCGCAGCGCTCGACTATCCGGACTTCGAGATCATCGTGGTGGACGACCGCAGCGAGGACGGAACAGGTGACCTGGCGCGAGCGGTCGGGGCCGGCAGCGCCCGCCGGCTCCTGGTGCTGGAGGGGGCGGAGCTCCCCGCCGGTTGGCTCGGGAAGCCGTGGGCGTGCCACCAGGGTGCGCAGGAGGCGAGCGGCGACTGGCTCCTCTTCACGGATGCGGATACGCATCACGGTACCGGCCTCCTCGACCGAGCCGTTCGAGGTGCGTTCAAGGCCGGGGTCGAAGCGGTCTCCGTGGTGGGGAGGCAGAGGCTCGAGAGCTTCTGGGAGCGGGTGGTCCAGCCCCAGATGTTCGTGCTCCTCTCCTTCCGCTTCCCGAGGGCGGGGCATCGGACCCTGCCGCCCGAGCGGTGGCGGGACGCCCTGGCCGCCGGTCAGTACATCCTCGTGAGCCGTGTCGCCTACGAGACGATCGGGGGCCACGACAGCGTGCGGGGCGAGGTCGTGGAGGATGTCCGCCTGGCGCAGGAGCTGACTCGTGCGGGGCTTCCGCCCGTCGTACGCTCGGCAGTGGACGAGCTCGCGACCCGAATGTATCGCTCCCTTCCGGAGATTCTCGAAGGGTGGACGAAGAATGTGGCGATCGGGGTGCGGCACACCGTCGGCCCGGCGCTTCGCCCCTTCGCGCTTCCTGCGATGCTGCTCCACCTCCTGATCTTGTGCGTGCTCCCGCCGACCACCCTCCTCGTCGCATCCGTGACCGGCGCTGGGGGGGCTCCACTTCTTCTCTGGAGCGGAAGCACCACGGCGATCGGCCTCGCCCTTTGGATGGGCGCCGCCACCAGGCTCTCCATCCCCGCCGTCTACGGGGCAGGCTACCCGTTGGGTGCCCTGGTCGCGGCCTGGATCGTCGCGCGGAGCTGGATCCGCGGGGGTAGGCGTGTCGAGTGGAAGGGGCGGGCGTATTCCGTCACCGATTTGGGTGAGGGCGGAGCGTAGGAACGCCTCCCTCACGCAGCCATCCGAATCGGCGCGTCGTAGCGGTCCTCTGGCGCCTCGGCCCCGGAGGGATTACCCGTGGCTGCCATGCTCTTCGGACTCGCCGACCCGTCACAGGTGCTGATCGTCTTCATCGCCGCCGTTCTTGCAGGGGCGGGCAACGCCGTGGCCGGAGGCGGCACGAACCTCTCCTTTCCCATCCTGGTTTGGGCAGGGCTCCCGGCCGTGGAAGCGAATGCGACGAACGCGCTGGGCCTCTCTTCGGGATCCGTGGCCGCCGCATGGAGCTACCGGAAGCGGATCCGGG
This sequence comes from Gemmatimonadota bacterium, assembly GCA_007121455.1. Classification (GTDB taxonomy): domain Bacteria; phylum Gemmatimonadota; class Gemmatimonadetes; order Longimicrobiales; family Gaopeijiaceae; genus SKKN01. Next base: position 11,719 of record SKKN01000034.1, on the reverse strand, counting down.
AGACGGATCCCCGGTGGTGGTGGCTCGTCGTGCCCGCGGTGGTGGGTGGAACGCTGGGGGCCTGGCTCCTGCTCGCCCTTCCTCCCGAGTGGTTCACCTCGATCGCCCCCCTCCTCGTGATCGGCGCGGCGATCCTCGTCGCTTCCGACCCCGTGCTCCGCCGTCACATCCGAATCGGGGCCGGAAACGGGACTGTGGTGGCGATCGGGCTGATGCTCCTCACTTCCTTCTACGGGGGGTATTTCGGCGCCGGGATCGGCATCCTGATCCTCGTCGTCCTCAGCCTCCTGGGGATGCCGGACCTCCACCAGGCGAATGGGTTCAAGAACATGCTGGCCGTTGCCGTCAAAGGTGTCGCCGTCGTGATCTTCATCGCTCAGGGACGCATCATCTGGGGGGCCGCGATCGTCCTGCTCGTGGGGTCGACCATCGGGGGATGGGGCGCGGGATACCTCGTCCAGAAGCTGCAGCCGGAAACCCTGCGCTGGGTCGTCGTCACGATGGGTCTGGCGATGGGGTGCATCATGGTAGTGCGGCAGTACCTGCTCTGACCCTCCGCGAACCCGGCTCGCGGCTGCGACACGGCACCCATGTCCCCCGGCCGGGGTTGTACCGTCCGGAACCCGGTGCGGTGCAGGTGGCCGCCCCGCCGTCCTCCCGGCGGTCCGTCACCACGATGCGGAACGGACGCCCCTCATCACGGACCCGTCCCCCGATGGAACCAGTCGATCCCCACACCCTCTCCGCGCGCCTGAAGGATCGAGCCCGATCGATCGGGTTCGAAGTCGCGGGCGTCGCGTGCCCCGACGCCTCGGAGCACGGCGGCTTCTACCGGGCCTGGCTCGCCGAGGGTAGACACGGGGCGATGGGATACCTCGCCGACGACAGCGCCGTCTCCCGCCGGGAGGACCTCTCCCTCACCCTCGAGAGTGTCCGCTCCGTCCTGGTCGTGGGTCACGAGTACCATCAGGTCGATCCCGAAGGTGTCCCGGAGGACCCCTCTCTCGGTGTCGTGGCGCGCTACGCCCGGGGTCGCGACTACCACCGGGTGGTCAAGCGGAAGCTGCGGCAGCTCCACCGGTGGCTGGAGGAGGAGACGGGGCGGTCCGTGGATGCGCGCGCCTACGTCGACACCGGCCCGATCCTGGAGCGGGAGCTCGCGGCCCGGGCCGGAATCGGGTGGTTCGGCAAGAACACCATGCTCATCCATCCTCGCCGAGGCTCGTACTTCTTCCTGGCCGTCCTCCTCCTCGATCTGCCACTCACCCCGGATGCCCCCTTCGAGGAGGATCGGTGTGGGACCTGTCGGCGGTGCCTCGACGCCTGCCCCACCGGAGCGCTACTGGGCCGGGACGAGGACGGCGCCCCGGTCATGGAAGCGCGCCGCTGCATCTCCTACCTGACGATCGAGAACCGGGGCCCCATCCCGCGCGAGCTCCGGCCGCTCATGGGGAACCGGGTCTACGGGTGCGACATCTGCCAGGAGGTGTGTCCGTTCAACGTGAGGTTCGCCGAGGAGGCGGCGGAGCCGGGGTACGCGGCGCGGGGGCCGGGGGAGAGACCGGTGGGGGTGGAGGCAGCCGGTCCGGCGGGGGCCGGTGGGAGAGGTCCCGAAGAGAGCGGTTCCGAGGCGAGCGGTCCTGCGGGACCGGGTTCGGAAAGCGTCGGGACGGGGGGCGCCTTGGCGAAGGGAGGCGCTTCAGCGGAAACGTCTCGTCACAACGAGCGGGTGCGAGAGGGCGGGCGCATGTCCGACGGCCGCAGGGATCCCCACCCCGGCACGGACGGGCCGTCGCTGGTCGAGCTCCTCCGCATGGCGCTCTCGGAAGCAGGGTGGGAGGCGTTCTCGCGCGGCTCAGCGATTCGGAGGGCGGGTCGGGCTGGCTTCGCCCGGAACGTGTGCGTGGCCATGGGCAACTGGCTGGCGGGGGAACCGGAGCCGCCAGCCGAGCCCGTGGAGGTGCTCGTCGAGGCCCTCTCCGACCCGGAGCCCCTGGTGCGGGGGCACGCGGCGTGGGCGCTGGGGCGAGCCGCGACCGATGAGGCACGCTTCCAACTGTCCGCTTTCGCCTCGACAGAGGAGCACGCATGGGTCCGAAAGGAACTGGTCCTCGCGGCGGGGGAGTGATCCTACCACGCCACATGTCGCTCCGGTACTTCGAACGTTACCCCCGGTTGTGGGGAGGGACAACCGGCACGGTTCGTCGGTCGCCGAGCATGCGGCTGGATCGTGATGGCGGTGGCGGCATGACAACACGGACAGGTGAAAGCGCCTCAGCTGAAACGCGGGCCTCGCACCACCCTGGCATCGACAGCCCGCCCCTCACCGATCTCCTTCGCATAGCACTGGACGAAAAGGCCTGGGAGTCGTTCTCCCGCGGCTCGGCCATCCGCCGGGCGGGGAGGGCGGGATTTGCCCGGAACGGCTGTGTTGGGCTCGGCAACTGGGGGGTCGGAGGCGGCGGTTCCGGTCCTTCGTCTGGCCCTCGCTGACTCCGAACCGAAGTGGCTCGCACGCGGCGTGGGCATTGGGCCAGGCCCCTTCCTCTGAAGCGACGGAGGCTCTCTCTTCAGCACTTGAGGCCGAAGGGACGAAGCCGTCGTCGAGGAACTGCGACTCGCCCGTGAGCGACGGTCCGGGAGGGGGAAGCAGAGGGGGGGGCGTCCGATCCCGATCAACGACACCTCCGACTGCTGGGGTGCGGATCCGTTGCCATCTCGGGAGAGATGACCACTTGGGGGCAGAGCCGGTTCGCCTCGTGGGGGAGTCTTCTTCATCACCGAGACGTCATCGGCCGAGAACTCCATCCGGACGAATCCCATCCCTCCGGCGAGGGTGAGTGCCCCCATCATGGGCTCCGCGTCCGCTTCGGACAGTGCGTCACCGGACTGCGTGGGGCCATGATCCCCACACGCCATGAGGCTGAAGGAGAGGAGGAGTGCAAGGGCTCCAAGTCGAAAATTGACGCGCGTCATCCACTCTTTTCGTCCTTACCACGACCCCGACGCTCTACCTGCTCTGCGAGCGACAAGGCGCGGCGAAGAGCAGGTAGAGCGGGATCCGGTGCAGACAACGCCGTTCTTTTGAACGGATCCCGAAGGGGGACTCCATCCCGGTGGAGTGGGCCTCCATGGCGATCGTCGGTGTGCCCCTTCGTCCTCGCAGACCCGGTACACCCGTGTGAGGGAATCCGGGGCGGTCTAGGTTCACATCACCTCGGCGTGGGCGCGGAATCCGTTGGCACTCCCGCGATTCGCCTGGGACTACAGGTCCGTGCAGCGGTACGAGCGCAGGAAGGAGGTCTCCACCGAAGGTTGGATCCACCGTTTGAGACCGCCGGGTCCACTCCCCCTCCGACCAAGCCGCGGTCGGGGTCCGGGATCAGGGCACGTCCATCCCCATCTCTTCGAGGACAGCCCGGGCGGGTGCCGAGCGCAGGAAGGCGATGAAGGCCTGGGCGGCCTCTGCGTTCCTGGCTTCGGTGGGAATTCCAGCCGAAGTCGGCAGGAACTCCTGAAAATCGTCGAGCAACGGGCCCACCAGGTCAATTCCGGGGACGGCAAGCAACTCGGCCACCTGTTGCACGCCGATCTCAGCCTCTCCGCTCACGACGACCGCGCCCACGGGTCCGGTCTCCGGGATGACCGCCTTGGCGGTGACGGCCTCGGTGAGGCCGAGGCGCTCGACGGACCTGAGGAAGATCTGGCCACTGGCGAAACGGCTGTAGCCAATACTCTCCGCCGCAAGAAGCGCGTCCCGCAAATTTTCCGCGGTGCTGATGTCGGGCTTCGGGGCGCCCGCCTTCACCGCCAGCCCGATCTTCGAAATCATCACCGGGGTGTTGCTCGCGGCCGAGATGTCGCCGCTCTCGACGAACCCATCCACGGTACCCGCGTCAGCGATGACCAAGTCCACGCTGCCCTGTCGGATGTCTTCGGCCAGCGCGTCTCCCCGCCGGATGACGAGATCGACCTGGTTTCCGGTCTCGCGCTCGAACATCGGGACGAGCGTGCTCACGATATCCGGAACCGGACCGCCGCTCACGGCCACGGTGATCTCGGCAGCAGGGACGGCAGCGCCTGCAAACGATACCGTCAGGCCGCAGGCAGCGGCGAGTGCGGTCACTTTCGACCAAGTGGGCATTCTGATCACTCCTCTTCTACAGGTTAAGAATCGGGAATCCAAACGCCCTCTTGGGGGCGCAGGCAAGGTAGTGCGGGGGATCTGGCCGAGCAATCGGCCGGAGACTCGGTGATGGTGTCCCTTCCCCCCGCATGACCCAGGCATCTCTACGAGCGTGTCCCGTTCCTGTCGGGGCCTGGGTTGAGTGTTCGATCCGAGGTCGGGGTTGGGCACCTCCGTCGGTGCCGGGGTGGGGGAGGGACGGTCTTCGCGGGATGGGGACAGGCGCGGTAGCTGTCGCCCTCAAGGCCGATCGCTTGGGCGATACAGGCGCGGCCATCGATGACGACTTCTTGGACGGCGCTGGGCTCCTGGGCGTTAAGCTTGCCGAGCCCGAGGTCGTCGCGGATGGGCGGGTCGGGTGCAGCCCCCCTCGGTGGAGTTGCTGGCCCGGGACGGGTGGATGAGCCGGAGGAGGGCATCGCTCCTGACCACCGATCCGGGAGCCGATCGCCATGGCGGACGTACCGGAGCGCTTCCATGCGGCCATGTGGAAGATGCGTGCGGGCCACGTTCCGGAGCATGGGCGTCCGGAAGACGTAGCGGTCTCCTTCCTCCCCGGTGATGGCCCGGCGCCCCTCGTCCACCACCTCCGAACCGGTGGCGGTCCAGTGGTCGACGGTGATACCGAAGCGCTGGTAGGTGGTCCCTCCCAGGAGAGGGCCTGAGTGGCACGCGGCGCACCCTACCGACCGGAAGAGGTCCAGCCCCTCCTTCTGCCGGTCCGTCAGGGCGCACCCATCGGAATCAGCATGATGCAGCTGCACCGTGCGCGCCAGGGCTTCCGGGTCTCGGGCCTCGAGTCCGGTGGCAGCCCTTCCAGTGTGTCTGCGTACTGTGAACGCCTTCCGTGGCGGGTGGAAGACGACTTCATCACACCGGTCGCTTCCGGTTCGATGTTGTGGCTCAGCAGCGTGATCTTCGGCTGAGCGTCTCCGGCGACGTTCGGCGTTTCCATTCCGGCCCGGAGCTTTCCGAGTGATTGGCTCGGTCAGGATGTCGCGTCCTCGTATGCGTCGATCACCGTGTTCATGATGACCGGCCAACCGCGGCTCCGCGCAAACGACTCTCCGGCCTGGCCCATTCGAGCTCGAAGGTCGGCGTCCTCGACCAACTTCAGTAATGCATTGGTAAGAAGGACCGGGATCCCCGGGAGGAGCCCGACGCCCCCCCGCGGAGGGGCGGCCTCCGGTGCGGACCGCCTAGAGGCTTATGGGCTCGGCCATGGGATGGTGGAACCGGATCCGATGTGCCGAAACGTGGAGGGAAGCTCGCTGGAAAGGCAATGCCGGGGCCCTAATCGAGCCGCTCGACGTACAGGCGGCTCATGAAGGTGTAGCCCAGGGTCGTCCCGTCCGGAGAGAACGAGAGCCACCCGGGGATGTGCTGGATCGATACCGCCTCGGCCGCAGTCGCCCAGCCCCTCTCGGCGGTCCAGACATAGAGCCGCAGATGATCCAGCGTGATGCTCACGCCACACTCACACGGAGCCGTTTCGATCGGAGCCCAGAGCGCCACCCGCGATGCATCTTCGGACCAGGCGATGACGCGGGGGAGGGCCTCGGCATCCGGGATCTCCGCGAGTCGGTGGACGCGCCCGGTGGCGCCGTCCATCCGGTTGACGCTGAAGCGGCGAGGGCCCTCCTGCTGCGCGAACAGGAGCCGAGGCGTGCCGCCCTGCCACCGGACATCCTGGGACCAGGCACGCCGATCCTCGACCTCCTCCGTTCCCGGCCAAAGATCGAATGTCGCCTCCGTCTCGAGCGAAAACATCTTGACGGGGCCGAAGCCGGAAACCGACTCGTCGGCGTAGATCAACCACCGCCCGTCCGGCGAGAGGGAGAAGGGGTTCCCGGGACGCCGGTGGCCTGCGCGAGCGGATCGCTCTTCCCCCGAGACCCGGTCGCGAACCACGAGGGAATCCCGCAGGAAGGCGATGTGTCGGCCGTCCTCCGACACGCTGAACCACGGCCCCCGCATGTCGGTGACGAGCTCCGGAACCGATGCCGGGGAGGAGACCCGGTACAGCCGCATCGGGAGAACCCCGTCCGAGTCGGGGAGCGCGGAGTGTCTCACGGAGAAGAGCGGGGCTCCGGTCGCCGGCGGGATGACGGTGGTGTTGGAGTCGCGATAGAGGAGCGGCACCGGGACGCTCAGGGAGCGCACCTCGTCGGTCGCCACCGTGAGCGCGTGAACGGCCAGCCCCTCGTCCACTTCGTCGAGGAAGACCACCTCTTCCCCGTCCGGGGTCCACGTCGGAGAAGTGGTGGCCCAACCCGCTGCGAGCTCGGTTCCCAGTAGCTCCTCACCCGGACCGAACGTCGCCTCCTCCAAGTCGCTCGGCGTTTCGCATCCGCAAGCGAGGAGAACCAGACCCACGAGGAAGCGGGAGCGGAGCAGTCGCCCCCTGCTCATCGTTCGAGCTCCCATTCCACCTCCCAGGTGACGGTGTGCCACACCCCAGCCGATACCGGGTACCCCCGGTTCCTCGGTGGACAGTACGGATAGGCGATTCAAACGCCCTCCGACCCGAGAAAGAAGGATGTGGCCGGGTACCTTGGAAGGGCAAGCGTGGCGTGGCCGGAAGAGGCAAGGGGGGGGAGCCCCGCCTCACCCCACCCCAGCATCCCGCGCGCCCGATCGGCAGTCGAAGGAAGCCCACCGCCTTCGGGAGCGGCCACACACCCGACGGTCAGGACCCTTCGCGGTACACGAATTCCTCGAGGGATACCCGCTGCTCGCCGGTCTCCTCGCTGTGGCCGTAGCACGATCGGGTCGGGTAGTAGGCCGAGACCGCGACCGCGTCGGGCGTCTTGATGTCGAAGCAGGTATCGGGCCGACCAAGGAGGAACGCCCGCGTGACCATCTCTTCCCAGAAGGTGATCCGGCCGTCGTACGCTCCGTAGGTCCAGGCCCGATCGAAGTCCTGCCCGTGGCACTCGTGGCCGCTGAGGTCCACCAGATGGTTCCCCATGGCGGGGACCACGGCACCCACGTCCTGGAAGTCTCGATGCATGTACCGCTCCGGGACCGGGACCACCGCTCGACCGAACGGGTCGCAACGAACGTGCTCGTCGCCGCAAGGACCGGGCATGATGGCGAACACCTCTTCGATGGGCTGCATCATGTAGTGCACGTCGAAGTGGGGGGTTGTGTAGATCTCCGGAGGAAGGTGGCCCTCGGGATTCCAGTTGAGGAGGATCCACGAGAAGGGGATGTCGTCACGCCGGGCGACCTCGCTCGGGAGCGGGATCACCCGCTCGTGGAACGCCAGCCACTCCGCGTCCGGATCGATCGCCCCGTTCCCGTTCAGGTCGTGGCAGCGGTGCTCGTCCGACCGGGCTGTGGGGAGCGTGTTCAAGGCCTCCGACGGAAACACCAGACCGATGGCCGTAGGGGCCCCGTCCTCGTCGAGCTCCACGTAGCTCGTGAAGACCCCGTCACCGAGCCTCGCCTCGGCGCCCAGGATCAGGGGACTGCCTCCGGCTCCCCTGCACGCCTGGGTCGCGGCAACACCCGCCCCGGCTACCAGGATCAGGATGGGAAATGCGATTCGCCGCAGCATGATGCCCTCCCGCATGAAAAGGTGGTTCCGCTGGGGTCCACCGCGGGGGATCCGCAGGCGTTACTCCGGGCACCCGGCGTTTGCGAGAGAGCGTCGTGGTGGGGTGGTAAGACCAGGCCACGCGGTGGCCACCTACCCCAATTCTACCGCGGTGCTTGGGGATGTCAACGGCCTTTCGGGGCCCCGTGCGCGCGGCCGACCCGCCCTCGACCCGAGTGCGCTGCGCACCCGGTCCAACGGTCCGATCGAGGCCCTGCGTTGGCCCCCACCCCGCCTCCAGGGGTAGATTCTTTCCGATGAGCCACTCTGATTCCCTCCCTTACACGCCGCCGGACGAGCGTCTCGTCCAGATCCTCGCGGACGTTCTCTCGGACGCTCCCGAGGTGACGTTCGCCTATCTGTTCGGATCGGTTGCGAAAGGCCGGGTCCGAGCGGCGAGCGACGTCGATGTCGCGGTTCACCTCGGCGGGCGCGCATCGACCGCTGAGCGTGTGAATTTCGCGCTCGACCTGGAAGGGGCGCTGGAGAGCGCGGCGGGACGTTCGGTCCAGGTGGTGGTCCTCGACGACGCCCCGCTCGAGCTCCGTTTCAACGTTCTCGCCCATGGGATCGCGCTCCATGCCCGAGACGTCTCCGCCAGGCGCCGGTTCTACGTGGACACGGGCCGCCGTTACTACGACATGGCTCCGGCCCGTGCACTCTTCGGTCGAAAGCAGCGGGAGCGAATCCGCAAGGGCACGTTCGGTGGTTGAGGCCGCGACCGTCCGACGGCTACTGGAGACCATCGAGCAGAGGCTCTCCAGGCTCGAGCGCGCGGCCGAATCCTCCCTCGAGGAGTATCTGAACGACCCAGACCTCCGGGACATCGTCGAGCGGAACCTGGAGATCGGCATTCAGGCATGCATCGACCTGGGCCTTCACGTGCTCGCCGATTTCCAGGCGCCTCTGCCCGAGACGAACCGGGAAGTCTTCCGCGGGCTGCTTCGCGAGGGGATCATCGACGAAGACCTCTCCCACCGCCTGGAGCGGATGGCGGGCTTCCGAAACCTCCTGGCGCACGCCTATGCCGAGGTGATCGGCGAGAGGGTGCATGCGGCGCTGGGAGAGCTGGACGACGTTCGGGAGTACGTGACGCGTGTGACCGATTTCCTGGGACCCGAGTGAGCCGCTCGTCCCTACCCCCTCCTGACCCTCGCCACCGACGGTGACCTGACCCGCGGCCAGTGGGCAGGAGACTGGTTGACATCCCGCTGGGCCGGCTTCGCACTGGACGATCCGCTTCCCGGATTCTTCAGCGGGGCGACTTGGGCCGGCGGTTTCCTGAGGCGACGAGCGGCTGGCCTCGGGTCGCTCTTGCGCGAGCTTCCATCCGCAACTGAATCCGCTCAGACGTCGTCCGGAACAATGACGTGCCCCGCCTCCCGGTGGACACGAAACTCCACCTGCGCGCCCATGCGCAGGGACAGGTGGGCGGTTTCTTCCACCCGCGCCCGCGGAACGAAGAGGTCCGGATCGGAGGTCGCCAGGTATGCCGGCGTGCCCCGCAGGTCTCCCGGATAGTCGTACGACGTCCCCTCGGGGCCGAAGAGCCCGCCGCTATGGCATGCCACTTTCCCGTTCGTTTGAGGATCATCTGGGCCCGGGATTGGAAGAACCGCGCCAGGAATGCCTCGGAGCTATCCCATTCATCGATGGTGAGGTAGCGTGTCGCACGCTCGTGATCCCAGAGGAGACGGGTGGATCGATACCCCTCGGCTTTCCGAAACAGGGCGACCCACTCGCCCTCCGGGCCGTAGATGCGCTCGAACTCCGGCACGCAGCCGGGTGCGACTTCGAAGTCCCAGATGTAGACGTAGGTCATGAGCTTGCACCGAACCTGATCGAGGAATGGTGTACGCAAGATCGGCGGGAGCGGCACGATCAACGAGGACCTTCGTACCAGCCTCGGCTTGGGCGGAGCTCAGGCTTGGAGAACGGCGCCGTCGGAGGAAGGAGGCATCTTGAACGGGCGCTGCCCGGTGGTCACATTGCCCGCCGCCATGGAGGCTCCGTCAAGCTGCCCCGTCCCCCTCCATCCACCGAGGAGATCCCCGATGCAGACCCCAACCCATCCAGGGCCCAAGATCGTCGTGCGACCGCCTGGTCCGCGGGCACGCAAGGTGATCGCGGAGGACCGTACATACCTCTCGACCTCGCTCAGCCGCACCGCCAAGCTCGTAGGACTGCGGGCGCACGGAGCGTACGTCGAGGACGTAGACGGCAACACATTCCTGGACTTCGGCTCGGGGATCTCGGTGACCGTGATGGGCCACACCCATCCGCGCATCGTGGAAGCGATTCAGCGTCAGGCGGCCGAGCTGATCCACGTCAACTCCTGCGACTACCTCTCTCTCCCTCAGGTCGAGTACGCCCGCCGCATCACGGGGCTTACGCCGGGGTCCTTTCCCAAGCGGGTCTTCTTTTCCAACAGCGGCAGCGAGGCGGTCGAGGCGGCCATCAAGGCGGCCGTGTACCACACCCGGCGTCAGGGCCTGATCGCCTTCACCGGCGCCTTCCACGGGCGCACCATGGGCGCGCTGGGGCTCACCACCAACGCTCCCGTCTCGCGGCGGCACTACGCCGGCTCGATGATGGGCAACGTGGCCTTCGCCCCCTTCGCCTACCCCTACCGCAACCCGTTCAAAGAGGACGCGGCGCGCGGTGCGCTACGCTTCCTGGAGGAGCACGTGCTCGACCGGGTCCTCCCGGCCGAAGACTGCGCGGCGATCATCCTCGAGCCGATCCAGGGCGCGGGCGGCTACATCGTGCCCCCGGTGGAGTTCGTGCAAGGGATCGAGAGGATCTGCCGCCAGCGGGACATCCTTCTGATCGCGGACGAGGTCCAGACCGGCTTCGCCAAGACCGGCCACATGTTCGCCTGCGAGGCCTTCGGGGTCGAGCCGGACATCGTGTGCCTGTCGAAGAGCATCGCAGCCGGCCTGCCGATGGGCGCCACCGTGGCGCGCGCGGAGCTGCTCGAGTGGGATCCGAACACGCACGAAAATACGCTCGGCGGCAATCCGGTGGTGCTGGCCGCCGCCCTGGCCGCGCTGGACGTCTTCCAGCAGGAGGGGCTGACGGAGCGGGCCCGCCGCATCGGCTCCCGCCTCATGTCGGGGCTGAGCGCGCTGCAGGGACGCTTCCAGACCATCGGTGACGTGCGTGGCCTGGGCGCCATGATCGGCGTCGAGTTCGTGCTGGACCGGGAGTCCAGGGAGCCGGCCCGGGAGCTGCGCGACCGATTCGTCCAGGCCTGCTTCGAGAGCGGCCTTCTGGTGCTAGGGGCGGGGCCGAGCGCCGTGCGCCTCTCCCCACCGTTGATTCTGAGCGATGAGGAGGTAGACGTCGGGCTCGCCCTCATGGAGCAGGCTCTCGTGCGGGTGGCCGGTGAGTGAGTGGCCGAGGTCGGCTCCCCTGATCCCCCATTCGACCACTCCCCCTCCTTACTGCCGTTGACTTCGCCTCCCATGCGGCAGCGGCACCCCGTAACAGGTGAGTCGGCAGATTTCCCAGGAGGTGTGTCCGTTCAACGTGAGGTTCGCCGAGGAGGCGGCGGAGCCGGGGTACGCGGCGCGGGGGCCGGGGGAGAGACCGGTGGGGGTGGAGGCGCTTCCGGACGAAGACGTTTCAACTGAAACGCGAAGCCCGCACCATCCCGGCACCGACAGCCCGCCCCTCACCGACCTCCTCCGCATGGCGCTGGACCCCGACGCCTGGGAGTCCTTCTCCCGCGGGTCGGCCATCCGGCGGTCGGGTCGGGCGGGGTTCGCGCGGAACGTCTGCGTCGCACTCGGCAACTGGGGCTCGGAGCAGGCCGTACCGGTCCTCTCCGACGCCCTCTCCGGTCCCGCGCCGTTGGTCCGGGGGCACGCCGCCTGGGCGCTCGGGCGGGTGGGGGGAGCCGCCGCTCGTTCCGCGCTCGAGGCCGCGCT
>SKKN01000008.1 GCA_007121455.1 Gemmatimonadota bacterium | reverse complement strand
GCTTCGGTTACAGGCTACTACAGGCAGGCGCGAACATCCAGCGGGGGGGGAGGAGGGAGGTGCTGGCGCCGGACGGTGGCTGACCTTCCGCCGGTGGACTCACCTCCGCCCGCCGCCTCACTCGTCGCGCTCTTCGACATGCACCGGGTGCCCGCCGAACTGATTTCGGAGGAGGGCGACGGCCTTCGCCGCGGGCGAGTTCACGTTCCGGTACCCCATGAGCGCCTGCTGGGCAGTCGAGACGGCGGGAGTAGGAATGTCCTTCTCGAGCGCCCAGGAGAGCACCCACTTCACCTCCCCCGTGTCCTCCACGTAGGTGGAGAGCCGGGCGAAGTCGGCCTCGGGGTCGGCCGCGTCTCCGATTGGTCCTTCCTCGAGCGCGTTCGCCATGAGCTCGACGAGCCAGCTCCGGATCACCGTCCCGTGGTTCCAGTGCGCGAAGAGGGCGGCGAGATCGATCTCGTAGTCGGAGCGGGCGAGGAGCTCGACCCCTTCGGCGATCGCCTGGATCATCCCGAACTCGATCGCGTTGTGGACGAGCTTCGCGAAGTGGCCGGACGATCCCTCCCCGACGTAGTGGACGGCCCCGTCGCTCACAGCGAGGTCCTGGAGCAGCGGTTCGACCCACTCGTACGCGTCCCGGTCGCCGCTCACCATGAACGCCGCGCCCTCCCATCCGGAGGCTTCCGCGATCCCGCCCGAGGTGCCCACGTCGAGGTACCGGACCCCCACCTCATCGAGTCGCGACCGGTGGGTCTCGGAGGGCTCCCAGTGGGAGTTCCCTCCATCCCCGAGCACATCCCCGTCGGAGAGAAGCTCCCGCAGGGTGGCGACGTTGGCCTCCACGGGCGCTCCCTGGGGCACGTACATGAGGAGGAATCGGGGCGGGTCGAGCGACTGGACGAGTTCTTCGAGCGTGTCCGCGGTCTCGACGCCCCCGCCCCCCTGCGTATCGGTGCGGGCCTCCTCGGACGGATCCCATCCGACGGGCTCGTGCCCCGCCTCCAATGCCTTCACGGCGAGACTCCGTCCCATTCTCCCGAGTCCGATGATCCCGAATCGCATGCGCTCGCCTCCTCTGCGGGCGGTCGGAAAAGCTCCGCGTCTCCTCGAAGCACTCCCGGGTCCCTTCGAGGGGCTCCGGGGGCTCCTCGCTCAGGAAGAGAAAGGCACGCAAGAGCGGGGCCGGGGGCCTGTGGTTGCGGCCCGAGCCTTCCCGCGTCAGAATGCGCGTGCCGGACCGTGAGCCTTCTCTCCCGCCGACCCCTCGCTGCGATGGCCATGAACGTTTTCGACGCCGTGCGTGCGCGCCGCTCCGTGAAGTCCTTCACCGACCGGCCCCTTCCGGAAGGAGCCGTGGAGTCCTTGCTCGAGCTCGTCGTGCTCGCGCCGAACCACCGGATGACCGAGCCCTGGCGCTTCATCGTCCTCGGTCCGGAGGCGCGCCGCACCTACGGGGGGCTCAAGGGCGAGAGTCGCGCCCGACGCGTGGACGACCCGGAGGCCGCCCAGGCGGTGCTCCGAAAGACGGTCGAGAAGATGTCCGCGCTCCCTTCGATGGTCGCCTTCGTCCAGGTGCTGGACGATGATCCGGAGATCCGGGAGGAGGACTTCGCCACGATCTACATGGGGATGCAGAACTTCCTGCTCGGTGCGGTGGCGATGGGGCTCGGCACCCATGTGAAAACGGGTGCGATTCTCGACGAGCCGGCCACCCGGGAGGCGCTGGAGGTGGAGGAGGGGGAGCGCATCCTCGCGCTCGTGCAGTTGGGCGAGCCGGCCGAGGTGCCGAACGAGAAGCCCCGCACCACCGCGACGGAGCGGACCCGAAAGCTTCTCTGAGGGGGAGCGTCCGGCCTCACTCCGCCAGCGCGGCGGCCTTTCTCTCGAGATTCCGCTCGGCGCGCCGGTCTGCGGCCTTCACGGGGGCTTCCCCCCGCTCCGCGCTCTCCTCGAGGATCGCCAGAATCGCCTCCCGGATCCCATCGATCCGTTCCTCGATCTCCGCGTCGGACCGCTTCCGGCCGAGGAGCGCGAGGCCGATCGCTCCCCCGGCGTTCACCACGTAGTCCGGGACGTAGAGGATGCCGCGGTCCCGGAGCCGGTTCGCATCTCCATCCTCCCGGAGCTGATTGTTCGCGGAGCCGGCGACGATCCGGCACTGCAGCCGGGGGATCGTCTCCGCGTTCAGCACCCCTCCTACCGCACATGGGGCGAAGACGTCGCACGGCGTGTCGATCGCCTCCGCCCCCACCACCTCGGCCCCCAGCTCCGCCGCAAGCCCCCGTGCACGCTCGGAATCAAGGTCCGAGAGGATCAGGCGGGCGCCGGACTCCGCGAGAGAGCGGGCGAGCGGCTCGCCGACGTGGCCCACCCCCTGGATCAGCACGGACACTCCGGCGAGGTTCTCCTTGCCCAGAAAGTGCTCCGCCGCACCCCGAATTCCCGCGAGCACCCCGCGCGCGGTGTAGGGCCCCGGATCGACGGCGGGCTCGCCGGGCTTCTTCACCCCGTGCACGTAGCGAGTCGCGCGGGCGATCGTCGCCATGTCCTCGGGGGTCGTGCCGAGATCCTCCCCGGTCCAGTACGCCCCGCGGAGGGACTGGAGGAGGCCCCCGAAGCGGAGGAGCGTCTCCACGCGTTCCTCTCCTCGAAGGGGGCGGCTCAGCGCGATCACGCTCTTTCCCCCCCCGAAGGGGAGGTCGATTCCGGCCCACTTGTACGTCATTCCGCGGGCGAGGCGGAGGGCATCGACGAGCCCGTCGTCCGGATGGGCGTAGAGCTTCATCCGGCATCCGCCGGTGGGGGGCCCCAGCGTGTCGTCGTGGAGCGCGACGTAGAACCACGCCTCGGAGGGAGCGTCGTAGTGCACCACTACCCCGAGCCCATCCCACTTCTCGATCCAGTCCCGCATCGATCCCGCCATACCGTTTCTCCTCCGTAGTGACACCACCCGGGGAAGGAAGGAGAGGAAGGTCCGCCCTCCTCCGCAAGGGCACGGGCCCCCTCTTGATCTTTCACGCTCCCCTCTGCTTTCTTCCTTCTTCTCGGCAGGGAGGATCCCTGCCTGCTCCGCAGTCTCGCCGCTCTGGAGGTCGTGCATGCCGAAGTCCGGCCGTCCGACTGGGTCGCAGAAGGATGCTTCGCTCGTTCTCGTCGCAATGGGTGGACACGCCTTCATGGAGGCGGGTGAAGAGGGGTCGATCGAGGACCACGAGCGGAACGCGGACCGGATTGCGGAGATGCTGATGACCCTCGTGGAGCGGGACCATCAGCTCGTGATCACGCATGGCAACGGTCCCCAGGTCGGAAGCCTCCTCCGCCAGCAGGAGCTCGCCCGCGACGAAGTCCCGGTCATGCCGCTCGACGTGCTCGTTGCGATGACGGAGGGCAGCCTCGGCTACATCCTCCAGCAGTCACTCCTGAACCAGCTCAGGAAGCACCGGTTCCGCCGCTGGGTGGTGACGATGGTCACGCAGGTGCTCGTCGACGAGAAGGACCCGGCCTTCGAGGCTCCGAACAAGCCGATCGGCCCCTTCCTCTCCGAGGAAGAGGCGAAGCGTCGTCAGGAGGATCTGGATTGGGTGGTGGGGGAGGATTCGGGGAGAGGATGGCGGCGGTACGTTCCGTCCCCGGCGCCTCGCAAGGTGATCCAGAGCCGGATGGTCCGGGAGGCGGCGGGACAGGGACACATCGTGGTGGCCGGGGGCGGGGGAGGCGTTCCCGTGAAGAGGGAATCCGACGGCAGCTTCGGGGGGGTGGAGGCCGTCGTGGACAAGGATCTCACCTCGAGCGTCCTCGCCACCGACGTCGGTGCCTCGCTCCTCGTGATCCTCACCTCGGTGCCGAACGTATACCTGAACTTCGGGAAGCCGGATCAGCGCGCGCTCGGGGCGGTGACGCTGGACGAGATCGAGCGCTTCCGGAAGGAGGGGCACTTTCCCCGTGGGAGCATGGGTCCCAAGATCGATGCGGTGATCCACTTTCTCCGTGAGGGAGGGCGGCGGGCCCTCATCACGGATCCCGGGAGCCTCCCACTCGCGATCGAGGGACGCGCCGGGACGCACTTCGTGGGACAGGTATGACACGGGCATGACGTCATGACGCGGCCGAAGCGAGCCCGAGGCAGCCGAGGCAGCACGAGCTCTGGGATGGGAGTCGGACAGAATGTCGGTCAGGGTTACTTCCGAGGTAGGACGCCTTCGAACCGTTCTCGTCCACGAGCCGGGGCTCGAGGTCGACCGGATGGTGCCCTCGATGATGGAAGAGCTCCTCTTCGACGACATTCTCTTCGGAGAGCGGGCGCGGGACGAGCATCGGCGGTTCCGGAGGATCCTGGAGCTGCTCGGAGTGGAGGTGCTCGAGGCGGGCGATCTCCTCGCGGAGACGCTCGAGCAGGAGAGAGCGAGGGAGTGGGTGGAGGGGTTCGTGCTCCCGCACCTCCTCCCGGAGTTCCGGGCCCGCCTGAGCGAGATGGCCCCTCGAGAGCTCGCCGGCGCGCTCGTGACCGGGATCCCGCGGGACGGGGTCGCCAGCAAGGCCGATCTGGACGACCTGTTCGGCGTCCGGCCGCTCCCGAACTGGTGCTTTCAGCGCGACACCCAGGTCGTCCTCCGCGAGGGGGTGGTCTTCGCCTCGATGGCGAACTTCGCCCGTCACCGGGAAGCGCTCCTCTCCCGGGCGATCTTCCGGTTCCACCCGCGGTTCGAGGAGGTGGAGGTGCTCCACGATCCCGCCGCCGAGGTCCGGGACCGGCCGCCCGCGCCGGGAGAAGGGCGGGGCTCGCTCGAGGGAGGGGACGTGATCGTCCTCTCTCCCGAGGTCGTGGCGGTGGGCCTCTCGGAGCGCACGAACCTGCAGGGGGTCGAGGAGCTGGCCCGGGCGCTCGCCCGAATGGACGATGGGCCCCGGTGGCTTCTCCGGGTCGACCTCCCCAGGCGCCGGGCGTACATGCATCTGGACACCCTCTTCACGCCCGTCGACCGCGACGTCTGCCTCGTGCATGCTCCGGTGATCCTCCCCGGAAACGAGCAGAGCGCCACGGTCCGCGAGTACGACCTCGCCGCGCCCGGATCCGAGCCCGTCGAGCGTGCGGACCTCCTCTCGGCGCTCGCCCGTCGCGGGATCGAGTACGAGCCGGTGCCCTGCGGGGGAGCCGACCCGATGATCCAGCAGCGGGAGCAGTGGACGGACGGAGCGAACGGCCTCGCCCTCGCTCCCGGAATCGTGGTCCTCTACGACCGGAACCAGGCCACGGCCGCGGCGCTGGAGGATCGGGGCTTCAGGGTGCTGCGAGCCGACGATCTCCTCCTCGGCCGGGAGGACCTGTCGCTGGGGGAGCACGCGCGGGTCTGCCTCCTCATGCCCTCGAACGAGCTCTCTCGGGCGCGTGGGGGAGCCCACTGCCTCACCCATCCGCTCCTGCGGGACGATCTGACCTGACCTGACGGGGCCGCCTTCGGGTGCTACTCTGTTCCGGCTGCCCCACGTGGGGCCGGAACCCTTTCGCGCAGGGAGGAACGCTGGGCCGATGACGGGAGAGATCCTCTTCGTTCTCCTCGTCCTCGCGGGCGTGGTGGCCCTCTTCGGATCCGGGCGGGTCCGTCCGGACCTGGTCGCCCTTCTCGCGCTCGCGGCGGTGGGCATCTCCGGCGTCGTCACCCCCGCGGAGGCGCTCGCGGGGTTCAGCAACCACGCGGTCGTCGCCGTGGCCGGGATGTTCGTGATCAGCGCGGGGCTCGCCCGCACGGGGGTCGCAAGCTTCCTCGGACGGGAGGTCCTCCACGTCGCGGGACACGGGGAGACGCGGCTCGTCATCGCGCTGATGGTCCTCTCGGGCGCTCTCTCGGGCTTCATGAACAACGTCGGCGTCGCCGCGATGATGATGCCCGTCGTGGTGGAGATCGCCCGGAAGACCGACCTTCCGCCCTCGAAGCTTCTCATCCCGATGGCTCTGGGTGCGCAGCTCGGCGGCCTCACGACGCTGATCGGCACCGCCCCGAACCTCCTCGCGGGCGATGCGCTCCTCGAGGCCGGGATCGAGGAGTTCGGGCTCTTCGAGTTCACCCCGATGGGCCTGATCCTCCTCCTCCTCGGCACCGTGTTCGTCGCGGTCGCGGGGCCCCGGCTCCTCCCCACCCGCGATCCGACCACGGGGCGCCGGCGAGGACGGCCCCAGCTCCAGGAGGACCTCCCCCTCTCCGAGCGGACGTTCGCGGTGAGGATCCCCGAAGGGTCCCTGCTCGAAGGGAAGACGCTCGCGGAGAGCCTCATCGGCTCCGCGCTCGGGCTTCAGGTCCTCATGATCGAGAAGCGGGGGAAGACGATCCACGCGCCGCGCCCCGGAACCGTCCTCGGGGGCGGGGACCGGCTCCTCGTGCAGGGGGACATGGAGATGCTCCTCGAGTTCCAGAGGAACCGGCACCTCGTCTTCGAAGCCGAGCAGGATCCCGCCGAGTGGCTCACGTCGCTCCGCGTGGGCCTTGCGGAGGTGCGCGTCGAGGAGGACTCGCCGCTCGTCGGCTCGAGCCTGAACGACGCGGACTTCCGGCGGAAGCGGGGCGTGGTGGTGCTCGCGATCCGGCGGGACGGGGTGTCGAGGCGCACCCACCTCCAGGACACGCCGCTCCGGCCCGGGGACTGGCTCCTCGTCCAGGGGCCGAGGGACCGGCTCGCCGAGGTCGCCGACGTCGCCGGGCTCGGCGGCTACCGGGAGCTCGGGGCGGCCGACGCGATGCACGACTTCGCCCTCTCCTCCCGCCTGACCGCGCTCCGGGTGACCGAGGACTCGCTCCTCCACGGACGCTCCGTCTCCGAGACCCACCTCGGCGACGCGATGGGCCTCACGGTGCTTGCGGTCGTGCGGGAGGGCACGGCCCATGTCGTTCCGGACCCCAAGTTCCCCCTCCACGAGGACGACATCCTCCTCGTGAAGGCGCACCCCGACGACCTCACCGCCCTCCGCGGGCTTCAGCGACTGGAGGTGGAGGAGGACGCGGAGATCGAGGCCCGGGAGCTCGAATCGGAGCGTACGGGCCTGGTCGAGGTGGTGCTCGCCCCGCGGAGCGGCCTGGTGGGTAAGACGATCCGTCAGCTCAACTTCCGGGGCCGGTTCGGGGTGAGCGTCCTCGCGATCTGGCGAGAGGACCGGCGGATCGGAGTCGGGCTCCGCGACGAGGTTCTCCACTTCGGGGACGCCCTCCTCCTCTACGGTACCCGCGACCGGCTCCGCGCCCTCTTCGACGAGCCGGACTTCATCGTCCTGACGGAGGCGGTCGCCGAGGCCCCCCGGACCCGGCTCGCGCCCCTTTCCATCGTGATCGTGGCGGCGGCCCTCATTCCGGTGATGGCCGGCTGGCTCCCCATCTCCCTCGCCGTCGTCGCCGCCTCGATCCTCCTCGTGTTCACCCGGTGTCTCACCGCCGAGGAGGCGTACCGCGCCGTCGACTGGCCCACGATCGTCCTCGTGGCGGGAATGCTCTCCCTCGGCGTGGCCCTCGAGCGATCGGGGACCGCTGCCTTCCTCGGCGAGCAGATCGTCGCCGGGGTGGCCGCGCTCGGCCCGCGCGGTGTGCTCCTCATGCTCGCGGTCATCACGACGATCGGTGCCCAGGTCATTCCCGGCTCCGCCCTCGTGGTCCTGATGGCGCCGATCGCGATCAACGCCGGGCTCGAGCTCGGGATCTCCCCCCGGGCGCTGGTGATGGGCGTGGCACTCACCTGCACCACGATGGCGAGCCCCGTGGCGCATCCGGCGCACCTTCTCGTGATGGCGCCGGCGGGATACCGGATGGGGGATTTCCTCCGGTTGGGGGTTCCCCTGACGTTGATGCTCCTCGTCGCGGTCGTCCTCTTCCTCCCGATCTTCTTCCCCTTCTGACGAGTGGATCCCGAGGAGACGGGCCGGGGTTCAGAAGTGCGCCCGGATGTCACAACTGCTCCGGCTCGGTCGTTCCAGGGTCATGAGAGACGTCCCCGCCCCATCCAGCAGACCGGGAGTTCGACAGGTCCGTGGACTTCGACGACGTGTTCGACGCGTTCTATCCGCCGCTCCGGCGGTACTGTCATCGGCTCGCCGGAGACCCGGACGTCGGGGACGATGTGGCTCAGGAGGCGTTCGTTCGCTTGTTGGAGAAGAAGCCGGACGGCGCCGACGGAAAGCTTCGGTCGTGGCTCTTCACCGTCGCCACGCACCTCATCCGGGACGGGGTGCGGGTATCGGAGAACCGGAGGCGACTGCTTGCCGGCAACCCGGTGCTCCCCTCGAGCTTTCCCGACCCGGACGAGTCCGTGGTGCGGGAGGAGCGAGCGGATGCAGCGCGGAGGGCGCTCGAATCGCTGGACCCGCGCGAGCGGAAGATCCTGCTCCTGAGGGAGGAGGGGCTCTCGTACCGGGAGGTGGCGGAGGCCGTCGGGGTGGCCCCCTCCTCGGTCGGGACCCTTCTCGCTCGCGCCCGGAAGCGCTTCGCTCAGGTCTTTCGCGAACAGGAGGGGTGGGATGAGCCGCCCACGGAGTGAGATGGGGCACCTGGACGAGGGGACGCTCCACGCCTGCCTGGACGGCGAGCTGGATCCGGCGGCCGAGGCGAGTGCGCAGCGCCACCTGGAGGAGTGCGCGGAGTGTGCGGAGCGCTTCCGGGAAGCGGCCGGTGCGAGCCGGTTCGTGAGCGACGCGCTCGAGGTCCTGGGTCCGCCGCACGCCACGGACGAGCACCGCTGGGAGGTCCGGCGGAGCTGGGCGCGCCGACGCTCCGGAGCCCACCGGAGGCGGCTCTCCGCCGCTGCCGCGGTGCTCGTCCTCTTCGCCGGCGGCGCTCTTTCGGCCCACCCCTCCTCGCCGGTCCGCGGGTGGGTCGCATCCGTCTGGGGCGGGGACGAGCCGGCCGTCGCTACCGTGCAGACGGAGGAGAGCGAGCGAAGCGGGGTCGCCTCCGAGCTCCGGGACGGCCGCGTGGTGGTGGAGCTCCGCTCCGTTCCCTCGGGCACGGAGGTGCGGGTGCGCATGGTGGAGGGCTCGCGTGCATCGCTCGACGTGGTGGGCGAGGCTCTCTACTCGACGGCACCGGGCCGGCTGATGGCGGAGGTGCGTTCGGGCCGGGTGGAGGTGAGCGTGCCTTCCGGCGCGGCGGAGGCCTCCGTGGAGGCGAACGGAAGGACGCTCCTTCGAATCCGGAACGGAGAGGTCGATCTGCCCGGTCCGGTGCCGGAGGAGGCCGGCGCCGGAGAGGTTCGGTTCCTCCTGGCCGGGGACGCGCGGTGAGCATCGCGGCCGTGCTCTCGGCGCTCCTCCTCCTCCCCGCATGGGGCGCGGCGCCTCCCGACACCGTGCTCGGAAGCGTCGAAGGAGCCGTGTTCGGCCGTGTGGGCACGGAGCTCCGCCCTCTTCCCGGCGCCGTAGTCGAGCTCGACGGCCCCCACGGCGTTCGCTCCACGACCGCGGACGGCTCCGGGCGCTACCGGATCGCCGACGTAAGGGCGGGAGACGCGCGCCTGAGCGTCCGCTCGCTCGGCTACGCGCCGACCGTGATCGAGGTGACGGTTCCGGGGCAGCGAGGCCTCACGCTCGACGTGGAGCTGGAAGCGCAGCCCCTCGCGCTCGCGCCCGTTCTCGTGGAAGGAGCCTCCAGGACCGCACCCCTCCCTCCCCAGGCGAGGCGTCCGGCGGCCGTGGCCGGGGCCGACGCGCTCCGGGCCGCGGCGGCCACCTCCGGAGTCGCGGAGTCCGGGCTCGCCGGAGCGCTCCGGGAGCTCGGCCGGCGCTCCGACCACGACCCCTCCTCCGCACTCCTCCTCCGGGGCACGTCCACGGAAGGGAAGCTCGTCCTCCTCGACGGCTCCCCGGTCTACACGCCCTTCCACGTGGCCGGCCTCGTCCCGGGGTTCGATGCGAACCTCCTCGGGGAGGTGGACGTCCACGTGGGCGGCGCGCCCTCCCGCTTCGACGGGGGCCTCGCCTACATCATGGATCTCCGGACCCGTGCTCCCCGGGCCGACCGGTTCCGGTCGACCGGTGCCGTGGACGGGCTGGGCGCGCGGGCGTCCGTGGAGGGGCCGCTCCTTCCGGGGACCACGGTGCTCCTCGGCGGCCGGGCCCTGCACGGGCTCCAGCCCCGGATCATGGACGGCGTCGCCTCACCCTACGGCTACGGTGACCTGCTGCTTCGTGCAGACACGGACCTCGGAGACGGCCACGGCGTGACCACGACGGCGTTCCGGAACCGGGAGTCGGTGCGGCTCGACGGAATCCAGGACGTCGCCCGGGCATGGACCGCGTCCGGGGATCCGGCGCCTTCGAGCGCGTTCTGGAGCTCCGGTTCCGTCTCGGGCCGGTACCGCGGAGCGTGGGGTGGTACCGCCGCGGAGCTCGGCGTCGGGTTCAGCCGGTACGAGGCGCAGCTCCCCTTCCGCCTCTCCACCCCGTATCTCGCTTCGGCGGGGCAGGAGCGGGTGCGCGCGGGGGCCGACTTCAGCCGCCGCTGGGAGGAAGGGAGCCTGCACTACGGCCTCGCTTCGGAGCGGCAGCTCCTGGAGTACCGGATCCACCCCCTCGAGGGTGGGGGCGGGGACGCACCGCTCGCCGGGCACACCACGGGCACCGTCACGGGAGGATACGTCGAGGGGATCCGCTTCCTGGGAGAGGAGTTCCGCGGACGGTTCGGGGTGCGAGCCGACCACTTCGCGGGGGAGGGAGAGGGAGAGGGAGGGGGAGGCGGCGGCGTGCGGCTCGCTCCGCGGATCTCGCTCTCCTGGTTTCTTTCGGACACAGCGGAGCTCATCCTCGCGGGGGGGCGGTTCCATCAGTTCCGCGCGGGGACCGGCATCGAGACGGAGGCCGAGCTCCTCCAGGAGTCCCGGCAGGCCGGCTGGGAGCCCCGCCTCGCCGTCTCCACGGCGGACCACCTCGTGCTCTCCCTGAACCAGCGGCTCACTCCCTCGGTCGGCGTGGAGCTCGACGGCTTCCTCAAGCAGTTCGACGCCGGGCCCGACCTGGAGTCGGATGGGACGATCCACACCTCGGGGGTCGAGGTCCGCGTCCAACGGGAAGGGGAGCGGATCGGGGGATGGATGGGGTACGGACTGACCTGGGTCTGGTCCCAGCGAGGGATGCAGCCCGCCACGGAGTTCGTGGGCCGGCAGCTCCTGAACGCGGGAGTGCAGGGGCAGCTCACCGAGAGGGCTCGGGTCGCGCTCACGGTCGGGTACGGCGCCGGCCTGCCCCTGACCTCCATCCCGATGGATCCCCTCGGGGGATCGGCCCGTGGGGAGCTCACCGGCGGGGTGGTGGGGACGGCCGCGGGAGGGACGCTCGACCGGTTCCGCGGGTCGGAAGCGGACGGGACGCCCCTCCTCGTGGAGGGGATCTCGGACGACTTCCTGCGCATCGACCTCGAGGCGGACTGGCAGCTCACCACGAGCATCGGGGGGCGCCGCATGAAGCTCCACCCCTACGTGCGCGTCCTGAACGCGCTGAACCGGCGGGACGCGCTCTTCTATCTCTTCGAGCCGTGGCGATCGGACCAGGCGACGCCACTCGCGGAGCGCTCGCTCATCCCCGTCCTCGGGCTTCGCTGGAGCTTCTGAAGGCGGCAGCGGCGGCGTCACCGCCGCGGCACCCCCTCCGTGAACGGGCCGATCACCTCGGTCTCCGGAATCTCCTCCAGGAACCCCGTCCCGAAGGCCTGGGTGGGGGTCTGGACCCCCGGCTTCAACCCTTCGAGCGTCCGCTCGACGGCCCGCACGGCGGACGCCGCGGTGAAGCGGTACCCTTCCTGGACGGTGACGGAGCCCCACGCCGCGCGTCCGTCCTGCGTCTCGAGTCGCCCCCAGATCCGGGAGCGGCCCTCCGCCCGCTTCTTCTCGTCCGGCCCTCGGCTCAGGGCCGGGGCGATGCGTTGGATCGCTCGCAGGAAGGGCGGCACGGAAAGGATCCGGCCGAGCATCGGTGCCACGGTGCGGAGCCGCCGCGCCTTCCCGCGAGGGACGCACATGTACGTGACGATGTCGACGGCTCCGATCGTCCGGTACGCGGTCGCGAGGTCTCCCCAGGGGATCGGGATCGCGTACCGGTCCCCGTCCGGAAAGGGGATCGTGCGGCCACCCTCCCCCAGGCGGCCATGGATGAGCACGCCCCCGCGGCGGCGGAGGGATCCCATCGGTATTTGCTCGAGGATTGTCCGGAGCGTCCCTCGGCTCGGGCCGCCGGGGCTCTGGAAGGCGAGCTCGAGAAGGAACCCGGCGCCCAGCGTATCCCGGAGCCGCTGAGCGAGCGAGTCGGTCGGCACCACGTCGAAGCCGACGGCGGGCACCGCCGCGATCCCGCGGTCCCGCACCTCCCGGTGGCGTCGGAAGAGGTCCTCGATCACCGGGACCTCCCCCGTCAAATCGAGGTAGGAGACGCCGGCACGGAGGCACGCGTCCAGGACCGGCTGGGCCGTGCGTACGAAGGGGCCGGCGGCGTTCAGCACGAGCCCGCCGTCCGCGAGTCGGGAGAGGGGACCTTCGATCTCGTCGACCTCCACCTCCACGGAGCGAAGACCGAGCTCCTTCGCCACGAGGCGAAGGCGACGCGGATCGCGGCCTCCGAGCAGGGGCTGGTGGCCTCGGCGGACGGCTTCCGCCGCGATGAGGCGTCCGGTGTACCCGTACGCTCCGTATAGCATCCAGGCGGGTCGCTCCATCCGCTCACTCCCGTTCGCTTGCACTACGTTTCGAGGCTCGTCCCGACACCCGTTTCGGGGAAGTCGTCAAGCAAACATAATGTTCGTGGATTCGCCAGCATGCCCTGGAGGAGGAGATGGACGAAAACCCCTGGACGCTGCGCCTGATCGTGGGAGGGATCATCCTTCTCGCGGTGGCCTACGTCGGGTTCTCGCTCCAGCGGCCCGAGCCGCCCACCTTCGCTCCGTCCCCGGTCGCGGCCGAGCCGGTTGGAGAGCGCCTCGTGGGCCCGCGCACCTACACCGTCGACGCTGCGGATCCGGAGCAGTGGGTCTACTTCTCCTTCGAGCGCGGCAGCGTGGTCGAGGAGCCGGGGATCCTGAATTGGGACCTCGCGTTCCGCCGCTTCAACATCATCGTGAACGGCGGTGACGGATACGCGGGCGGCGCCGGGCTCCTGGATCTGGGTCCGGTCCCCTTCGACTCCGTCCACTCCGTACCCGACGACGGATACGAGGGCAACCCTGCGCGCTCCGACGCCTCGAACCCGGTGATCGAGGAGTGGTACGATTACTCCTTCTTCAGCCACCTCCTCATGCCCCGCGGGCACGTCTATGCAGTGCGGACGTCGGACGGCCGCCACGCGAAGCTCGAGATCCTGAGCTATTACTGTCCCGGGGCGCTTCCCGGATGCCTCACCTTTCGCTATGTCTACCAGGGCGCCGGCGGGCCCGCCCTCGTTCACCCGCTCCAGGACCGGATGTGATGCGACGCGGAATCATCGGATCTCTGATCGCCCTCGTGACCCTCCTTCACCTTCCGGCGCCCGGAGGCGCCCAGGACACGGAGCCGGATCCACACATGGAGAAAGCCATTCGGGCCCTCTCGCTCACCCCGCTCGTGGATGGGCACAACGACCTTCCCTGGCAGATCCGGAACTTCGATCCGGCGCCCCTCGACGTCGCGGCGTACGACATCGCCCGCGCCACGCCGGGCCACACCGACCTCGCCCGCCTCCGGGAGGGGAGGGTCGGAGCGCAGTGGTGGTCCGTCTACGTGCCCTTCGACGCCGTGGAGGAAGGGGCGGCGCGGTACCAGCTCGAGCAGATCGACATCGCCCGTCAGTTGATCGAGAGGTACCCGGAGCACTTCGAGCTGGCGCTCACCGCCGAGGACGTCCGCCGGATCTTCGCCTCGGGGCGGATCGCATCGATGCTCGGGATGGAGGGGGGGCACGCGATCGAAAACTCCCTGGGAGCGCTGCGTGCGTTCCACGGTCTCGGCGTCCGCTACATGACCCTGACCCACAACGGGGATCTGGACTGGGCCGATGCCCACGGCGGCGGCCATCCGCACGGCGGGCTCACCGAGTTCGGGCGGGAGGTGGTCCGGGAGATGAACCGGCTCGGGATGCTCGTCGACCTCTCGCACACGTCCGACGCGGTGATGCACGACGCGCTGGACGTCTCCGAAGCCCCCGTCATCTTCTCGCACTCCTCCGTGCGTGCGCTCCGGGACCATACCCGGAACGTGCCCGACGACGTCCTTCGCCGGCTCGTCGACAACGGAGGGCTGATCATGATCACCTTCGTCCCCTCCTTCCTCACCGACAACCTGCCCGCGACGCTCGAGGACGTGGCCGACCACATCGAGCACGCCCGCTCGGTGGCCGGAATCGAGCACGTGGGGATCGGAGGCGACTACGACGGGATCACGGAGCTACCGGTGGGCCTCGAGGACGTCTCGACCTATCCCGCGCTCCTCGCCGAGCTCTCGAGGAGGGGCTGGAGTGAGGAGGATCTCCGCATGCTCGCGGGAGAGAATGCGCTCCGTGTGATGCGTGAGGCCGAATCCGCGGCCCGCAGGCTCCAGCAGGAGCGCGAGCCTTCCACCGCGACGATCGAGGCGCTCGACGGGAGCTGAGTCGAGCCCCGACCCGCCGGCCGGGTCAGTTCGCGAAGCGGCCCGCCATCTGCTCGAGCCGCTCCCGGATCTCTTCACCCGAGATCCAGGTGCCGCCGACCATCACCCCCTCCACCTGCTCGAGGTGCGCGAGGTCCTCGAGCGGGTTTCCGCCGAGAAGCACGAGGTCCGCCCGGTGGCCCGGCACGATCGCGCCGAAGTCGCCGGGCAGGCCGAGGTCCTCATCCGCGTACCGGGCGACGTTCAGGCTTCCCGATTCGAGAATCTCGTGGCGGCTCATGCCCGCCCGCTCCATGATCGGGATCTCGCGGTGCATCGCGAACCCGGGCACGTTGAACATCTGCGGCGCGTCCGTCCCCAGAAGCACGCCGGCTCCCGCCTCGTGGAGTGCGCGGAGGATCTCCACCCGGGCCTCGGCGTGGGCGGCACCCGTCGCGTCCCAGTCGAGGTCGGGGTACTGCTCCCACTGGTTCCGCCAGCGGTTCTCGTTCTGGTTCGCCCATCCTTCCCGCATCTCGCGGGGGGCGTACTGCATCTCCGGCAGCGCGAGGACGGAGTCGACCTCGACGGGATTGAAGAAGTTCTCCCAGAGGTACATCGTCGGCACGAGCCACGTCCCGGTCTCCCGGGTGAGCTCCGCGAGCTCGTCCACCTTTGCCTCGTCCGTCGCCTGGAACCGCTCGAGCGGCGTGGCGTCGGCGGAGAGGCCGTCGGCGCGGGTTCCTTCGAGGTAGCCGTCGAGGTGGTCGACCGTGGAGATGCCCGTCTCGAGGGCGTGCCGGATGCCGACATCCGCGGGAACATGGCCGGCGTACGTGATCCCGACCTCGCCGGCGATCTCGGTCATGTGGTCCCAGACGTGTCGCTCGAGCCCGGGGTGGATCTTGAGGAGGTCGTACCCCGCCTCCGCATGCTCCCGGACGAGTCGCTCGGCGTCCTCGGGGGTGGGCGCCGTGTTCCCGTTGAGCGACGGGGCGCCGACGATGAAGTGGGGTCCGAGGACCTCGCCCCTCTGGAGCGCGTCTCTCAGCTCGAGCTGGTGAGGCGCGCCGAGCATCCCGCGCACGGTGGTGATCCCATTCGCGAGGAAGAGGAAGAGGACGTCCTCCATCTCCTCGCGCGGCGTCGCCGGATCCGGCGAGACGTGGCCGTGCATCTCCGCGAGCCCGGGGATGAGAAAGCGCCCCTCTCCGGGGATCGTGCGCGTTTCCGCGGGAACGTCCACTTCGTCCGCGGGCGCCACCTCGACGATCCGACCGTCCTGGATCAGCACGGTGTGGCCCTCGAGCACCCCTTCCCGGTCGACCGGGATGACGCCGACGTCCACGATCGCATACGTGCCCTCCGCGCCTGCCACACCTTCGGCCGCATCGAGGCCGGGCGACGCCTGGTCCTCGGGCGCGCACGCCGGGAGAGCGAGGGCGGTGATCAGGAGGATCATGCCGGGCACGGCCCGGGCGGAAGGTCGGTCGTGCATCGCATCTTCTCCCTGGAGGAGGTGCAGGTTCGGGCTCCGTCGGACTCCCTACCTACGGTACGCCGGGACGTCCCCGGAAAAAAGGGGTTTGTGGGGGGCGCCCAAGCGGGGGTCTCGCCTGTGGGGCGCCGTCCCCATACTATCGGACGATGAGCCGAGACGAGGAGGGGAAGGGAGCGGGGCGCGCGCCGGCGGGGCTGGTGCGTTCGATCCGCGCGCTCTTTCCCGACGCTCCGCCGCCTGCGCCCACGCCGGCTGATCCTCCGGCCGACACGCCGGACCGCGCAGACCCACCCGGCCCGCAGGATCCGCCGGTCCTCCTCTCGCCGTCCGAAGTCCTCCTCACGGGCCTCGAACGATTCATCGTCGCAGACGCTGCGACGCAGGTGGCGCTCGCGGGCGAAATCGGTGAAGCGGCCCGCGAGCTTCTCCGCACGAACTCGCTGGACGTTCTGGTGGATGGCCTCTTGAAGCTCACGTTCGCGGCGGCTCCTCCGGAACCGGGCACATCGGAAGCAGGTGCGACGGACGATTCCCTCCTCGCCCTCGCCGAAGAGCTCGCGACGCCCGCCGTCGCGACGGCGCTCGCGGTCCGCCTCTCGAGGGAGAAGCGCTCGGACGACCGCCGCCCCCTCTCGGCTGCGGCCGCGAAGATTCCCGGGGCGATGGCCCCCGCCCTGGCGGAGGCCTTGGAGGAGGCTCCGGACCGGAGTTCCCGACACGCCTGCATCGAAACCCTGCTCGCGTTGGGAGAGCATGGGCGGGCCCAGGCCAAGCGGATGATCGGCGACTCCCGGTGGTTCGTCGCCCGAAACGGGGCGGCCCTCCTCGCCGAGTTCGGCGGAGAGGACGCGGTCGCGGAGCTCATGGGGACGCTCGCCCACGAGCACCCGAGGGTGCGGCGCGAAGCCGTCCTGGGCCTCGCTCGGCTGGGAAGCGAGGACGCGGGGGTCCTCCTCCTGGGCAAGCTGGAGGATCCGGACGCCGGCGTCCGCGCGGCCGCGGTGATGGGGCTCGGTGCCCTCGAGGTGGAGCGGGCGGTCCGCCCCCTCCTCGAGCTCCTCGGCAGGGAGGAGGACGAGGACCTCGTGGTGGACATCCTTCGGGCACTCGGACGTCTCGGCGATCCCGGCGTGGTCCCCGCGGTCGAGAAGCGCGCGCGGGGCACGCTCTTCTCGAAGCCCAGCCTCCCCGTCCGGGTCGCGGCCTACCGGGCCCTCGCGGCGATCGGCACGCCCCACGCGATGGACGTCCTCCGGGAGGGCGCCGAGGACCGGGACCCCGAGGTCAAGCGTACGGCGCGCGCCTTGCTGACGCCGGAGTAGGAGCGGCTTCAGACGAGCCCGAGGACCCCCCGGACCGCCCAGCCGAACTGGAGGGTCTCCGCCACGTTCCGAAGCACATGGCTTCCCCGGCTCTGCCCGGAGTGGGTGAAGAGGCCGGTGACGCTCGACCTCGCGTCGGTGCCGGCCGGCAGGGCGTCGGCGATGCGGAGGCTCTCCGTGAATGGGATCAGCCGGTCGTCCCGGGCGTGGAGGAGGCGGACCGGAATCCGGACCTCGGCGAGGTGCGGCCTGGCATCGAGAAGCGGCCGGCGGCTCGCCGCCGCGCTCAGGAGCCGGACCACCTCCTCGGCCTCGTCGTCCGGCGGGTGGCGCTCCGAGGGCGGCGCGAAGAGATCGAAGAGGTCCCGCCGGGACGGTGCGACCTCCTGCCGGAGCGTTCTCTTCGTGGGGTCGTAGCACGGATCCCAGGACGGCGCCCCGCGGTCCCCGGCCGTCGCGGCGAGCGTGTGGAGGCTCCGGGCCACATCGTCCGCGTCGGCGAACTTCCGCGTCTCCGTGAGGAGGTTCGCACCCACGATCCATCGGCCGTAGGGATCCGGGCGCCCCCGGTGGCGGCGCCCTCCCCACTCGTGCCTCCCCGTGAACTGGAAGCGGAGCGTCCGCTCGAGGTCCGCGTAGCCGCCCCAGGAGACGGCGCCCGAGAGGCGCTCGCACCCTTCTCCCTCCCTCGAGCAGGCGAGCGCCTGCGGCCCTCCGAACGAGAACCCGACGACCCCGACCCTCCTCTCCTCCCTCTCCCCACCGGTGCGCAGGGCCCGGAGGCATGCCCGGACCGCGGGCGCCGTCCGCTCCGGCGCGAGCTCGAGGGCTCTCCAGGCGGGGATCTCGGGTATCATGACCACGGCTCCGGTCGATGCCAGAGCCCCCGCGAACCGGACGAGCGACGGATGGGCAGGGCCGGGGCGGGTGATGCCGTGGAGCACGATCCAGCCCGGGAGGCGCGAAGAAGCGGCTTCTGCACCCGCCGACGCCGGAACGCCCTGGGCGGAGCCGGAGCAAGCGCGGGGGAAATACACGTCGACGAGGAGGGGGGCTTCCTCCCCATCGATCGTTCTCCGGACCTTCTGGACCGGGGCCCGGCCCCGTGCCCAGGAGATCCCGAAGCGGGCGGCGCGTCGGATTCCTCGCATGGCCTGAAGCTACCAGCGAGGATCGATCCGGCGCTACCTCGCCCGGCCCCTTCCACCCAAGGGTGCAAGGGGATATCTATAGGTCGCCATGAAACGAGAAATTACGCCGTATCTGGGCGCCCTCGGGGCGTCCCTCGCCGTCTTCCTCGTGTACGTGCTCACCCTCGCGCCGACCGCGGCGTTCTGGGACGCGAGCGAGTACATCGCGACGGCGCACATCCTGGGAATCCCCCATCCACCGGGGAATCCCCTCTTCGTCGCGCTCGGGCGGGCCTGGATCATCCTCCTGTCGCCGCTCGACTTCCTCTTCAATTTCGAATCCTCCGTCGCGGTGCGGGCGAACCTCTTCGCCGCCGCCACCTCCGCAGCGTCCGCCGGGTTCTTCTTCCTCTTCGTGCACCGCATCGCGCGGGGGCTCGACCGGGGGGCCGCCTTCCCATGGATCGCCGCCGGGGCCGCCGCCCTGCTGGGCGGGACGGCGTTCACCGTCTGGTACCAGTCGAATGTGAACGAGAAGGTCTACACCCTGGCGGTGCTCGTCATCGCCGCGGTGAGCTGGCTCGCGGTCCTCTGGAGGGATCGCAAGGACGAGCCCGGGAGCGTCTGGTACCTCGTGCTCGCGGTCTACCTGATGGTGCTCGGATCGACGAACCACCTGATGGCGCTCCTCCCGGCACCGGCGCTCGGCCTCTACGTCCTCCTCGTGAAACCGGGGGTGCTCCTCCGGCAGGACTTCCTGGTGCGGGGGGCGCTGGCGGTCGTGGTCGGCCTCTCCTTCAACTTCTTCCTCCCGATTCGGGCGGATCAGAACCCGGTGATCAACGAGGGGCATCCCACCTGTGAGAGCCTGGTGGGCGCGGCCACCGCGATCTACACCCTCGGCAACGCCGGCTGCCCGGCCCTCGCCGCGAACCTCACGAGGGAGCAGTACGGAAAGCCGGGCATCTTCACCGATCCGACGAGCCCGGACCCGAGGAGCCCGGATGCGCGCGGAGCGGGCCTCATCGCGCACCAGTTCCTCAACTACTTCCAGTACTTCGACTGGCAGTGGGCACGGGGGCTCGACACCACGGACCTTCCGGCGAGTCGCAGGCTTCCGGTCACCTTGCTCTTCATCGGTCTCGGCGTCCTGGGCCTCGGCGCGATCCGCCGGTCCGATCGCAACACCTTCTGGTACGCGCTGGGCCTCGCCGGGACGTTGAGCGTCGGGCTCGTCTTCTACCTGAACTTCCGGTATGGCTGGTCGCTCGGCGCGGGTGAGGTGTCGCTCCAGATGAGGGAGGTAAGGGAGCGGGACTACTTCTTCATCGCGAGCTTCATGTTCTGGGGGGCGCTGGCGGGTCTCGGCCTCGCCTTCCTGTGGGACGAGCTGAGCCGGCGCGTGCGGAGCGCGAATGCCCGCGCGATGACCGCGCCCGTCCTGGGGATCGCACTCATCCCGCTCGTCTTCAACTGGAGCTGGGCCGACCGAAGTTACGACTACGCAGCCCGCGACTGGGCGTACAACCTCCTCCAGAGCACCGCTCCCTACTCCGTCCTCTTCACGAACGGGGACAACGACACCTTTCCCCTCTGGTACCTCCAGGAGGTGGAGGGCATCCGGCAGGACGTGACGGTCATCGTCGTCCAGTACCTCGCGACGGACTGGTACCCGAAGCAGCTCCAGTACCACACGGCCCCCGAACGGCAGCGTCCGTTCCTGGAGGAGCAGGGCACGAACCTCCACCCGACCCCTTCGCCCCCGACCCGGCCGATCACGGAGCTCGCCCACAGCGACATGGATCAGATCCTCGGGGGGACCCTCACGCAGGAGTCCGCCTTCGACCTGGGCGACATCACCCTTCGGTTCGAGGCCGGGACCTTCCTCGGCCGGGGAGAGCGGCTCGCGCTCGCGATCATCCGGGACAGCATGGACGAGCGGCCGATCTACTTCGCCAGCACCGGGGGGCTTCCCCAGTCGCTGAACCTGATGGGACAGGTGGTCCGGGAGGGGATCGCGGCCCGGCTCGTCCTCGACGATCCTGACCAGGAGCCCGGCACCGTGCGGGTTCCGCAGGAGCTCGGAGGGGAGTGGCTCGACTTCGAGCGCTCCAGCGTGCTCGCGCGGGAGGTCTTCACGTACCGCGGCCTCCGCGACCGGGACATCTGGGCCGACCGGCCGACGCTCAACATCCCCTGGCACTTCTACTTCCTCCATCTGCAGATGGCGGACGCCGCGGCGCGAACGGGCGTGGCGGAGGACGTCGTGGACGAGTATCTCCTGGCCTCCGACGCCTTCCTCGAGACGGCGCGGGGGGGGAGGTTGGGTGGGGGCGAGAACCCCTGACGCTCCCGTGAGCGGAGCGGGCGAGCCCGCCGGGGCGGAGGGGGGAGGCAGGCCGCGCGTCGTGATCGCCGGTGCGGGCTTCGCCGGCCTCTGGGCCGCCCGGACGCTCGCCCGCGAAGGGAAGGGGAAGGTCGACGTCCTCCTCCTCGACCGGAACAACTACCACACCTTCCTCCCCCTCCTCTACCAGGTCGCGGCCGCGGAGCTCGGCCCCGCCGAGATCGCGTACCCGGTCCGCTCCGTCTTTCGGGGCTTTCCCCACATCGACTTCCGGATGGCGGAGGTCCAGAAGGTGCGCCCCGCCGATCGGTGCGTCGTGGTGGAGGGAGGCGTGCGGGTCTCGTACGACTACCTCCTCCTCGCCATGGGAAGCGACTCGCATTTCTTCGGGGTGGAGGGGGCGGCCGAGCATGCCTTCCCCCTTCTTCGGATCGAAGAGGCGATGCCCCTCCGCCGCCACATCCTCTCCTGCTTCGAGCGAGCGGTCCATGAGCCGGACCCCGCGGAGCGCCGCCGCCTCCTCACCTTCACGATCGTCGGGGGAGGCCCCACCGGGGTCGAGTTCGGTGGAGCCCTGGCCGAGCTCGTCTACGGCCCCCTCCAGAAGGACTATCCGGCGATCGGAGAGGGAGAGGTCCGGATCGTGCTTCTCGAGGCGATGGACCGGGTCCTGGGAGCCCTTCCGGAGAAGCTCGGGGCCTACGCCCACCGAAGGCTCGAGCGGCAGGGAGTGGAGGTGCGGCTCGACACGGCCGTGAAGGAGATCACGGCGCGGGAGGCCCTCCTCGCCGACGGAAGTGCCATCGCCAGCGAAACCGTCGTCTGGACCGCCGGCGTGCGGGGGATGGAGGGACCTGCGGCGTGGGGCCTCCCGGTCGGCCCGCGGGGCCACATCGTCGCCGAGCCCACCCTGCAGGTGGAGGGGTTCCCCGAGATCTACGTCGCGGGCGACCTCGCACATGTGGAGATCGACGGGACGGCGGTGCCCGGTGTCGCTCCCGCCGCGGTGCAGGGAGGGGCGCACGTCGCCTCGAACATCCTCCGCCAGGTGAGCGGGAAAGCCCCTCTCCCCCTTCGGTATTCCGATCCTGGAATGCTCGCGGTCATCGGGCGGAACGCGGCCGTCGCGCACGTCCGGGGCCGCAGCTTCACCGGGTTCGTCGCATGGGTACTCTGGCTCGTCATCCATATCGGGAAGCTCATCGGCTTCCGGAACCGGGCCCTCGTCCTCGTCCAGTGGGCGTGGAACTACATATCCTACGAGCGGGCCGTCCGCCTCATCCTGCCCGCCGAATCCGACCGACGAAAAGGTGCGTGAATAGGTTCCCCGATGGAACATGGGGAACATTCCTCATTGTGCCCCACTTGCGTCGACACTATATTGCTCGCCGGTTTCGAGCGTCACGCCCTCGGTCCGCTTCGGCGGACGTAGAAGAGGTGTGCCGAGCAGGTGTGGAGACACGGAACCGAACAGTCGGAGCGAGAAGTCGTTCGACCCGGGCCCGGGGGCTGGAAGGTGTGAGCTTTCGGGATCCAACGGAGAATGTCCCAGCGGCAAGAGCGGGGCAAGCAGGTCTCCGACAGCGGGGTCCCGGAGGTCGGCGAATCGTCGTTCTGGAGTGACATCCTTAGCTTCACCTACGAAGGAGGCTCCATGAAATTGCAGCACGGACTCGCCCTTTTCGCGGCCTTGGCCCTCCTCGTTCCCGAGGTGGTCGAAGGTCAGCGAGCGGGCTCCATCGAGTTGGG
>SKKN01000007.1 GCA_007121455.1 Gemmatimonadota bacterium | reverse complement strand
GGGTAGTTTTCCGAGGGGGCTCCCTGGGCTGTGAGGGCATTGAACAGGGACGACTTTCCGACGTTCGGAAGGCCCACGATTCCGACTTTGAGCATCCGGAGTTTCTCTTGAAGGACTGGGGTGATTCGCTCTCCCTCTGCGGCGACCGGCAGAGCGCTGGACCCCGGGGCACGGAGGAGAGGTTCGGAGACCACAAAAAAACCGCACCTCCTGCTGGAGGCGCGATCACCGGAATTTACCCGCCTCCCCCCTCGGCCGTCAAAGGGTGCTGAAACGAAATGGGCCTTGCATTCCCTCGGGGCAGCGTCGACCTTTTCCGGATCGTTACGCCGCCGGCAGCGAGCCGGAACGGGTCGCCGATCCGGGACCATCGCACAGGACTCTACATGGATTTCTCCTTCGCCGGTATTCTCGATGATGACCGATTCGCCTGGTTTGCAGAGGGTCTCCAGACCGTCATGGAGCGGCACGGCCACACCTTCGTCGACAAACCGGAAGAGGCTGAGCTCGTCGTCAACTTCTTTTCGAACGACCGACCGCGGGCGTACCGGAGACGGGCTCAAGCCGTTTTCGTGACAGGTGTCTCGGAGATGGACACCTCGTTCGACGAGCCGATCCCGGAAGGGTACCCCTACCTCGTCCGGTCCCTCTCCAACCTCTTCATCGGGCTGGTGCCGCAGGATTCCGACGTGCCCGACGCTCACTTCCTGACCCCTGAACAGGGCCATTACGTCGTGAACGGGAACGCGGATCCGACAAATTACTTCGATCGGGTCTACAGGAGGATCGAGCCCCTGGCGACTTCCCGTCTCGTCATCAACAACGTGTTCGACACCGACCTGCCCGAGGAGCTCTGGGAGGGTGACGAGCTGACCGAGCAGATCTACCGCGCGGGTCGAAAGCTGGATGCGTTGAACCTTCTGCCGGCGCCCTTCCCGATCGACGAGATCCTCTCCGAGCGCGAACTCAAGCACCTGAAGAAGCTCTACGGGATCGGTGGGCTGAGCTATGGCAACATCAGCGCGAGGAAGGATGAGACCCGCTTCTGGATGAGTGCCTCCGGTGTGGACAAGTCGAAGCTCCGGGACGTCGGGCAGGACATCCTGCTCGTGAAGGGCTACGATCCGGACGAACGCGCCATGATCCTGAGCGTTCCTCCCCACATCGAGCCGCGGCGGGTCTCCGTGGACGCGATCGAGCACATGATGATCTACCGGGAGCATCCCGAGGTGGGAGCGATCCTCCACGTCCATGCGTGGATCGACGGCGTGCCCTCGACGGAGTTCAACTACCCCTGCGGGACGTACGAGCTCGGTGAAGCCGTCGCGGAGATCGTTCGTCAGTCCCCGGACCCGGCACGGGCCGTGGTCGGCCTCAAGAACCACGGACTGACGATCACGGGGAAATCGCTGGACGAGATCTTCGAGCGGATCGAGGGGCGGTTGCAGCAGGGAGTGCCGATGACCTGACGGGGGGCACCCCCCTCTCCTTCAGGTAGCGGGACCGCCGCCTACGAGAGCTCCGCCTGGAGCGCGAGCACGAGGTCCGGATACCGCTCCCAACACCAGCGTGCATCGTCCAGGCTCAACCGCTCGCGGTTCGTGTGTGCATGGGCCTCGTCCCCGGGCGCAAAGCCGAGGCTCGGGATGCCATGCACG
The DNA here is from genome assembly GCA_007121455.1 of Gemmatimonadota bacterium. Taxonomy (GTDB): domain Bacteria; phylum Gemmatimonadota; class Gemmatimonadetes; order Longimicrobiales; family Gaopeijiaceae; genus SKKN01. Next base: position 108,547 of record SKKN01000007.1, on the reverse strand, counting down.
CCGCACGACCACCCTCCGTCCGTGGCGAAGCTCCAGGGCCGGGCGCGTGCAGGCCCGGACCCGTCGCGCCGCCCCACCGCCGAGGCGGCGGCTCGGATCAGCGGGTCGTCCGGGGAGAGGAGAAAGCCGGGAGTGTGAAATCTCCAGCGCGCGACCTTTCCCGTGTAGGACGCGAGCTCGGTCTCGCTCAGCCGGACCTCCACCCGAAGCTCCTGGTCATTCGGACGTCGTCGCCGATCGATCCGTTCCTGTAGCTCCGCGATGAGCCCTTCCGGCTCGACTCCCGGAACGAGGCGGCAGTCGAGGGCCAGAACGACCCGGTCGGGGATCACGTTGCGGCTCTGCGGCAACGTCGTGACCTCGGTGGGCACGAGAGTGCTCGGCCCCAGAATCTCGTCCGCCTCCTGCGCCCCTGCGAGCTCCTCCACGGCGCGAATCGCTTCCGGGAGGAGGCCGAGGGCGTTTCGGGCCTCCCGCGGGGCGCTCGCGTGTCCCGCTCGGCCATGGAGGATCACCTCGATCTCCGTCCGCCCCCGGTGCCCGAGAGCGATGTCTCCACCGGTACTCTCGCCCAGCACGACGGCTGAGGGGCGGATCTCCCCCGACTCCATCAGATGGTGCATGCCCCAGCCCCCGCGCTCCTCGTAGACCGTGTGCGCGACGAGGACGTCTCCCGGCGCGCGTCCACGCAGGGCCGCTGCTGCGTGCGTCTGAAGTGCCAGGGGCCCCTTGATGTCCATCGCCCCTCGGCCGTGGAGGAAGCCGTCCGTGACTTCGGCGGAGAAAGGGGGGTGCTCCCAGCCGGAAAGCTCGCCAACCCCGACGACGTCCAGATGAGAACACAGGAGGACGGGGGGAGCGCCGGCGGTGCCCGCGACCTTTCCGATCACGTTTCCCACTTCGTCGCGGCGGACGTCTTCGATCCCCAGTGCCGTCATCTCGTCCATCACCCGACGCGCCACGTCTCCTTCGGCGCCGGATGGAGAGGGAATCCGGATCAGGTCCCGAGCGAAGGCGATCGCATCGTCGAACGACGGAGTGAGATTCATCAGGGGCTGCGGGTTCGGGGGGCGGCTCGACGGCGTGGCGGCACCGACGCGGATCGATTCCTCGTCCAAAGGTACGCGCCCCGCCACCCGAACCCAACCAAAAGGGCCCTACCCCTCGCGAGGTAGGGCCCACCGGCCGGGTGTCCTCGGCCGGCCTGGCTTCCCGTGTTCAGGCGCGGTGCGTCAGCCCGTGAACACCCGCAGCAGGTCTCCGATCCAGCCCAGGTCGACCCCGTCCGCCGTTCCATGCACCTGTGCGAACCAGGGAGCCAGGACGAGCGCGACGACGCCCATGAGCTTGATCAGGATGTTCAGAGCAGGGCCCGAGGTGTCCTTGAAGGGGTCTCCCACGGTGTCGCCGACGACGGAGGCCTTATGGGCATCCGACCCCTTGCCTCCCAGGTTTCCTCCCTCGATCCACTTCTTCGCGTTGTCCCAGGCTCCGCCCGAGTTCGCCATGAACAGCGCCATCAGTACTCCCGTGACGACGGATCCGGCGAGAAGGCCTCCGAGCGCCTCGATCCCGAGGAAGCGTCCGACGAGGACCGGCGCCATCACGGCGATCACGCCGGGGAGTACCATTTCCCGGAGGGCCCCGCGTGTCGAGATGTCGACGCAGCGCGCCGAATCGGGCTTCGCCTTCCCCTCCATCAGTCCCTCGATCTCGCGGAACTGCCGCCGCACCTCGTCGACCATGCCTGCTGCCGCACGCCCCACGGCCGTCATGGTCAGCGCCGCCACGAGGAACGGGAGCATCCCGCCCAGGAGCAGTCCGACCACCACGATCGGATCGACGATGTTGATCCCGAGCTCCTGGAGCCCGACCGCGGAGGTGTAGGCGGAGAAGAGAGCGAGGGCGGTGAGCGCCGCCGAACCGATGGCAAACCCCTTCCCGATCGCCGCCGTCGTGTTCCCGAGTGCGTCCAGGGAGTCCGTGATCGCACGGGTTTCCGGGCCGAGGGCACTCATCTCGCTGATCCCGCCGGCGTTGTCGGCCACGGGACCGTACGCGTCGACGGTCATCGTCACACCCACGGTGGCGAGCATTCCGACGGCGGCGATTCCGATGCCGTAGAGGCCGGAAACCGTGTAGGAGACGAGGATCGCGCCGCAGATGAGAAGGAGGGGAATGACCGTGGAGTGCATTCCCACGGCCAGGCCGGTGATGATGTTCGTCGCCGATCCCGTCTGACTGGCTTCGGCGATCCTCCGGATCGGGGGGCCGCCGGTGTAGTACTCGGTGGCGAGTCCGATCAGGATTCCCACGAGCGTACCGGCGACGAGCGCCCAGAAGGGACCGGTCGACGGATAGGACAACCCGGTAGCCGGATCCATGATCTGGAAGTCGAGCGCCCGGATGATCACGTACATCGCAGCGAGATAGAGCCCCGCCGCGATGAACGTCACGTTGCGGAGAGCCGCAGCCGGATTCGTGCGCTCCAGCACCTTCATCATGAGGATCCCGACCATCGAGGCCAGGAGGCCGACCAGCACGGTGATCAAGGGAAGCGCCACCGCCTCCGTCACGCTCGCGGCCATCACCGCGGACGTGGCGCCGATGGCGATCGTGGCCACGATCGAGCCGACGTACGACTCGAAGATGTCCGCCCCCATTCCGGCCACGTCCCCGACGTTGTCGCCCACGTTGTCGGCGATCGTCGCCGGGTTGCGGGGATCATCCTCGGGAATTCCCGCCTCGACCTTGCCGACCAGGTCGGCACCCACGTCGGCGGCCTTCGTAAAGATGCCTCCCCCGACCCGCGCGAAGAGGGCGATCGTGCTCGCGCCCATGGCGAAGCCCGAGACCACCTCGGCGAAGAAGGGAAGCTGGCCCGTGCCCGGAACCGCATCGGCCGTGTAGATCACGTACAGGATCCCGAGGCCGAGGAGACCGAGCGACGCGACGGACAGTCCCATCACCGAGGCTCCAAAGAAGGAGATTCGGAGCGCGAGTCCCTGTCCGTGATCGTTTGCCGCGGCGGACGTTCGCACATTCGAACGCGTGGCGGCCTTCATGCCGAAGAAGCCGGCGAGTGCCGAGCAGACCGCACCCCCGATGTAGGCGGCGCTCGTGTGCGGGCCGACGGCGAGGGAGAGGAGGATGGCGACGACCGCCACGAACACGGCGAGGATCGTGTACTCCCGCTTGAGGAAGGTCATGGCCCCGGCATGGATCTGCTCCGCCAGGTCCTGCATCAGCTCGCTTCCCGCGTCCTGCCGCTTGACGTAGCTATAGATCCCCGCGGCGCTTACGAGCCCCAGGACCCCTCCCAACCAAGCCCAGTTGGCGAAGTTCAGGTAAATGTCACCCATTCGTCCAGTATCCCCTTTTCGGGTTCGTGTCGACCTTCGTCTGGCCCTTCGTCACCGGCCCCGACCTGTGACGTCCTACCGATTATGCCGGCTCATTGCGTATTCCGTCCCATGCTCGATCCACATCTCGATGGCCTCCACGAGCTCGGGGAGGAGCGCCAGGATCCGGTCCTCATCGTCTTCGTCCATTCGAGAAAGCACCCATTGCACCAGATCCCACCCCTCCGGCGGACGGCCCACGCCGACGCGGAGCCGGGGGTACTCGTCGGTCCCCAGGGCCCCGGCGATCGAACGCAGGCCGTTGTGCCCCCCCGGGCTTCCCCGAGGGCGGAGTCGAACCTTTCCGACATCCAGCGCGGCATCATCCACGATCACGAGAAGCTGCTTCGCCGGGTCGAACGTCTCATCCTGCCGGAGGGCCGGGATCACGGATCCGCTCCGGTTCATGTAGGTCGCGGGCTTCACGAGCGCGACCGGCTCCCCTGCCACCTCCCCCTCGCTCCACCAGGCCGGTCCACTCCGGCGAAAGGACCCGAACCCCCACTCGTAGGCGGCCCGGTCCACCACCCACCACCCGACGTTGTGCCGGGTTTCCGCGTGCCGGGAATCGGGGTTACCCAGACCGACGAGATACTTCATCGCGATCGTGTATGAGGAGCGATGGGCTCAGCTCTCTTCGGGCTGGTCTGCCTCCGCCTCCCCGGCATCCTCGGGCGCTTCCTCCTCGCCCACGCGAAGCACCTCGACCTCTTCCTCGTCGACCTCCTCCTCGGGCTCCTCCAGAACGAGCTTCGGAACGAGAATCGAGCAGACGGTCCGTTCGGCCTCGAGCTGGATCTCCACGCCTTCCGGCACCTCGAGATCCGAGACGTGAAGCGAGTCGTTCAAGGCGAGTCCGCTCACGTCGACCTCGAAGGATTCCGGAATGAGGGACGGAATGCACTTCACGGGGATCTGATGGATCACCTGCTCCATGACCCCGCCTTCTTCCTTCACTCCGACCGGCGTGCCGTTGAGGTGGATCGGCACGTCGAGCTCCACCGCGACCCCCTTGCTGATCCGGAGGAAGTCCACGTGGAGGATGTCCGGCCGGAACGGGTGGGTCTGGATCTCGCGAACGAGCGTCTGGAAGTCCTCGGCCGCCCCCTCCACGGAAAGGTCCACGATCGTGTTGTCTACGGAGATCGAGTGGAAGAGGTGCTCCACTTCCCGCGTTTCGAGGGAGAGCGGCAAGGGCTCGGCACCGGGTCCGTATACCACTCCCGGCACCTTCCCCCGAGCTCGCAGCTTCCGTGCTGAGCCCTTTCCCTTCGTCTCCCGACGCTCTGCGTTCAATGTCACGCGCAGTGCCATAATCGCCTCTGTCTCTCGTCAAGGGGCCGCATGCGGCCCGGATTCAGCCTTCCCCCCCGACCGGGGTGAAAGGTCACACCGTCCTCTCTTTCAGCCGTCGTCGTTCAATGCCCTTCCTCGCCGTCCCGGATCTCGAAGAGTTGGCTGACCGACGCATTCGAATGGATGTGCCGGATCGCCCGAGCGAGAAGATCGGCGACGGAGAGCACGGTGAGCTGCGGAAACCTCCGGTCCTCGGGAACCTGCACCGTGTTCGTCACCACGAGCTCCTGTAGAGGAGCCGTGCTCAAGCGCTCCACCGCCTTTCCGGACAGGAGCGCGTGCGTCGCGCACGCATAGACGGCTCGGGCACCACGTTCGTGGAGGGCCCGAATCGCCTGGGCCATCGTGCCTCCGGTATCGATCATGTCGTCCGTGACGAGGCAGGTCTTCCCCACGACGTCGCCGACCACCGTCAACACCTCGGACTCGTTGGGCGCCAGCCGTCTCTTGTCGATGATCGCGAAGGTGGCACCGAGTCTCCGGGAGAACCCACGCGCCATCTTCGCGGCGCCCACGTCCGGCGCCACGACCACCAGATCGTCGAAATCCTTCTCGAGGAAATAGCGGGTCAGAACGGGAGCCGCGTACAAGTGATCGACGGGAATGTCGAAGAACCCCTGGATCTGATGCTGGTGGAAGTCCATTCCCAGGACCCGATCCGCACCCGCCACCACCACGAGGTTCGCGTGCAGCTTCGCTCCGATCGCGACCCGGGGTTGGTCCTTCCGGTCCTGCCGGCCGTACCCGAAGTACGGGATCACGGCAGTGATCCGCGCGGCTGACGCCCGTTTCGCGGCGTCGATCAGGAGCAGGAGCTCCATGATGTTTTCGGATGGAGCGGGGGTGGGCTGAATGATGAAGACGTCCCGCCCCCGGGCGTTGCGATCGATCCGCACGAAGATCTCACCATCGGCGAAGTCATGGATCGTGACGCCATCCGTCCCTTCCCCGAGGATCGTGCCGATCTCTTCTGCCAACGGGCGGTTCGCTCGTCCTGAAAGGAGGAGAAACGGCCCCCGTTGATATGTGTCGTCCATGAACCGACCCGGTTCGGGAAGTCGCGAAAGCTACAGCCCAAAAACCTAGACGGGGCCAGTTCAGGCGTCAACGGCTGGAGTGGAAGAGGAGTTTCTATGCAGGAAGGGGATCAGGGCTCCGCACCGTCTCGAACGCGGATCGGCTTCGCGACCCGGGCCGTCTCCCGACCGGGAAGCTCGACGGAGAGTTCCAACTCGTACTGGCCGGGAGAGAGGTCGGAAAGGTCGAGCGTGACCGCGCGGAAGAGGATGCCCCCCTCCTCCTCCTCGTCCCACGAAACCTCGGTCGGCCGTTCAGGTGTCACGAGGCGAAGCCAACGACCTACTCGGCTGAGAAAGCCGGGACTGTCTTCCCGGATCCGGAGGCGGAAGCTGATGGGGGCCGGGTCGGGTCCCAGGTGGTACATCTCCCATGCGACGCCGATGGCCCCTCCCTCTTCGACCTCGGCTCCGGGCAACACGAGAGGGAGAGCCTCCTCGAGCGAGGAGGGGACAGGAGTGCTTGCCTCGATCGCCAGGATCCCGGAAACCGCCGTGATGTCTCTCGGGAGATTCTCCTGGCGCACGCCGTGGCGAAGCCTCCAGGCTCGATTCTCCTCCGGATCCCGAACCTCCGCACTCACCAGATACTCGCCGTTGGGCGCCATCGCCGTGAGGACGCCCTCGGGCTGACCGTTCCCGGTGGTCCGAGCCGCCGCTTCGCCGTCGGAGCGCACGAGGAACAGCCCGCCTTCCCGTGTGCCTTCGTGGGCCCCCACCTCGACCTCTTCTTCCTGGGGAATCCGGTACGCGAGCACGACGAGAAGGGAGTCTCCCCTCCGGAAGAGGGCCTCCTGGGCCTGGAGCGACCGGATTCTCGGCGCGTAGGGAGGCGCGTATCGCCCCCTCGCCTGCCGGTCATCGAGCACCCATTCGCCGAAGGGAATCGCGGCCGGATCCTCCAGATAACGGCCCGGAGGAAGGATTCCCCGGCTCAAGGGCTGGAACCGCCCGAGGACGCTGGGTGGCCCCATCATCGCGCTCGTCGAAGGGGGTCGCTGCCGCTCGAACCCCGCTGCCGGCCCGTAGCGAACGAGCACCTCCGCCAGGTCGCTCCCCCATGACATGCCATACGGGTTCCGTGCCCGCTCGTTGATGCGAGCGAGGACCTGTCGGGCGAAATGCTCGGTGAGGCGGTCGTTGCCCGGCACGAGGAAAAGCGGGTTTCCAAGCACCCAGACCCGGCTCCTCCGCTCCTCGAGACCGGCTGCCTCCCCGCCGTCCAGGAACCGCCGCCCGTCCCCGTCGAGCACTACGGACGGATCGGACCACTCCTCCCGCAGAGCATCCGGCATCGCGTCGAGCGCATCACGAAACCCGGCCTCGGCCTCCTCGAACCGTTCCGCACCGTGAAGAGCGTACCCCCGCAGGGCACTGCACCACCACTCCGTCGCTCCACCGCAGACCTCCGCAAGCCGATGGGCTTCATCCCAGCGTTCCGCCTCCCCGAGGTAGCGCACGCGCTGCCCCAGCACCCAATCATCGCCGGGAATCTCGCTCGCGACCTCCTTCAGGGCGGCGAGCAGCTCCTCACGCGCGTCCGCGATGGCGGGATCTTCCGGCGGAGGCTCCCAATCGTCCGAGCGGCTGTGGCGGATGCACATCCGACCGATCCGCTCGTCGCAGGTCCCGCCCATCCCCCGCCACGTCTCGGAGAGGTGTCGCACGCGGGTGCGCTCGAATCGGGCCTGGGCGCCGCGTGCATCGCGGAGCACCGATGTGGAATCGGCCGGCGTCGCTTCTGCCGCCAGGTGGCCGCGGAGCGGTAGGAAGTCTCCCACCGGCTCGATCGGGGAAGACTGGAGTACGGCTCCGAGCAGAACCGGGAGCGCCGCGAAGACGGTCGCGAGCCGAAGCCCCGGACGCACCGAAGGCGATCGGACCCCTGAGGGATCCTTCGAAGGAACGAGAGGAAGATTCATGGTAACCATTGGCCCGGGTGGATTCGAACCACCACAACCGGTTCCAAAGACCGGTGTCCTGCCATTAGACGACGGGCCATTCTCCGCCGCCACCGAGAGGAACTCGGGGACGGGAATGAATCGTAGCCTACCGGTTCGGCGCGTTCAAGGCACGCCGATGTCTCCCGGGCGCCCTTCCTCTCGCGGCTGGGGAAATTCCGTGCGCGTTCGCGTGACGACGAAGCGAACCTCGGGGAACCGCTTTCGGAGCCGATCCGCGGCCCTGTCGGCCCTTTCGGCGGCGCCGAAGACGCCGAAGAGGGAGGAGCCGGACCCGGAAAGGAGGGCGAAGTGGGCCCCCTCCTCGGAAATCGCCTCCTTGAGGTTCTGGAGGAGTGGATGGTGCCGGAAGAGGACAGGCTCGAAGTCGTTCGTCGCCAAATCGGAAAGACCCTCCCAGCTACCGAGGGCGCCGACGTCGTGCGTGGCACCCTCGGGCCGCATATCCTCGTCCGGATCGAGGAGACCGTACGCCCACGGCGTTTCCACCTGAACCGGCGGAAGGGCCAGGACCACGGGCGCCGGCTCCGGGGGAGGAAGCGGGAGGATGCGATCCCCCCGGCCCCACGCGAGCGCGAAGGGAACGGGAGAGAGAAAGAACGGCACATCCGCCCCCAACTCCCCCGCAAGCCGGGAAAGGGCCGCGGCCTCCAAGGGTTCCCCTGCCAGCGAGTTCAGCGCGCGGAGCACCATGCCGGCATCCGAGGAACCGCCCCCGAGACCTCCTCCGACCGGGACTTCCTTTTCGAGCCGGATCCGGACCCCGCCGCGGATTCCCGAGGCGGAAAAGTAGGCCGTTGCCGCCCGGTGAGCGAGGTTCCGGGCGGGGGCCCCGAGGTCCGCACCGGAGACCTCCAGCTCCACGCCGTCGCCGTGCGAATCCCAGGTCAGTCGGAGGCGATCCCCCCAATCGAGCGCGGCGAACAGGGTCTCGATCTGGTGGTACCCGGACAGCTCACGAGCGAGGATGCGAAGCCGGAGATTCAGCTTCGCAGGCGCACGGAACTCCACTTCCCGGATCACGGACCCACCTCCTCTTCGACGGCTTCCTCGAGCGCCTCTTCGGACCGCCCCATCTCCCGCATCGAAATGCCGAGCTTCCACGCATAGTAGAGGCCGATCACCGTGACGGGTATGAAGCCGCCCAGGTGGTACCCGAAGGCGAAGGCGAGGGTGGCGCTCTCGGCGGCGCCATAGACCTCGTGCAGCCCGATCACCGCTGCTGCGTGAAACGTCCCGAAGAAGCCGGGAGCCGAAGGAACGGCCACTCCGAGGGCGATGATCGCTTGCACGAAGAGCGCGGGAGCGTACCCGAGGTCGATTCCGAACGCCCGAAAGGCGAGCCAGAACGAGATCGCGTTCCAGGACCAGAATCCCACGCTCCAGAGGAGCCCGAGGGCGAAGAGGCGGAGGTTGCGGAGGGAGCCGAGGCCGAGCAGGAACCGCTGCAGAGCGTCCACGATTGCCAAACCTGCTCTTTCGGGCAGCACCCGGGCGGCCGCGCGCACGATCCGCAGGCATCCACGCGGCCAGAAGAGGAGGACCAGAAGGAACGCGAGCAGGGTCCCGAAGAGCCCGAACACCCAGGAGAGTGCGGTGAGGACGGGGTGCCCACCAATCGTCGCCGCATCGGGAAATGAAGGGGCGAGCACCGCGACGAGCAGAAGGAGGAAGATCGCGATCCCATCCAGAAACCGCTCCACGACGAGCGAGCCGATCGCGCCACTCATGGATACGGGCTCCATCCGGCTCAGCGCATATGCACGCGCAAACTCGCCCACCCTCGCGGGGAGCAGGTTGTTGGCCATGAACCCGATGTTGACGGCAGCGAATCGAGGCCTGAGCCGGGATCGGGAGTAAAGGGGAAGAAGCAGGATCTTCCACCGGAGGGCGCGCACGAGGAAGCCCGATGTGGTGACCGCGACGGCCAGCAGGAGAAGCCCCCAGTTTGCGTCGCGAAGTTCGAGCCACACCTCCATCGGATCGACACCGCGCAGCACCCACCACACGAGGAGCACGCTGATCGCGATGCCCACCACGGCCTTCCAATCCCACCTCACCGCGCCTCCTTACCAGGCCGGGACCCGTCTACCAGGGGAAGAACGCGGTCAGTAGCCGATCGGTGGGAGCCACTTCCCAGGGGTCGGCACCCGGTCACGGGCCGTGCGGATGAGATCCGCCATCTCCCTCACGGCCCGTTCCAGGCCCACGAACACTGCCCGGGAGACGATCGAATGACCGATGTTCAGCTCCTCGATCTCTCGGATCGAAGCCACAGGCAGGACATTCTCGAAGGTGAGTCCGTGGCCGGCATGCACTGAGAGGCCAGCCTCCCGTCCGAGGCAGGCGGCCTCGAGGATGCGCTGGAGCTCTCGGTCCCGATCTCCGAGTGAGGCGTTCGCATACTCCCCGGTGTGAAGCTCGACGGCATCGGCTCCAAGGTCTGTCGCCCCCTGGATCATGACCTCGTCGGGATCGACGAAGAGTGCGGACCGGATTCCCGCTTCCCGCAGGCGGCTCACCGCCCGCATCAGGGAGTCACTGCCCTCGGAGAGGCTGAGGCCGCCTTCGGTCGTGATCTCCTCCCGCCGCTCCGGAACCAGCGTGACCTGCAAGGGCCGAAGCTCGCAGGCCAGCGCGATCATGTCGTCGCGGGCGGCCAGCTCGAGGTTCATGCCAGTCCGCAGCGTCTCGTGGAGCAGGGTCACGTCCCGGTTCTGGATGTGTCGACGGTCTTCCCGGAGATGCACGGTGATCCCGTCCGCACCGGCGAGCTCCACGAGCACCGCGGCTCGAACGGGATCGGGTTCGTCGGTCCTCCTCGCTTCCCGGATCGTCGCCACGTGATCGATGTTCACATAGAGTCTCATTCGGTATCCTCGAACATCTCCGCCATCCTCTCCCGGATCTCGGGCGGCATCTCTGCCCCGACGATCTCCAATGCCGCCGCGCCCAGACGGGCGTAGAGCTCACGCTCCCGAACAGGCAGGCTCCGTAGGTGGAGCCCCACCGTCTCCAGGTCACCCCGGGAGACCGGCCCAGTGAGCGCGTGCTCCGGTTCGAGCGCCTTCAAATTGTCCAGCGTGCCCTGCGCGAGAGAGAGGAGCACGTCCCTGGCCTCCGGGCCCTCCACACCCGCTTCCATCATGCTTCGGACCGCTGCGTCCAGAATGACGACCAGATAGTTGGACGCGAAAACGGCCGCAGCATGATACAACGGCCGGCGCGAAGCGGGAACCCGGATGATCCGACCGCCGAGGGCTGCGACCAAACGTCTTCCCACGGCCAGCGCTTCCGGCTCCCCGGACAGGGCGTAACCGCTGCCGAAGAGGCGTTCCGCTCCACCGTGAGGGTTCGCAACGGATTGGAGAGGGTGCAAGGTGCCGACCGAATACCCCCGGGCGTGCAAAGGAGCGAGCGGGTCCGCAGAGACCGACCCCGACAGGTGAAACGCTGCGCATCCCGGGGGAGCATCACCGCGCCCGGCAAGGGCATGTGCCACCTCTTCGAGAGCATCGTCCGGAACGGAAAGGCACACTGCGGTGGTGCCCGGCGGAGGCGGTTCCAGACCCCAGACGTATCGAGCCCCCTCGCTGTGAAAGAGGGGGTGCGAGGGTGGCTCCTGACTTCGTCCGCAGAAGGTGAGGGCGGAAACGGCCCCCGCCTGTTGAAGGGCCTCGCCCAGCGAGAGCCCCATCCGTCCCGGTCCCACGAAAAAGACTCGGTCCACTGGCGACCCCGCCGTCAGCTCGGTTCGAGCACGCGCACGCCATCCACCCGGCTCAACCGCCCGAGCAGCGCCTCGGGAACACGGGCAGTCACGTCCATGTGGACCCCTCGCTCCTCGAGAGAGAGCACCTCGCCCTCACGGTAGAGCGTCGCCAGCGTCTCCCCATCCGCAACGGGAAGGTGGAGATGCACGGGCTGAAGGCGGAGCCGTACACGCGCCTTCAAGGCATCCACGAGCTCGTGGAGCGCCCCCTCCTCCAGGGCCGACACGAAGACCGCCGGCCGGTTCTCGATGGCTCGGACCCGGTCCCGGAGCGCTCGCTCCTCCCCGTGGGTGAGTCGGTCCACCTTGTTGAAGACGAGAACCTGAGGCCGCTCGTGGAGCTCGAGGTCGGCCAGCACATCCTCCACCACCGCCCTCTGCTCCTCCCACTCGGGATGCGAGGAGTCGATGACGTGGAGAATGAGATCCGCCTCCCGCGCTTCCTCGAGCGTGGAGCGGAAGGAGGCGATCAAGTGGTGCGGCAGCTTGCGGATGAACCCGACGGTATCGGTGAGAAGGCCCTCATGGCCGGAGCCGAGCTCCACCGATCGCGTCGCGGAATCGAGCGTGGCGAAGAGGCGATCCTCGACGAAGAGGTCAGCACCGGAAAGGGCCTGGAGGAGGGAAGACTTGCCTGCGTTCGTGTATCCCACGAGAGCCGCCCGGAATGCCCCGTTTCGACGTTGTCTCTGTATTGCCCGTGACTCGGCGACGCCCTTGAGCTTCTTTCGCAGGTCCACGATTCTCTTTCCGATGAGCCGTCGGTCCGTCTCGAGCTGCGTCTCACCCGGCCCCCGCAGCCCAATTCCGCCACGGATTCTGGAAAGGTGACTCCACATCCGTTTGAGGCGGGGGAGGAGGTATTCGAGCTGCGCGAGCTCGACCTGCATCTTCGCCTCGCTCGTCCGAGCACGCGATGCGAAGATGTCGAGAATCAGCTCGGAACGATCCATGACGCGGGTCCCGAGGAAGTCCTCCAGGTTCTTCGCCTGATCGGGCTTCAGGTCTTCATCGAAGATGACGAGGTCCGCCTCCTTCTCCTCGACCAGCTCCCGGAGCTGAGCCACCTTGCCGCCTCCCAGGAAATATCGGGCGTTCGGAGCATCGAGACGCTGAATGAGGACACCCACCACATTTCCCCCGGCCGTGTCGGTGAGCCGAACGAGTTCCTCGAGGTGCTCCTCGACCGTGCGGGCATCGAGGGAGCGCGGCGGGGCGCCCACCAGGATCGCGCGCTCGACGGGAGTCCGGTTTTCAATCAATGTCGTGGGAATCGGCAACCTCCGCTTCTGTGGGTATCAGAGTTCAAATGTCCCCCGGGACTCGAAGGGGAAGTCCATATTTCCGAGGGGTCCGCGGGCCGTCAAGTCGCCGCGCACCCGGTACTGAAGGTCGTCTCCATCCAGAACGATGCGCAGCAGAGAGCCGATGGATCCATACTGGAAAGGCAGGTTCAGGGACACCTCCTGCATCTCTCGTCCCGGAACGCTCACTCGTTCGTTCGCCTCGCCGCTTGCCAGGGAGAGCCACCCATCGTCGATCTGGGGGTCCTCGAGCTCCAACCTGTACCGCATGCTCCTCAGCTCCACTCCGAACCGGTTCGGATTCGTGACCTCAACCACGACATCCAAACTTCCGGAGGTGAAGCCCAGGTTTCGAACCTCCACGTTGAGAATGCGGACCTGCGGCCTCGAATACAGAAAAGCGCAGCTCTGCGTGACCGCGGGGAGGCCCGTGAGCACGAGCAGCACGAGGATCACGCTCCGGACCCGGGACGCACCGTTCGTGGGTGCGCTCACCTTCTGAACCGGCCGCAGGGGGCCGGGCTCCCTGACTCGCATGATCCCTTCTACCCCCCGGCCCGCCCGGGGCTCCACTTCACCTTCCGGTGCAATCAGCGCTCCTCGGAGTCGGCACGAGGGGCCTCGCCTCCGGATTCCCGGCCTCCTTCGGGTGGCGCACTCGGGCCCGCGCCTCGCTCTCCCCTTCGGATCTCCTCCCACCGTCTCATCCGCTCCGCCACTTCCTGCTCGTACCCCTCCTCCCCGGGCATAAACAGCTTCTCCTTCGCCACGGCCGGCGGAAGGTACTCCTGCGACGCGACCCCTTCCGGCTCGTCGGGATCGTATCGATATCCCTCACCATATCCGAGCTCTTCCATGAGACCGGTCGGGGCGTTCCGGATGTGGAGGGGGACCGGTTCACCTGGCGTTTCCCGTGCCCGCTCCCGCCAGGCTCCCCAGGCCCGATACAGTCGATTCGATTTGGGGGCCGTCGCGAGATAGACCGCCACCTCGGCGAGCGCGAGGTCTCCCTCGGGCGACCCCAGAAACTCATAGGCACGCCAACCGGCGAGCGCCGTCGCCAGGGCGGCCGGAGCCGCCATGCCGATGTCCTCCGAAGCCATTCGGATCAGGCGTCGAGCGAGGTACCGGGGGTCTTCACCACCCTCCAACATCCTCGCGAGCCAGTACAAGGCCGCATCGGGATCGCTTCCGCGGATCGACTTGTGAAGCGCCGAAATGAGGTTGAAGTGTTCTTCCCCGCCCTTGTCATAGTGGGCGAAGCGGTGTTGAAGCGCCTCCCGAGCGACAGCCACGTCGATCGCTCCTCCCATCCCCACGAGCTCGGCAGCCGCCTCGAGCGCGTTCAGGAGCCGCCGCGCATCGCCGTCCGCAACCTCGACGAGGACGTCCGCACCTTCCGCCGTCACCGTGAGGTCGAGAGACCCGAGGCCCCGATCGTGGTCGAGAAGAGCCGCGTCGAGCACCCCGCGCAGGTCCCCGGGGGAAAGTGGCTCCAGCACGAACACGGGCGCTCTGGAGAGAAGCGGACGGTTGATCTCGAAACTCGGGTTCTCCGTGGTCGCCCCCACGAGGATCACCGTTCCATTCTCCACGTGGGGCAGGAAGGCGTCCTGCTGGGCCCGATTGAACCGGTGGATCTCGTCGCAGAAGAGGATCGTGCTGCGCCCGGTGGCCATTTGACGAGCCTTCGCCTCCGCGACGATTTCGCGGACCCTCCCCACTCCCCCGGTCACGGCGCTGAAGGGAACGAAGGTGGCGTCCCCCCGCTGAGCCAGAAGCCGGGCCAGCGTGGTCTTTCCGCTTCCGGGGGGCCCCCAGAGGATCATGCTCGTGAGCCCCCGTCCCGTGAGCATCGCTCGAAGCGGCTTTCCCTCCCCCAGCAGATGCCCCTGACCGCGGACCTCCTCGAGGGATCGGGGGCGCATCCGGGCGGCCAGTGGACCTGTGATCTGCTCGCCGTGGCCGGATGGCGCGTCCTCTGACGGCGGCGGCACGCGCCCGGACTCGTCCTCTCCCCCGAACAGGTCCAACTCATCGACCATCGGGCGTGCTCCCTTTCTCCTGCGTCCAAGAATCCAGGCGTTCGCGGGCCAGCCGCTCGAGGATGGCTCGGTCGTTTCTCGCCGGCTCCTCCAGAACCTGATCCAGGAGGTACCGAAGGACTTCGCCGAAGTACGGTCCGGGACGGAAGCCCATCCGGATGAGGTCACCACCGTCGAGCTCCAGCTCCTCGACCGAGAGGGGCGGGGCCTGAGCAAGCGTGGCTCGAATCCGGGCTCTTCTGTGGAGAAACCGTGAAGGTTGAAGCCCACCGCTGCCGCGCATCGCATTCGCCCGCGCTTCCGCGGCCCAGATTCTCAGGAGTGCGGGAAGCCGGCCGACCCCCGCCCCGGAAAGCCAGCGGCGGAGCTCTGCTTCCGATCCATCCTCTCCTGGGAAGAATGCAGCCCATTCGGTCAGTGCCGCGATGTCCCGAACCTTCTGATTCGAGAAGCGGAGCCGTTCCAGCGCCGAAGCAGTGCGGAGAAGCGTCTCGCGTGCCCGCTCCCCCGCCTCGACCGCAGCGGTGCCCTCCGGGTCCCGTCCGAGCCCGGAAAACAGAGCCGCCATTCTCAGATCGGAGCGACGCCGCGGAAGGAGGTCCACGATGCGGAGGGCGTGGGCCCAGAGGTCATCCTTCCCCCCATCCGTTCGGGGCGCACCTACGAGCCCTCCGAGTTCGGGAAGGACTGCGTCGAGGACGCCGGAGGCGGCATAAAGCCCGAGCGCCCGAGAGGGGCGACCGCCACCCTCCAGGATCTTCAGCACCTCTTCACGGACCCGTTCTGCGGACAGGTGATCGAGGTGGTACGTACCCTCGGTCAGTGCTCGCCAGGTGGCGGGGTCGATCGTGAGTCCGAAGGTCCCGGCGAACCGGAGTGCTCGCAGCACCCTCAGGTAGTCTTCCCGGAACCGCTCTTCCGGGTCTCCCACGGTCCGCAGAACACCGGACTCCATGTCCGCTACGCCACGAAACGGATCCCTACGCTCCCCCCGGAGCGGATGCCACGCCACCGCGTTCACGGTGAAGTCCCGCCTCGCGAGATCCTCCTCGACCGTGTCGGCGAACTCCACCACCGCATGGCGGCCGGTGGTCTCCACGTCCCGGCGAAAGGTCGTCACTTCGTAGAGCGTGCCATCGCGTGCGAGGACCCCCACGGTACCATGCTCCACGCCGATGGGCACGGTTCTCCGAAACAGCCTTCGAACCTGAGCGGGCCGAGCCCGGGTCGTCAGGTCCCAGTCGCCGGTCGGGAGGCCGAGAAGCGCGTCGCGAACGGCGCCGCCGACCGCCCATGCCTCGTAGCCCGCCTCTTCGAGTGTTCGGACGATCCAACGAACCGCCGGGGGCGCTTGGACCGACACCCCTCCCGCCTCCGGCCCGATCCGGACTTCCCCAGTCGAGGTCATCCGGGTCGAACGGCTCCCCCGTTCACGTTCAGCACTTCTCCGGTGATATGGCGTGCGAGAGGAGAGCACAGGAAGAGGATGGGTCCGGCGACATCCTCCGGATCCGCGACCCTCTTGAGCGGGATCGTGTCGCGGATCCGGTCGTGGCCGCCGTCGCGAAACACAGGTTCCACCATCTCGGTACGGATCCATCCCGGGGCCACGGCGTTCACCCGCACGTTTCGGGGCGCGAGCTCTTCGCAAAGGCCCTTCACGAGGGATTGCAGTCCACCCTTCGAGGCGGCGTAGTCTCCGTGGAACGCTTCGCCGCGCTGGGCTGCGGTGGAGCTGACGAGGACGACCGCCCCCGACTCGCGAAGCCGCGGAGTTCCGACTTTGAGCAGGAAGAAGAGGGAGTCGAGGTTCGTGGCCATCGTGTCCCGCCACTGCTGGACCGTCATCTCGGCGATGGGCACCGGTTCCGACGGCCAGACCCCATGGTTTCCTATAAGGAAATCCAGGCCCCCGAAAACCTCGTCCAGCTCCGAGAAGACGCCTTCGACAACCGAGGGATCGCGGAGGTCGGCCTGAACGGACCATGCCCGCGCGCCGCACTTCCGGATCTCCTCTTCCGTGCGGCGTGCATCCTCCGTTCGCGTCCGGTACACGAATCCGACGTCCGCCCCCGCCCGCGCGAGAAGCGTGGCAGTTGCCCGGCCGACTCCTCTCGACCCACCCGTCACCAGCGCGACGCGACCGGTGAGATCGATGAGCTCCTGCTCGCCCCTCATCGCCCGGACCTCCTCCCTTTTCGCGTTCGGAGGTCGTTCACGCAGGCATCCATTTTCCGCCCAGCTCCCTCCGGTGGTGCCGCTCCGATGCGAGAATCTCCTTCACGATGCGCCGGGTCTCCCCGTCGAGGGGCTCATCGAGGAGGCTCTGATACCATGAGATCTCTTCGTCCTCCCTCTCGCGAGCGCGTTCCTTCCACGTCTCGAAGCGCACATCGAGCGTCTCCGGTGGAGGCTCGGACGGGCTCCTCTCCATCTCGAGGACCCTCGCGGTAAGCCGGGAGAGGTGGTGCTGTTCGTCGGCATGCAGAGCGTTCATCCTCTCCGCCGTTTCCGCGTCCCCCCGCACCTCGGCCTCGGCCGCGAGCCTACGGTAGAAGCGCGTCTGGGATCGCTCCCGGCGCCGGCTCTCCTCGAGCAGCTCGAGAAGCCGATCCTCATCGAGCGGCATCGCCTCACTCATGGGTGGTACCTCCTCGTGCGTCGTCCCCGCTCTCCGATCGAATCCCCCCGGTGGATGAACCCATCATGGGTACTGCGTCCCGAAGAACCCCTTGATCCGATTCCAGAAGCCTCCCGCGGGGGACAGTTCGGCTACCGGGAGGGGCGACTCCCCGCCAAGAACACGCCCCGGGTTCGTGGACGTAAGCAACCTCCACTGATCCACTCCGTCCACTTCCGTGAGGAGAGCCCGAGCCTCATCCACGTAGAGATCGAGGTGCGGTCGGCCATGGAAATCCGAACCCATGCACGAAACCCACCCTCGCCGAAGGAGCCGAAAGGCCAGCGTGCGAGCGCCCTCCCCATAGCGGCCCGCGAGAGAACCGAGGTTCACCTGTAGAGCCGCGCCCAGAGATATCCAGCGCTCCACGATGGCGAGCTCCCGATCGATGCCGCGATATCGTTCGGGGTGGGCGATCAGGGGCCGCACTCCGGTGTCGATCAGCCGCTCGAGGACCCGGCTCGTGCCGGGTGGCACTTGTAGGCGGGGCCATTCGACCAGCACCCACGCTCCGTCGGCGAGATGCAACCTGGAGTCGGAGAGGTCGGGAGCTGGAACGTCGAGCATCACCTCATGGCCGCGAAAGAGCGAGAGGTCCGGGTACCTCGCAGCTGCAGCTTCCACGAGCACGCTCCATCCCTCGTCCATCTCTTCCATTCTTCGGCCGAACTTCTCCGGGTCCAACGTCAGGCTGCCATCGAAGTGCGGAGTCGTCGCGAGGACCCGGTAGCCGGCGTCGACCATCCTCCCGAGGCCTTCGAGCGATTCGTCCACGGTTCGCGCCCCGTCGTCCACGCCCGGAACCAGGTGGCTGTGAAGATCCGTAAGCCCTTCTTCGGCTTGCTCCTTCACCCTTCGCCGCCCATGCGGCCCAGATGCTCCAGCACCCCTTCCAGTGCCGCCTCGGGGTGCGCGCCTTCGATCGCGGCCTCACACGCGTAGGTGAGAAGCGCATCCGCAGCCAGAAGCTCGTATGCTGCGGCTCGCTCCCTGGAATCGGGGGCCCCCAACACTGCACCCAGAGCGGACTCCGTCGCCGACACCAGTGCCTCGAGCGGAGGGGCCGAGCCCGCCACATGCGGCCGAAGCCTCCGGTCGAGCTCCTCGGGCGCGGCTGGACGCCGCCTGTCCAACCAATCGCTCACCGTCTCCGTCATGACTCTGCCGAACCCACGGTTCCGCGGGACAAGATCTCGATCCCGGCTTCGAGTGCTGCGTCGATCCGTTCGGGATCCACCACGCCCGCCTGAGCCATGTGAGGCCGACCGCCGCCTCGTCCACCGACCACCTCCGCGACGCCGCGAACGATTTGGTCCGCACGAACACCGCGGCCGATGAGGTCGTCCGTCACAAAGGCGAAAAGGGTGAACTTCTCCTCCGGAAGCTCCGCCGCGATGACCGCGACACCCTCGCGTTCCGACGCCAGAAATGCATCCCCGAAGCTCCGCACCTCGTCCGCGTCCCTGGCCTTCATTCGGTAGGCGCGGTAGCGGACCGAGGCTCCGGATTCGATCTCGAGGACGCGGTCCTGAACCAGGTCCTCCGATGACCCCCCGCTCCGTCGGAGATCCTCCACGTGGCGCTCCAACTCGTCCCGCTCCTCCTGGACCCGGCGGATCCGGTCGACGAGGTTCTCCGGCTTCGTCTTCAGGACCTCGACCGCCTCTCGCACTCGCCGACGAAGCGCATCGACCTGCTCGTACGCGGCCTTCCCGGTGAGCGCTTCGATCCTGCGGACGCCGGAGGCGACACCCCCCTCCTTCATGATGAGGAAGAGGCCAGCCTCCCCCGTATGGCGGAGATGGGTCCCCCCGCAGAGCTCCATGCTAACCCCTGGAACTTCAACCACACGCACGAGGTCCTCGTACTTTTCTCCGAAGAGCGCGATCGCGCCCCGTGCCACGGCCTCTTCATAGCTCGTCGTCTTGAAGCGGAGCGGAAGGTCTCGCCAGATCGCATCGTTCACCTGCCGCTCCACCCGCTCGATCTCCTCCGGCGTCATCGGGCCCGGGTGGGTGAAGTCGAACCGGAGCCGGTCCGGAGCCACCAGTGACCCCCGCTGAACGACGTGGCTCCCGAGGACCTCTCGAAGGGCTGCATGCAGGAGATGCGTCGCGGTATGGTTCCGCTCGGTATCGTGGCGCGCTTCGGCATCGACCCGCGCGGTCACCTCGATCGGACCCGAGGGATCGCTCGGAGCCCGTTCTCCACTCAGGGAGCCCACCACCGCAGTTCGGTCGCCCAGAGGCACCACCCGCTCCACGCGGAGTGACCAACCCTCCCCCTGTACCTCTCCTCGGTCCGAGACCTGGCCACCACTCTCGAGGTAGAACGGGTTCTTCTCCAGCACGAGCCCCGCCGAGCCGTTCTCCCTGCGAAAGGCGAAGGCGTTCGTCTCCACCTCCGTCTGGTCGTATCCGACGAAGACCTGTTCCCGATCGGGATCCAGGACCGCCCACCCAGAGGAATCCTCATCTTCGGCATCCGCACGACTTCGGGCCCGGTCCGCGCGGCTGCGGAGGCGCTGCGCCTGGAGTTCCTCTTCGAACCCCTCCAGGTCCACGTCGTATCCCCGTTCCTCCGCCATGACCCGGGTCAAATCATGGGGAAAGCCGAAGGTGTCGTACAACCGGAACACCTCCTCCCCGGGGATGATGGGGGACGATCCGCCGTCCGGGCCCCTCGGGCTCGCTTCCGCACGGGGCGCGATCCGGTCGAACCGATCCATCCCGCCCTCGATGGTCTGGAAGAAGCGCTCCTCCTCCGCGCGGGTGACGCGAAGGAGGTGGTCCTGCCGTTCCCGGAGCGTGGGATAGGTCGATCCCATCTCCTTCACCACGGCGTCCACGACGTCGACCAGCGTCGGGTCGCGGCGCCCGAGCAACCACGCGTGTCGGACCCCCCGCCTCAGGATCCGGCGGAGCACATACCCCCGGCCTTCGTTCGACGGGAAGACTCCATCCGCGAGAAGGAACGCGACGGCCCGGGCGTGATCCGCGAGCACTCGGTAGCTGACCCCCTCCTCCGTATCCGCCCGATATGGCTCCCCGACGATCTCGGCCACCCGGTCGAGAAGCGGAAGGAACAAGTCTGTGTGGTAGTTCGAATCCACCTCCTGGAGAACGGCCGCGATCCGCTCCAGGCCCGCCCCCGTATCGATCGACGGCGCAGGGAGCGGTTCGAGCGAACCGTCCTCACTCCGGTCGAACTGCATGAAGACGAGATTCCAGAGTTCGAGGATCCGCCCCTCGTCGCCGAGTGCCTCAAACGATTCGCGGGAGAGACCTCCTTGCCGCTCGGACGAGGGTCGCAGGTCGTAATGGAGTTCCGAGCAAGGCCCACACGGACCGGTGTCCGCCATCTGCCAGAAGTTATCCGCATCCCCGAGGCGGAAGATTCGGGAGGGTTCGACTCCGGCCACCTCCTTCCAAAGAAGCGCGGCTTCGTCGTCGGAGTGATGCACGGTGACGAAGATCCGCTCCGGGTCGAGCCCGATTTCACCGGTGAGGAACTCCCAGGCGTAATGGATCGCGTCGCGCTTGAAGTAGTCTCCGAACGAGAAATTGCCCAGCATCTCGAAGAAGGTGTGATGCCGAGCGGTCTTGCCCACCTGCTCGAGATCGTTGTGCTTGCCTCCGGCACGAACACACTTCTGAGCCGTCACAGCCCTTCGGTACGGCCTCACCTCCTCTCCGATGAACACCTGCTTGAATTGCACCATTCCTGCATTCGTGAAGAGGAGGGTCGGGTCGTCGGGGGGGACCAGAGGCCCACTCGGAACGAGCTCGTGGCCGCGGAGCTGAAAGTAGTCGAGAAATCGACGTCGTATCTCGGAAGCCTTCATCAATCACCCTGGCAACAGGACAAGCCGCCCCTGCCGCGATGAGCAGCAGGACGGAAACGGAGCGAAGCGCGCCCGGCGAGTATAAGGGCCATGCCCGACATCCCTCAATACGAGAATCCGGGGGCTCCGTTCCCGAAGGCCCCCGGATCTCGCCCAGGCAGTTGCAAGCGGTGACGTCCTCCCGGACTCCCTGGGGCCGTCAGGAGGCCTCCTGCGTCTCCCCGGGCACCTCGTCCGCTTCGGGGCCGCTGCCGGGCAGTTCCAGGGCTGCTCGGATCTTTCGATCCAACTCCTCGATGATGTCCTCATTCTCGAGGAGGAACTGGCGGGCGTTCTCCTTACCCTGTCCGAGCCTCAAATCACCGTACGAGTACCAGGCTCCGGACTTCTCGACGATCCCGGTCTCCGCCCCGAGGTCGATGAGGAGGCTCGTATGGCTGATCCCCTCGTTGTAGAGAATGTCGAATTCGGCTTGTTTGAAAGGGGGTGCGCATTTGTTTTTCACGACCTTCACCCGTGTGCGATTCCCCACGAGGTCCTGCCCGTCCTTGATCGCCCCGATTCTGCGGATATCGAGGCGAACCGACGCGTAGAACTTGAGCGCTCTCCCCCCCGACGTCGTCTCGGGGCTCCCGAACATCACGCCCACCTTCTCGCGGATCTGATTCGTGAAGACCACGGAGGTATGGGAGCGACTCACCGCTCCGGTCAGCTTCCTGAGTGCCTGGCTCATGAGGCGGGCCTGGAGGCCCACATGGGAATCACCCATCTCGCCTTCGATCTCGGCCCGCGGGACGAGGGCGGCCACGGAGTCCACCACGACCACGTCGACGGCGTTGCTCCGGATGAGGACCTCCGCGATCTCCAATGCCTGCTCACCGGTATCCGGCTGGGAGACGAGGAGGTTGTCGACATCCACCCCCAGCTTTCTCGCATATTGGACGTCGAGCGCATGCTCCGCATCGACGAACGCGGCGATCCCGCCTCGCTTCTGGGCGTTCGCGATGATGTGGAGACAGAGTGTCGTCTTACCGCTCGACTCGGGCCCGTAGATCTCACTGATCCGGCCCCGGGGAATCCCCCCGACCCCAATGGCCGCGTCGAGGTTGATGGCGCCGGTGGGAATCCCTTCGATCTGGACCCGGGCGCCATCCACCCCCATCCGCATGATCGCGCCCTTTCCGTGCTGACGCTCGATCTGTGTGAGCGCAGTCTTGAGATCCTTCTGCTTTTGCTCGCTGAGTTCCACCGTCGCCATCGCGCTGCTCCGTTGCCGGGGGCCTGAAGGAGGTGGAGGTCTCGATTTCCTCCACCCATCCCGCCCACTGGTGAGAAAGTACCATACCCGAAGAAACTGCGAAAGACCCCGCCGGGCGTGTCGGCTGACCCTCCAGGATGGGGGGGATCTGGGGTCCGGTCCATGGGCGTTCGGGTCCCGGGACCTCCGGATCGGGAGCCCTGCACGAAGTCCTTCGGCCGCCGTCCGCAGACCCGGCCACGGAACCCCACGCGAGTGCGGCGGGTTCCGATGGTGGGAAACGATTCGACCTGCCCGAGCATGGAGCTCTCATGAGGACCTTCAGATCTGCGCTTGCCGGAGCCCCCATCTTCCCCGGGAGCCCGCTGCCCCGGGGTGCCGCGGTGATCGCGCTCCTCCTCCCTACCTTCGGGTTCGCGGCGGAGAATGCCGCCGCTCAGTCGATTCCGGATCATTCCACCTTCACCGAGGTCCTGCGGAATGTGGTGGAGTTCCCTCGTGTCGACTACGAGCGCCTGGAAGGCCAGCGCGTGACGCTGGATCGGTACATGCACGAGCTGGCCCGAACCGATTCCGGGGAGCTCGCGCGGGCCGACCGAGAGGCACAGCTGGCGTTCTGGATCAATGCATACAACGCATGCATGCTCCAACTCGTCGCCGATCACTACCCGATCGAGGCGCGCGGGGTGGGGATGGTCCAGTGGTTCCGAAACATGGCCACGAGCCGACCTCGCAACTCCGTATGGTGGATCCGTGATGTCTTCGATGGCGAGTTTTGCGAGGTCGCCGGAAGCATGCGCTCCCTCGACGAGATCGAGCACGAGATCATCCGTCCGCGGTACCAGGAGCCCCGGATCCATTTCGCGGTGAACTGCGCGGCCGTGAGCTGCCCCCCGCTCTGGGAGGAGGCCTATGTGCCCGAGGATTTGGAGGCTCAGCTACAGCGGGCGACCCGGAACTTCGTGAACGACCCTGCCCACTTCCTCCTGGAGGAGGAACCGGGTCCGACACTGCGCCTCAACCGCATCGTCGACTGGTTCTCGGAGGATTTCGGGGAGGAGGAGGGAACGAAGGAGTTCTTCGCGGAGCTCGTGGACGAGGAGACGCGCGAGATTCTTCTCCACCCCGACACCCGCATTGAATTCTTCGAGTACGATTGGACGCTGAACGACGTCGACCGGTGACGGAGGGCAGACCTCCCCTTCTGGGAGTGGTGATCCCCACCCTCGACGAGGCTGAACGGCTCCCGCTCCTCCTCGCGGACCTGGAACGACTTCCCGTTCCTCACCGCACCGTCGTGGTGGATGGCGGATCCCGCGATGGTACGCGGGCGATCGCGAGGAGCGCCGGTGTCGAGGTGCTGCATTCCGAACCTGGCCGCGCCCGTCAGATGAACGCTGGACGCTCCGTGCTCGAAACCCCCTGGCTCCTTTTCCTCCATGCGGACTCTCGGCTCGGGCCGGAAGCCGGAGGAGCCCTCGCAGAGTGGCTCGATTACGCTCATTCCGATTCGTCCGCGTACTTCGGGTTTCGCCTCGAAGGGTCCCATTGGTTCTGGAGGTTCATCGAGGTCGGCCAACGCCTCCGGGAAAGGCTTCTCGGTCTTCCGTACGGGGACCAGGGAATCCTCGTTTCCGCGACCACGTTCCGGACCGCCGGAGGGTTTCCGGAGGTTCCCCTGCTCGAAGACGTGGAATTCCTGCGCCGCGTCCGGCATATGGGTCCTGTGGAGCGCCTGCCGGCAGCTCTCTCCACGAGCCCGCGCCGCTACCAGCAGCATGGCCGTTGGACGACCTGGCTGCAGAACACCGCGCTGATCGCCCTCCATTCGTTGGGCGCTTCCCCCTCACGCCTCTCCCGATGGGTTCCAAACCGGAACGGACAGCCGGCCCGGGCACGCGAGCCCCGCTGGACGCTCATCGTCTTCGCGAAGGCACCCAGGCCCGGAAAGGTGAAGACGAGACTCGCAGAGGAGCTGGGCGCGGAGGCGGCGGCGAGGATCTATCGGGGAATCGGGCGCCGTGTGATCGAAGGCGTACGAGGAGGTCCCTATCGCATCGTGGTCTACTACGACCCCCCGGATGCGGAGTGCGAAATCCGGGATTGGCTCGGCGAGGACGATCTCGGCTTCCGCCCGCAGTCGGGGTGCGACCTCGGCGTTCGAATGGACCGCGCGTTCCGCGAATGCTTCGAGGTCTCCGACCGCGTCTGCATCGTAGGGACGGATGCGCCCGACGTGGACCGTTTCCGGGTGGAGGAGGCGTTCCGATCCCTCGACACCTCGGATGTGGTGTTCGGGCCCGCACTCGATGGAGGGTACTACCTGCTCGCCCTCGCCCAACCATGCCCGGAGCTCTTCGAGTCCATTCCCTGGAGCACCTCCGACGTCCTGCGGCGCAGTGAGGACCAGGTCGCGAGGTGCGGGCTGCGCGCCAGACGGCTCCAGACCCTCCGGGACATCGATACGGTGGAGGATCTGAATACGGGTGGGCCCTTCCGGCTCTGAATATACCTCCCGCCGCACCGACGCGCCTTTTCCCCAAAACTTGCTCCCGACTCCCCTCCCGACGATTTTCCCTCCTCTTCGACCGTGCCCATTCCCCATACCCGATACAGGAGCTCGATTTGAGTTCGCCGAGCGACGACCGGGCCCCCGACAACCGACGGGAACGGGTGCGCCTGCACGACCTGAATCTTCGAATCTTCCCCGATAGTCGCTGCCGCGCCGTCGTTTCCGTGGAATGGACCAAGGGGCGGACCTTCGAAGGGAACGCAGATGGCACCGACACTCATCAGGGCCGCCTTCAGGCGGGTGCTCTGGCGGCGCTACGGGCGATCACGGCCGTCTCCAGGAACCGCCTCGCCCTCGAGCTCAGAGGCGTAAAGGCGGTCCGTGCCTTCGATGCATGGGTCGTGATCGTCCTGGTCTACGGACAGAGCGAGGAGCGTCGATACCGACTGCTGGGTTCGACTGCGGCACCGGGCGGGGACCTGGTCCGTGGATCGGTACTCGCGGTGCTCGACGCCACGAATCGCACGCTGGAAGCGCACCTCGACCCCGAAGATGCTTGAGCTGATCTTCGCCGGCCCTTTCGGGCCCCTCGTGATCTTTGCGCTCCGGATCGTGGATGTCTCGCTGGCCACGCTCAGGATGCTCCTCTCGATGCGGAACATCCGGACCTGGGTACCGGTGATCGGCTTCTTCGAGTCGCTGATCTGGGTGCTCGCGGTGGGCACGGCGATCCAGCACCTCAACAGCGTATGGCATCTCCTCGGGTACGCCGGCGGGTTCGCCGCGGGCACCGGAGCCGGGCTATGGCTGGAGGAGAAGCTGGCGGTGGGGCTCGCCACGGTCCGAATCGTCTGTCGGAGCGGCGGAGCGGAGGTGGCGCGGGAGCTGCGCGAGCGGGGGTTCGGTGTCACCGAGATCGATGGCCGGGGACGGGATGGTCCGGTGAACATCCTTCTCAGCCTGGTCGCCCGACGCCAGATCCGGGAAGTGGTGCGGGAGGTGGAGAGGATGGACGAGGACGCGTTCGTGTCCATAGAGGAACCCCGCTCGATCGTCCGGGGCTGGATGTTCACGACCCGCAGGAAATAAGCACTCTCGGCGACCGATCGCCGAGAGAGTGGAGGAGCTCCACCCTCGGCCCCTTCCCACCCCACGTGTTACCGGTCGAGGCGCCGCTCCAACCTCCCGATCCGTCGCGCGACGGAGAAGAGCCAGCCCAGGATGAGGAGCCATGCAACGGCATATGCGGCGAAGACGTGCCAGAAATGCCGCATGGACGCGGCCGAAGCGCCGGGCGCCGTCTGCGCCACTGCTTCCGTCGCCCCACCGACGAGGAGCATGAACACGAAGAGGGCGAGACCGGAGGCGACCACGCGAGTCATACCGGGACTCCTTTTCCGCTCTCCCTCGCTGAGTCGTGGGCCCTGAGCTCCCGCTCGAGGCGCTCGGCTCCATAGCGAACGAGGAAAATGGCGAGGAAGACGAGCGTGAACGAAGCAAGGGCCGTCATCAGCGTCACGAGCATGTCCGGGTGAAGGCTCGGGCCGTCCGTGCGAAGCACGACCGGCTGTGGATGGAGGGAGCGGAACCAGAGAACACTCATGTGGATGAGGGGGATGTTCAGCGCCCCCACGATTCCCACGACTGCGGCGAGCCTGCGCCCGGTCCGCTCGTTCTCGCTGGAGGAGCGGACCAGAAAATAGCCCACGTAGATGAACCAGAGGAGCAGGGTCAACGTCAGCCTCGGCTCCCACGTCCACCACGTCCCCCAGGCGAGTTTCGCCCAGAGCGGGCCGGAGATCAGGACGATCGTGGTGAAGAGGATCCCACCCTCCGCTGCCGAGACCGCTGCAATGTCGAGGCGCTCCTCGCCGAGCCAGAGATAGACCGCGCTGCAGAGCGCCACGATGAAGAACGCGAAGAACCCGACCCACGCCGCCGGAACGTGCACGTAGAAGATCCTCTGCACGATCCCCATGCTCGCTTCGGTCGGCACCCAGAAGAACACCTGCCAGTGGAAGAGCAGAGCGAGCCCTACGCCGAGCACCCCCGCGATTCCCGCTCCCCAACGGATCGTTTTCAGCGACATCAGTCCTCCACCACGAAGCGGAACAGGAACGCGCCGGCGAGCAGGGCCACCAGCGAGAAGCTCCCCAGGATCCGAAGGCTCCCCTCCACCTCGGCTCCGGACACCCCGGCGAAGAGGAGCGAAGTGCCTCGCACTCCGAAAACGACCATGGGGACGAGGAGCGGAAATACGAGCACCGGAAGGAGTGTTTCTCCCATCCGGCTCCGTACCGTCACCCCGCTGTAGAGGGTTCCCAGAGCCGTGAAGCCGAGAACGCCCAGCGAGAGGACCCCGAACAAGGCGAACGGGTTCCCCCCGAGCCCGACCTGGAAGAAGAGGCCGAACACGAAGAGGATCAGGAGAACGAGGAGCCCGAGAAGCACGAAGTTGCCGGTTACCTTCGCCAGGAAAACCGCATCCTTCGGGACCGGGCTGGTGAGGATCCCCTGAATCGCCCCGTCCTCCTCCTCCAGCGCGAACGTCCTGCCGAGTCCGAGGATCCCGCCGAAGACGATCGTGAGCCAGATGAGCCCGGCGGCGAGCTCCCGGGGATGAATGAGCGTGCGATCGACGGCGTAGTGGAAGAGAACGGCGACGAGCACCGCGAATGCGCCCATCGCGCTCAACCGGTCCCATGTCCGAAGCTCGAGGAGGAGATCCTTTCGAACCAGAGCTTCGACTTGCTGGACGTAGCGGATCACGGGGCGCCACCTGCCCCACCGAGCACACCCTCCACCACGCTTCGGTAAAAGGCGTCGGGGGGGCCCGACGGGAGCTCCACGGACGAGCCGAAGAACTCGAACCGACCGCGAACCTGAATCGCCACCCGGTCCGCGAGGTCGAGCCCCTGGGTCAGGTCATGGGTCACGAGCACCACCGTGCGTCGGCCATCCTTCAGGGAGGAGAGCAGGTCTCGCAGGAGGGCGGCGGCGTGGACGTCCAGGCCGGTGTAGGGTTCGTCCAGCAATACGATCGCCGGATCGTGGAGCAACGCCCGTGCGAGGGAGAGACGCTGTCGCATCCCGCGGGAGAAGGTGCGCACCAGATCGTCTTTCCGGTGGTCCATCTCCACCGCGCTCAGTCGCTCGTGGATCCGGTCTTCGATCTGGTCGACCCCGAAAAGCCGGCCGTAGAACCGAAGGTTCTCCTCCGCGGTAAGGTGTCCGTAGAGGAAGGTCTGATGGGAAAGGATTCCCACCTGCTGCCGCCACTCGACCTCTCCATGGCTCCGGAGCCGTCCGCCCATGCGGATCTCGCCTTCGCTCGGTTGAAGCGCCCCTGCGAGGAGGTTCAGGAGCGTGGACTTGCCGGCGCCATTCGGACCGAAGACCGTGAGGAGTTCACCGGGAAGAAGCTCGAAGGACACTCCATCCACGGCCCGGATCGGACCGAAGGCCCGAACGAGCGCGTGGGCCTCGAGGGAGGAGGTCCGCTCTCCCTCGGCCGGCGACTCGCGGGAAGGCCCTTCCGCCGGTCGCGCCGGCGGAGAGCTCACCCCCCCTCTCCCTCGTCCGGTGTCGCTCCCTTCTCCTCCTCCGTCACCCGCGCACCACAGTCGCCACAGAATCGCGCGCCCGGAGCGAGGGTCACACCACATGCCGCGCAGGGAGCCACCTTCTTCATGGAGCTGCGGATTCTGCGAATTTCCGCCTCGATGGGATCGTCGGCGGCCTCGTCCGACCCTTCCAGCACGCCCGTCACTTCCGCGCCGTTGCGGAGGGTTTCGAGAGCTTCTCGGGATAGCTGAGCCCGGAGCAGCCGGTAATCCGCGTCATCCAGTTTGCCCGTGTGGTAGTCGTACTCCACGTCCCTCAGAGCGAGGAGGACCGCGCGTTTGCGAAAATCTTCCTCGGAGGGCTCGTCCTCATCGAGCCCGGAAGGCGCGCGGAGCCCGGAGACGAGCGGCTCGACGACGAAGAACACCACCGCGGCCGCCACGACGAGCAGGCCGATCAGGAGCGGGTCCATCAAACCCCCGCCGGCTCGGGCTCTTTCGGGCGGGGCCGGGGAGCCCCCGGCCGATCGGGACGAGCCGGCCTATGAGCTGCCTGGCCCCCGGATCCTGGCCACATCGCCACGAGGGCCCCGACGGCGAGCACGAGCGCCCCGTACCAGATCCATGGCACCAGGGGATTGACCTGGAACTGGAAGGTGGCACGCTGCGTTCCGGGATCCTCGTCGCCACCCATCCCCTGGAGCTCGTCGACGGACGCCAGAATCACGTAAAGGTCTTCGAAGAAGGTGGACCGGATGCCCACCTGGGTCGACGGCTGGTTCAACGCCGGATAAAAGTGTCGCTCCGAGCTGATCGTCCCGAGAGGCTCGCCGTCCCGAGTCACGCTGAAGAGAGCGATCCACCGCCACTCGTTCGGACGCATGTCCGTAGAGATGCCTTGGTACGCGAGGGTGTACGTGTGCCCGAAGGCGGACTCGACCGTCGCCGTGTCCCCTGGCTCGAGGGCGACGCGGACCTCCTCGTCGAACGCGGCACCGGCGAAGCCCATGAACATGACCACAACCCCCACGTGGACGATGTAGCCCCCCCAGCGGCGGCGATTCCGCTGGACCAAGTGGAAGAAGGCGGGCAGGATACCCTCCCCTTCGATCCGTGCCCGTGCGCGTGTCCCCTTCCAGAATTCCCTCATGATGATCACGATCACGAAGGCTCCGATCGAGAACGTCAAGAGCGCGTAGAGGTGCCGCATTCCGAGCAGGTAGAGGAGGAGGGCGACACCGATGCCCAGCGCACCCGGCATGACGAAGTTTCTGCGGAGATTCCGCCCAGAGGCCTTCCTCCAGGCGATGACGGGCCCGATCCCCATGAGGGCGAGGAGGACCAGCCCGATCGGAATGTTGACCTGGTTGAAGAAGGGCGGCCCGACGGCGACCTTCGATCCGGTGATCCCTTCCGTGATCAGGGGAAAGAGGGTGCCCCACAGCACGGCAAAGAGAACGCCGAGGATCATCAGGTTGTTCAGGAGAAAACCCGCCTCCCGGGAGAGGAAGGACTCGAACTGCCTCTCGCTCCTGAGCTCCGGAAGCCTCCAGAGGATCAGTACGACGCTGATGGCGCCCGCGACACCCATGAACCCGAGGAAGGTCCACGCAATCGTGAGGTTCTGGGCGAAGGAGTGCACGGACTCGATCAGCCCGGAGCGGGTCAGGAAGGTGGCGAAGATCGTCATGAGGAACGTGAGCAGCACGAGCCCCATGTTCCAGACCTTCAACATGCCCCGGCTTTCCTGAATCATGACCGAGTGGAGAAACGCGGTGGCCGCGAGCCACGGAAGGAGAGAGGCGTTCTCTACCGGGTCCCAGAACCAGTAGCCGCCCCATCCCAGCTCCTCGTATGCCCAACGCATCCCGAACACGATCCCGAGCGAGAGGAAGAACCAGCTCGTGAGAATCCACCGCCTCGTCACCTGGATCCACTGGGAGTCGAGGCGGCCGGTCAGGAGCGCCGCGATCGCGAAGCCGAAAGGAATCGTGAACGCGGTGAACCCGAGGTAGAGCGTGGGCGGATGGATCACCATCCAGTAGTTCTGGAGCTGCGGATTCAGGCCCCTTCCGTCCGCGGGCGTGAACGCCAGCATCTCGAACGGCGGGCTGACGAAGAGGGAGATGACGAGAAAGAAGGAGATCACCGTCAGCGCCACGCCCGTCACATAGGGCATGAGGTCGCGATTCCGCTTCCGGTTCAGCCAGACCGCCAGGGCGGAGAAGAACCCGAGGTTCAGGGCCCAGAAGACGAGGGAGCCTCGTTGCCCCGCCCATAGCCCCGCGACCTTGAAGAATGGGTCGAGCGCCCGGTTCGAATAGTTATAGACGTACCAGTACTCGTACCGGTCTCCGAGGAAAGCCGCGATGATCCCCGCGGAGGCGAGGGCGAGCAGGAAGAATACGGCGTACACGCTCCGCTCGGCGGAGAGCACGAGATCACCGCGCCCTTTGTATCCTCCGAGGAAGGCGAGAACCATCCCCCAGATCGCGATGGGAAGCGCGATCCAGAGAGCGAACTCCCCCAGAACGATCACCGGCCGGCCTCGCCCTCACCCAACGAGGAGGAGGCGCCCGCCCCGACCGCACCTTCGTAGTCACCCCCCTGGTACCCGTCCCCGTCATACTCGCCGTTGGACTCGTAGTACTCGTGCTCCTCCGGCATCGCTTCATACCGACTACCGCACTTCGTCAGGACCTCACTCGCCTCGAAGACCCGATCTTCGCGGAACCGGCCCTCCATGACGACCTCGCCGTCGTCCTGGAACGTATCGGGAAGAGGGTGGCGGAATTCCACCGAGAGATGCATATCGGGATTGTCCTGGTCCGCCACCACGAACCGGTGGATGAGCTCGTCATCGCCGGCCTGGTAGCTCCCCGGCACGACGTTACCACTCACCTTGAATCCCACCTGGTGAAGCCCGGGGTCGGCCTCCACCCGGGAGACGAGTTCGGTCGGAGTCAGGTAGTAGACCATGGTCTCGGTGATCCCTGTCCAGACCAGGTAGCCCACGATCGCCGCCACGCCCACGAGTCCCACGAAGAAGCGTCGGTCCCTGTTCATGATCCACCCCTCTGAAAATCGGTGACCCGCTCGGGTCTGCAGCGGTAAATATAACGGTCAGCCGCTATGGCTTCCACTCTCCCCGGCGCTACGGGTCAGGAGGATCCGCCACTCCCGACGGCTGCCTCCGCCGCAGCGAGGGCTCGGTTCCACCCTCCGAGAAGATCGGTCCTCTCCTTCTCTCCCATGCGCGACCGGAAGAATCGAGGCCTTCCCTGTGCCTCGAGAAACTCGTCCGCGTCCTTCCATACACCAGACCCCAGCCCAGCGAGCCCTGCCGCTCCCAGCGCGGTGGTTTCGACGACGGCCGGCCGCCGGACCGGAAGGTCGAGGATGCCGGACTGGAACTCCATGAGCCAGTCGTTCTTCGAGGCCGCTCCATCGACGCGGAGCTCCTCTGCCTCGACGCCGGAATCGGCCTCCATGGCGGTGAGGACATCCGACGTACTGTACGCCATCGCCTCGAGCGCGGCCCGAACGAGGTGTTCCGGTCGGGTCCCTCGGGTGAGGCCGGTCAGGACGCCCCGAGCGTCGGGCTTCCAGTGCGGCGCGCCGAGCCCCACGAACGCCGGGACCATGTACACGCCCTCGTTCGAGGAAAGGGAGCGGGCCATCGCCTCCGAATCCGCCGCCGTCTTCAGGAGGCCGAGTCCGTCACGAAGCCACTGGACGGCCGCTCCCGCCACGAAGATCGAGCCTTCGAGCGCATACTGCGGCTCTCCGGACGGCCCACAGGCCACAGTTGTGACCAATCCATGCTCGGATGCGACTACCTCACCCCCCGTATGCAACAGGAGAAACGCCCCGGTGCCGTAGGTGTTCTTCGCGAGCCCCCTCTCCCAGCACCCCTGTCCGAAGAGCGCCGCCTGTTGATCTCCGGCCACCCCGGATACGGGCACTTCGACCCCGATCGCCTCGGCGAGGGTCGTACCGAAGTCGCCCGAGCTGGGCCGGACCTCGGGGAGAATTCCTTCCGGGACCTCGAAGAGGGTGAGGAGGTCCGGGTGCCACCGCCGCTCCTGGATGTCGTAGAGGAGCGTCCGCGACGCGTTCGTGGGATCGGTCGCCTCCACTCGGCCGCCGGTGAGCCGCGCAATCAGCCATGCATCCACCGTGCCTGCGACGAGCTCGCCCGCCTCCGCACGTGACCGGAGGTCGGGACGCTCCCGAAAGACCCAGGTGAGCTTGGTTCCGGAGAAGTACGGATCGAGAAGGAGACCGGTCCTCTCCCGCACCTCCGCCAAATGCCCGCCCTCCTCGAGCTCACGGCATATTCCACCGGTGCGTCGATCCTGCCAAACGATCGCCCTGTGGACGGGTTCGAGCGTCTCCCGGTCCCAGAGGACCACCGTCTCCCGCTGGTTCGTGATTCCGACGGAGAGAATCTGGACCCTCTCCCGGTTCCGGGCCTCCTCCTGTGCTCCGAGCCCCACCTTCCGCGTCGTCTCCCAGATATCCTCGGCGTCGTGCTCGACCCATCCCGGGCGTGGAAAATGCTGCGGGAATTCGGAGTAGGCGCGGCCCAGAATGCGTCCATCCCGCGCGACGACGAGCGCCGTGCTTCCCGTCGTACCCTGATCGAGGGCAAGGACTGCGGGAGTTCCGGTCATGGGATCGTTCCGGCGGCCGCGTCGTCCGACCTCGCTGCGGTCGATGGGATCCATTTTCCGAATCGGTACTCCGCTCCCCCTTGCCGGAGGAGGTCCAGCAGGAGGACCACGGGAAACCCGACGACGCCGTAGAAGTCACCTTCGACGCGGCGCACGAGCGTCGCCCCGAAACCCTGGATCCCATACGCCCCGGCTTTGTCCATCGGCTCTCCTGTCCTCGCATAGGCTTCGGCCACGGACCGGTCGAACGGACGAAAGGTCACCCGACTCGTCTCCACACCGCTTCGAACCTCTCCGTCCGGAGAGCACACGGCCACGCCTGATGACACGAGGTGGGTTCGTCCCTGCAGCTCGAGGAGCATGGCTACTGCTTCTTCGATCGAACTCGGCTTGCCGAGCACTTCGTCGTCGAGTACGACCACCGTATCCCCTGCGATGATCCACCGGCCGCTGCAGCGCTCCGCAACCGAGCGCGCCTTTTCCCGCGCGAGCCGTTCCACCTGCCGCTGCGCGGATTCACCGGAGAGGGCCAATTCCTCCACATCCGGAATCTCCACGCGGAACGGAATCCGGAGCATTTCGAGCAGCTCGGCCCGACGCGGCGACCCGGACGCGAGGACCAGCTCCAGCGGAATCGCAGCCTCCGTCAACTCGCGCCCCTCTCGAGAACGAGCGTGACCGGACCGTCGTTCACGAGCTCCACGTCCATCATTGCACCGAACTCCCCGGTCGCCACCGTGCCGGGGGCACGTTCCTCCAGCAATGCGACGAACCGTTCGTAGAGTGGAACCGCCGTTTCGGGCGAGGCCGCCTTCACAAACGACGGCCGCCTGCCTTTTCGGGTATCCCCGTAGAGGGTAAACTGGCTCACGACGAGCACCTCCCCACTCACGTCGTGGAGAGAGAGATTCATCTTCCCTTCCTCGTCGTTGAAGATGCGAAGCCCCACCACCTTGTCGGCCATCCACTCCAGGTCCGCCTCATCCTCCCCCTGGGTGAAACCCACGAGGAGGAGCATCCCATTGCCGACCGAACCGACCGTCTCCCCATCGATCCGCACCCGCGCGCTCGACACCCTCTGGAGCACCACCCTCACGCTTTCCTCCGGGTCGGTACCGACGACGCCCCACCACTCAGGTTCCCTCGCGGGCGGCCCCTCATTCCACCGTCACGGATTTCGCGAGGTTTCGGGGCTGATCCACGTCCGTTCCACGGCGCACCGCGATGTGGTATGCGAGAAGCTGGAGTGGAATCACGGAGAGGACGGGAAGGAGGTGGGGGAGCGTCTCGGGGATATGGATACAGTCGTCGGCCTTCATCTCGAGCTCCCCATTCCCGTTGCTCACCACCGCGATCACCCGCCCCGCTCGCGCCTTCACCTCCTCGATGTTCGAAACCACCTTCTGGTAGACCGGATCGTTCGGGGCCAGGAACACGGCGGGCATCCGCTCGTCGATGAGGGCGATCGGACCATGCTTCATCTCGGCTGCCGGGTAGCCCTCGGCATGGATGTAGCTGACCTCCTTCAACTTGAGCGCTCCCTCCAGCGCGACGGGAAACTGGAACCCTCGACCCAGATAGAGGAAGTTCTTCGCATCCTCATAGCGCGCCGCAAGGGCCTGGATCGCCTCATCCTGCGCGAGGATTTCTTCGACTTGACCGGGAAGCGCTCGGATCGCCTGGACGGTCCTCCGCCCGTTCAGGATCGAGAGCCCTCGACGGCGCGCGAGGTATAGGGTGAAGAGAGCGAGCGCGACGACCTGGCTCGTGAACGCCTTCGTGGAGGCCACCCCGATTTCCGGCCCTGCGTGGAGGTACACTCCGAAATCCGTTTCCCGGGCGATGCTCGAGCCGACGACGTTTACGATGCCCATCGTCCGAGCGCCCCTCCGTTTCGCCTCCTTGAGGGCCGCCAGAGTGTCGGCCGTCTCGCCGGATTGACTCACCGCGATGACGAGCGTGTCCTCGTCGACGACAGGATTCTTGTACCGGAATTCCGAGGCGTATTCCACCTTCGTCGGAAGCCGGGCGAACTCCTCGATCATGTATTCCCCGAGGAGCGCGGAATGCCAACTCGTGCCGCACCCGGTGATCACGATCCGCTTGATTGCAAGCAGCTCCCGGTCCGCCAGCGTAATCCCTCCGAGCCGCACGCTCCCCTCCTCCTCGAGGAGGCGCCCCCTCGTCACGTCCTCGAGGGTCCGCGGCTGTTCGAAGATCTCCTTGAGCATGAAGTGCGGGTAGCCGCCCTTTTCGATCGCGGCGAGATCCCACGTGACTTCGTGCACATGCCGCCGAACGGCACCTTCGCTGAGGTGGTAGGTGCGATATCCCGCGGGCTCGAGAACCGCGTAGTCACCATCGTTCAAGTAGACCACGTCGCGCGTGTGCGCGATCACCGCCGCCGCGTCGGAGCCGACGAGGTACTCGCCGTTCGATCCGATTCCGAGGAGGAGGGGGCTTCCGTTCCGTGCGACGACGATCTTCCCCGGATCCCGACTGCTGACCACCGCGATCCCGTATGCCCCGATCACCTGCTCCAGGGCCCGTACGACAGCTTCCTCCAGGCTGTCCGCCGTTCGGTACGCCTCCTCCACGAGGTGGACCACGACTTCCGTGTCCGTGTCGCTGCGGAACGCGTAGCCCGCTTCCTCGAGCCGGTCCCGCAACACGGGAGCGTTCTCGACGATTCCGTTGTGGACGAGCGCGATCGTGTCGTCCTGGCTCCGGTGGGGATGGGCGTTCTCCTCTGTGGGCGGCCCGTGGGTGGCCCAGCGCGTGTGTCCGATCCCGCACGTGCCGGTGGGCGAGTCCGCGTCGACGACCTGCTCCAGTTCCACGAGCTTTCCCGCGCGCCGCAGGGTCCTGAGCGTCCCCACCGGGTCGACGACGGCGATCCCCGCGGAATCGTACCCCCGATATTCGAGCCTACGGAGACTCTCGAGGAGGATCGGCGCAGCCTCCTCGGGTCCGACGTATCCTACGATTCCACACATAGTACCCCTGCCAGGAAAGTGCTTCCGCCTCGCTTCTCCATCGAGCCGCTCACGACTCCGACCCGTCCGCCGAATGCCCGAGGATGTCCCGCGCCCGCTGGAGAAGGCTCCGTGCCTCGCGCTGCGTCGTCGCCTCCGCGATGAGCCGAACGACCGGCTCCGTCCCGGAAGGGCGGACGTGAAGCCACTTCCGCTCTTCCGGCCATGACAGCCGGAGTCCGTCCTGCCGATCGACATCCGGTGCGCCGAACGCGCTTGCGAGAGATTCGTACCCCGCATCCACTGCACCGGACGAACGGGGCACCTTCTGCTTCAGAATATGGTACGTCGGCCAGCGAGACACCGCCTCGCGCATCCCTTTCCCCTCGTCGACGAGGTGCTGGAGGACGAGTGCGGCAGCCAGAGGCGCGTCGCGCGTGAGGTGCAGTTCCGGGAGGATGACTCCTCCGTTGCCCTCGCCTCCGACGACTGCACCCACCTCCTCCATCCGCCGCGCGACATTGACCTCTCCCACCGGTGCACGATGGAGCAGCACCCCGGCCTCCTCGGCCACATCCTCGACGATGCGGCTCGTCGACAGGTTCGTCACGACCGGACCCGGAGTCCGGCGAAGGACCGCGGCCGCGGCGACTGCGAGCGTCAGATCCTCCCCCAGAGGAACTCCGTCCCCGTCCACGAGCGAGAGCCGGTCCACGTCCGGGTCCACGGCAAGCCCGAGGTCCGCGCCTCCGGCTCGAACGAGCTCGGAAAGGTCCTTCAGGTTCTCGGCGGTGGGCTCCGGGTCGCGGGGGAAGCGCCCGTCTCCTTCGAGTCCGATCCCGACCACGGTGCAACCCAATCTGTCGAGGAGTGCCGGCATGATCCGGAACCCCGCGCCTCGCACACAGTCGAGTGCCACGATGAAGCCGCGGTCCCGGATGGCACTCACGTCGAGGTGAGGGAGATCGAGGATGCGGTCGAGGTGCCGCTCCCCGGCCTCGCCGTCCTCTCGCCACTGGCCCACCGCATCCCACTGGGCCCGCCGGGGCTCGTCCTCCCGAACGGAGGCGAGGAAGCGCTCCATACGCGGCGGGTCCAGGAAGACGCCGTCACTGCCTGCGAACTTGAGGGCGTTCCACTGTGCCGGATTGTGGCTGGCAGTGACCCCCAGGGCACCGGCTCCTCGGGCCTCGCGCGTCGCGAGTAGAAGCGTCGGGGTCGAGACGATACCGAGATCTACCACGTCCATGCCGACGGAAAGGACCCCGGCCGCCGCCGCCCGAGCGAACATCGGACCCGAGGTTCGGGAATCCCTCCCGATGAAGACGGGGCCGGTCTCGCCCTCGCTTTGGAGAAAGGAGGCGTATGCCGCGGTGATTCCCGTCACGAGCTCCGGGGTGAGCGTCTCCCCGACGACACCGCGGAATCCCGAAACGCTGACCATGAGAGAGTCCGGAAGTCGAATCGACATGATGCCCCGAGAAGGTGCCCGCGCCGGTGGCGGACGGGGGAAGGATTTTGACCCTTTCGGAGTGGCCGCCGGCGGCGGGCACGCCGAAGTCGGAACGGACTCCGGAAGAAGGGGTGCTCATCAGATGGCGACGGTCCTTGTCACCACCCGCGCAGAAGGTAGGGAAGCTGCGATCGGAGTGTCAACGAGGTGTGGTGGCTGGGCCGGCTCCGATCGGGACGCGTGGACGGGGCCCAGTCCCCGTCCGCACACGATACGCACAGAGCACAAACAGAGCACAACCACCTTTGGAGGGGCCCATGTCCGGGACGGACGAACAGAAGCAGCGCTTCGGCACTCTCGCCATCCACGCCGGGCAGGAGCCGGAACCCGTCACCGGGGCGATCATGCCCCCGATCTTCCAGACCTCGACCTATGTGCAGCCCGGCCTGGGCCGCCACAAAGGCTACGAGTACTCCCGGGTTCAGAACCCCACCCGGGAGGCACTCGAACGGAACGTCGCCGCGCTGGAGGGAGGACGTCACGGTGTTGCGTTCTCGAGCGGCCTGGCCGCGATCGACGCCGTCGTGAAGCTCCTCTCCGCGGGGGACCGCGTCGTGAGCGAGGAAAACACCTACGGTGGAACGCACCGGATGTTCACGAAGGTGCTGAGCCGCCTCGGGATCGAGTTCACCTTCGTCGACTCGCGGGACCCCGATCAGATTCGCGACGCCATGCGGCCGGAGACACGGCTCGTACATCTGGAGACGCCCACGAACCCGATGATGCGTCTCTGCGACCTCCGGACCGCGGCGGAGATCGCGCACGAAAGGGACGCTCTGCTCTGCGTCGACAACACCTTCGCGTCGCCGTACAACCAGCGGCCCCTCGAGCTCGGCGCCGACATCGTCGTCCACTCGGCCACGAAGTACCTGAACGGCCATTCGGACATCATCGGCGGGATCGCCGTCCTGAACGAGGACCGATTGACCGAAGACCTTCTCTTCATCCGGAAATCATCCGGAGGGGTCCCCGGCCCGATGGACTGCTGGCTCTGCCTCAGGGGGACGAAGACCCTCCACCTGAGGATGGAGGCTCACAACCGGAACGGGACGGCCGTGGCGCGCTTCCTGGAAGGGCATTCCTCCGTGGAGGCAACCCATTATCCCGGTCTGGAATCGCACCCTCAGCACGAGTTGGCCCTCGGACAGATGTCCGGCTTCACGGGGATGGTTTCGGTCGAGATGGGATCGGCGGATCGAGCGAAACGGTTCGTGGAGGGCACACGGATCTTCGCGCTGGCCGAAAGCCTCGGAGGCGTGGAGTCGCTGATCGGGATTCCGGCGCTCATGACGCACGCGTCGGTTCCACCCGACCGGCGGGCCGCCCTCGGGGTCACGGACGGGTTGGTCCGCCTCTCCGTGGGGGTCGAGGACGTGAACGACATCCTGGAGGACCTGGAGCGTGCACTCGAAGGAGCCTGAGGCCCGGGAACGCGCTCCGGACGGGAGCGCTCGAGACCCGCGGCCTCGCCTCCGCCGCGAGCCCGCCTGAAACCCTCCTGTCGCTGGGCGCGTACGGAAGGATGGGGGAGCGAACCGAGTTGCCACCCGACGGGGATCATGCGATGAGCGAACAGGGAGAAGGGTTCGGCGAGGAGCGGCGGGATGATCACGGCACCCGCACGCGGCGGGTGCTCCGGGACATCTCGCCTCGAGCGTGGGAGCACCCGGCGGACAGGGCCGCCCTCCAGGCCCTCCGGCGCGTCCCGGTCTTCGACGAGGTGCTGAAGACGCTCTTCGGGTTCTTCGGGGAAAAGCCGGTGCGCCTCGCCTTTCAGGCGAATGCGGTGGAGGTCACTCCGCGCCAGTTCGCCCGGATCCATCGAATCCATGCGGAAGTGCTGGAGACGCTGGATGCCCCCACCGACGTGCCTCTCTTCATCTCCCAGAATCCGGTGGTGAACGCGGGCGCGTATGGGATGGAGCGGCCGTTCGTCCTCCTCAACTCGGGACTCGTCCGCCTCCTGGACGACGAGGAGCTCCGGTACGTGCTCGCGCACGAGGTCGGACACGTGATGAGCGGCCATGCGCTCTACCGCACGATGATGGCGCTCCTGATCCAACTCGCGGAGCGGGGCTTCCCTCTCGTGGGTCTCGCGGCGCGAGGAGTCCTGCTCGCCTTGCTCGAGTGGTACCGTCGGAGCGAGTTGTCCTCCGACCGGGCGGGCCTCCTCGGGGTCCAGGACCCGCAGGTGGTCATCGGCGCGATGCTCAAGATGGCGGGAGGGGGCGATGCGGAGGAGACCGACCTCGGAGAGTTCCTGAAGCAGGCGGATGCATATGGGGAAAGCACGGACGTCGCCGACTCCGTCTTCAAGGTCCTGAACCTTCTCGGAAGCACCCACCCCTTCTACGTCCTCCGGGTTTCCCAGCTCAGAAAGTGGATCGAGAGCGGGGAGTACGACCGGATCCTTCGGGGGGATTATCCGAAGCGGGGTGATCCGGACCCGGAGTACCTCGAGGACCTCGCGGCCGCGGCCGAAACGTACTCCTCGGACGCCCGGGACGTGGTGGACGATGTGGCGCAGGCGGCCCGGAAAATGGGAAGCTCCATCCTGGAAGGATTCCGGCGCTGATGCCGAAGACGACCTGCGCCCGAGGTCTTCCTGCCCCTCGCTCGGGCGAGCGAATGCCCTCGGGGCGGGGCTTTGACACCCCCGCTCGACCCGCGTACCGTTGCGCCCGCAAACCACGATCCATCTGCAGACCCTCACGAGACGCCCGATGACGCATGCCTCCCGGCTTTTCTCC
Source organism: Gemmatimonadota bacterium (assembly GCA_007121455.1). Lineage (GTDB taxonomy): Bacteria > Gemmatimonadota > Gemmatimonadetes > Longimicrobiales > Gaopeijiaceae > SKKN01. The sequence goes on along the minus strand of SKKN01000007.1, from coordinate 67,861 downwards.
CCGCGCTTCCACGCCCGCTCCCACACGCGGTCGACATTTCAGTGCCGATGAAGATCCTGGTCGTCGGAGGTGGCGGAAGGGAACACGCGCTCCTCTGGAAGCTTCGTGAGGACCGCCCCGACGCACGTCTGTTCGCGACCCGCCCGAACGCCGGTATGGCCCGTGTGGCGGAGGGGGTGGACCTCGCGCCCACGGACGTGGACGGCCTCTCCACCTGGGCCTCCGGGGAGGAAATCGACCTCGTCGTGGTGGGACCCGAAGGGCCTCTCGCGACGGGGCTCGTGGACCGACTCCGAACCCGGGGCATTCCTGCCTTCGGGCCTACCGCAACGGCGGCTCGCATCGAGGCGAGCAAGGCCTTCTCGAAAGACCTCATGGCGCGGGCGGGGGTCCCCACGGCCCGCTATCGCACCTTCACGGACGCCGACGAGGCCGAAGCGTACATCCGGAAAGGTGAGGCACCTGTGGTCGTGAAGGCGTCCGGGCTCGCGGCGGGCAAGGGAGCGGTCGTTTGCTCCACGATCGACGAGGCGGTGGAGACGGCGAGAGAGATGCTGGAGGGAGGCGCGTTCGGAGACGCCGGTGAGCTCGTCGTGGTCGAGGAATTCATGCACGGCGAGGAGCTGTCGGTATTCGGTCTCACCGACGGGGAGAAGGTGCTGACCCTCCTCCCCTCCCAGGACCACAAGCGCGTGGGAGAAGGGGACACGGGTCCGAACACCGGAGGCATGGGCGCCTACGCCCCGCTCTCCCTCGTCACCCCCGACCTCATGCGCCGGGTCCGAGAGGAGGTGTTCCTCCCCACGCTCGAGGCCCTCGCCCGTGCGGGCGCACCATTCCGCGGCGTCCTGTATGCCGGGCTCATGCTCTCCGAAGCGGGTCCGCGAGTGGTGGAGTTCAACTGCCGATTCGGGGACCCGGAGGCTCAGGTCGTGCTTCCCCTGCTGGAGTCGTCCCTGCTGGACCTGATGCTCCCCATCGCGTCGGGAGGATCGCTCGAGATGGACGAACGGGATGTCCGCTGGCGGTCGGGGGCGGCACTCACCACGGTGGTCGCCTCCCGGGGCTACCCCGGGGACTATGTCAAGGACCTCCCGATCGATTTGCCCGACGCAGCCACGAGCGACCCCGACGTGCTCTTCTTCCATGCAGGGACCCGAGTCGACGGCGGCCGGCCGGTCACCGCCGGTGGCCGAGTGCTCGCAGTGACCGGCCGGGGCACCACTCTCCAGGAGGCAAGGGACCGCAGCCTGCGCGGCGCCGCCGCGGTGAATTTCGATGGAGCGCATTTCCGCCGCGACATCGGCTGGAGGGAGTTCGCACGATCAGAAGCCACGCGCCCCTGAAATCCGATGCCCGAGCTTCCGGAGGCGGAGACGATCGCCGGCGAGCTCCGTAAGGGGCTTCCGGGAAGGAAGCTCCGGCGCGTCGACGTGATCCACGCCGACATCCTCCGAAGTGGCATCGAAGCGTTTGCGCCGGCCCTCGTAGGCCGTCGGATCGAGGACGTCGGGCGTCGGGGGAAGAACGTCGTGGTAACGTTCGACGGAGACCTCGTCCTCGTGGTGAACCTCGGGATGTCCGGACGGCTTCTTCTGAGAGAGCAGGGCGCGGCAGGAGCCGACCCCACCCACCCGGCGGTGGTCTTCCATCTCTCCGACGGAGGGCGGCTCGTCTACCACGACCCGCGACGCTTCGGTGCGCTCGAGCTCCGCTCGCCCAGATCCTACCGGCGATGGAGCCAGTCCCTCGGCCCGGAACCTTTGAGCGCCTCCTTCAGCGCAAGAAGGCTCGCCGAAGCAGTCGGCCGCTCACGGTCCCCGATCCGCTCCTGCCTCCTCGATCAGGCGCGGATCGCCGGAGTGGGAAACATCTACGCGAACGAGGCGCTCCACCGGGCGAAGATCCACCCTGCGCGTCCGGCGCGCGAGCTGGATGGTGCCGAGTTTCGGCGCCTCCACCGGGCGCTCCGCAAGGTCCTCCGGGAAGCGCTGAGCGCACGGGGCACGACCCTTCGAGACTACCGGACCTCCGAAGGAGCCGAAGGAAGCTTCAGCGTTCGTCTGCGCGTATACGGACAGGAGAACCGACCCTGTCCCTCGTGCCGAGAGCCTGTGGAGCGCATCGTCTTCGGACACCGCTCGGCCTTCTTGTGCCCCCGGTGCCAACCGGAGCTCCGGACCGTCGAGCACTCGGACGACTGACCCTCGGTACCGGCTCAGCCCTTCGCCTTCGTTCCTACGTGCAGCGCCGCGATCCCTCCGGTGAGGAGGCTCCAGTGTGCTTCCTGGAACCCTGCCTCCTCCATGTGCCGGGCGAGGGCATCGGGACCGGGGAACTCCTTCACGGACTCGGGAAGGTACGTGTATGCCCACGGATGACCGGACACAATCCCGCCCACCAATGGGAGGATCCTCCTGAAGTAGAACAGATACAGGCGTCGGAGCAGTGGGTTGGGGGGCTCGGTGAATTCGAGGATCACCAGCCGCCCCCCTGGAGCCAGAACCCGATGGAGCTCTTCGAGCCCGGCGCCGAGCCCGGAGAGGTTCCGCACCCCGAAGCCGACCATGGCGCCCGCAAAGGTGCCGTCCGGGAAGGGCAACCGCAGCGTGTCCCCACAGACGGGATCCACTGGGGCCCCTGCAACCTTTCCGGAACCCGCCTGGAGCATGGGGCAGGCAAAGTCCGCTGCGACGACCCGGCCGGAAAACCCCAGCCTGCCCGAAAGCTCGAGAGCCAGGTCGTACGTTCCGGCGCAGGCGTCGAGGTATGTGCCCTCGGGCGCCGCCTCCCAACCGAGCCGGTCGACCGACTTCCGGCGCCACCGCCGGTCCACGTTCAAGCTCAGGACGTGGTTCAGAAGGTCGTAGCGGGGGGCAATCTCCGAGAAGATCGTCTGGACCTGCCGTTCCCGAGCGACGCCCTCGGACGGGGCGGCCTCCGCCGTTCTTCTCGCCATCGGCATTCCTTCCTTCTATCATTCGCTGGAGGCGTGAGCCCGAAGGCCGGTCGCACACCTACCCACCAACCCCGGAGGGTTCCGCCTTCGGTACGGCCCGCCGCGGTCCAGAGCGGCTCCCGACGGATGAGGGTGACGAGGGTGATGATCGCGCCCTCGACCTCGCGGGTCGCATTTCGAAACCCGAACCGGCCGGCTCCCGTAGGAGTATCCGAAGGCGGTCCTGTCACGGGCCCCCGCACACCTGGCACCTGAGGCGGAAGGGCGAGACTTGGATTACTCCTCCCTTGACGACAGGAAGCTGATCGAGCTCGCCCAGGAGGGCCGAGAACGGGCGTTCCGTGAGATCCTGGAACGCTTTCAGCGACCCGTCTTTTCTCTCGTCTTCCGGATGATCCGGAACCGGGAACAGGCCGAGGACCTGGCGCAGGAGGCCTTCGTGAAGGCATTCCACGCCCTCGACTCGTACGACCCCGACTACAAGTTCTCGAACTGGCTCTTCAAGATCGCGAACAACGTCGCCATCGACCACCTCCGCAAGCGGGAGCTCGACACCGTCTCGATCCACGGCTCCGAGCACGCGGCGGATGGAGAAGAGGAGGAACGAACGCGCATCGCCCTGGAATCGGGGGATGAAAGCCCGGAGGCATACGCGGAATCCCGTGAACTGGGCGGGCAGATCGAACTCGCGATCGGCAAGCTCCGTCCGGAATACCGGACGGCGGTCATCCTCCGGCATGTCGAAGGCTACGCGTACGACGAGATCGCCGACGTGATGGAGCTTCCGCTCGGCACGGTGAAGACGTACCTGCACCGCGCCCGCGCGGAGCTGAAGGAAGCACTGGCCCCGGTCGCCGGATGAGTGGAACGAAACCTTCTGCCTCCCGCGTCCGTAGGGTGGAATGGATTTGACTCGGAGACGGAGATCATGACGGAAGAACACGGCAGGCCACACCTGAGCGCGGAGGAAGTCCAGGCGCTCCTGGAAGGCCGGCTCCCAGATCGGGAGCAGGGAGCCATCCGCGCCCATGTGGACGCGTGTGCCCGTTGTGCCTCCGAGGTCCAGGCATGGCAGACCCTCATGGAGGAGCTCAACGAGCTTCCGGCTCTCGCGCCTTCCGAGTTGTTCGCAGAGCGGGTGATGGCTCAGGCTCCAGTCAAGAAATCCCTTCTCTCCCGGACGTGGAGTCGACTGAGAGAAGGGAGACGAACAGCCTCCGGCACGACGGCGGCCGGCCGCCACCCGGGTCCGGCCATCCTCCAGGAGTACGTGGAGGGATTCGTCTCCGGCCGACGGCGGGCCCGCGTCGAGGCGCACCTGGCCGCGTGCGATGCCTGCCGCGACGAAACGGAGGAGTGGGACGCGATCTTCCTCGGTCTCTCCTCCCTTCCCCGTCTGGCGCCCTCCTCCTCGTTCACCGACGAGGTGATGGCCCGGGTCCGACTGCCCGCGGTCGCACCTGCTGCGACGGAGGCACCTGTGTGGACGAGGGCCCTGGAGGCCGCAGCAGGACTCCTGCCGAGCACATCTCGAGGCTGGACGCTCGCAGGTGCATTCGCAGCAGTTCCCGCGACGGCGATCGTCGCTGCGGTGGCATTCCTTCTCACCCACCCGCTCCTCACCGTGACCGACCTCACGGCATTCGTCTGGTGGCGAGGAGCAGAGCTCCTTTCCGGCGGGTTTGCGTGGGCCGGTGGCTGGGCTCTCGACCAGGCGGTCACACATCACCTCCTCGGAGTCGGACAACTCGCGCTCAACGCACCGGGGGCAGCCGCCGCGACACTGGTCGCGGCGTGGGCGCTCACGGCGGGTGCCCTCTGGGTTCTCTACCGGAACCTCTATCGACCTTCTGACACGGCAGCGAGCCATGTTCATGCATAGTCGGGCATCGATCCCTCTCCTCGTTCTCGCAGGCCTCGCCCTCACCCTGCCCATGGCCGGCGAAGCTCTGACCGCACAGGTCGTCGCCAGCGAGGTCTCCGTCTCTCGAGATGCCGCAACGCTGCGCCTCGAGTTCCACGACGGAACGGATCTGGAGGTTGGCTTCCGTGAGGGACGGACCGTGATCGACGGGAGCGAAGTCGGCAGATACATGCCGGGCGACGCACTCGAATCCTCCTGGCGTGGGCTGATCGGTGAAACGGTCCAGATGGGCCCGGAAGAGGTCGGGCGCCACCTGACCGAATGGGCTCCTCCCTCGGATCTCGAGAGCGCCTCCGAGGAGGTCGCCCGGGCGCTCACCTCGGAGTTCGACCGCCGCCTCGCGCAGGCGACTACGCCGGCGGCGGGCCCCGACCCGTCGCTCCTCGAGGGACAGACGGACGACGTTCTTCGGGCCCTGCTGCGCCGCCCGGAGCGACTCCAGCAGCTCAGTGCGGTCCTCGACGGCATGGAGATCGATGAGCTGGATCTCAGAGTGGGCCAGAATGTGAGAGTGGGAGAAGGAGAGGTCGTGCCTGCGACCCTCGTGGTCGTAGACGGCAACCTCACGATCGCCGGCACCGTGCAGGGCCATGTGGTCACCCTCGGGGGCACGATCGACCTCGAAGAAGGAGGGCGGGTCGATGGCGACCTGCGCTGGCGAAACGGTGAGCTCCAGGGCGACCGGGGAGTGGTCGCAGGGACGATCGCGGAGGTCGAGGACCCGCGTGCCCGCTTCGAAGCCGAGCTCCGGGAAGAGTTGCGGCGGGAGCTGCCCCGCGAGGCCGCGACACGGGAAGCAACCTCGTCGCCGTGGGAGCGGATGACGGTTGCGCGGCCGGTCCGGAATCTCGTAAGCGGCTTTCTCGGCCTCCTCCAGACCGTGGTAACGTTCGCGGTCCTCCTCCTCCTCGGCGGAGCGATCCTCTACCTCTTCCCCCGGAACCTAAAGGTGATCGGGGACACCGTGCGAAACGAGCCGGGGAGATCGGCGCTCGTGGGGATCGCCGGGTTCGTTCTCTTCTTCCCCGTCTGGATCGTGGGGATGGTCGCACTGGCGATCTCGATCATCGGTATACCGCTCCTCCTGGGATGGATTCCGTTCTTCCCGGTCGCCATCGCGCTCTCATGCGTCCTGGGCTTCCTCGCTATCGCATTCGCCGCCGGGGAATCGCTTTCGGAGCGAGGGCTTCGCGGCCTGGAGTGGGTGGACGAAGCAAATGCCCTGCACCAGATGGCACTCGGGATCGGCGTGTTCCTGATCGCATTCGCGGGCGCCAGCGTGGTCCAGATGGCCGGACCCTGGCTGGGCTTCCTGCGAGGACTCCTCCTGTTCGCGGGTGTCCTCGGTGTGCTGGCCGCGGTGACCATCGGCTTCGGCGCCGTCCTCCTCTCGCGAGCGGGGCGAAACCACCCGCCGGCTCCCTGGACGGGCTCGGCGGGTCGGCCTCGTCCGCATGATCCCGGGGGCCCCCCTCCCCCGAACGAACCCGCCCCTCCCTTCGACGACGAGGTGCAGGAGTGGGAGCGGGAGCTCCGGCGTCGGCGGAGCGCCAGGGAGGAATCCGGAGAGACGCACGGCTCCGGGGGGGGCACCGCCACCGAAACGCGCCCGGAGGGAGCCGCGGAGGAATCCGATCCTCCGGAGAAGCCCGAGGGGGACGGTCCTCCAGATCGCGGGTCCGGGAGTGGAGACGAGGGCTCGCAGCGTGGATAGGCGCGGGATGGTGCTGGCACTTGGCCTCCTCCTGCTCACCGCCGGCGGCGCAGCGGGACAGAGTTGGAGCACGGTCCACTCCTCTCGACAGGTCGGAAGCGAGGACGTGCTCGACGTTCAGGTCCGGTACGGTTCCGGACAATTCCAGATGACCGGAGCGGACACGGGGATCCTCTATCAGATGGAGTTGGAGTACGACGAGGAGTCCTTCCGTCCGATTTCCGAATACCGGAACGGAAGCCTGAGCATCGGGGTCGAGGGCACCGGGTCGCGTATGCGTTTTGGTCGCAATGAGTCACGTGGCAGCATGAATCTCCGGGTCAGCCGTGATGTGCCGGTGGGCCTCAGAATGGAGTTCGGAGCCGTGCGCGCCACCATGGATCTCGGGGGCCTCCAGCTCCACTCCCTCGACCTCTCGACGGGAGCGTCCGATGCGGACCTGCGGGTCTCCGCACCCAATCCGATCCGACTCTCCAGCGCCCGGATGAAGGTTGGAGCGGCGAGCTTCGAGGCCCGTGAGATGGCGAATCTGAACGCCGAACGACTGGAGATCGATGCGGGAGTCGGCAGCCTCCACCTGGATTTCTCGGGGACCTGGAGCGGGAACACGCGGGCCGAGGTGAAGATCGGGATGGGATCGCTCGAAATCAGCGTTCCCGAGACGGTCGGAATCCGGCTCTCACGAAGTACCTTCCTCACCTCGATCGATGCTCCGGGCCTGGAGAGGAGGGGGGACGAACTTCTTTCGCCCAACTGGGAAGAAGCCGAGCACCGCCTCGACCTCCATGTGAGCGCAGCGCTCGGAAGCGTACGCATCATGAGGGTCCCATGAACGGCTTGAACCTTTCTTCCTACCCGATTCGTAGTGCGGGTTAGAAGCCAACGCGACCACTCCTCGAGGGAGCGGTCCTGACCACGGAGGATACCATGTTGGGAACCTTTCTCACTCTCTTTTTCGTCGGATTCGTCACGTTGATCGCGCTGGGTCTCGTGCTCGCGGTCGTCGGGACCGTTTTCTCACTGGCATTCGGCGCCGCGACCTTCCTTCTGTTCAAGGTCGCTCCGATCCTTCTCGTGGGGTGGCTGGTGCTCAAGCTCTTCGACCGAAAGAAGCGTTCGGGGGAATTGTCCGCTGCGGACCGGCGTTGGCTCGAGGAAGGCCCCTGATCCCTGCGCTCGCCGGCCCGTCTTCGGAACGGGGCGGCGCCGGAACGGATCAGACGCCTCGGGGAGAACCTTCCGCCCACGACACTCGGACCTTCGCTCCGGGCCCTTTCCCGGTCTCCTTCTGCGCGGAGCCGTCCCGTATCGCCACCTCGACTCGCCCGTCCGAGTTCGCCAGGACGAGTGCGCTGCCGGAATTCACTGCTCCATAGGTCGGAGCCACCGGGATCTCCCGGCCCTCGAGCTCGACCCGCACCGAGCCCTCCCGCCCCGACGCAACATCCAGGAGCAGGTCAGCCGGAAGGTTCGTCACGAGGTTGCCGAACCGGTCCACATCGATGACCTCCCCTTCCATCCCCTCGTCGGTCCGGGCGGGCTCCGGTTCCGTGAGGAGGACGGGATCGACGACGGGCAGGCCCAATCGAGACAGATGGAGCCCCTGCGCGAGATGGGCTGCTATGGGTGCGAACAAGTCCCTCCCGTGGAAGGTGCTGCTGCGCCCGGGAAGGAAGTATCGCTCGTTGCTGAGATCGACCGCTCTCCACGTGACTGCTTCGCGGAGGACGGAGGAGACGAGTCCATTGTCGGGAGCGACGATGTACCGACGATCCGCTTCGACACAGAGACCGCGGCGATTGGTTCCGACGCCGGGATCCACCACCGCGAGGTGGACGGTGCCGGGGGGATACCGCTTCCAGTAGCGAGCCAGAGTGAGCGAGGCGTCCGCCACCTTGCCGCGGGGAGTCTCGTGAGACACGTCGTCGATGATCACCCCCGGATAGAGAGAGGCGATCACACCCTTCATCGCGCCAACGTACCCGTCCGCGGTTCCGAAGTCGGTGAGCAGCGTGATTCTCGGCATCGGATTCAGCTCCGTGGAGCCGCCGAGCAGACGGCGCCCGCGTCTTCACCTCGCCACGAGAGAACGTCGTGGAGCTCCTCCAGGTGAGCCTCGTCGACGACCTCTCCCAGGCGCGCATCCCCCCGTTCCCTCGTGTCGACACCCCACGTCACCAGCAGGTGGAGGCTCTCGGGATAATCCGCGACGATCACGTGAACCGGTGTCGCCACCATCGCGGGCAGGGGGATCGCCGGAAGTGCCTGCTTCCTGCCGAGCGAAGGCCGTCTGCCGCTCCCCGACGCAGGTCGTGAATCGGTCATCCGCCCACCCGGGGGGCGCTCCGAACCGCCGTGAGTACCGTCTCGGCGATCCGGGAGAGAGCCTGTGCGGCGGGAGAATCCGGAGCGGAGAGCACGGTCGGGGTTCCGGCGTCCCCGGATTCCCTCACCGCGCGATCCAGCGGAATCTTGCCGAGGAACGGCACCTCCGCCTCGGTCGCCAACGCCTCTCCCCCTCCATGCCCGAAGATGTCGACCTCTTCGCCACAGCCCGGACATGCGAACCCGCTCATGTTCTCGACGATGCCGAGGACGCGTGTGTTCACCCGCTCGAACATCTTGATCCCGCGACGCACATCGCCGATCGAGACCTGTTGCGGCGTCGTGACCATCACCGCTCCATCGAGGTCGATGGTCTGCACGAGCGAGAGCTGAGCATCCCCGGTTCCCGGGGGCATGTCCACGATCATGACGTCGAGCGGACCCCACTCGACCTGCTCCAGAAACTGCTTGAGGATCCCCGCGATGAGGGGGCCGCGCATGATCGCCGGCTGCTCGGCCTCGAGCAGAAAGCCCAGGCTCATGAGACGAACCCCGTGTTGCTCGAGAGGCTCGATCATTTCCCGCCCCTTCTCTCCCGTGACCCGGGGCTTCCGGGTTTCGCCGAACATCCGCGGGATGTTCGGCCCGTAGATGTCTGCATCCAACAGCCCGACCCGAAGCCCGGCCTCACTGAGCGCGGCCGCGAGGTTCGCCGCGACCATCGATTTGCCGACCCCTCCCTTGCCGGAGCTCACGGCGACCACGTGGTCCACCTCGGAGAGAAGCCCGGGCATCGGAGTCGGGGCCGGAACGGAGCCTGGCTTGAGGCCGCCTTGCTGTCCTCCACCCCCCTCCGCTCCGTCGCCTCCTCCGGGCGCCGCGGGGGTGGCTCCTCCCATCCGGGGAAGCTGAACGTTGATCTTCACTTCCCCGCCCCCCTCGACGGATTCGGCGGCAGCCCGTGCCGCCTTCACCAGTGAGCCGGGGTCGTCCGGGCGAAGCTGAAATGAAAACCGGACCTGACCCGCACCGTCGACTTCCAGAGCCTGCACATGCCCCGAGGAGACCACATCCTCGCCGCTTTCCGGATGCACGACCGCGGAGAGCGCCTGAATGACGGAGCGCTTCAGCTGTTCCTCGTCCATATCCTCTCTATCCCGTTGAATTCAATTGCTCTTCATCCGGAACCCGCAATCCGAACGAAAAAACGCTCCCCCGAGATGGGGGAGCGCCGTCCCGGAACCGGAGACTGGCTCCGCAGCCGAACGACACCCGTCAGACGGTGGTGACCTCCGTCACCTCGGGAATCGTGCTCTTCAAACGCTTCTCGATGCCCTCCTTCAAGGTCATCATCGAGATCGGGCAGGATTCGCAGGCACCCATCAGACGGAGGTGGACGACCCCGTCTCCCTCGTCGAAGCTGACGAACTCTACGTCGCCCCCATCTGCGTGCAAGGCGGGCCGAATCGCCTCCAGGACCTCCTGGATCTTCTCCTGCTTCGACATGGCGAGACAGCTCCGATCGGAGTTTCGATGACTTCGGGGACGTACTCCACGAAAGTACAAGCAAGTTACCGATTCTTCGGCCAGACCGTCAACCGACGGTAGCGCCTCGCTGGTTCACCGAAGCGGGTCGACACAGGACTCAAACCGATCCACGGAGCGTGGCCGCCGCCAGCCCACCCTCCAGATCCCGCTGAAGGTCATCCGGATCCTCCAGGCCGACTGCAATCCTCACGAATCCCTCTACGATGCCCTGGGCGTCCAGCTCCCCTTGTGACACACCGCGATGGGAGGTGAAGCGCGGTTGAGAGACGAGCGTCTCCGGTCCTCCGAAGCTGGGGGCCGGCGCCGCGACCTCCAGGGCGGAGCAAAATGCGTCGGCAGCAGGGGCTCCGCCACGGAGCACCACGGCGAGTACCCCACCGTGGCCCCGGAACATCTCCCGAGCGAGATGGTGATCGGGATGTCCGGGGAGTCCCGGATAGAGGACGCGCTCGACCTCGGCACGGCCTTCCAGCCATTGAGCGAGAACCCGCGCGGTCCGGTTCTGGGTCTGGACCCGAAGAGGAAGGGTGCGAAGACCCCGGTCGAGAAGCCACGCCGCATGGGGATCGAGCGCCGGCCCGTAGAGTCGGAGCATGGCCTCCACCCTGGCCAGGACCACCTCGGGACCCGTCACCACACCGGCCACCAGATCCGAATGCCCTCCGAGATACTTCGTCGCGCTTTGAACCACGACGTCCACGCCGTGGTCGCGGGCGCGAAGGTTGAACGGTGTCGCGAAGGTGGTGTCGGCTACAAGCACGATGCCGTTCGCGTGAGCGAGTTCGGCGACGGGGCGGGGATCGGGAATCCGGAGACCCGGGTTCGTCGGGAGCTCGAGGTACATGATCCGGGTGTTGGCTCGCAGCGCCTCCTCCCAGCCCCGGGGCCGATCGAGCTCCACAAAGGAGGCCTCCACGCCGCGGCGGGGAAGCTCCTCCCTGAAGAGAAGTTCCGTCGCGCCGTACAAGGAGGCGGAAGAGACGATATGGTCACCCTTCCGGGTCAGTGCGAGCACCGTCATCGCGACAGCCGCCATCCCGCTCCCCAGGACGACCCCCGCCTCCATGCCCTCCAGCTCGGCGACCTTGTCGGCCACCGCCCGCTGCGTCGGGTTGTTCCCATACCGTGAGTACAGAGGCTCGCGGAGCCCTTCCCTGCCACCTCCGTAGAAGGTCGCGCTCTGGACGAGCGGGGCCACGACCGGTGAGCCCTCGACCCGCTCGGCACCCTTCGGATGGATGGCTGCGGTGCGCGCATTCCTCGCGGACCCGCCGCGTTTAGCCATCCCCCCCTCCATCCCGTGGCCCCCCCTCCCCCGATACGAAGCCGCTCAGCGCATGGTAGGCGCCGGAGTTCCCGCTTCGTAGCGCGACGCGCCGCTCCGTGAGCCGGTCCAGCACGCTGCGTTCGACCTCCCGGGGGAAGAGGGACCTGGATTCCTCGAACGTCAGCACACCTTTTCGTTCCAACGCATCCCAGACCGCATGCTCGACGGCCGAACGGGTTCCGAGAAGCTCGAACCTCTCAGGCTTTGTCTCGGCGACGGCCGCGAGGTTCTGGCGATCGAGCACTGCTTCGATCGGCTCCCGGTGGGCCTCGGCGACGCCGCGAAAGATGAAGAAGGTCTCGGACCCGGACCGGGTTTCGCGGTACCGGAGGAGGAGCTTCGCCACCACTTCGTCCGCGCACGAGAAGTCGAGCACGGTCACCTCCGAGAGGTCGATCAGTGAAACCGACGGTCTCGAAACGCCGCCCAGGCGAGCCTCGATCGCCATCCGGACGGCCCTGCCGGTAGGGCGCGTAACGAGATGGGAGTAGAGGCTTGCGACCTTCCGCTCCACCAACCGGCTCACATCGATCGAACGGGCATCCATGAACTCAAGCCCCATCGTCCGAACGGGCAGGGAGGACGATGTGAATCTGGGCGCCGGGAAAGGGGTGGAGATCGGATCCGAGCGGTTCCTGGTCGTCCCAATCCGGAACGTCGGCGATCCGGGCCGTTCCGCTCCGAATGGAGATCGCCCCTTCCCAGCGGCGAACCTGCTTCCGGATCTGCTGGATGCCCTGGCCCCGCCCGGAGTCCGGGAACCGGGTGAGTCCATGGATGAAGGCCGCCTCCAGGGCCGAGGGGTCGCTCCACCGATCACCGAACCGCGCGGCGTGCTCGCTTTCCAGGGAGCGGCGGAAGCCTCGCCCGAGATCGGAGACACCGATCACGAGGACAGGACGGCCCAGACGCTGAGTCCAGTTGTACACCTGGGCGGCTACCCAGCCGGGCGCCTCGGCATGCTCCAGGATGTTCTGGCAGACCTCGGAGAGAATCACCGAGAACTGAACCACGGCGGTAGCCGGATAATGAAGGGACCTGGACAGAATCGCCCCTGCGCGACCCTGTACCCGGTCCACCAGATCGTGGATGTCTCCGTTTTCCTTGATCGGGGTGATCTCGAGAAGCACGTCCGAGGGGCCGCTGCCCCGCGACGGAGGCTTGGAGTCCGACCGGAAGACCGCGCTGGCCTCCCGAAAGAACCCCATCCGGGAGAGGTATCCGGGAACCTCTCCTCCTTCCGGAAGCCCAAGGAGTGGAGCCTCGCCCGTCCGCGCTTGCACGACCGCACCCGCGCTGAGGAGCCCGACGAGGCCCATGGGATCCACCCAGCGGAGCCGCCGTGCGTCGAAGAGAACCTTCGAAGCATCTCCCTCGGGCAGCGCTTCGACGAGTCGGTCGAACGTACGGCCGTCCAGCGTAGGAGGCACGGAGACGACCTTCATCCTCCCGTCTCGCCGGGGAGTCGGTTTTGCAGATGGTAGCGGAGCCCGCGCGCCCCCCGATGCTGCACGTTGCGCTGGGCAATCTCGTTCGCTCGACTCATCGCCTTCTCCAAATCGCTGCCGGCCAGTAGCATACTGAAGAAGGTGGCCCCCCACACGTCACCGCAACCGGTGGGGTCGCCTTCCTCCGGGCCCGCCTCCGACGACACCTTTCCACTTCGACTCGCTCCGGGCATCGCGATCCGGTCTCGCAGTTCGGGCCAGGAGAAGGGGTCGGGGCAGAAACCGGGCCCCGCCACGTATGCGGCCCCCTCGGCGCCGAGCGTGACGGCGATCAGCTTGAGCTCGGGGCCCACCTCCTCGGCAGCGAGGCGCCACGGATCCCCGCGAGCCCGACCGAGGAGATGGAACTCGTCCTCGTTCATCTGGACTGCATCGAAAGAGCGGAGCCACTCGGACCAGAAGGGAAGCGGTCGTGGGAATCGATCCCCATGCGAAGTCACCCCCAGGAAGAGCGAGTGGAGGTCGGCGTACATGGGGCCCCGGAAGCTCGCCCGCACGCTCCTGGCCGTCTCGAGCTCCATCTCCCTGCCCGAGATGAAGTTCACATAGAGGGCGTCACACTCGCGGACCAGCGGGGCAAGCTCGGGCCAGGCCCAAGAGGAGACGCCGCCCGTGAGCCGCTCGGTCCTTCGCTCCTCGTTGCGATAGCGAAGCTCCACCCGGTTGTTCGGCTCCGCCACGACCCGGACCCCTGGTTCGAGTCTGATCCGGGGCAGGGTCCGGAGATAATGGAACGCGGGCTCCGCGAGATCCTCCCCCACCTTCACGATCGGAGCGATCTCCCAGGACGGAGGGAGCGTGACGCTGAGAGCTTCCAGTGCGTATCCAATCCCTCCCCACTCCTCGACCGGCCCGTCCCGAACGTCGCGAGCGTGAATGGTGTCCCATACCATGGTCCCCACGACGCCGAGACGACGAGGGCCAGGCCCACCACCAACCGCCGGGGAGACGGGCTCCATCACAGGATCAAAGGCCTCCCGTGTCTTGTTGCTTGAACACGGCAGCAGCCCCTACCACACCTGCCGTCCCGGGTAGCGCGGCCGGGACGATTCGACAGCGGTCGACGGCCGACGCGAAGGCTCTCTTCCGAACGACCTCCTGGAGGGGCGCGAAGAGATGCTCGCCTGCCTGCGTGACACCCCCGGCGATGACGACCGTGTCGGGATTGAGGAGGTTCATCACGTTCGCGATACCCGCCCCGAGATACTCCGCCGTCTCCCGCATCACCGAGAGCGCATAGGCATCGCCCTGAACCGCGGCTCTGGAGATCGTCTCGGCCGTCACGTCGCTCAGCATTCCCTCCACCAGGTCCGGAAGGATGGAGCTCGCGCCGAACTCCAGACCCTCCACCGCTCGGGCAGCGATGTTCGGGCCGGAAGCATACGCTTCCAGGCACCCCAGATTCCCACACTTACAGGGACGTCCATCGAGATCCACCGTCATGTGACCGATCTCTCCGGCGACGTCCCCTACCCCATGGAAGATCCGCCCGTCGATTACGATTCCCCCCCCGACCCCCGTCCCCAGGGTGAGTCCCACGAGGACCCGGCTCCCCTTCCCGGCTCCCTGCCACCACTCTCCGAGCACCGCACAGTTCGCATCGTTATCGAGGGCTGCGGGAAGATCGACCGCCTCTGCGATACGATCCCGCACCGGAAACCGGGTCCATCCGAGGTTGGGGGTCGTGACCACGACCCCGGAGGTGCGGTCGAGCGGCCCGGGACATCCAATCCCGAGCCCATCCACAACACCTTTCGAGCCCCCCTCGGCCTCGAAGTCCGCCAGCACCCCCACCACCATATCCACCACGCGGGCAACGACGGCCTCCGGTCCCTCCGCCGAAAGCGTTCGTTGCGTACGCAGACCGAACGGATTACCTCCCCGGGCAGGCACGAGGCCGACGACGAGATTCGTCCCTCCGATGTCGACCCCCACGATCCAGCGCTCGGGGAGATCCAATGTCAGTCTCCGAGGGACAGCACGGCGAGGAACGCCTCCTGCGGGATCTCGACCGCACCGACCTGCTTCATCCGCCGCTTACCTTCCTTCTGCCTCTCGAGCAGCTTCCTCTTCCTCGAGACATCTCCGCCGTAGCACTTCGCAGTCACCTGTTTACGGTACGGGCGCACGGATTCACGGGCCACGATCCTGCTCCCGATCGTGGCCTGTAGAGCCACCTCGAACTGCTGGCGAGGGATCAGCTCACGCAGCCGCTTGACCAGGCTTCGACCATACTCCTCCGCCTTCTCCCGATGAAGAATGATGGAGAAGGCGTCCACGGCCTCCCCGTTGAGGAGGATGTCCAATCGGACGAGGTCATCCGCCCGGTACTCCAGGAACTCGTAGTCGAGCGCCGCATATCCCCGCGTCCCACTCTTGAGCTTGTCATAGAAGTCGAGCACGATCTCGGCGAGCGGCAACTCGTAGTCGAGCTCGACGCGCCGAAGATCGAGGTACTGCATCCCGCGGAAGATCCCGCGCCGGTCGTGGCAGAGCTTCTGGACGTTTCCGATGTAGTCCGCGGGACAAAGGATCCGTGCCCGAACGACCGGCTCGGAAATCGAATCGATCCGACCGCGGTCCGGGAGCGTCGTCGGGTTCTCCACTGTGACGTGCTCCCCGGACGTGAGCCGTACATGGTACTCCACGTTCGGAACGGTCGTGATGAGCTCCACGCCGAACTCTCGGGCCATACGTTCCTGGACGATCTCCATGTGGAGCAGCCCCAGGAAGCCACATCGAAAACCGAACCCAAGCGCTGCAGAGCTCTCGGGCTCGAAGCGCAGGGCCGCGTCATTCAGGCTCAGGCGGTCCAGCGCTTCGCGGAGCTCCTCGAAGTCGTCCGACTGGGTGGGATAGAGGCCGGCGAAGACCATCGGTCGGACCTCCTGGTAGCCTGGGAGGAGGTCCGGGGACGGGTTCTCGACGTCGAGTACGGTATCCCCCACGCGAGTGTGGGACACCTCCTTGATCCCAGCCACCACGTATCCCACGTCCCCTGGCCCGAGTTCGTCCTGCGGCACACGCTTGAGCCGCTGGAACCCGACCTCCGACACCTCGTACTCCTCATCCGCAGCCCCGAACGAGATATGCATTCCCCGCCGCAGTCGCCCATCCACGACCCGCACGCTCGGTACCGCTCCGAGGTATTTGTCATATTCCGAGTCGAAGATGAGCGCCCGGAGGGGAGCTTCGGGATCACCTTCCGGGGGTGGAATGCGGGAGACGACGGCCTCGAGGATCGCGTCGATGCCCGTCCCCTCCTTCGCGCTCACCGCGAGGATCTCCTCGGGATCGACCCCAAGGAGATCCGAAAGCTCCTCCCGCCTCTTGTCCGGCTCTGCCGCCGGAAGGTCGATTTTGTTCAACACCGGGATGATCTCGAGGTCGGCCTCCATCGCGAGAAAGAGGTTGGAGAGCGTTTGAGCCTCGATTCCCTGACTCGCATCCACGATGAGGAGGGCCCCCTCGCAGGCGGCCAGGGAGCGCGACACCTCGTACGTGAAATCCACGTGCCCGGGGGTGTCGATGAGGTTGAGCTCGTAGTTCGCCCCCTCCCTCGTGACATAGTCCATCCGAACGGCGTGGAGCTTGATCGTGATTCCGCGCTCCCGCTCGAGCTCGTTCGAATCGAGGACCTGTTCCCTCATCGCGCGAGAGTCGAGCGCGCCGGTCGCCTCGAGCAACCGATCGGCCAGGGTGGATTTCCCGTGGTCGATATGGGCGACGATGCAGAAATTGCGGATATGGTCGATGCGCACGAAGGGTGGACCTCGCCTCTCGGTACGGGTGGGTCGAACGGGAATCAAGATAACCGCGGGCTTGCGGCGGATCAATCGAAGTTCCCCACCTGACGGGGCTTTTCAGCTGCTTCGCGCCAACTGGCCTGGCGACGCCGACCCGCGGGTGATAGACTGCCCTCGGCCCCACCGTACCCCGTGACCGAGACGGAACCGGACTCTCCCGAAGGACGAGACGATGCTTCCCCGAATCTGCCTCCGATCGAGCTTCGCCCTGGCTTTCCTGGCCGGGTGCCTGCTCTTCCGGGCTGCTCCTGTCGACGGACAAACTCTCGACGAAACGATCTCCACGCTCGCCGGTGAGAACGCGGCCCTCTACGTCGAGCCCATCACGGACGGCTTCGGCCACGCGATGACCTTCGCCTTCTTCGACGGTGCCCGCCCCAGGGGACTCCTCCGATTCAACCTCGGCGTACGGATCATGGCCGCAATTCCGCCCGAGGAGTTGAAGACGTTCACACCCATACTACCCGCAACCGTCATGGTGGAGGGGGAGCCGTACCCGAACCCATACACCACCACGGGAACCTCCCCCACCGCCACGGGCGCAGGACCGGGGCTGATCGTGGAGCCGAACCCGCCGTTCCGGCAGGCCCTTCTGGATGCGAACCTGAACCCCGACAACTACAACCTCGTCTTTCCCGAGGGGCTCGACATTCCTGCGGTCCCGTTCGCAACGATCGAGGGGACAGTGGGGGTGGGAATGGGCACACAGGTGAACCTTCGAGTCGTTCCGGGCGTGGAGCTCTCGGATGAGATCGGCTCCGTCTCCGCGTTCGGAATCGGGGTCCAGCACTCGCTCACGAACTGGCTCCTCGTTCCGCCTCCGGTGGACGTGTCGGTCAGCGCCGGGATGCAGAGCCTCTCGGCGGGCGACTTCCTCGAGGTCTCCGGCCGGAGCCTCGGACTTGCCGTGAGCCGCACGCTCGGGGCGATCACCCTCTTTGCGAAAGGGGCGGTGTTGACCTCGAGCATGGACCTGGACTACGAGGTCTCCAGCCCTCACCTGGAGACGGAGCCGCGCGTCCGTCTGTCGTCGGACCTGGGCTCGAAGGGAAGGATTGCAGCGGGTGCTCACCTCCAGCTCGCGTTCTTCAGCGTCTCGGGCCAGTTCGCGACGTCGGAGTACAACACGGCTTCGATCCGGGTAGGCGTCGGAATGCCCTGACCACGAACGGGTCGACTGCGAAGGCGGGTTGCTTTCGGCGGGCCCGACCCGGTCACCCACCACCCTGGAGCGTCCCCGGCCGCAGAGGTGGCGGACGGCGACGCTCCAGGGTCGGCCGGGGACGGTCCGACCCCGAGTCCGGTCGCTGCTCGCGAAGTGGAACCATGGTGGAATCCATCGGGTCGCCGGCCGAGTCCCCCCTGTTGCCGAGCGCGCTGGCATCACCCGGACTGATCGCCGAGGGGAGCTCGATTCGCCGCTCCCCAGCCGTGGAGCGGTCTGGTTGCTCGCCACCCGCCGGAGGGGAGAAACCCGCACCTTCCCGCGCCTGCACGACCGGGGTCCCCGGTTCTCCCCTGCCCCGCTCCCTGATTGAGTACTTGAACTGCCCCCGGTCCGGCATGCGAGGCTGCACGACCCGCTCGCCCCTGTAGCGGGTGGCGGGATAGAAATACGGATCGTTGTTGATTACGACACGCACCGATGGGCAGAGGTCGTGATACGGGTTCTGGACCGCGCGAGATTCCGGGACGTGGCAGTCGTAGCACAGGAATCTGGGGTAGGAGTATCTGTTCCCGACGCGGTACTGCACGAAATCGAGGGCACGCTCCACATGCTCACCCGCGGGCCGAACGGCCTCGATCAGACCTTCCATCGCCACGAACGGATCCTGACGCACTCGCTGCTGTACGGTCGAGAGGTCCCATCCGACCCGATCCCGGAACTCGAAGGCTCCGAGATCGAAGGGCACGTTCGACGCGACGACGAAGAAGTACCCCACGCCCGGCTCGTCTCTGACGACCCAATGTGCTCCGTCGGGGAAGAGGAGGCGGTAGTCCGCTTTCGCGCGGGCAGGGCGCTCCTGCTCCCGGCCATGAGGCAGCACGAGCCGAACCCGGCCGGAGGTGTCGATATGGAAGACCGTCAGATAGGCCGCATGCGAAACACGGAAGTAGACGCGGACCCCTTCGCCTTCCTGGAGGACGGGCTCCATCCCGCGGTCGATCCAGATTCGCGCTTCCAGGATGCCGGCCGGGTCCGTCTGCGCCGAGGCTACGCACGGGGACGTGAGTCCCGTCACGACGAGGACCACGATCAAGCGTCCTGGTCGACCGAGCATCCAGAACCTCCTGCAACGGTTGAAAAACTCTCTTGGCTTTGCAGAGACCGTGCCCGAAGTCGGCACCGGTCGGGCGGTGGCGCCCCGCTCCTACTCCGAAGCCGTGGTTCGGTCCATGGAGGGCCCGAGCTCTTCCGCTCCCTTCCCTCTCCGCAAGCGGCTCATCCGTCGGAAGCGTCCTCTGCGAGGGACAGGGCCCTCCTTACGGATGGGACAGGGAGCGCGCCGTTGCTCCCCTCCAGGCCCCGGGCTAACCTTCATCGATGAGCGACCCATACGCCCGAGCCCCGACAGCAAACCCGGGGCGCGCCGACCTCCTCGACCCGGGCTCCCTCGCAAAGCTGGGCGACATGGAGCTCATCGCACGGCGCGTCGTGGAGGGCTTCCTTCTCGGGCTCCATCGCTCGCCGCACAGGGGCTTTTCCGCAGAGTTCGCGGAGCTTCACGCGTACCGTCCAGGCGACGACCTCCGCTACATCGATTGGAGGATGTTCGGGCGCTCCAACCGATATTACGTGAAGCGGTTCCAGGAGGAGACGAACCTCAGGGCCTACCTCCTCCTCGATCTGAGCGGATCGATGGATTGGAGCTCCAACCCCGGCGAGCTGCCCACGAAGTCATGGTATGCGAGCCATCTGGCGGCGGCCCTGGCCCACACCCTGATCCGGCAAGGCGATCAAGTCGGGCTCGTCGCCTTCGACGAAGAGATCCGTCATCATGTCCGGCCCCGAGGTGGACCCCGGCAGCTTCGCGAGCTCCTGCTCACGCTGACCTCTGCAGAATCGGGGGGTCGCACCGCGGCGGAGGGTGCCCTCCGAGAGGCGGCGCTGCGCCTGCGCAGGCGCGGTCTCGTGATTCTCCTCTCGGACCTGCTCCTGGAGGCGGAGCCGACCCGGCAGGCACTGCACTTCCTTCGCCACCGGGGACATGAGGTGATCGTCCTCCACCTCCTGGATCCGGGAGAGCGGGATCTTCCGTCCGGAGGAGATGTACGCTTCTTCGACCCCGAAACGGGGGACGAGATGGGTGTGAACGTGCCCGACGTCCGCTCCGAATACCGGTCGGCCGTGAACGAGGCCGTCGCAGAATGGCGAGGGGCCTTGCGCCCGCACGGCATCGAGTACGGAGTGATCGGCACCGAGCAGCCGCTGGCCTCCGCACTCCGGCGATACCTCCAGAAGCGACAACGGCTGGGTTGATGGGATTCCTGAGCCCCCTCCTCCTCCTGCTCGGGGCGGCAGCCGCCATTCCCCTCGTCCTGCACCTGTTGAAGCGAGACCGGGACCGCCGGGTCGTCTTTCCGGCGCTTCGCTACCTCCACCGAGCCACACGTGAGCACGCACGGCAGATCCGGGCCCAGCAGCTCCTCCTCCTCTTTCTCCGGATCGGAATCGTCGCGGCCGTGACCCTGGCCGCCGCACGTCTGCTCCTCCCCCTGCCCGGAGGAGTCCACGAGCCGACGGCCGTCGCCCTCGTCCTCGACAACTCCCTGAGTTCGGGAGTGATCGAGGACGATCGACGCCGGCTTGATTGGATGAAGGAGACGGCCCGGCGTGTAGTCGATCGTGCGACCGAGGACGATCTGATCTGGGTCCTCCGGGCCGGAGAGCCCTGGGACCTCGCTCTCCCCCTCCAGCCCGCTGCAGCGCGAATCCGGATCGACGAGACCGAGGTGAGCCATGCCCGGAGCTCCCTCGACGAGGTGCTTCTACGAGCGAGCCGGCTCCTGACCGATGCGAGCCAGCCGGCGCGGGAGCTCCACGTCCTCTCCGATTATCAAACGGGCGCACTCTCGGAGGGGACGGCGCTGGATCTGCCGCCCGGGACCAGGGTTCTCGCATCCGAGCCGGCGGAGCACGCTCCGGAGAACCGTTTTTTCTCCGACGTCCTCGTGGGCGGGGGCCTTCCGCCCATCGCCGGTGAGAGAACCCAGATCACGGCCCGGGTCGCGACGTCCGGCACGGACCCCGTGGGAGCGATCGAGGTCCGGCTCGTGGTGGATGGAGAGGTGCGGGCCGCCACGGAATCGGAGTCCGATGGGTCCGTGACCTTGCCGCTCGGGCCCTTCCAGACGGGCTGGGTGTCGGGGCATCTCGAAATGGATCCCGATGCACTCCCGGAGGATGATCGATCCTTTTTCGTCTTCCGGGTGAGGGAGCCACCGGTCGTCACGGCGGAGGGCGAGGACATGTATTTCCTCGAACAGGCATTCGATGTCCTGGACGGTGCGGGTCGAGTCCGCCACACGAGCGCGGAGGAGCCGAATCTCGTGGTCCTCGCGGGCGCCGCGGCGCAGGAAGAGTGGACCCACGAAGCCCCCCTCCTCCTCCTCCCCCCCTCCGACCCGGCCCGGCTCCCGGCATTCAACCGGGCCCTCTCCGCCGCCGGCATCCCGTGGACGCTCGGAGTGGAAGCAAGTGAGAGCGTCTGGTCCGTCGCCGATGTCGGCATTCCTGTCGCGATCGAAGGTCTCGAGGTCCGCAGGCGCTACCGGATGGAGCCGAGGGGGGAGGCCCATCCACGTGAGACGCTCGTGGCGTTGTCCGACGGGAGCCCCTGGCTCGTGACGGGGGAGACCGAGGCGGGCCCCTACCTCCTCTTGGCATCGCCCCTCTCAGAGGAGGCATCGGACCTTCCGGTTCGGGCGGTCCTCATCCCCTTCGTCGACTGGGTCACTGCCCGATGGGCCGGGGGTGGAACGGTATCGATGCTCCACGCCGGCGACCCCCTCGCCACCCCGAGTGGCGCAACCCACCTCTACCTCCCGAGCGGCGCGGAGCGGGCGATCGACGACACCCACCGCTTCGTCGAAACCGCGCACGTGGGCATCCACACCATCCTCGAGGGAGATTCGATCGTGGCGCTTGCAGCCGTCAACGCTCCTCCCGAGGAATCCCGCCTCTCCCCCCTCGACCCCCAGCAGCTTTCCGAGCGCCTGACTCCAGACCTCTACGTCCTCGATGAGCCCGACGCGTGGGAGCGAGCCGCCTTCGGCACGGGCACAGCGAGTGAGCCGTGGAAGGTTCTCCTGGTCGCAGCTCTCCTTCTCCTCCTGATCGAGGGGCGAGTGGCCGCTTCCGGCGCGGGGGACCGGACTCGGGATGCCGGGGGTATCTCGGCGGACTGATTCGGCGAGAGGGGCGTACGAGGGCGGGCGCCCGTGCGCCTGAGGACCCGGAAATCGATCCGAAACCCATCGAAGCCACGTGTCGCATACCAACCAACACCTGATCGTACGTTCACTCCTTTCTCTCCCGGCCTTTCGCGAGATTCGGGAACGTGTGCCCGGGCGTGGCCAGTGCATGGAGGTCGGCGGGGCTCCGGGATCCCTCCCCCAGGTGCTCGCGGCCGCTCTCCACGAGAGTCTTCCCGGGCGGGTGATCACCGTCGTCGTTCCGGAGCCGGAGCGGATCGGCGCCGTCGAAGGCGATTTGGCCACAGCGCTCGGCAACGGAGGATCGCGAATCTTCCCTCAACGGGAATCTCTCCCGTTCGACTCCGAAGACGATCACCTTCAGGTGCGAGGGCTTCGCGTGGAGGCACTCGAGGGGATGCTTTCCGGCAAATCACGCCTCCTCGTGACGACGCCGAGAGCCCTCCAGGAGCGGTTCCTCCTCTCCGAGGCCATCGACCACATGCAGCTTTCCCTCGATGTGGCGATGCAGATCCCCTTCCAGGACCTTCTCTCCGAACTGGAGGCCCGGGGGTACGACCGGGTCGCGATGGTGGAGGAAGTCGGCCAGTTCGCGGTGCGCGGAGGGCTGGTCGACATCTTTTCGCTCGGGCTTCCCGATCCCGTGCGAATCGAGTTCTGGGGCGATGAAATCAGCTCCATTCGGCTCTTCGACGTGCTCGACCAGCGCTCCACCGAGGAGCTTTCCGGTGTGGAGATCCTGCCGACCGATCTCCGTGGAAGTGGTGGCCGAGAGGGAAGCACCCCATTGTCGGTCGCCGAGCTCCTCCCCCGCGACACCCTTCTGGTCGAGTTGGGGCCTGTCGATTGGAAGGAGGTCTTCGAGCGCGCCTGGAGCCAGGTGACTCGCCTCCACGGCGAGCGCCGGGACCGGGGTGAGGAGGTGCCGGAACCGGAGACGGTATCCCTTCCCCCGGCCGAGGCGCACGATCGGCTCATGGCGTTCCCTCGTGTCCTTCTTCGATCCGGGTCCGGCGGAGCCGTCGACCTGCACGGATCGCTCCCCCCCGCCATCGACCGGAAGATGGACCGGCTCGGGGCGGTGTTGCGGGAGGGTGCGGGTGAGGGCGCGTCGACCCTCATCCTCTGTGACAACGACGGCCAACTCGAGCGACTCGAGGAGATCCTCCAGGAGGCAGGAGACCTCGGCTCGGCAACCACCCTCGCGATTGGGTCCCTCGCGGAGGGCTTCACCCTGCCGGAAGCGGATCCGCCGATCCGTGTCTTCACGGACCACGAGATCTTCCGGAGATCCCGCCGGCTCGGAAACCGCCGTCGCTTCCAGGGAGCGGTCTCCCTGGAGAGCCTCGCGCAGCTTACGCCCGGTGACTACGTCGTCCACATGGATCACGGGATCGGCAAGTTCCTCGGCCTCCAGCGGATCGAAGTCGTAGGAGAGGAGCTGGAGGCTCTCGCGGTGGAGTACGCCGGAGGCGAGATCCTGAGGGTCCCCGTCCACAGGCTCGACCTGGTGGAGCGGTGGGTGGGAGAAAGCGAGGATACCGAGCCTCCCGCGGTCCATCGAATCGGGGGGAAGCGGTGGAAGAACCTGCGCCAGAAGACGGAAAAGGCGATCGAGGTGATGGCCACCGAGCTTCTCGAGCTCTACGCCGACCGGCAGATGGCCGAGGGTCACGCGTTTTCTCGCGATACCCGCTGGCAGAGGGAAATGGAGGCGGCATTCCTCTTCGAGGACACGCCCGACCAGCGGACTGCGACCGAGGATGTGAAGCGCGACATGGAGGCGTCCCGCCCCATGGACCGACTCATCTGCGGCGACGTCGGGTACGGCAAGACCGAGGTGGCGGTCCGCGCCGCGTTCAAAGCGGTCCAAGACGGAAGACAGGTGGCGGTCCTCGCTCCCACCACCGTGCTCGTCGAGCAGCACCGGAGGACCTTCGAGGAGAGGCTGGCGGACTTCCCGGTCCGGGTCGAGGGAATCAGCCGGTTCCGAACAGCCGCCGAGCAGGAGGAGATCCTCCTCGGGATCGCGGAGGGTGCGGTCGACATCGCAGTCGGAACCCACCGTCTCCTCTCGGACGATGTGCGCTTTCAGAATCTCGGCATGCTCGTCGTGGATGAGGAGCAACGCTTCGGCGTTCAACACAAGGAACGTCTGAAGAAGATGAGGACCTCCGTGGATGTCCTCACCCTGACTGCGACGCCGATCCCCAGGACGCTTCAGCTCTCGCTCGCTGGAATCCGAAACCTCTCCCTGATCCAGACCCCACCCCGGGACCGGCTTCCCGTGCTCACCGAAGCCATTCCCTGGAGCGATCACTTCCTCCAGGAAGCGATCGGACGGGAGATGGATCGTGGGGGTCAGGTCTTCTTCCTGCACAACCGTGTAGAGACGATCCACACCGTCGCGGAGCGGATCAGACGCATCGCCCCCGACGCCACCGTGGAGGTGGCGCACGGTCAGATGTCCGGACGGGAGCTGGACTTCGCCATGCGCGCGTTCGTAGAGGGAGAAATCGACGTGCTCGTCTGCTCGGCGATCATCGAAAATGGGCTGGACGTGCCCAATGCGAACACCTTGATCGTCGACAGGGCGGACCGCTTCGGCCTGTCTCAGCTCTACCAGATCCGCGGGCGGGTAGGGCGTTCTGACCGTCGGGCCTACTGTTACCTGATCGTCCCGGAGGATGTAACCGAAGAGGCCAAGCAGCGGATCCGAATCCTGGAGCAGTACACGGAGCTCGGCAGCGGATACCATGTCGCGCTGAAGGATCTCGAGCTCAGGGGCGCCGGGAACCTCCTGGGTGCGAGCCAATCGGGATTCGCCCATGCGGTCGGGCTCGACACGTACATCCGGCTGCTGGAGGACACGATCCGAAAGTTGAAGGAAGGGAGGGCCGGCATCGAGAGCTTCCCGGAACCGGAGATCTCCCTCGCGGGATCGGCCTACCTTCCGGACACCTATGTTTCCGACTCCAGCCAGAAGTTGCATCTTTACCGTCGGCTCTCGAAGATCGAAGACCGAACCGAGATCCTCCACCTCGCGGAAGAGCTGGAAGATCGTTACGGGCCCCTTCCGGAGGAGGCCGAGCGACTCCTCGAGGCTCACCAGCTCCGGATCGTGGGGAAGGCCCTCGGGGTCGAGCGGGTTTTCGTGCGAAAGCGCGAAGGCCGAATCACCTTCCGCCCTGGAGCGATCCCGCGGATCTCGGCGCTCGACCGGCCCTTCCGCGACCGACAGGTGGAGGTGACGATCCGCCGCATGGAGCCGCTTTCGCTCGGGCTTCAGCAGGCGGGACCCGAGCCCCTGACCGCCACACTGATCCGTGCGCTCTCCGCTCTTGCGGAGAAGCGCCGAGAGGCAGCTTGAAAAGCATGAACCATAGGAGAGTCGTCTTGAGGAAGATGCTGTCGGTCCGCACCGTGATCGGGCTCGTCGCGCTCGCCTTCGTCGTCGGCGCGGGGGGGTGCGGCGACACCCACCGCCCGGATGGGGACGTACTGGCCACGGCCGGCGATCTCCACCTGACCGTGGATGAAGCTGCTCAGCTCCTCGCTTCCGCGGAGGACCTCCCGAACTCCCCCGAAGTGGTCACGGCCCTGGGTGAGCTCTGGATGGACTATACGCTTCTCGGAGTCGCGCTCGTTCGGGATCCTACCCTGGGTCAGATCGAACTCGGTCCGTTGATGAGTCAGCAGCTCGACCAGGAGCTGGTCTTCCGGCTCCGTGACGAGGTGATTCAGGCGGATACCGCGATCTCGGAGGACGATCTCAGGCAGGCATTCGAGGAAGACGGACCGGGGGAGGAGGTCCGGGCACGCCACATTCTCCTCGGGATCTCGGAGGGAGCGGATCCGGCGGAGCGTGAACGCACCCGGGAGGCGGCGGAGTCGCTTCGACAGAGGATCATGGGCGGTGAGAGCTTCGCGTCTCTCGCTCAGGAGCACAGTGACGATCCGGGGAGCGCCCAAGACGGGGGAGACCTCGGCTTCTTCGGCCGGGGGATGATGGTGCCCCCGTTCGAGGAGGCGGCATTCTCCCTCGAGCCCGGTGAAATCAGCGAGATCGTGGAATCACCCTTCGGTCTCCACATCATCCGGGTGGAGGAGCGACGCACTCCCGACTTCGAAGACGTACGGGGCGAGCTCGAGGAGGAGCTCCGGATGACCCGCCTCATGCGAGCGGAATCCATCTATGTGGCGGAACTCGAAGAGCCGGCGAACATTCAGGTCGCCGATGATGCCTTCGACGTGGTACGCGAACTCGCAGAGCGGCCCGACAGCCGTCTGTCCGGTCGTGCCGCCCGCCAAGCCCTCGCCACCTACGAGACCGGAAGCTTCACGGCCGCGGATTTCCGGGGGTTCGTCGCCGGCCAGCCCGAAGGGATCCTGGAACAGATCGCGGCGGCTCCCGACGCTCAACTGGAGGCCATGCTCAGGAATCTCACGCGGGTGCAGCTTCTGAAGGCCGAGGCGGAACGTCTCGGTCTCACCGTTCCCGACGAGGAGCGGCAACAGATCCGAAGCGAGCTCGTGCAGAACTATATCGAGGCTGCCCAGCTCCTGGGGTTGGACCAGATCGAGGTTCGAGATGGAGAATCCGACCGGGAGGCTGTGGCACGAAGTGTCCGCGAGCTGATGGAAGGAATCCTCGCCGGGGAACGGAATGTGATCCCGATGGCCGAACTGAGCGTGCCCCTCCGCCGTCAATTCGGCGCGGAGATGCGAGAGGAATCGATCTCCGACGTCGTGGCGCGACTCGCCGAGATCCGAGGCAACGCCGGAGCGCCGGGAGCGGCGCCGGGCGACATCGTTCCTCCCCCCGGATCCGGTGTGCCGGAGGAAGCTCCTGCGCCGGAGGTGCCCGAAGGTAGCTGACCCTCCACTCGGAGCCGCCCTTCGGAAGGGCGAGAGGGGTTTCCTGCCCGGCCATTCGGTCGGGAACCCCTCTTCCCGAGGAGGTTTACACCTAACGCGAGCCCTGCATACGATCGTCGGTGGAGGGCCCTGTTCCACTCGCACCCCTGGAAATCGTGAAGCCTCTCAGGCGAGCCACCTCATTCCTCCTCTTCGCCGTCCTCGGCACCGCCGGCTCCGTCTCGGCCCAGGAGCCGGGTCTGGCCATGGCAGACGCGCGTGGAGAGCTCGTCGACCGTGTCGTGGCAGTCGTTGGAGACTCCGCGATCCTGGCCACACAGATCGATGAGCAAATCCTTCAGATGCAGGCCAGCGGGTTCCAGGTGCCGTCGGACCCCCGGCAACTCGAAAGCATGAGGCGCTCGATCCTCGACGACCTGGTCGACCAGCAGCTCATCCTCCACGCCGCGATCCAGGACACGACGATCGTGATCCCGGAGGAGCGTCTCGAGGATGCCGTGGACCAGACGGTCCAGGAGCGGATTCAGGCATTCGGTGGGGAGGCGGCCTTTCGCTCCGCGCTCGAGGAGCAGGGGCTGGGGCTCGTGGCGTTCCGCTCCCAGATCCGGAACCAGATCCGCCAGCAGATGCTCTTCCAGAGCTACTTCGAGCGCCAGCAGAACCGCGCTCGCCAGATCGCGGTGGATGAGGACGAGGTTCGCGCGTTCTACGAGGAGAACCGCGAGCGGTTCGGTGAGAGGCCGGCGACGATTTCCTTCCGTCAGGTGATCGTTCAGCCGGAGGCATCCGAGTCCGCCCGAGCCGAAGCGAGGGAAGAAGCCGAGCGGATCCTCGACCTCCTGAGGGGGGGAGAGGACTTCGCGAACCTCGCGCGCCAGCATTCCATGGACCCGGGTTCACGGCCACAGGGAGGAGATCTCGGCTGGCACCGACGGGGAGATGGGCTCGTCCCGGAATTCGAGGACGCCGCCTTCGCGTTGGGTGAGGGGCAGATCAGCCAGGTGGTCGAAACCGCGTTCGGTGCGCACATCATCAAGGTGGAGCGGGTCCGGGGGCCGGAACGGAAGATCCACCACATCCTGATCAGCGCTGATGCGGTGGATGAGGATGTCACGCGGGCACAGCGTTTGGCTGAAGAGGTACGCGAGCGTGCCGACGCAGGAGAGTCGATGCGCGAGCTCGCACGGGGACACGGAGGCAGCGGCATTCCGGATTCTCTTTCCGTCCCGGTGGATCAACTCGATGAGCTTCCGCAAGGGCTGGCCTCGGCGCTTCGGGGTGCATCCGCGGGTGAGCTGCTGGGACCGGTGGAGTTCCAGCTTCAGGGCCAGCTCGCGCTGTCGGTGATTGAGGTCGTGGAGGTCCGGGACGAAGGCACGTTCAGCTACGAGGACGTGCGGGAGCAGGTGCGGGAACGACTGAGGATGGAGAAGCTGGAGGACCGGATCCTCGAGGACCTCCGGAATCGTACGTACGTGGAGATCCGGTTCTGACCTCGCCGGGCGAGGTCGATCCCTCCAGTACCCGGCTCCCGCGCCTCGCCCTCACCGTCGGAGACCCGCGTGGTATCGGACCGGAGGTCACTGCGACGGCGGCGCACATGTATCTCGACCGAAGCGGGAGAGAGGCTGGGGAGCTTCTGATCGTCGGTCCCCTCGGCACGGAAGCGAAAGGCCTTCCCTTTCTTGACGTCGGGCCCTGGGACGGCACGGAGCGAGGCGCGGGAGCCGTCACCGTCGAAGCGATCCGGGCCGCTGTCTCACTGGGGAAGGAAGGACGGATCCATGCGATCGTGACGGGTCCCGCCCACAAACCCGCGCTCCACGCTGCCGGCTTCGATTTCCCCGGCCAAACCGAACTGCTGCAGGACCTGACCGGGACCCGCACGGTGGGCATGCTCATGTGTGCCGAGAAGACCGATCTCGGACCTCCGCTTCGAGTCCTCCTCGCGACCACCCACCTCCCGCTCCGCGATCTCTTCGGCGTGATGAGCCTCGACCTCCTCCTGGACCAGATGCACCTTCTCGACGGAGAGTTGCGCCGGGGCTGGGGGATCGATACCCCTCGGATCGGTCTCTGCGCGATGAACCCACACGCCTCGGACGGGGGGCTCTTCGGCGACGAGGAGGAGCGGATCCTGGAGCCTACGGTGAAGCGAGCTCGCGCGGAAGGTCTCGACGTGGCAGGCCCGATCCCGGCGGATACCGTATTCCGCCGAACGATCAACGGGGAGTTCGATGCCGCGATCGCCCCCTACCATGACGTGGGCATGGCCGCGTTCAAGACCGTCTGCTTCGGGGGAGGGGTCAACACGACACTCGGGCTTCCCCTTCCCCGCACCTCGCCCGATCACGGCACCGCGTTCGACCTGGCCGGCACGGGAAAGGCGAACCCGACCTCGACGCTCGAGGCGATCGAGCTCGCGGCTCGACTCGCTCGATCCCGCTTTGACAGGGCGAGGACCCCGAGGTAGATTTCCGCCGTCGGAGGTCTTTCCCGGACCCCTTCCCCGGCGCCCTACCTGCCCGTGATCAAGCTCGCTGACGTCACCAAGGACTTTCCGAAGCGCGGTCCGCCCGCCCTTCAAAAGGTCACCTTCCACATCCGGAAGGGGGAGTTCGCTTTTCTGACGGGTCACTCGGGCTCGGGAAAGAGCACGACCCTGCGACTCATCCACATGGCGCACCGTCCTACTGGAGGTGAGGTCCGGGTCAGCGGCTTCTCCTCCGCCCTCACTTCCGAGCGAGAGGTCTGGAAGCTGCGAAGGAGGGTGGGGATGGTGTTCCAGGACTTCCGACTTCTCCCCTCCCGCACCGCGCTGGAAAACATCACCTTCGCGCTCGAGGTGACGGGCACGCCACGACCCCAGCTCATCCCCCGCGCGCAACGGCTTCTCTCGAAGGTGGGGCTCTCGTCCAAGGCCGGGTCCCGTGCGCACGAGCTTTCGGGAGGGGAGCAGCAGAGGGTGGCGATCGCCCGCGCCCTCGCCACGGAGCCGCTGGTGCTCCTGGCGGACGAGCCATCAGGCAACCTGGACGAGCGAGCGACCCGCGGAGTCCTCGAGCTCTTCCACGAGCTCAATGCGAGCGGCATGTGCGTCCTGATGGCCACGCACGACCTTGACCTCGTGCGACGCTTTCCGGGGGCACGGGTCCTCGAGTTGAACGAAGGTCGGCTCGCCTACGACTCGGGGGCGGTGTCCTGATGCACGCCCTGCGTGAGGCATTCGCAGCCGTCCGGCGCGCCCCTCTGCTCACCGCTCTCTCGGCGGCGATGGTGGCGCTCGCCCTCTTCGTCGTCGGCCTCTTCGGACTCGTCGCACACAACCTCCACCTGACGCTCGACCGGATCGAGGACCGCGTGGAGGTCGTCGCCTATCTCCGGGACGACGTCCGGTCCGAAGAGCTTGCCATCACCGAGCAGGAGTTGACCGCGCTCCCCGAGGTGGACCGGGTACGCTACGTCTCCAAGGACGACGCGCTGATCCAGGCACGGCAGGAAATGTCCGAGTTCCAGGAGCTCTTCGCCGACCTCGAGTTCAATCCCCTTCCCGCCTCACTCGAACTCGCTCTGGTGCCGGGAAACCGGGACCCGGAAACGGTCGCGCGCATCTCCGAGCAGGTCGGCCTCTACCCCTTCGTGGAGGACGTTCGCTATGGAGAGGAATGGGTCGAGCGCCTCTTCCTCCTCCGGCACATGGCGGGGATCACGGCGGGCGTCCTGGGCGCCGGATTCGCGCTCGTGGCCGCGCTCATCATTGCCACTGCGATCCGGATCGCAATCTTTGCACGGAGGGAGGAGATCTTCGTCATGCGCCTCGTCGGCGCCAAGGACGGATTCATCCGTCGCCCCTTCCTCCTCGAAGGGCTCTTCACCGGTCTGGTCGGAGGCCTCTTCGCGGTCCTTCTCACGTATTCTGCCTACGCCGCCGTCTACAGCCTGATCTTTCCGCTCGAATGGCTGCCTCCCGAGTGGGTGCTTTTCGGAGTTCTCGTCGGGGGCGGATTTGGCCTCGTCGCGAGCACGTTCGCTGTCCGTCGGTACCTGCGGGAGGTGTGAGGGTGTGGAAGCTCCGCGAAACCGCTCCCCGGCTCCTGCTGCTCGCGCTGCTCTCACTCCTTCCGCTCTCCCCTGTCGAGCTCCGGGGGCAGGAGCCCACGGTCGACGTCCAGCGGGAAATCCTGGACAGCCAGCGTCGCCTCGAGGAGATCCGAACGGAACGCTCGCGCCTTCAGGAGGAGATGGCCGCCCTCCGATCTCGAGTGCGCAACGTCTCGGATGAACTCCGGAACATCGAGCGGCAGCTCAGTACGTCACGGTCGGTGCTCGAGGAGATCCAGTTCCAGATCGAGGCGATCACGGCACAAACCGAGCAGAATACCGCGGATCTGGTCCGAGCCCGCGAGCAGCTTCGCGAGCGCAACGCGATCTTGAGCCGCCGCCTCAGGGACATCTACAAGCGAGGCCCCCTTCACACCGTGCGGGTGCTGCTCGGGGCCGACTCCTTCACGGACCTTCTTAATCGGTATCGCTACCTCGAGCTGGTCGCCTCCAACGACCAGGTCCTGGTTCGCAACGTGAGCCAGCTCGAATGGGAGCTCGTCGAGCAGGATCGTGAGCTGCAAGCGAATCTGGCCGAGCTCGATCGCCTCCGCGAGTTTCAGATCGGGGAGGTCGCGGAGCTCCGCCATGTGGAGGAGGAGCATCAGCGAACGCTCGCCTCCTTCCGCAGCCGGGAGCGGGAGGCCACGACCCGACTCGAGCAACTCGAGGAAGACGAGGTCCGGTTGGAGGATCTGGTGGGGGACCTGGACCGCCGACGAATCGAGGAAGAGCGGAGGCGAGAGTTGGCGGGAACGAGCCGGGAGGCGCCGAGCACCCTCTCCACAGACGACATGGGGACGTTGGACTGGCCCGTGACGGGGGAGCTGATCTATCGGTTCGGACGGAACGAAGGTCCGGACGGCACGGCCCTTCGGTGGAACGGGATCGGGATCGCGGCGGCGCGAGGTACCCCGGTAGAGGCGGTTCGGAAGGGACGTGTCGTGCTCGCCGGCCCCTTCGAAGGGTACGGGCCCACCGTGATCGTCCACCATGGGGAAGGGTTCTATACGCTCTATCTCCACCTCGAGGACATCGGTGTGATAGAGGGACGGCCCGTGCAGACGGGGCAGGTGGTGGGAACCGTGGGAGGCAGCTCCACTCCGGAAGGTCCGCACATCGAATTCCAGGTCCGAGCCCCGCTGTCCGGCAGCACCCCGCAGGCACTGGATCCCCTCCAATGGCTCCGGCCGAGGGGGAATTGATGAACCTGCATCCGCTCTCCGGCCATGAAGCGATACGGCGCGCCCTTGCCGCATCGCATCATCGAGAAGAGCTGCCCACCGCCCTCCTCCTCCATGGACCTCCGGGTGTCGGGAAGCAGCGGCTGGCCCTCTGGATCGGCCAGCTCCTGCTCTGCGAAGCTCGGGGGGAGGCCGGGCCCTGTGATGCGTGCAAGTCGTGTCGCCTCCAACTTCGCCTGGAGCATCCGGACTTTCACTGGTTCCTGCCCCTCAAGCGCCCGTCCGTCACCGGAGGGTCGGAGCGTCTGGACGACGCCCTGGAGGAAGCCCGCTGGGAGCGACTCGAGGAAATCCGGGCCTCTCCGCTCCACGCCTCCGTGCACGAGGAGCCGAGAGGGCTCTACCTCGGGACGGTTCGCAACCTTCGACGGAGGGTCCAGCGGCGACCCTCTACGGGCACACGGCAGGTTTTCCTCGTCGCCGAAGCCGAGTTGCTGGCGGCCCAGGAATCGAGCGCGGAAGCAGGGAATGCGCTTCTGAAAAGCCTGGAGGAGCCACCGGAGGGAACCTCCTTCATCCTGACGTCGAACGAGCCGGAACGGCTCCTCCCCACAATTCGCTCCCGCTCCGTCCAGGTGCACATCGCCGGCCTCACCGGAGAGGAGGTGGAACATTTCCTCACTACCGTCGCCGAGGTGGAGGAGGAGACCGCGAAGAAAGCCGCATCCCTCGCCCAGGGGTCCATCGGCAGAGCCATGGGATTCGTGCCCGGTGAATCAGGACAGGAGGCCCCGCTCGACGATCTCAGGCGCAAGGCATTTCGTCTGGTACGTGCGGCCATCGCCCCTCGCCCGGGAGAGCGGTTCCTCCGCTCCCTGGACTTCCCACCCGCCGGGGGGCGCGGCCTCGGAGAAACCCTCTCCTTCGTCGAGAGCTGGCTCCGCGACCTGGCCGTGGTCGCGCTGGGCGATCCGGATTCCGTCCTGAACAGCGACGCTCGGGCAGGCCTGGAAGAGCTCGTGACGCGCGGCCGGATCCGACCGGAGCTGATACCCGAAAGCCTCCATGCGGTCGATCGAGCCCGCATGTTGGCTGCGGGCAATGTGAATCCTCAACTCATCGTCCATGGCCTCCTCCACGATCTTGCGCGGAGCCTGACGGTGGAGGCGCCATGACAGACGATCGCTTCACGCACCTGAGCGACGAGGGACGGCCCAGGATGGTCGACGTCACCTCGAAGGAAGAGACGAGCCGGGTCGCGCACGCGGAAGGAGTCATCCGCATGCTTCCGCGAACCTTCAGGAGCCTGGAGGAGGAGGGCTCGCCGAAGGGCGACGTGCTCCGCGTGGGCGAACTGGCCGGGATCCAAGCGGCGAAACGCACCTCAGAGCTGATCCCCCTCTGCCATCTTCTTCCGGCGGTCTCTGTCGAGGTGACTCTCGACGGGGAACCCTCACTTCCGGGCGTCCGCGCTCACGCCACCGCCACGGTCCGGGGCTCGACCGGGGTGGAGATGGAAGCGCTCACAGCCGTGTCCGTCGCCCTCCTCACGGTGTACGACATGCTGAAGTCGGGGGACCGGGGATTGTCGATCGAGGGGATCCGGCTCCTCGAGAAGCGAGGAGGCCGAAGCGGTCACTGGAAGGCCGCCGACACCGACGATTCGAAATGAGGCGCGGATCCGCCTCCGCTACGGTAGGCGCGGCTGAATCGTCCATTCCCGCCGATCGGTGAGGGGGGCGGGAGACTTCCTCTAACAGGCGGTAGTCTCGCACGAAGGCACGGTCAACTCTTCTCCCGGCCGAATCAGATCCGTGAGGCCGATGCCATTTGCCTGGGCGAGCTCCCGAGGAGAAACTCCGTAGCGGGAGGCGATGCCGCTCAACGTGTCTCCTCGGGATACCCGATGCACCACCGTGCTCGCCGAGGTCCGGACCGTGAGCTCATCCCCGGGGTGGATCGCCGCCCCGTCGCCAAGTCCGTTCCACCTCCGCAGCTCGGCCAGGGTCACGTCGTAACTCCGCGCGATCCCCCAGAGACTTTCGCCCGCACTCACGCGGTGATTGACCTCCCGCTCGCCGCCACCGGCTCCTCCCGTCGCGGATCCATCGCTCTCGGCAACCGCGACGACGGCCGACCCCGCGGAGTTTGCCGGCGTCGCGCCCTGCGGGATCACCAGTCGCTGTCCAATCTGAAGTCCGCGCGGGTTCACGCCCGCGTTGGCCGCGCGGAGGTCGGCGAGTGAGACCCCGTAGCTTCGGGCCACATGACTCAGCGTCTCCCCGGACGCCACGGAGTGCTCCATGAACGAAACGCGCTCGGCGGGGGGAAGCTCCGCATAGGCCTGTGCGAACCGGGTTCCGGAGCCTTCGGGAAGTCGGATCAGGGTCTCCCGACCCGCCGGGGTGAAGCCCCGGAGGAGCTGTGGGTTCAACACCTCGACGGCTTCCTGCGGGACGCCGGCCGATCGAGCTACCACGTCGAGCGAAGTCGCGTCCGGAACGGTGGTCACCTCGTAGGCGAAACGCAGGAGAGGACGGATTCCGGTGAATCCATGGCCTTCGGGATCCTGAGCGATACGGGCGGCCGCGAAGAAGCGCGGCACGAATTCGCGCGTCTCGGCCGGCAGGTTTCTTCGCAACTCGATGAACGTTCCATCGTCGAAGGCATCGGCATCGATGTGGGCGGCCAGCGCGCGCCCTACTCGCCCCTGCCCCGCATTGTACGCGGCGAGGGCGAGGAACCACGAGCCGAATTGGCGATGGAGTTGCTCCAGGTAGTCCAGCGCAGCCTCAGTGGACACGACCGGGTCCCGCCGTTCGTCCAGAATCCGGTCGACGGTCACCCCCAGGTACAGGGCGGTGGGGCCCATCAACTGCCAGAGGCCGGTCGCCCCCACCCTACTGACGGCGACCGGGTTGTACCCGCTTTCGACGATCGGAAGGTAGCGCAGGCTCGAGGGGAGGTCCCGCTGGTCGAGCGCACGGTCCACCACTTCTTCGTACCGATGCATCCGCTCGAGGTACCGGTGGAAATGCTCCGATCCGCGACTCGTCCAGAACTCCACCCAGAACTCGACCCGGCTCTCGAACTCCGGATGCCCCGCCCAACCGGAATCGAGAATCGGGTCCCCATCCGGGATCGGGGGAGGAGGCAGGAAGGTGTCCGTCTCGTCGTGGGCCTGGCCCGCGAGGGCTCTCGCGAGATCCTCTTCGACGTCCGGGGCGAGGGGGGAGGTCGGTGGAGGCGGGACCGGCTCGGGTGCCATCATCCGGCACCCCGCCACGAGAAGGAGCAGAGCGAACAGAGCGCTGGATCGCCGAAGCCGTCTCCTCACTTGCTCCCC
Source organism: Gemmatimonadota bacterium (assembly GCA_007121455.1). GTDB lineage: Bacteria > Gemmatimonadota > Gemmatimonadetes > Longimicrobiales > Gaopeijiaceae > SKKN01. The sequence goes on along the minus strand of SKKN01000007.1, from coordinate 31,805 downwards.
CGAAAGTCGACAGGATACCCGAGATGAAACCACTCCGGGCGGCCTCGCGCCACATGGACCATGGTTCGCCCTCCCAAAAAGCCGTTCCGGAGTCGGGCCCCGAACGGACGGCTGCCACGAGACGCACGATAAAGCCGGGCACCCGGCCCGGTCAACAACCCGACTCCACGAGCGCTCAGCCGATCAAAGTCGGTAGTTGGGAGCCTCGCGCGTGATCGTCACGTCGTGCGGGTGAGACTCCCTCAAGCCCACTGAGGTCACGCGCAGGAACACCGCCTTTTCTTTCAACTCCTTTAGATCCGCCGCTCCGCAGTACCCCATCCCGCTCTGGAGCCCCCCGACGAGCTGGAACACCGTATCGCCGACCGGCCCCTTGTACGGCACCCGCGCCTCGATTCCTTCGGGAACGAGCTTCCGCACGTCCGTCTCCCCCTCCTGGAAGTAGCGATCGGCAGATCCCTCCTCCATCGCGGACAGCGAGCCCATCCCCCGGACGAGCTTGAACCGCCGGCCCTCGAGGAGGAAACTCTCGCCCGGCGACTCCTCCGTGCCGGCGAACATCGACCCCATCATCACCGAATCGGCCCCGGCTGCGAGCGCCTTCACGAGGTCCCCCGAGTACCGAATCCCGCCATCGGCGATGACGGGCACCCGCCCCTCCGTTCCCCGAACGGCGTCGAGCACGGCGGTCAGCTGGGGAACTCCCACTCCAGTCACGACCCGAGTCGTGCAGATCGAGCCGGGTCCGACACCGACTTTGATCGCGTCCGCGCCTCTCTCGACGAGGGCCGCGGCCCCTGCGCTCGTCGCCACGTTGCCCGCCACGAGCTGCACATCCGGTAGCAGGTCACGCATCCGGGCTACGGCTCGGAGCACCCCCTCCGAATGGCCGTGCGCCGTATCGATCACCAGGACGTCGACCCCGGACTCGATCAAGGCTCGCGCCCGGTCGAGGTCGGAACGAGACGCACCGACCGCTCCTCCGACGCGCAGCCGCCCTCGCTCGTCTTTCGACGCATTCGGGAACTGCCGGCGCTTCACGATGTCCTTCACCGTGATCAATCCCTTCAACCTTCCATCGTCATCTACGACCGGGAGCTTCTCGATCCGGTGCTCGTGCAGGGTGCGTTCCGCCTCCTCGAGTGTAGTCCCCTCAGGCGCCGTGATCAGCTTCTCCCTGGTCATGACATCCGCAATCGGTCGGTCGAGCTCGGTCTCGAACTGCAGATCCCGGTTGGTCAGGATCCCGACGAGCCTCCCGCCATCCCGGACGATGGGAACGCCGGAGATCGAAAACCGCGCCATCAGGCCATGTGCATCTCGGAGCGTATGCGCCGGCCCCAGGGTGATCGGCTTGAGGATCATCCCGCTCTCCGAGCGCTTCACCCGATCCACTTCCTCCGCCTGCCGTTCGATCGTCATGTTCTTGTGGATCACGCCCAGGCCGCCCTCCCTCGCGAGGGCGATCGCCATGCGCGACTCCGTCACCGTATCCATCGCTGCCGAGAGGAGAGGGATTCTCAACCCGATCCCTCGCGTGAGGCGGGTGCGGATCTGGGTATCGCTCGGATGGATGCTTGAGTGACCGGGAGCGAGAAGGACGTCATCGAATGTGAGCCCTTCCCTGTCCATCCTCGGTCCACTGCGAGCTGCCTCGGACATGGGTCCTCCCTACAGGATCCGGATATGGGTACGCCCCCCCGTCGTACGCGCCTTCATGCGCCTCGACGAGCGGGCGTCCAACCCGCTTGGATGCGGAGCCGACCTCGATTCATCGGGAAGGTTATCCCGCTCGCGATTCGGGTGTCAACCCCGAGAGATCGCCCTGGCCCGGCCTTTCGGAGGTCCGCTCCCCACCCCGGTCCCCCGGAGGCTTCGACGGCTCCTGGAGTTCTTCGAGGAACTTCCGACCGGTCTCGGAGACGCCGCCCAGAACCCGATCTGCCGCCGAGATGAGCTGGAAGGCCTCCCGAAGTCGTGTCGGACTCACCGTCCGACTTCGGAGCCGGTCTTCCAGTCGCTCCGCGAAGCGCTGGAGGCCGGACACCTCGGGCGGCTCCGCGGCACTGTATTTCGCATCGAGGAACTCGATGAAGTCGAGCACCTGGTAGAGCTGCTCCTCCGGAAGTCCTTCGATCCTCCGCAGGAGGCGGTTCCTCAGCGCATCGTGCATTTATCCCTCCCGGGCGAGGTTCCGTGCAGGAACCCATCCGCACTTGAACGGTAGTGAGTGCTTGCGTAGGAGATGGGCCCCTGCGCGGGGCCCGTTCCGTCTCCCATTAACTTCGAGGCTCATGGCTTTCCTGCCCCTCCGGCCCGTCCCACTTCCCGATCGCGCCGCTGCCTCGTACGACGGATGGCTCGAATCCATCGAACGGGAGCTCGATCGGCCCGACTGCGACCGCAACGAGCTATGCCGAAGGATTCTCACGGAGATCTACTACCCCGAACTCGCCGGACGGTCTCCCGAGAGCCTTCCGGAGGCCGGACGGATCGCCCTCCTGCAAATGGACCCGCGAAATATCACGCTGGAGCCCGAGTACTATTCGGAGATCGATGTGGAGCGGTATGCGCGGGTCAAGCCACTCATCTGGCTATGGGAGATGTTCGACAAGAGCCCGCTGGGCGAAAACGTGCACCTGGGCGTCAAGTTTCGCCGGGTCCTCGCCAAGCGAATCTTCAAGAAGTGCGGGAAGAACTTCAAGGCATTCCACTTCGTGAAGCTGTCCTTCGGCTACAATCTCGAAGTGGGAGACAATGTGGTCATCCACCGCCACGTGCTGCTCGACGACCGTGGCGAGATCCTGATCGGCGACGGCGCCAGCGTTGCGGACTTTGCGAACATCTATTCGCATACGCACGACATCGTCGATGCCCACGACATCGACACTCCTGCGACGCGAATCGACGAGCGGGTCCGCATCACCTATCACGCAACCGTTCTCGCGGGTGTGCACGTGGCGGAGAATTCGATGATCGGCGCGATGGCCGTGACGACCCGGGATACGGAGCCTCACCACCTGCATCTCGGGATCCCTGCGAGGCCGGTGAAGAGAAAGCCCGATCGGGAACGCGCCCCCTCACCCCCGGACCCCCTCGCGGACGGCTGATTGCGGACGATCGTCCACAACGGCAACCTGAGGACGGATCCGACTCGGGCAGCGGCCGCTACGCCTCCCCCTCCTCGTACCGCTTTTTAAGACTCTCCACCACGTCCGGGTCCGCCAGCGTCGTGGTGTCGCCGAGCGCCTTCCCTTCCGCGATGTCTCTCAGAAGCCGCCGCATGATCTTGCCCGAGCGGGTCTTGGGCAGATCAGCCGAGAACAGGACCGCTTCAGGCCGGGCGATGGGTCCGATCTTCTCTGCGACATGCGCGCGAAGCTCCTCCGCCAGCTCCTCCGAAGGCTCCATGCCATCGCGAAGCGTGACGAAGGCCGCAATCGCCTGTCCCTTCACATCGTGCGCCTTCCCGACCACAGCCGATTCGGATACGGCGACGTGGTCCACGAGCGCGCTTTCCACTTCCATCGTGCCGATCCGGTGGCCCGCGACGTTCAGGACGTCATCGACCCGGCCCAGCACCCAGAAGTACCCGTCCGCACCGCGCTTCGCTCCGTCACCGGGAAAGTAGAGCCCATCCCATTTGGACCAATACGTCTCACGAAACCGTTCATCGTCCCCGTAGATGGTCCGGAGCATTGCCGGCCAGGGACGTGGGATCGCCAGGTAACCCGCGCCGACCTCCGTTCCGTCGTCGTCCAGAACCGTCGCTTCGATCCCAGGAAAAGGCCGCGTCGCGCTTCCGGGTCGGGTACGCGTCACGCCCGGAAGGGGCGTGATCATGATCGCCCCCGTCTCCGTTTGCCACCATGTGTCCACGACCGGGCACCGTTCACCGCCGATGAAGCGGTGGTACCAGACCCATGCCTCGGGATTGATCGGCTCCCCGACGGTTCCCAGAAGCCGCAGGGCCGAGAGGTCGTACCGACCCGGCCAGTCCTCGCCCCATTTCATGAACGCGCGGATCGCCGTGGGGGCGGTGTAGAAGACGGTGACGCCGTACTTCTCACAGAGCTCCCAGAACCGTCCGCGGTCTGGATGGTTCGGCGCTCCTTCATACATGAGGATGGTCGCTCCGTTCGCCAGCGGTCCATAGACGATGTAACTGTGGCCCGTCACCCATCCGACATCGGCCGTACACCAGTACACGTCCTCTTCTTTCAGGTCGAACACCCACTTCGTGGTGGCGTACACCTGCGTCATGTAGCCGCCCGTGGTGTGAACGACGCCCTTCGGCTTCCCGGTCGTCCCCGAGGTGTAGAGGATGTAGAGAAGGTCTTCCGATTCCATCGGTTCGGCCGAGCACACAGGGTCGGCACCCGCCATGAGATCGTGGTACCAGAGGTCCCGCCCCGGAGTCATCCGGGTACGGGTCGTTCGGGAGACGCCGAATCCCCGGGCCACGACCACGACGTGCTCGATGGAAGGGCACGCGTCAAGCGCACGGTCGGAGTTGGCCTTGAGGGCGACGACATCTCCCCGGCGGAAGCCGCCGTCTGCCGTGATGAGCACCCTGGCCTGAGCGTCGTTGATCCGGTCCGCGAGGGAGTCTGGGCTGAACCCCCCGAAGACGACCGAGTGGGGGGCGCCGATACGCGCGCAGGCGAGCATCGCGACCGCCGCCTCCGGAATCATCGGGAGATAGATTGCGACTCGATCCCCCTTTTTCACGCCGAGCCCCTTCAGGGCATTGGCAAAGAGGGAGACCTCCCGATGCAGCTGCTGATAGGTGAAGGTGCGGGTGTCGCCGGGCTCCCCTTCCCAGATCAGCGCCGCCTTGTTCCGGCGGGCACCCTGGAGGTGTCGATCGAGGCAGTTGTAGGCCGCGTTGAGCCGTCCGCCGTCGAACCACTTCGCATGCGGCGGGTGCCACTCCAGCACCCGGTCCCATCGGCGAAACCAGTGCAACTCCTCCGCCCATCCCTCCCAGTAGGCCTCCGGATCCGCCTGCGCCCGACTGTGGACCTCCGGGTCGGAGACGTGAGCGTGTGCGCGAAATTCGTCCGAGGGCTCGAAGGTCCGGTCTTCACGAAGAAGATCGTCGAGGGCTCCGCGCTGCTCGCTCATGCATGACCTCCGGGGTGGTGTTCACGACGCCCGAGCCGATCCGCGGACCGGGGCAAGGGTGCAGGACCCAAGATCAGAGTAAACGCCCTGAAAGGAGCAGGGCAACTGGCTCGATCCATTCCTCATCCGCCTCCGGGAGGCAGAAGATCCCGGATCTCGAGTCGAGCAAGAAGACGCTCGAAGGAGCTCGCCGTCGTGGAAGCGAGCACCGACACGGCGGAGGCACCGGCCTGGAAGACCGAGCGGGGGAGATGCAACTTGAACCTGATCTCAACCTCGGCGTCTCCCGGGTCGTCAACTCCGTTCCGGAGATGTGCCCGGAATGAGAGGGGGGTCCGGTAACCGTCCGGAAGGGCCTCGGAAGCCGCGGCTGCGAGCATGGCGAGAGCCGCCGGGACGTCGGAGAAGCGGGAGAGGGGGGGTGCATCGACGACGAGCGCCAGATTCCCCCGGAGACCCCGGGAGGTTTCGTCGAGGTAGGCGTCGACGCTCACTTCGTCGGGGAGGCCTTCCCGATGAAAGAAGAGGTAGGCGCTTCGCGTCTCCTCACCCTCCCAGCGTCCCTCGAACTGATGACTCGTGGTCTTCTGCAGTCCGGAAAGCTCCCATCCGGTTCGTTCCAACCCGTCGCGAACCGATTCCACGAGGGGCTCCAAAGTGAGAAGCGGCGCCCCACTGGGTCGTTCTTCGCTCATGTCTCGACTCCGGGACGCGCGGATCCACCGAACCCGGTCGCGCTCCCTCCGGCCATCTCCCGCAGCTCCACGTCCACCAAGCTTTCATCTCCCGGGGAATCCATGTTGACACGGCTTTTTGGAAACCTTTAACTTCTTATATTAACGGCATTTCTATTCAACGCGTGGGAAGCTCGTCGGGATGTGGCTCGGACCCCGCACCGGGTGCCGAAGCGGGAGTTCGAGGAATCCCGAGAGCGCACAGGGAGCGCCCATGGACCAGCAGGACCTCTCCAGCGACGACGTTCTTCGGGACGCCTTGGAGGAGCACGGTCACCGCTTCACCGAGCAACGTGCGGCCGTTTACCGCTTTCTCTCCTCCACGGACATGCACCCGACCGCGGACGAGGTGTTCCTCACCGTGCGCAACCAGGTACCGGTGATCTCGCTCGCAACGGTCTACAAGAGCCTCGAGACGCTCGTCTCCTGCGGGCTCGCCCAGAAGCTGACCTTCGGCGAAGGGTGTGCCCGATACGACGGCAGAACGGATCCCCATCACCATGCTCGATGCCTCTCCTGCGAGCGCATCGTCGATGTGCCCGGCTCCCTCCCCCCGGAGGATGTCCGGGAACTGGACCAGGAGACCGACGGGTTCACGGTCACCGGCTATCGCCTGGAGTTCACGGGCTACTGCAGTGGTTGCCGGGAGGATGACGGGGCGAGCGTCATGGCCTGGAGTTGACCTCGTCGGGCACAGGCAGGACCGGTAGGTTCCCCTTGATCGCAGGTCCCTGAGAAGCCGGAAGAAACCGAAGAGCAGCGGGAGGTGTGAGCGTGGGAGCCAGATTCTGGGGGAGCGCGGGCCTCGCAGTAGCAGGGCTGATCACTGCTGCAACGCTTCTCCCGGGATCCTATGGCGGCGAGCCCCTCCTGGCGCCCTTCCTCGCCGATCCGACTCCTCCCCTCGCCGAAGCCACTCCGACCGAGCCCTCCACGGGCACCTCTCCCGAGGGCCTTCCACTCCCAGCCACCACCGTCCGACGGGACGCCGAAGCGGACGCCCGGGTGCGATCCAGTGACGATGCCCTCCGCAGCCGAATCGAGCGGACCCTCCCCACCACCCGCTTCCCCGGAAGCGAATGGGCCGTCCTCGCGGTTTCTCTGCAACATGGCGATACCCTGTTCGCGCGAAACGCGGACCTCCCGCTCGCACCCGCGTCGAACATGAAGGTCCTGACCTCCGCCGCCGCGCTCCACTACCTCGGATCCGACTTCCGCTTTCCCACATACGTGATCACCGAGGGAGCGGTGCAGGACGGGGTCTTGACCGGCGATCTCGTTCTGTATGGTACGGGAGACCCTGCCCTCTCCGACCGATTTCACTCCCGCCGCACGGAGGCTCTGGAGGCACTGGCACAGGAGCTCCGCAACCAGGGAATCCACCGGATCGAGGGGGACGTGGTCGGAGACGGAAGCTTCTTTCAGGAAGCAGGGGTTCCCGGATCATGGGATCCCAACAACTTCAACAACGCCTATTCCGCACCGGTTTCCGCGCTCTCTTTCAACGAGAACGTGGTCACCCTGCGGGTCGGGCCCGGGCTGGTCCCAGGGACTCCGGCGCGCGTTCAGACCATCCCGGAGGAGGTCGACCTTCCGATCGTGAACGATGCCACCACGGTCGACGGCCCACCCGGAAGGCCGCTCATCGTGGATCGTGGCCGGTTCGAAGACTCGATCCAGATCAGCGGAAACCTCCGGGTCGGCGCTCCCGAGGCGTGGCGGGTGATCCCGGTGGGCGACCCCACCGCGTTCGCGGCCTCGGTCTTTCGCAATGTCCTCTTCGAGGAGGGAATCGTGGTTTCGGGCCGCTCCCGCGGCCTGCGCGACGACACGGAGGGAGGGACCACCGAGCCCCACCTGTGGGCCCCTCGCTTCCGTTCCGAGGTGCAGGCACCGCGTGTGCTCGCGGTCCATCGCTCTCCTCCACTCCTCGACCTCCTCGAGGTGGTCAATAAGCGCAGCAACAACCTGTATGCGGAACTCATTTTTCTCGCGCTGGGCCAGGCCGTTCTCGCGGACGGCACATTCGACGGCGGCAGGGCGACGGTGCAGCGCTTCCTGGAAAGAGTCGTAGGGCTGGACGTCTCCGAAATCCAGATCGAGGATGGATCCGGGCTGTCCCGGGAGAATCGGGTATCGGCCCGCCACCTCGTAGCGGTCCTCGACTTCATGGAGACGTCGCCCCATGGAGAGGCATTCTGGTCGACCCTGCCGGAGGCCGGAAACCCGCGTGAGCTTCGGCGGATGTATCAGACCGCCGCCGCCGGCAACCTCCGCGCCAAGACAGGCACGATCCGGAGGGCGTCTGCTCTGAGCGGAATCGTGCAGACCCGATCGGGGGAGCCGGTGCTCTTCAGCATCATCGGGAACGAGGTGCCATCCCCGTGGGCATTCAAGAGAATCGAGGACGAGATCGGAGCCGAGCTCGCCGGGTTTCGCCGATCGTCTCCACCCGTTGGAATGCCGCTGCCGGCCCCTCGGTGAGGGCCGAGCGGGTCCCGGCTTCCGCTTGGAGGGTGTGGTGAGCGCCGTCCACTCCCCGTCGCAGGAACGAAGAGGGAGCTACTATACTCCTCGTCGTAGCGGTGCTATGCCTCGTCGTCGCGCCTACCTGGAGCGGGCTTTGACACTCTCGGTGCTCACGTGACTTCTGCGACACTCCACTAAAAGGCCGCCGGTCTCCGGCCGAGCGCGGACCGAAGGCGCCGGCGCAGCTCCACGTCGGACATGCTTTCCAGAGTGCGACGGGCCGTCTTCTCGCTGTTCCATCGAATCTCGGGGAGTGGAACTGCTTCCTCCTCCGACCCCCCCGCCGGCCACACGGAAAAGTGATACCGGCCCTTGTAGTCAGGCCCTTCATGCTGACGGACGGAAGCCTTCCACCTGCTGCCGTCGTGGCTCTCGAACTCTCTCATTTCCTATTTCTCCTAAGTTCTTTCGTGATGCTCCGGCAGTCTTCGTCGCAGGAGCGGCTTGCAAAGCCGGTCATCCTGTTTCCTTGGGCTCGGAACGTTCGAAGAGCCGGCGGAGCTCCTGCATGTGCATGGTGTCAATCGCCTCGTTCGCGGCCTGAAGGCTCACCGCATCCAGAAGGGCCTGTCTCGGCTGGGCTGTCACTCCCGCCCCGGGAATGAACAGTGCATACAAGCTCCCCCACGACTCGCGGCCCACGATCACATCCCACCGCCATCCCCGCTCGTCCACGAACTTACGCATGCATACGATCCGAGTTTCTGCTCATCGAGGCAACTCCCTCCCCGCTTCCTCCCCACCCGGGGACGGGGCTCCTCCCGGATGGAGGAGCTCCGGAAATTCGAAGAGGAGAAGACCTTGTTTCGTCACCTCAGATCGCACCCGGAACCCATCCTCCATCGAGACGAGGATCCGTTCAGCCGCGGGAAGGGAGAGGTCGAGCTCGTGCGCGACCTCCGTGACGGTCAGCCTTCCTCCCTGCCGTGCAGCGAGCCGAAGCGCCTGACTCTGCAGGCGAGACATCAACTCTTCCCGGCGCGCCTGCATCGAGTTCCACCCCCACCAAAAGGTGACCGCTCCCGCGCCGGCCAGCGTTCCACCGACGGCGAGCAGGACCGCATCGACGCCATCGACGATCCCGATCAGTGCCAGCAGCATGGCCACCAGGAGCGTGCCGACCCCCACGACGCGCCGGGTGCCCCCGGGGCTCGGCAGCCCCTCTCCTTCCACCACCGGCTCCCCGGAGCTGAGCTCGAAGGGCGCTGAAGGTGCACGGGATGCGCGGTCCCAGTCGAGCCCACAGTTGGGGCAGACGCGCGCCCGACGCTTCACCAGCCAGTAGAGAAGCCCACCGACCCCATAGGTGAAGACGGTCGCACCGATCAGAAGGAAGACGTGTGAGGTGCGGCGGAAATACGGAACACCCTGCCCATGGAAGCCACACGCAGGGCAGCGGGCAAGCGGACGTACCGGAGGAGCGGGCTCACGAGGCACAGAGCGCCCCGTCGGCATCTCCGAATCCGCGCGGCCGCAGGATGGGCACGGCCGCCCCGGATCGTCGTTCTCCTGCCCACAGAATCTACAGTACATCGCCTCGTCCGAATGGGACTGTGAGTGGGACACCCGTCCCTGATCCCTACGACGCACGGCTGCGAAAGATTCAGATCCGGCGGGGGTGGCGGCCCGTCGCCGGAGTCAGCGCGGACTGCGCCTCAACTCCAGAAGGTCCAGCACCGGACTTCCGGTGAGAGACGCGGCCGGCGTCCGTATCCTGCCGATGATCCGAACCTCCTCGAGTGGAAGGAGCCCGTCGACCTCGGCCAGCCGTTCGGGGGGAATCGCCACGTAGACGAAAATTCTCGCGCCCTCTACGGCTCGCATCAAGAGGAAGGGTTCCCCTTCGTAGAAGTCGTCCGAGCGCGCGCGCTCGGCCTGTTCCACGGAAATGTACTGGAGAGGAAGGTCGACGAGCTGGGCGCGATACCGGTCGGGATCCTCGGAGATCGCCTCCGGGGACACCCGCTGAACATCTGCCTCCGCTGCGACCCCCTCTTCCTGGAATTCGGGGAGCTGAACCCACCCCTCGAGCCGGACACGCCCCCAGGTCCCCTCCCGGGAGAGGATCTGGAGGTCGGCTCCGCTCCTCGCCAGACCGATGCTGTCCCCGGCCGGGCTCGAAAGGATCGGGATCTCGCCGTCATCCTCGGAAAGCGGCGTGTCAGCCGACGCGTCGAGGGCCTCGGCTTCGGCTCCGCCGTCGGCGAGCTCGCTCTCTGCCTCCGCTGCTTCCGCCACCCCCATCTCCACCGACGGCTGCCAGATCCATATCTCCCTCCGGACCCGTACCCATCCGGGGATCCGCTCCAACTCTTCCAGAAGGCTGCCCTGCTCGAACCGCCCGATGATCCGCCCCTGCGGCTCCAGACGCAGATTCTCGCCATCCTGGGCGGAGACGATGAGATCGAAGTCCCCCTCCCCGTGCACCTGCAGGGACCGCATCCAGATCCAACCTTCGACGCCGGCCCGGAGCCAATCACCCTGTTCCTGGAAGACGTGCATCGGGGCGCCCTCGCGAAGTTGTCCGAGGACCGTCCCGTTAGGGGCGGCCCGGACGTTCTCCTCGGTCCTCACCTCCGCGTCCTGAGCATCGAGCGACGGCGCGGGGAACCCGAGCGGAACGAGGATCGTCCCCAATACGAGGAAAAGTGCGGACCTGGGGATCCGAAGAGGAGAGATCTCGATGCGGCTCACTGTGAACGGAGTGCGGGGAGCGGTGGGTTCGATGGACCGATGAAGTGGTTCAATGTGTGGATGCCCTCGGTGGTCGTCAATCGGCTCGATTTCACGGCGGACGGCGCGTTCGCCTTGAAGCTCTCTGCCCCCACGCGTAGCTTCCGGCACGCCGATCATGCCGCCGGAGGCTCGCACGCGTGCGCTTAGAGAGATCAAAGTTCCGTTCTGAGCGATTCAGGCGGGTTCAGGTCGCGGGACACAACCCCCAGACAGGGTACAGTATGCTCAGAATACGCGGTTCGCTCCTGGTCGCCCTTTCCCTGACCGTCGTTGGGGGTACGTCCCCCCTGGAAGCTCAGGTCATCCCCTCTCCGTACGATTTCATCGACACGCGGCAGGAGTTCGGAATCTTCGCGGGACACATGGAGTCGGACCGAGGTCGGTTCTCCCTCGGTCCCGACGCGGGCGTTGCGTACGGGGCGCGTTACTCGATCAAGCTCGGTGGAGGGCCGCTCGCCTTCGAGGCCATCGGCTTCGGCCTGCCGACGACCCGTCACATCGTGGACCCCCGGGAGGATGAAGCAGACCAGGTCCTCCAGGATGTGGATTCGTTCGTCCTCGGAGCCGACGTGCGGCTTCGATTCAGCCTGACCGGCCCCAGAACCTGGAGGAATTTCAGCCCCTACGGATCGGTCGGTCTCGGTGCGGCGATCGACGCGCGATCCGTTGATGTGGAAGATCTGCCGATCGAGGCGGAGCTGGATTTCCGGTTTGGACCCGCGTTCATGGGGGTTGGGGCTGCGGGTGTTCGATGGCTGCCCTTTGAGCGGATCGGGCTTCGCGGGGAGACCTCCCTTCACTTCTGGAGGCTCGGAACGCCCCGAGGCTTCGCTGGACTCGAGGACGAGCTCGGGCCCATTCCGGAACAGGAATGGGTGGCGAGCCCAATGTTCACTTTGGCGCTGACGTACCGGCTCTGATCTCCGGCCCCTCCGGGGACAGCTTTCTCCCTTCCAACGAACCGAAGGAGACTCCGGGGCGATGACGGAATTCGAAGACCGTCCGGCAGACTGGCTTTCCTACGACGAGGCGCTCGAGCGGATCCTTCGATCCGCTTCATCCCTTCCGGTCGAGGAAATCCCGCTTTCCAGCGCGCTCGGCCGGGTCCTCGCCCGGCCCGTGATCAGCCCCCTCACCCTGCCCCGGCACGACAACAGCGCGATGGATGGCTATGCGGTGCGCGGTGAGGACGTCGAGGGGTCATCCGAAGCTGCGCCGACACCGCTTACGGTCGTCGGGATATCCCGTCCAGGAAGCGGATGGACGGGCCGAGTGGCCCGGGGCCAGGCGGTTCGAATCATGACCGGCGGACCCGTTCCCACCGGAGCGGACGGGGTGGTTCGCGTGGAAGACACCGACCGGGAGCGAGAAACGGGACGGGTTATGATCCTGGACGACAGGGACCGAGGCCGTCACGTTCGGCCTCGGGGAGAGGATGTCGAGAAGGGGGAGCAGGTGCTTCCTGCCGGAACTCCTGTGGGGAGTGGCACGGTCGCCCTCCTGGCAGCTCTGGGCATCCCTCGGATCGAGGTGCGACGGACCCCCCGAATCGCGGTGCTCACAACCGGCGACGAGCTCATCGACGCGACGGAGAGCGAGCGCGTCTGGAGCGGTGACGCGCTCGCCGACTCGAACGGTCCGGCCCTGGTCGCCGGGCTCCGCGGGGCGGGATGCGAGCCCCTTTCCCTCGGCATCGCGCGGGACGACGAGGGAGCCCTGAAGCAGGCGATCCTGGCGGGGATGGAAGCCGACGCTCTCATCACCGTGGGAGGAGCATCCATGGGCGAGGGCGATCTGGTAAAGCGAGTTCTGGACCGGATGGGGTTCCGTCTCGACTTCTGGCGGATCCGGGCTCGTCCCGGCACTCCGTTCGGGTTCGGGATGCTCCCTCGGCCCGGAGAGAAGCCGCTTCCTGTGTTCGGTCTACCCGGAAACCCCGTCTCCGCATTCGTCACCTTCCAGGTCCTCGTGCGACCCTTCGCCCTCCTTCTGGGAGGACATTCGCGAATCGGGAGGCCGGTGGTATACGCCCGAGCAGGCACGCGGCTCTCCTCCCCTTCCAGGTTTCGTCAATTCCTCCGGGTGCAGCTCGAACGGGAAGAGGACGGGGTCTGGGTGACGAAGCGAACCGGGCCGCAGGGCTCAGGGCTGGTGAGCTCACTCGGCCGCGCCGACGGCCTCGCGGTCATCCGTGAAGGCGAAGAAGCGGTGGAGCAGGGGGAGGCAGTCGAAGTGATTCTCCTGGGTGAGGGCCCGGGATGGCATGGGGATCCCGGGCCTCATCGATGAGACGCCTGTGCATTCCGGTCCTGGCGGTGATCCTCCTCACCTCCACAGCCTGCTCGATCCCCCGCTGGCCGGTGGAGGGGCCGCTGACCTCTCCGTTCGGTTTCCGTTGGAGAGCCTTTCTCCCAGAGATCCATCGCGGTGTGGATCTGCGGGCACCGGAGGGAACTCCCGTGCGGGCGATGGCCCGGGCGCAGGTTCGCTTCAGCGGTACGATGCGGGGATTTGGAAATGTGGTGTGGCTGGACCATGGCCGCGAACTGCTCACGGTCTACGCCCATCTCTCCGAGATCCACGTACAGACCGGAGCGCACGTCCGTGGAGGCGAGGTGATTGGGCTGAGCGGGATGACGGGGTCGGCCACGGCCCCACACCTCCACTTCGAGGTGTGGCGCCGTGGCCGACCCGTCGATCCGGTGCCGCTTCTGGGCGGGCACCCGCGACCCTGAAGAGCGGCTACCCCTCCGCCCGGAGCATGCGGATCTCCTCTGCGAGGCGGGGGACGACCTCGAAGAGATCCCCCACCACCCCATAGTCCGCAACCTTGAAGATGGGCGCCTCCGCATCCTTGTTCACCGCGACGATGATCCCGGCCGTTCGCATCCCTGCGAGGTGCTGGATCGCCCCGGAGATGCCGATCGCGAAGTAGAGCTTGGGGGCGACGGTCTTGCCGGTCTGCCCCACCTGCTCCGGATGAGGTCGCCATCCGGCATCGACCACGGCCCGAGAGGCCCCGAGTCCGGCTTCGGGACCGAGCGCCTCCCGAAGAGTTTCGAGATGGTGCCAGTGTTCCGGATCCTTCATCCCCCTCCCCCCGGAGACGACGATCGCCGCCTCCGCGACGTCGGGGATGTCGCCACCCGCGGCCTCGAACTCCACGACCCGCGACTTCCGGGCAGCGAGATCGACTTCCACGGATACGTTCTCCACCCGTCCCGCTCCCTGCCGTTCCTCCGCCGGAAAGACGTTGGGCCGCAGAGACGCCAGGACTGGGCTCGCGTCGATTCGGACTCGGGCGAACGCCTTGCCTGCATACACGGGCCGGACGACCTCGAACCGGTCTCCCTCCGCCTCGATCGCGGTGGCATCCTGCGCCAGCGGCACGTCGAGGAGCGCTGCCACTCGCGGCGCGAGGTCCTTCCCCTGGATCGTGGCTGAGAAGAGGACGGCCGCCCAATCCCCCGCTCGGACCTCGTCTGCGACGACGCGAGCATGATCCTCGCCCGCGTAGGTTGCGAGCGCCTCGTGCTCCACCACCCGAATCGTCTCAGCTCCGTATTCACGGAGTTGATCGGCCGAGCCGGCAACGCCCGGTCCGCCGATCAGGAGGGCGTCGGCCTCCCCTCCGGTCGCTTCGGCCAGACGGGCCGCGGCAGACATGACTTCCCGGGCACCGGAGCGCACGGACCCGTCCCGCTGTTCGACCACTGCCAGAACCTTCCCCATTCGTCTCCGTCTCCCATCCGATTTAGGGCTTTTCGGTGTCGGATTTCGAGGACCGACACCCATCTTCGACTCGATGCACGGGTTCTCAGAGAACCCTGGCTTCCTCTCTCAGGAGTCGCACCAACTCGGCCACCGCATCGGGGCCTTCACCCACGATGCGTCCGGCCGCCTTCTCCGGAGGCGGCTCCAGGGCTTCCACCACGAGTGCGGATTCGGGCACATCGACCGGCTTCTTCTCCAGGGGCTTCCGCTTCGCCGCCATGATTCCCTTGAGCGAAGCGTACCGCGGCTCGTACGCGCCCTTGGTGACGGTGATGACCGCCGGAAGGTCCAGCTCGAGGACCTCCGTCCCCCCTTCCACTTCCCGGCGGCACACCACCTTTCCGTCGGCGACCTCGAACTCGGCAACCGCTGTGGCGCACGGGCGGCCGAGGAGCGTGGCGAGCATCGGACCCACCTGCTGCTGGTCCGCATCCGCGGCCTTCATGCCGAGTAGGACGAGAGGCGGATCCATTTCCTCGATCTCCGTCGCGAGCACCTTGGCGGTGGTCAGGCCGTCCATCGTCGCGGCGCCCTCGAGGAGCACGGCCCGGTTCGCTCCCATCGCGAGCGCGGAGCGGAGCGTTTCCTGTGACGCATCGTCCCCGAAGGTGGTTACCGTGACTTCCCCTTCCCCGAGACCTTCCTTCGTCCGAAGTGCTGCTTCGACGGCGAACTCGTCGTACGGACTCAGAACGTACTTGACCCCGCTCGGGTCGATGGAGCGGCCACCGTCGCCGATCCGAATTCTGGTTTCCGTATCGGGCACCCGCTTGACGCAGACCAGTATCTCCACCTTCCATTCCTCCCTGCTCGTACGATTCCCGTGATTCCACCATTGCCGATCAGGGCCCAGGCGAATTGGACCCGGCGCGGCTACCCCTCATCCGGAGGTTCGATCCGGACCCTGCGAAAACCTGACTCGAGCCGTCGGCCGCTACAGCCCGAGCCCCACCAGCGCAAACCCCACCACTGCCGTTCCACCCGCGATCAACGCGTACGGAAGCTGTGTCCGCACGTGGTCGATGTGGTCCGTGGCCGCCGCCATCGAAGAGATGATCGTCGTGTCGCTGATCGGAGAGGAGTGGTCGCCGAAGATCCCACCCGACAGCGCGGCGGCGAGAAATGGGGCGATCGCGAGCCCCATCGTGTCGGCTGCCGGAACGACGATCGGAATCATGATGGCGAACGTTCCCCAACTGGTACCGGTGGCGAATGCGATCCCCGCCGAAACCAGAAAGACGAGCGGCAGGAAGATCCAGGGGGCCAGAACGCCGGCCGTGATCTGCGCCACGTAAATCCCCGTGCCGAGCTCCCGGGCGACGGCTCCGAGAGCGAGGGCGAGGAGAAGGATGAACGCCAGAGGCACCAGCCCTCCAGCTCCCTTCAGGCCAGTGCGAGTCAAGTCATCCACACTCGCCCCTCGCTGGGCCAGGAGCAGGAGCCATGCCAGAGCGAGTGCAGCAAGAACCGCCCAGAGGACGCTCGTGGCACCCGAGCCCGCCCGCAGGTCCCCCTCCCCCGTGATGTAGAGCCCGATCGGCATCATGAGGACCATCGCCAGGATCGGCAGCACCATGTTGCGCGCCCTCGGGGGGATTCGATCGTTCGGGGTGGGTGAGAGGATCTCCTCATCGATCATCGGTTGAGCCTCCGGCCAGTGGAGCGAGCCGTTCCGGCTTCGCTCCTCCGCCTTCCGCATCGGTCCGAGGTCGATCCGCCAGATCACGGTCGCTCCCGCCAGGAGGATCGCCGCGATGGCATAGAAGTTCAGGGGGATCGACTGGATGAACACGGTGAGCGGCTGCTCGACGCCCAGTTCTGTAAGGATCGCGAGATTGTACGCGCCCCACGCATTGAGGGGAATGAGGATGCAAATGGCAGCGGAGGTCGAATCGATCAGGTATGCCAGCTTCTCTCGAGAGATCCGGAACCGATCGAAAAGCGGTCGCGAGACGGCCCCTGCGACGAGGACCGTGATGTTGGATTCCACGAAGATGATCACCCCGATGATCCAGGCCAGCGCCTGAGCACCACGAGGGCTTGTCACCCAGTCCTTCTTTTCGAGATACCGGACGAATCCCCGCACCCCGCCGGAGCTCTCCATCGTGCTGATCAGGGCACCGATCACGAGAGTGAAGAGAATCACCTTGGCGCTCGAGGTGTCTCCAAGGACTGCTACGGTCTCGGATATGGCCGTGCCCAGGCCGGAGAAGGGAGCCCATCCCTCGAGGATCATCCAACCGAGCCAGATCCCTGCGGCGAGGGACAGGTAGACCTGTCGCGTCCAGATCGCGAGCACGATCGCAAGCACCGGCGGGAGCACGGACACCCATGTCGGATCACTCATCCCTCACGCTCTCCCCCTCACGTGGGCCCGCGGTGTTGTGCCTGTGCTTGTGCCGGGCATCGCTCAGTCTCTTGGCCGAGCCACGGCCGGATGTCCACGCAGATAAAACCGGAGCGGCCAGTCTGCGGCCTTCCTGATCCCGATCCTGCCAGACACTCCGATCCGCTCATCTGGGACCACGAAACCCGGTTCGAGGAACAGCGGAGGCCGGAAGAGGTCGTGACCGTCGATGCCTCCTTCCACTCCGAGGGACTCGCACAGCCGTGCCGGCCCGGAGGCAATCTCCGGCCGCCCACCTCGCCTCTCCTGCATCGTTTCGACGCCCTCCACCGGATCGAGAGCCCGAATCAGGATCGCCGAGGGAACCCCCTCGACCCCCGTCGAAACGTTGAGGCACCAGTGCATTCCATAGGTGAAGTAGACATAGGCCGTGCCCGCCGCCGCAAACATGCTGCGGTTCCTCTTCGTGCGCCCAATCCGCTCTGATGCGTGGGACGCTGGATCGTGAGGGCCGAGATACGCTTCCGTCTCCACGATGAGCCCGGACGTGCGAACCCCGCCGATCGTCGAGACAATCTGGCAGCCGAGTAGGATTCGAGCCACCTCCTTCGCCGGCGCGGAGAGATCCTCTCGGTCCAGGTGGGGACGGACGGAAAAAAGAGAACGCCACGCTGTGAGCGTGGCGTTCTCAGGGTTGCGCCTCGGCACGGGTCGTTCGGAAGAGTTGGAGTGCGGCTCAGCTCCGGCCAGACCGCCGCCCGGGCCTCGTGCGACGCCGGCTGGCCGAGGGCTCTCCGCTCGACTTCGCCGTAGCGGAGTCCGCTTCATCCGATGCGCTGGGGTCGGCCTGTGCTCGAGCGGCGACACGGCCCGAAGCTCCGCCAGGCCCGTTCTCCTCGTCCAAACCTTCGCTTCCGGCTCCTTCCCTATCGAGGCGGGCCTTCCGGCGCTCATAGTCGGCTTCCCACCCCTCTCGCACCTTGTCGGCCCGTCGTGCCGGTATGACATCGTCGATCCGCTGCGGTGTCTCGTGCAGCACCTGGAAGAGCTCGACGCCGAACTCTTCCGCGAGCGACTCTGCGGTCTTCTTCCCCACCCCCTTATAGGAGTTGCTCAGATACTGAGCGACCGAATCAGCGTCGGTCGGGAGCTTGAGCGCCTGCGGATCGAAGGCTTCCGGGGCCGACGCGGCCGGTTTCCCTTCGGGGGGAGTCGCCTCGGTGGTCCCGGAGGGAGCTGCGGCCTTCCGGCTGCGGCTCACCACCTGACCCTCGAGGAGCGGCGGCGGCTGATCCGAAGCGCCCTTTCCGGACCTACGGGAGCTCGTCCGCGGCCGCAGTCGAGGTGCTTCACCCGCGGCTGCGGCCACCGGTGAAGTCGAGCCCTCTGGCTCAGAAGTCCGACCCTTCGGCTCCTTCGCTCCCTTGTCGGCTTTCTCCTCGGCCGGCGATGTGCGGGTCGCGGCCGGAGACGAGGTTGCAGCGGGCTTCTCTTCGGCAGCGGTGCCATCGCGAACCGCGACCTGGTAGTGGCCGTCGTCACCCTTCTTCAGGTCGATCACCTCGTCGTCGTGAGCCTGCCGGAGGAAGCGACTGAACTTGGAGAAGCCGAACTCGGTCTCGTCGAAGGAAGACTCGAACGCGAGCATGCGCCGCTTCACGTCGGAATCCCTGACCCCGGCCCCATGCTCGTCCGCGAGGTCCCGGACGGCGCGGCAAAGCAGATCGTACGCCGGCGCCACATCCTTCTTCTCTGAGGATCGTCCCCCTTTCTCCTGCGGGGCGGATGGGGTCCGCGACTCGGAGGGACGACTGCGAGGCTCTCCGCGCTTGGCGTCGGCCCCTCTCCCTCCAGAGGTCTTCGGTGCAGAGCTCTGCGGCGCCGCGCTCTTGCCGTCCTTCGACGGGGAGATCTCGTACTGCCCGTTTTCGAGCTTCCGGAGCCGGAGCAAGCCTCGAGAAGCCGCCTCCGAGAGAAAGCGGCTGAATTTGCTGAACCCGAACGTACCCTCGTCGAAGCCCGAGTCGAGCTCGAGCATGACCTGCTTCAGACGGTCGGACCGCATCACGTCCTTTCGCGCGACCATCCGCTCCACCGCCTTTTCCACCAGAACCCAGGGATCGATGGGCGCCCCCGTCGCCTCCGTCGTCTTTCGGAGGCCCGTCAGGGAGGTGTAGGAGTAGTACTCGTCGCAGTTCTGGACGAGGATGTCGGAGCTCGACTCCTGGATGCCGACCCCGATCACGTACTTCCCGTACTCCTTGAGCTTCAGCACGAGCGAGGAGAAGTCGGAATCTCCCGTGAGCAGGATGTACGTCCCGATTTCCGGCCGGGTGAAGACCAGCTCCATGCCGTCGATCGCCATTCGGATGTCCGTGGCGTTTTTCTTACTGCTCCCGTATGCGGGCGCAAAGATGAGGTCGATCGACGCTTCCGAAAGCGGAACGATGTACTGCGGATACCGGCGCCAATCCGCGTAGGCCCGCTGCACGGTGACCTTGCCTCGAATGATGTCCGAACCGAGGAGGTTCTTCAGCTCCTTCGAAAGGTCGCTTCTCATCCCCATCGTGACATTGTCGAAGTCGACGAGCAGGGCGGCGTTTGGGGCGGCTCTGGATGCGGGGTCGATCGACGAGCCCTCCTGATGAGGGGCTCGGATGTAAGGGGCACTCATATCTTTTCAACTCTCTCGCAGATGATGAATCTTCTCACTGCGAGACCTCCCCACCTGCGCCACTCCGAGCCGGAAGATCCGGACGGACGTGGGACGGGTCGGGGAAGCCTCGGTGTCTTCTCAGGATCGACCACCTTCCAGCTCGGACCGCAGCATGCGGGCGAGCTCGACACGGCGCACCTTTCCAGTGCCCGTGAGGGGCAGTTCCTCGAAGAAACGGACGCGATCGGGGACTTTGTGGTCGGCGAGGGTCGTTCCGCACCAGTCCCGCACTTCTTCTTCCGTTACGATAGCACCCTCGATATGGACGACCGCGGCACAGATGATCTCCCCGAGTAGTTCGTCGGGAATCCCCACCACCACCGCCTCCCGGACTGCCGGGTGAGCGTGGAGTCGGTCCTCCACCTCCCGGGGATACACATTGTAGCCAGCACGAATGATAACCTCCTTCCGGCGCCCGACCAAATGGACGTACCCCTCGTCGTCCACCATCCCGAGATCCCCGGTGAGGAAGAATCCATCCGGATCGAAGGAGCCCGCCGTCTCCCGCGGCTGGCGGTAGTATCCCCTCATGACGCCGGGGCCGCGGATCGCGATCTCCCCCAGACTTTCGAGCGGAAGCTGGGTTCCGTCTTTTTCGAGGACCCGGACCTCCGTCTCGGGGAGGGGTCTGCCGACCGTGGCGACCCGCGTTCCCGCGCCGTCGTCCGGCCCCGTGATACTCACCGTCGAACCTGTCTCCGTAAGGGAGTAAGCCACTCGAATGTCCGGGCACAATTCGTCCCGGATCCGGCTCAGAAGCCCCTCCCCCACCGGAGCCCCCGCAACCACTCCCTTCCGGATGGAGGACAGATCCCGCGACCGGACCCGCTGCTCGCGGAGCTCCGTGGCGAACACTGTCGGGACACCGTAGTGGACGGTCACCCGGTGCCGCTCGACGAGATCCAACGCATCTGCGCCGTCGAATTCGCTCTGGAGGACCAGCGAAGCCCCGGCGAGCGCTGTACCGAGGATTCCGGGACCCAGCCCGAAGACGTGGAAGAGCGCCGTGACACCGATGATCCGATCATCCGGAACGAGCCCCACGGCTTTGGCCGTGGCACTCCCCGCATAGACGAGGTTGCGGTGCGTCAGTTCGACGCCCTTGGGCTTGCCCGTGGTGCCCGAGGTGTAGGCGATCGCGAAGAGGTCTTTTTCGGGATCGATCCGGGGACCTTCGAAGTCCCGGCCGGTGCCCGCAGAGATCAGATCCCCGAACGGGAAGATCCGGTCGTCGTACCAGAGGTCCTCGATCCCCACCGTCACCAGGTACTGAAGGTCCGGCAGGAGCGGGAACAGACCTTCGAAGAGCTGAAGAAAATCTACGCCCCGGAAGCTTTCGATCGTCAGCGCCGCGGAAGCCTCCGAGTGGCGCAACATGTAATGGAGCTCGGTCTCTGAAAGGCTGGGATCGAGCGGCACGATGACCGCACCCAGCTTCGCGGCCGCGAAGACACCGACCACGAATTCCGGGCACGGGGGCAGGAGGATCGCGATTCGGTCCCCCTCCTCGATTCCAAGGCTCCCGAGCCCAGCCGCGAGGGCTTCGGCCTGCCCTTCGATCTCACCGAACGTGGCGGTGGCGTCCTCATGGAAGAGGTAGGGGCGTTCCGGGTCGGCTGTTGCTCGACTCGCGAGAACGTGTGCGACGGTGAATTCGCGGGAGCGCTCGACGAGCGCCATGGCACCTCCATCAGGGGGGTAGGTCGAACTACCGGTGACGGGCTCCCTCACGGGCACGGCCCCGGGACGCGGGAGACCCGGAGAATATCCGGTGCAGCGAGGATCGTCAATCGAAAAACCTCTGATCTGCCGGGAGGGATCTCCGCTCGCGGAAGCCGGCCCCCCGCCCTACAACGCTTCGGAAAGAAGGAGTGCCACGTCCTTCTCGGCAACCCGGTGCACCCACCCTTCGCCGGGGTGCACCTCCCCCAATCGACCGAGAAGCACGAATCCGGGGCGGCCGCCCCGCACCTTCTTGTCCGCCCCCAAGAAGTGGGTGACCCGCTCGGGAGGTACGCGCACGGGCATTTCCGTGGGAAGCTCCAACCGTTGCAGGCTCGTCGAGATGAGTTCCGCGGCACCTGCCTCGGTGATCCCCAAACGCTCTCCGAGGCGCGCTTCCAGGACCATTCCCACCGCGACGGCCGATCCGTGGGGGAGTCGATAGTCCGTGGCGGCTTCGAGGGCATGTCCGAGGGTGTGGCCGAAATTGAGAATCTGGCGAAGGCCCGACTCGCGCTCGTCTCGGCTGACGACGTCGGCCTTGATCCGGACGGAGCGACGCACCGCGCGCTCGATCGCCACCACCTCCCCGGAGAGGAGCGCATCGGCCTCCGAGTCGAGCGCGAAAAGGTACTCCCGGTCCCGGATCGCACCATGCTTCAGGGCCTCGGCGAGCCCCTGGGACCGCTCGGGCCGGGGAAGCGTCCCGATAAGCACCGGGTCGATCAGGACGAGGCGTGGAGGGTGGAATGCGCCGATGAGGTTCTTGCCCTGCGGGTGATCCACCCCTGTCTTTCCCCCGACGGCGGAATCGATCATCGCCACGAGGCTGGTCGGGACCTGCACGACGGGGATCCCTCGCATGTACGTAGCAGCGACGAAACCCGCCATGTCGCCCACCACCCCTCCACCCACCGCCACCACGGCACCGTCCCTCCCGAATCCTTCCGCAAGAAGGGCGTCCGTGAGCCGGCTCCACCATTCGCGAGTCTTCTGCTCCTCGCCCGCGGGGAAGGTGAAGAGGTCTGTGCGGAGCCTGGCCGCCCGAAGTCCGGCGGCGACTCGCTCGCCGTGGAGTGGACCGACCGTCGAGTCCGAGATGACCGCGATGCGGTCGACCTCGAGCAGACCGGACAGAAGGGTCGGCAGCTCCTCCACGATTCCCGCCCCCACGAGCACATCATATGCCGACGGCGCGTCGGAGCCGAAGCGGACCGTGATCCTCATTCGCCCCTCCTCATCGCTCCCGCTCCTCGGCCCGCCGTCCGCCACCCTCCCGCCGCCCTCTCTACTATCACCCCCGCTCATCGGCCTGGCTCCCCGTCGAGTGCGAAGTGTTCGCCCGGATCGCAGCTGGGCGCCTCCTCGCCGGGCGGGCCCACGCAGAGGATCGTCCCGAACCCTTCAACCGACTCGACGGGTACAGCCCCTCGGACCGTGGCGGGTCCCGGGAGCGAGTCCTGCCGGTCCTCCACCGCACGCCGAAACGTCTCCTCCTCCTCTTCACTTCGCCAGAGCACGAGCCAGCGGACGACATCGTCCTCCCCGTCCAGGACGAAGCGATCCCCAACCCAACCGGCGATCAAGTCGTCTCCTCCGGGCCATCCGAGGAAGTTCAGAAAGGTACGCGTGCCCAGGGCACCCAGAACACCGGAGTGATCCCGAGCGCCTCCGGGGCGCACCGCAGGAACGCCTGGGAGCGCCCGGGGAGCGGTACTCGCAAGGAATGGACGAGGATGGATGACATCGCGGGTGGCAGGCGGCAACCGATCGGCGACCGGAGCCACGACTTCGCCCACCTCGCTCCACAACGCCTCCATGTACTCCACCCCGTCGAGGTACGGAAAGAGCAACACCTCTTGAAGGAAGCGGGGCGCCCCCCTCAGCGCCGGCGATTCCTCGCCCATCGCCTGGATACCCGCCCGGATCAGTGCACCGAGTTCGCCGAGCTCAGTGAGGTCGAGCTCCCCCTCACCGGGCAAAAAGCCCGCCATATAGTCCACGGAGATGAGGGTGGCGTGCGCTTCCAGCGCAGCGCGGGCGGCAGCCCGGCGATCCTCCTCCACCTCGGGCCCGATCAGGGATGGCAGGGGATGGGCGGCGTCCTGCAGCGCGTGAACGAGTTCGTGTACCAGCGTGCTCTCGGCGATGTCCGACGGCAGGCCCCGCACGAGGTGGATCGAGCCACGGTCGAAGTCGAAGAACCCCGTCGCCTGCTCGAGATGGACCTCCCGGAGCGTAGCAATGAGATCCGTTCCCGGAGGAAGGAGTCCGAGGTGGTGGAAACTTCGCACTCGGTCCACCGCGGAGGTCCCGGGCCAATCCTGCCGGAGGCGCTCGTCGAGGAATTCATCCACATCCTCCTGCGCGCTCCACTCCACGCGAAGCGTGTCGGGAACCGGGAGGCCGGTCCGCTCGGAGAGGATCGGAAGGAGTCCCTCCGTGCGCTCCACCAGGTCGGAGTCTCCGTGCACCACCGTCTCCCCGCCGGACTCCGGAACCTGTGCGACCAACCCATGCGTGCCGACGAGGAGTCCCGCCAGGAGCACGATGAGCCCGGCAACGGATCCAGCTCTGCAGGCACTCATTTCGACGCCTGCCGAGGTGGAGGGGCGTACAGGCGGAGGCGGGCGTCCCCCTCCCCCCGGTCCTGAACCCGCTCCGACACCGTCAACCCCTGAGGCGACTCGGGATCGACCCAATCGGGGGCGACCTCCTCGAGGGGGACCCGGACGAAGGGTCTCTCCCTCCAACGAGGATGCGGAATCGTGAGATCCTCTTCACGGACGACCTTCGATCCGAAGAAAATGATATCCACGTCCAGGGTCCGCGGCCCATCGGGGACGTCCCGAACACGCCCCGCCGCTCGCTCCACCTCATGAATCCCCTCGAGCAGCTCGCTGGGCGACCGCGAAGTGGCCCCGACGAGCACCAGGTTGAGAAAGTCGCCTTGCTCCGGACCGCCGGCGGGAGGGCTCTCGTAGACGGCGGAGACGCGCAGAATCGTCACGAAACGGGCGAGGCCCGAGAGCCCACGCTCGAGGTTCTCGTACCGATCGCCGAGGTTCGAGCCCAGGGCGAGCACCACTTCCTCCCCCGCGGCGGTGGCGTCGCGCCGCGACTTCCCCCCGTCACCCATCCACCTTGGGCTTGGGTGCTCGCCCATACCGGTCCTCGAGGCGGACGACATCTTCCAGCTCCGGCGTGGAGGCTTCGAGGATATCCGCATCCTGCACCGCTTCCATCCGGTGCAAGGTCCCCGGAGCGATGTGATAGCTCTCTCCGCGGCCGAGGTCCACTTCCCGCAGGCCCTCCACATCGTCCCCGACCCACATGCGGACCTCTCCTTCGAGGAGAAAGAGGGTCTCATCCTTTTCTTCATGGTACTGGAGCGAGAGAATCTCCCCTGCTCGCACATGGAGAATCTTACCCACGTACCGGCCCGTTTCCGCCCAGATCAGCTCGTACCCCCAAGGCTTGTCGACCCGGCGCGGATGTGCCCTACCCATCGGGCCGAGCACGTTCGAAGGACTCGTCTTCCCGGGTCCGGCTCGATCGGGGCCGCTCGCATTGTCGTCCATCCGGATGACCCACTACCTTTCTCAGCATGGTACGTGTGCTCCTGGTTTGGATGTCGGTGCTCTGGGTCCTCGCTGGGTGCGGCGTGTCGGAGGTCGAACCTGAAACCTCGTTCTGGGAAGCGACAGTCGAACCGGTGGGGCCGGATCCGGAGGTCTCGGGGTCGGCGACCGGGTTGTCTCAGCCCGACCTCTCCCAGGTGAGCGTGACGCTCCGAGGTGCGGATCCTGACTCGAGGCTCCGGTGGCACGTCCGCGAAGGCGACTGCAGCCAGGACGGTGACGCTGTTGCGTCTCCGGGTGGCTTCCCGATCCTCGAAGTGGGTGCTGAAGGATCCGCGACAGGGACCGGCACCTTCGGAACGAGGCTCCGCACCTCGCAGCGGTATGCGGTGGAGATCTTCTTGGACTCAGCGAACGAGGACCTCCGCCTGGCATGCGGCACCTTGATCAGCGACTCGTAAGTGCACCCGGGCCGGCTGCTCGCCCGTCCGCCAGGATGCCGACTTTCCCTTACCCCTGCAATACAGTAGGGTCCCCTGTGCGTCCCGGACAGATCCGCTCGACAGGTGAGCGCGGGTGCGGGACCTCGCTTAAAGACCGGGGGTACGCTAAGAGGCTCTGGAAAAGGTTCTGGGCTTCACTCCCGAAACAAGCCTGAGGATGAGGCCGATCTCCCTATGTTGCGAAACCTCTTGACGTCGACCGTCGGAGCGCTCGGACGACCTTTCGTCTGGGTGCCCCTGGCCTTCCTCTTCGCGGCTGGGATCGGCCTGGCGTGGGGCTCGTGGAAGAACCTGTGCGTGGAGTGCCCCTCGATCGCACAGATTCATACCTGGGAACCTCAGCAGACGAGCAAGATCTTCGGCCACCAGGGAGAACTCATCGGCGAGCTCGGGATCGAGCGCCGTACTCCGGTGGCCATCGATGACCTCCCCCCCTACGTGCCCCAGGCGTTCATCGCGATCGAGGATCGGCGCTTCCACGACCACCGGGGATTCGATCCCATGGGAGTCGCCCGCGCGGCCGTTGTGCGAGGACCCTTGCGCCCCGTCTTCCAGTTCGTCCTTCGGAGGCCGTTTCGCGAGAGTGGCGGCAGCACCATCACACAGCAGCTCGCCCGGAACATGTTCGAGACGATCGGCTTCGAGCAGAGGGTCGAACGCAAGTTGAAAGAGCTTCAGGTGGCGATCGAGCTCGAACGTGCGTACACGAAGGAGCAGATCCTCGAAGCGTACATGAACCAGATCAACCTGGGCCCCGGGTGGTGGGGCATCCAGACCGCGTCCCGGAACTACTTCGGCAAGGCCGCCACGGAGCTGAATCCAGCGGAAGCTGCCCTCCTGGCGGCGATCGCGAACCTTCCCGGCCACTACTCTCCATTCCGGAGCCCGGATAACGCCCTTCAGCGACGGAACCTCGTGCTCGATCGCATGGGACGGGAGGGCTTTCTGGCGAGGCAGGAGGTCGAGGAGTGGCAGGCCCACCCGCTCCCCACCGAACGTGCACGGGCGGCAGAGGGAACCGCGCCCTACTTCCAGGAGTGGGTCCGACAGCTCGTACAGGCTCGTTTCGGCAGCCAGGTCTATACCGGCGGGCTCCAGATCTACACCACGCTCGACGTGCGCATGCAAGGGGCCGCAGAGGCCGCCATGGAACGGGGTTTCGAACGGATCGAGGGCCGACCCGGCTTCAACCATCCCCAGTATGAGGAGTTCATCGACGAAACCGGACAGATCGAGGGCCTGAATACGCCATATCTCCAGGGGCTCTTCGTGGCTCTCGACCCGCAAAACGGGGCCGTTCGGGCCATGATGGGCGGCAGGAATTTCAACCACTCGCGGTTCAACCGTGCCACACAGGCTCGGCGGCAGCCCGGCTCGGCCTTCAAGACCTTCGTGTTCGCATCCGCGATCGAGAGCGGAATTCCGGCGTCCCACATCGTCGTCGATGCTCCGGTGATCATGGACGACGGAAGCGGAGAGGAGTGGCGACCCCAGAACTTCGGCGGCGAGTTCCACGGTCCGATGACGCTTCGTGAGGCGTATCGCCGCTCCGTGAACATGATCGCGATCCGGCTCGGCCAGGACGAGGTGGGAATGGAGACGGTAGCCCAGACCGCGCGCCGCATGGGCCTCCGGACGGAGATCCCCCGGGTCCCCTCGACCGCGATCGGTGCTCCCGACGTAATCCCCATCCAGATGGCGGAAGCCTACTCCACCTTCGCCAACATGGGCACCAAGGTTCGCCCCTCCCCCATCGTCCGGGTCGAAAGTGCGGACGGCGAGGTGCTGTGGGAGCCGGAACCCGAGCGCACCCCGGTGATGGATTCCCTCTCGGCCCGGGTCATCGTCCACCTGATGGAAGACGTGGTGAGCTTCGGCACGGCCCATACCGGCGTGAGAATCGTCGGAGGACTGCCACGGGAGATTCCCGCTGCAGGAAAGACGGGAACCACGAACAACTCGACCGACGTCTGGTTCGTCGGATCCACCCCGACCCTGCAGGCGGCGGTCTGGTTTGGGTTCGACCGACCCCAGCGGATTCACCCCAACGCGACCGGAGGGGGAGACGCCGCACCGGTCTGGGGCGAATTCATGCGGAGGGTCTACGTGGGGGACGAGGAAGCGAATGGAGGCGGGGAAGGCGCAATCCTACCGACGCCGGAACCATGGTCGCTCGAGGGCCTCGCTACACATGAAGTGGATGACCGGACCGGACTCCTGGCCTCGCGCTGGTGCCCTCCTGAACAACGCTACATGGAGGTGTTCATCCCCGGCACGGAACCGACCGATCTTTGTGACCGAGCCGGCCCAGGGTGGCCGCGGAGATGAGTGCGGCCCCGGGTGGAGCGGGCCATCCGGTCTTTACCTTCGACACGACCCACCACGCGCTGTGGGCAGAGGAGGTCGCCGGGGAGGAGGGAATTCCATGCGAGGTGATTCCCGCGCCGCCCGAGCTCGAGGCCAAATGCGACCTCGCCCTGAAGACCCTGCCCGATCAGGTGGAGACGCTGGCGAAAGCGCTGGGCGAGCAGGGGATCGTATTTCGACTCGCTGAAGCTTGACGTCAGCCCCGCGCCCGCTTGACACCCCTTTTCGCCCCTTTCTTCGCGCCCTGCACCGCCTCTTCCACTCGATCCTTCACGTCGTCGGCGATGTCGTCCCAACGCTCATAGGCCGTCTCACGGAGGTCGTCCGCGGCACGGTGCAGCTTCTTCCGCGTCTTCCGTCCGCTCTCGGGGGCGAGCAGGACGGCCACGCCCGCTCCGATGACCGCTCCGCAGACCACTCCGGAAAAGAAGCTGATGAAGTTCGTGTCCTGATCGTATTCCATGGGTCCTCTCCTTGGGTGCTTTGCCGGCCTTTCGGGCGTCGTTCGACCGGCTCGTGTCTACCAGTACCTTCCTCCCCCCTAAGGGATCCGTCCCGCCGGGAGGATCTGGGATGGTCGAAGCCTCAAGGCCCTCTTATCTTCCGATTGTGGGAGATGAAGACCGCGGATTCCACGAAAGACCGGCTACAAGCCAGGGAGCGAGGATGGAACGAGAGGACCGGGCACCGGAAGTGTCCCTACCCGCTGCGACCTTGATCGCGCTCCGAAGGGCCCTTCGAAAGGAAGCGGGTCCGCTCGCCACGGTCCATGCTCTGCATGACGCCGGCTACGTGAGCGGAGATGGGTTCTACGAAGGGCTCTCGCGCAACTTTGCCGAAGCTCCCAACGCTGTTGCTGAAGGGGATTTCTGGAAAGGGCTAAGCCGGGAGTTCGAGACCCGAGGCTGGGGGAGACTCGCCCACGACCGGCTCCATCCGGCCCTGGGGCTCCTCCGGAGCGCGGCTTCACCCGAGGCGGATCCGTCCGGTGACGAGACGCAACCCGGGTGTGCATACACGGCCGGCGTTCTCGCGCACGTCCTGACCCGCTCGGCCGATGGACCGATCGCCGTCCTCGAGGTGGCCTGCCGCAGTCGGGGCGATGAGGAGTGCCACTTCGCCTTCGGCTCCGAATCTGCGATTCACGAAGTGTACGGCCTGCTCCTCGAAGGCAGAACCCTCAACCAGGCTCTCGACGAGCTCTGACGGAGTTTCTGCCACTTGCGGGTTCTGGGAATCGATTATGGGGACCGGCGTATCGGTCTTGCGCTGAGCGACCCATCGGGCACGATCGCATCTCCTCTTCCCACGCTCACCCGGAGGCGCGGCAAGCGAGCTCCTCTTCGCAAGCTCGAAGAGCTCGCGCGGGAACGTGCGGTGGAGGCTCTCGTGGTCGGTCTTCCGCTGGAGCTCACCGGGGACGAGTCCGATTGGACCCGGGAAGTCCGGTCGGTCGCCGAAGAGTTGGGCCGCCGGCTCCAGGTGCCCGTGCATCTCGTGGACGAGCGATTGACGTCCGTTCGGGCGGAGCGGACGATTCGCAAGGAGTTGGGGCTGCCTCGCGGCAAGCGCGAAGAGCGGGGCCGGGTCGACGCTGCAGCGGCGATCCTGATCCTCCAGGGGTGGCTCGATCGAGAGGGCTCACGATGAGAACACTACGCCAGCTTCTGTTTGTCCTTCCGATTCTCCTCGTCGTCGGCCCGTCCGCCTGCGGAACGCCCGAGAGCCCGGATTCGGAGGTGGTGGAGGTCACGGTGCCGCCCGCAGCATCGTTCCGACAGGTAACCGACAGCCTGGAGGCCCGGGGCCTCGTCGCCTACCCGCGCTTCTTTCGGCTCCTCGCGCGGGTCCGGGGGGATGACCGAAGAGTCCATGCCGGAACCTACCGGTTCGAGGAAGGCTCCAACTGGCTCGAGCTCCTCGACACGCTCGTGGAAGGGCGCGTCGAGACCCTCGCCGTGACGATCCCCGAAGGATTCACCCTGGAGCAGATGGCGCCTCGCCTCGCTCACATCGTGGAGGGGGACGAGGAGGTGGTGCTCGCTCGCCTGCACGAAGAGTCCGCCGCCGAGCGTTTGGGGGTACCTGGTCCCAGCCTGGAGGGATATCTCTTCCCGGATACGTACCGATTCGCCCCCTCCGTCTCTCTCGATGCGGTCCTCTCCACTCTCGTGGGACGATACCGGCTTCTCTGGAACGAGGAGAGGGAAGTTCGCGCGGAGGAGCTCGGGATGTCGGAGGCCGAGGTCGTGACCCTGGCCTCGATCATCGAAGCGGAGGCGAGACGGGGGACGGAAATGAGGATCATCTCGTCCGTATTCCACAATCGATTGCGGATCGGGATGCCCCTGCAGGCGGACCCTACGATCCAGTACGCGCTGGGGGAGCGGCAGCAAAGACTGCTCTACTCCCATATCGATTCCGTGGCCGATCACCCCTACAATACCTACACGCACCCGGGGCTCCCCCCCGGTCCGATCGGGGCGCCAGGAGAAGCGGCCCTCGACGCCACCCTGGATCCGGCGGAGACGGAGTACCTCTACTTCGTGGCCCGACCGGACGGGTCCCATATCTTTTCCAGAACGCTCGCAGAGCACAACCGGGCCCGCGTGGAGAGCCGACGAGAGTGGGACCGCATGGGTTCCTCGCCCGGCGGGTGACGGAGCGCCGGAGGATGCTGGACCACGCGATCCGGTTGATCGTGATCACGGACCGCCTACTCGCTGCACCGCGCGACGTGATCGGGGTGGCGGAGCTGGCTCTGAAGGCAGGAGCCCCCGCGGTCCAGCTCAGGGACAAGAATGCCACGGCACGCGATCTCCTGACTGCGGCTCGAACCCTGCGCCCCCTCACCCGGAGACACGGCGCACTCCTCTTCGTGAACGACCGGTTCGACGTCGCGCTGTCCGCGGACGCGGACGGAGTACACCTCGGCCCCCATGACCTCTCGGTCACCGACGTGCGACGAGCCGCCCCGGGCCTCCTCATCGGATACTCGACGGACGATCCGACCGAGGCTGAGCGAGCAGCAGCCGCGGGAGCCGACTACATCGGCTGCGGAGCGGTCTTTCCGACGGTTACGAAGAGGGACGCCGGGGAGTCGATCGGGGTGGAGGGGCTCGACCGAGTCGCCCGAACCGTCTCCATCCCGGTCGTTGGGATCGGGGGGATCGGGCCTACGACTGCGGCCGAGGTGGCAACGACCCGCGCGGCGGGAGTTGCGGTCTCCGGTGCGGTGATGGCCGCCTCCGACCCCAGTGCCGCGGTCCGCGCGTGTCTCGCTCCGTTCGCCGAACGATCCGCGAGGAAGCCGGGAAGGCACTGAGAAATCCGAAGCCGGGGGCCGCCGCAGTTGGGCTACCCCCCCCCGCTTCGTAGAGGTGATGCACCGGACGGTGCACCCCGGACGCGCCGTCGTACGCTGTTACGCGTCCCGATTCAGGCAGGACTCGAAGTTCGGGTTGTTTTCCTCGTCGATCGGGACGGGGAAGTTCACATCCGGTCCGAACCCTCCTCCTTTGTGGTACGTCCCGCTCGGGAAGAGCTCGCCCCCGACCCCGAGCCCTGAGGGTGTGGATGGAGGTGGGGGGATCGGGGGAGAGGGGATGGGGGGCAAGAACCGTGCACAAAAAAAAGAGCACCCCCAGGCCGGGGGTGTGCCCCGGTGGG
>SKKN01000044.1 GCA_007121455.1 Gemmatimonadota bacterium | reverse complement strand
GCACCGGCCCGGCTGGTGGTGAAGCGGAAACCCGGGTCGCCCCGTAAGAAGTTGATCAACGCCCCCTCCATGAGCCGTTCGGGGTCCCGGGGCCACCGGTTTCGCGTCCTCGGGCCCGCCTACTTGCTCGTCCGAGGGGGAAGGCGTGATCTTATACCGTGGACTTGCATGACACGCTCGCGTGCTGCTTGGAGTTGTGTCCCGAGCAAGACGCCGCCGTCAGACCGACGCTCGACGCCGGGCGTTGGAGAGCTCATCCGAAACGGAGACACGACCATGGGTAACCGACTCGCCCGCAGACCGGCCCTGGCCATTGCCTTCGCCCTGTTGGGCACGGCCTTCCTCACCTCACCGCAGGACCTCCAGGGGCAGGAAGTCCCTGCCGAGACCGCTGTTCAGGTCGAGGACGAACGTCTCGACAGCTTCGTTCGGGCCCATCTCGAAATCAACGAGATTCGGGACCAGCTCCACGAAGATATCGCTCGCTGGCATGAGGATCACCGGCGTGAGGAGAGCCGTCAGGAGGCGGATGAGCGGATCCAGGCGGCCCTCGAAGGGCACGGAGTGACGAGTGCGGAGTATGAGGAGCTGATCCATCTGGTCAGCTTCGACCAGGAGTGGCGCGAAGCATTCGAGGAAGCCCTCACCCGAGTTCAGGGAGGGTAGCCCCCAGACACGGAGCGTGTGACATGCCGATCTACGATTACTCCTGCCGAGGCTGCGGGACGACCTTCGAGCTTCTGGTCCGTGGCGAACGGAAGCCGCCGACCTGCCCGTCGTGCGAAAGCCAAGAGGTGGAACGAAAGCTGTCGGTCCCGGCAGTCCAGTCGGACGGAACCCGAGACCTCGCCATGAGAGCAGCGAAGAAACGGGACGCGGCCCAGGCTACGGACCGTATGCACGAGCGGTTGCGGTACGAGGAAAGCCACGACCGGCACGGCTGAGAAGGAAGGCCCCCTTCTTTCTTGACGCACCGAACACAGGACCGGTACCTTCCGCGGCGCATCCCGGCGGATCGATCACTCCGGGAGTGCGCATGCGGATGGAGTGCGGCTCCCTCCGAATGCGAGGGCCCGCGTAAAGCCGGGGCAACCCCGGAATTCTGAATAGGAGTAACCATGAGAACGAACTTGATGCGGGGCCTCCTGGTCGCCCTCCTCGTCACAGGCGTCGTCCACGTCAGCGGGGAGTGGCCCGGAGTGGCAAGCGCCGAAGCCGCACCGTACCCGACGGCGCAGGGACAAGAACTTCCTGAGGGAGTCACCCCCGAGATGATCGAGGCCGGAGCGGCGGTGTACGCCGACGCCGGGCTCTGCATGACGTGCCATGGAGCGGAGGGTGCCGGCACGCCGATCGGCCCTCCCTTGAATGACACCGACTGGGTCCACATCGACGGCTCCTTCGAGTCGCTCGTCCAGGTGATCGATGAGGGTGTCATGGAGCCGGTGGACGCTCCCACGCCGATGCTGCCTCGCGGCGGCAGCGGAATCTCCGACGAAGACGTAGAGGCAGTCGCAGCATATGTTTGGAGCCTGTCGAGAGGCGAGTGACGGCAGCGGCGACGCGTGCTCGGAGTGTGTTCTTAGCCCCGACCTCCGATCCTTTCATCAGGGATCGGAGGTCGGGGCGTTTTTTTCGATGAGGAGAAGTGGATGGCCACAGTAAGAGAAGAGATTCCCGCTGCCGGCGCGGGAAAGCTCCTCCGATTCTGGAAAACGTTCGGCCCAGGTCTTCTCTGGGCCGCTGCGGCGATCGGGGTTTCCCACCTGGTGCAGTCGACCCGCGCGGGAGGGGAGGGTGGCTTCAGCCTCGTTTGGATCGTTCTGGTTGCGTTGGCGGTGAAGTATCCTTTTTTCGAGTACGGGCCGCGCTACGCAGCAGCCACGGGGGAGAGCCTCGTGGAAGGCTACTACCGGCTCGGCCGCTGGGCTGTCTGGGTCTACCTCACGATCACGCTCGCCACCGGGGTCGTCATCCAATCGGCCGTCGTCCTCTTCACGGCGTTCGTCTTCGCGCACGTCCTCGGGGTGGACTGGTCGATGGCGGTCATGGGCGGCCTGGTGCTCTCGGCCTGTGCTCTCCTTCTCTGGTTCGGTCGGTTCCGAGCCCTCGATGGCACGATCAAGATCGTGCTGCTCGTGCTGGCGATCTGCACTCTCGTCGCCGCCGTCGCAACGCTCCCGCGCGTGCCCGAAGCCGAAATTGCACCGTGGCCCTTCGCCGAAGGCAGCGACGCAATCCGCTTCGCCTTCATCCTGGCTCTCGTCGGATGGATGCCATCCGCCATCGACATCTCGGTATGGAGCTCGCTCTGGACGCTGGCGAAGGATCGGGCCTCGGGAATCCGGGCGAGCGTGGGCGAGGCACTTCTCGACTTCCGGATCGGCTACATCGGGACGAGCCTCATCGCCCTCGCGTTCCTCACGCTGGGAGCCACCGTGATGCACGCGTCGGGTGAGAGCTTCAGCCCGGAGGGAGCGGCCTTCTCGCTCCAGCTCGTGGATCTCTACGCCGAAACCCTCGGCGGATGGTCCCGGCCCGTAATCCTCGTCGCGGTGCTCACGACGATGTTCTCGACCAGCCTCACGGTGATGGACGGGTTCCCCCGCGCGATCGCTCGGTCGGTACGGACCCTCCTCGAGGGGGTCGACGAGGAGCCAAAGGAGGAGCGGGAGATCCGAGGGTACTGGATCAGCTTGGTGGGACTCGCCTTCCTCACCTTCCTCGTCTTCGTATATTTCGTGGGCAACCTGACCACGATGGTCGATTTCGCCACGATCGTGTCGTTCCTCACGGCGCCGATCCTCGGCTACCTCAACCTGCGCGCCGTGACGGCAAACCATGTCCCGGGTCGTTTCCAGCCGGGCTCCAGGATGAGAGCGTTCTCATGGGTGGGACTGTTCCTCATGAGCGCGATTGCGCTCGTCTTCATCGTGAGCCTTCTCCTCTGAGCGAAGGTGTACCGTGAGTCCTCGCACCGAAGGAATCCCGGTCGTTCGGGTCGTTTTCGTGTTGGCTCTCCTCACCGTCTCCGCGCTTGCCGGGCCCGGTGTCGGAGCTCAGGAGCCCGCTGAGTCCGAGCTCGAGCTCGGCGCCCTCGCCGTCTCGCCGCTCGTCGGAACGCGGGGTGCGGAGGTCACCGTGGAAATGGATGGACTTGCGCCGAACACCGGCATGGTGATCGCCTTCGGGGGCCTTCGGGCCGGCTACCAGTGGGTCGAACAGGTCACCACGGACGAGGAGGGACGACTCAGCGAGGTGGTGACCGTTCCAGACTGGCCGGACGAGGACCAGACGTACTACTTCTTCCTCAAGCTCGCCGGGCAGGCCCCGGTCGCGACCTCGGCGCCGTTCCACGTTACGGCGCGGGATGGAACTCTGGGAGCGACCGGTGAGATTACCGACGACGGGCGCGAGTGGCTGACCATGAAGGGCCCCGACGGGGAGCGCTACTGTCTCACCGGCGAAGTGGGTGAGCTCCAGGTCGGAGACCGCGTCCGGGTCTCCGGCACCGCAACGGATCTCCCAGGCTGCAGCAAGGGAATCGGGGTCTATGTCGAGTCCCATCGAAGTGTGACCTGAGGCACCCTGGCGAAGACCCGGACCCGCCACCCATGATCGATGCAGGCCGCTCAGTTGTTCGAACGCTGCCAAGACTCCTCGAGACCCACGGACTGCTCATGCACCGTCGCCTACTCACCCTCGTCCTCGTGCTCTTCGCATCCGCAGCCTGTGCCGATCCAGAGCCCCCTGCTGCCGAGACGGAGGAATCGGTCACGCCCTCCCCACGTCCCGATGTCCTCGACCTCTGGGAGCGGGGAGTTCCGGCCTTCGGAATCTTCGTTCCGGATGAGCGACCGCGTGGCGAAGACGGCGAGTTCGAAGGCCCGGACCGCTTGTTTACGGAGGAAGGAGGGGCAAGGCTGGCTCAAAACCCCCTCTACGACTATCTCTTTCTCGACCTGGAACGGGAGTACGACGCCGATGTCGTAAGACGGATCTCCCAGGGTCTGCGATCCGCCGAGGCCGATGAGCGCACGGCCCTTCTTGTTCGAATTCCACCATTGGTGGACGCGGGGGACGAAGTCACGCGGGCCCGGATTGAGGAAAT
Organism: Gemmatimonadota bacterium; assembly: GCA_007121455.1. Lineage (GTDB taxonomy): Bacteria > Gemmatimonadota > Gemmatimonadetes > Longimicrobiales > Gaopeijiaceae > SKKN01. The sequence goes on along the minus strand of SKKN01000044.1, from coordinate 49,644 downwards.
TCTGGATCTGGGGGCGGACGGCGTAGTGCTCCCCCATATCCGGGACGTGGAGGAGGCAAGGCGAGCAGCAGGCTTCTTCGAAGATGCGGGGGCGGACGTCTGGTCCCCAGCGAACCCCGAGGGGACGACGATCGCCATGTTCATGCTCGAGGACCCCGATGCGGTGGCGCAGGCCGGGCCGATCGCGGACCTGCCGGGCTACAGCATCCTCGCCTGCGGGATCGGAAGCCTGACGGGCGCCCTCGGTGGAGACCGGGAGGCCGCGGAAGAAGGCACGCAGCACGTGCTCGAGGAAGCAAGGCGAGCGGGCCTTCCCAACATGATCACGGCAAATGCCGAGAACGTGGACCAGCGGATCCAGCAGGGATTCCTGGCCCTCCTGGCGAGTGGCCCGCAGGCGGACGAGGTCATCGAGATCGGGCGAGCGGTGTCTTCACGTTAGCCCGCCGCCCACATACGAAAGCCGGGGAGATCGATAGACCTCCCCGGCTCGAACATCTCGCTCCACCCGCTCCCGGGTCAGCGCTCGTAGGCCCAGACCGTCTGCTCTCTCAACCGCTGTCCAAGACCGAACTCGACTTCCATCAACTCCGACCACTCGTCCATCGTGTAGACGAGTGCCTGTGCCGGAAGGGGGACGGCGCCAAGGTCCCACATCCCGACCCGTTCCGCCGGGGGAAGGTCGAACTCTTCGACCAGGATGATCAGGTCCAAGTGGCTGCCGGTGTCGAGGTCATGCTGGTCGTCCGAATAGAGATATCCGACCCGAACCACACGGGGTTCCCCTTCGGCCGTGTCTCGGCCCCAGCGCTCGACCTCCGCATGGAGGTCCTCCGGCCCGATGGTTTCGTCCGTCGAAGGAGCGTTCGTAGGATCCACAGTCATGGCACACCACCCAGCGATTTGAAGGAACCTTGTTGGGCGGGATCACGCCCTTTCGTTCGTTTCGCGCTACTCCTCTTTCGAACCATTGTTCCACTCACACTGTGCGTCAAGGGCGTCCGCTCGCTTGCGATTCGGGCGACCGGCGTGGAGTATGGCAGGGACCTGGAGCAGTGGTACGAGCATCCTTGGAGTCGCGTCGGCACACCCGCATTCATGCCCTGGAGACCGTCATGAACTATCGCAGCATCATCCCCGCGGCCGTCCTTCTCCTCTCGGTGGCGACGGCTCCGCCGCTCGAAGCTCAGGAGGGTGAACGGTTCATCGAGCTCGTCCGCCTCCTCGACGAAGGCGAAGTCGTGTTCGGATCCTCGGTTCCGCACCGGAGCCCCGAGGGAGCGGCAGAGATGGTTCGGAACCCCGAAATCGACTTCCTCTTCTACGACATGGAGCATCGCCCGTTCGACATGACGCAGTTGAGCGTGTTTCTCCAATACATGCTCGACCCTGCACAGATCCTTGAGCGAGGGCGGCCGGGGACGGAGCATCCGGTGATGGTCAGGATTCCGGTGAACGGCCGTGAGATGAATCAGTGGATCATCAAGAACCTCCTCGACCAGGGCGTCCATGGAATCATCGCCCCCTTCATAGAGAACGCCGAGCAGGCGGAAAATGTGGTTCGCGCGATGCGCTACGCTCAGCCGCAGGACGCGGCCAACCCGAACCCACCTGGAGAACGCGGGGCTGGTCCGGGCAACGCGCTGCGACTGTGGGGCGTCGACCGCGCGGAATACCTCGAGCTGGCCGACCCCTGGGGACTGAGCCCGAGGGGGGAGCTCCTGAACCTTCTCCTCATCGAGAATGGAGAGGGCGTTCGCAATATCGACGAGATCGTGCAGGTTCCCGGCGTTTCCGTCGTGGTTCCGGCACCCGGTGATTTAGGGGTGTACTACAGAGGCGACCAGGAGAGAGTGGAGGAGGCGATTCAGACCGTGCTCGCGGCATGCCTGGAGCACGACGTGCCGTGCGGGATCACGGCGGGGCCTGATAATGTACTAAAGAGGGTCGAGCAGGGCTTCCGGGTCATCATCGCCGGCGGCGATGCGCTGCAGCTCGGAAGAGAAGCCGCGGGACGTCCTTGATAACGGTCGGACCCATGGCATTTCCCGGTGCACGAGGAGACCGTATGGACTGTAGAACCGTGGCGATCTCAGCCCTCCTTGGAGGCGCGTTGGTGGCGATTGCCATCGCCGGGCCGCACGAGTTGTCCGCTCAGGAAGAACATCACTGCGCGGCTGCCGAGGAGTTTCTGACCGACGACCGGCAGATGCTCACGATGACGGAGCCGGATACCATCCAGGACTGGCGTACCCAGCAGGAGGTCCCGGGCTGCCGGGTCACGGCTGCGGGGATCGTCACCGCTCCCGACCTGGATGAAGAGTCGACGGTCTTCTACCAGCGGCTCCAGGCTGCGGGCTGGACGCGGACGCCCGACCCCCGAGACGCTCCGGGCGAAGCCTCCCTGAGGTTCCGGATGGAGGAGTCCGATTGCCTCTTCAACTTTTACACGGCAGGTCATCTCGGGACCCCTGCGGACCTCGAGGTGAGTACTGAGGTCGTACCGGAGTTCGGGGAGGAGCGGTACAATATCCTCGTCCTCTGCAAGCCGGCGATGGAGGCCGCGCCGAGAGGAGGAGGGGGAGGCCCGAGGTGACGTTGAAAACCCTCGCGCTGGCCGCCTGCCTGTTCGCGCTCTCCACGGTTCCGTTCGTCGGCGGAACCGATCCGCTGGCTGCGCAGATCTCACCCGGCGCTGAAGCACGGGCTCCGTCCCACGATGTGGTGCAGCGGGGAAGCTCCGCCATCTTGGCGCTGCGACCCTTCGACTCCGGGATGCTGTACGATCATCCGGTCCTGCCCGCCGACACGCTCGAAGCGGCAACGGCACGGGAGCGGGCACGACTCTCGGGCGTAGCAGCCGCTGAAGATATCGGCACCCGAGCATGGTTTGGCCGCGGGTTCCTCGCCGGGACAGTCGGAGGCCCCCTCGGTGCCGGACTGGTGGCCTACGTCGCAGGCACACGCCCTACCCCCGACCCGGAGGAGGTCCGCGATGCCGCTGCCGAAGGCGATTCGGATCTGGTCGCCGCGTTCGATGAAGGATTCCGAGGCCAGATCCATGAGCAACGGCGCCGCAATGCGCTCCGTGGAGGGATCGTAGGGACAGCGGTCTTCGCGTTCCTTCTCATTCAGCTCACGGACTTCGGGCAACCCGGCGGAGTTCCCGGTTCGGGGCCGGGTGATCCCCTCATTTCCGGACACCATCCTCGCTGAGCCGGTCAACCCCGAGACCCTGCTCGGCCCGGAGTCCTATCGCCGGGCCTCCGGTTCCGATGAGTCAAGACCCGTGTCGGCCGTCCAGATCCGAAGCCGATAACCCAGTGCGAGAAGCAGGACCCCGAACGTCAGGGCGTACGCGCCGAGCATCCACATCAACGTCGCAGCCTCGATGGCGGGCTGCAGGGCAAGCAGCACCCCGAACGCAACGGATAGCCCACCGCTCGCGGCCAGAATCCACTCGCCGTCCACGACCCGTCGGAGCCGCCGGGCAACTCCGAGCGTCAGTACGCCCGTGATCAGAGCCCAGCCTGCGGCCATGTAGATGAGAACGAGCCGAGATAGCTCCGGAAGGACGAGGATCGCAATGCCCGCCGCAACTCCTACCACACCTTCGAGAACAGACAGGTAGAAGCGGAGGCTGCGCGCACCGGTGCGTGAGCGGAACACGGAGAGCGCCGCCAGCGCTCCATCCAGCAGCAGGAGCGCTCCGACGAGAAAGATCAGGATGTCGAAGGTCCGTCGAGGCCATCCAAGCGCGGCGATCCCACTGAGACCGCAGCGACTCCACGGAGGGCGACGACCCACCACCGCAGCACCAGCGCTTCCTTCACGTGAGACCTCCCCCTCTGCCGGGCGACCCTCGAGCGAGCCTCGGATCGTGAGTGACGTCTTGTACTATACCGCCATAGGGGTCGCTCGGTCTGCTCGGGGTTCACACGCAGTACGAGCTGGACCGGCTTTCGGGACGGTTCGCCGACATCGAGGCATGGTAGCGATCGGAGGAATGGCTACGCCACCGATCTGACCGGAAGTTCCAACGAGAACGAAAAGGTCGTTCCCTCCCCTGGCCAGGTTTCGACCTCCAGGGTCGAGCCCATCAGGTCGAGAAGCGAACAGACGATCGTAAGGCCCAACCCGGAAGAGGAGAATCGGTATCCCCTTCCTCCCGGCATCGTCCGAAAGGGAAGGGACAGCTTCTGCTTCATCCCGGGGGGCAAGCCGCGACCCGTGTCCCGCACCCAGAATCTCACGGACGAAGGTCCTGTCGCGCGCGCACGTATCTCGACGAACCCGTCGTCGGTGAACCGGGCGGCGTTCGTTGCAAGGTTGAGCACGACCCGTCCCAATTCGAGCGGCCTGCCACGGCGGACGCCAAGCTCCGGAACGGCCAGCCTCAACTCGAGCGCCTTCGCTTCCGCGATCGGGGCGACGAGGTCCGCCACGGAGCGCAGCACCTCCTCGACGAAGAACGGCTCCACCTCTTCAGCGCGTTCCGGTGTCGGAGCGGAGGCGTCGACGACATCGTTCACCAGGGACAGCATGCTGCGGCCCGCGCTATGGAGGAGCTCGACCTGGCGCCGTTGCAGGTCGTTCAGGCGACCGCTGCTGCCACTCCTGAGCGCATCGGAGAGAAAGAGGATCGATGTGAGCGGCGAACGGAGATCGTGGGTGACGCCGAGCGCGAGCCCGAGGCCGTGTGGCCCGATGAGGGCATCCGCAAACCGTCCGCGATGCGTCGGCTCCAACGCAACTCGGACCGCCTCGAGCCGGCGAAGCAGTCCGAGGCGCTCACGATGCCATTCGGTACCCACACCGACACCGTCGGTGCCCTCCAGTAGCACGCCCCGAAGCTCGTCCAGGACGGCCCTCCGAAGGACGAGCTCGCCAGGATCATCATGTTCGACGTTTGGAGGGGCGACATCGATTTGTCTCACTGCGCGAACGACCGGGGCCAGAGCCGCCCGTAGCGCGCCGCGCGGTTCCTCCGACCGATCCCGCCACCTGCGATCCAGCCGGCGAATTCCGCTGCGGAGGATCCGGGCGCGGCGTTCACGCGCACCTTTCTGGGGGTCCGAACCTGTCGAAGACGCCTCCTCGGTCACGCTTCGGGAGGCCTCTGCTCGAGCAGATCGTCGCGGTCCAGGTTGTGCTTCCGTCGGATGCGGAAGAGGGTGGTGCGATCCACCCCCGCGAGTCGGGCGGCTTCCGACATGTTCCCGTTCGCTCGACGAACCATGTGGAAGAGGTACCGCTTCTCGAACTCCGCGAGTAGCCGATCCCTCGCAGTATGGAAGTCTTCGTCGAGGAACCCCTCCATGAGGTCGTCGTCCTGCTCGACCTCATGCGCTTCGCCTCCCCCGTCCTGCTTGGGGAGATGAGCGGGCGTGATCGTCTCTCCCCGGTTCATGAGGACCGCGGTGTGCTCGATGAGGTTTCGCAGCTCCCGGAGGTTTCCGGGCCACGGCCGCCCCTGGAGCTCCCGGATCGCCTCGTCCCCGAGGACCGGAGGTGTCCGGCCGTGTCCGTGTCGTTCCCAGCACCGGGTGAGGAAGTGCCGGGCGATCGCCGGAACGTCCGAAACCCGCTCCCGAAGCGGGGGAAGGTGAAGAGGAACGACGCGGAGCCGGTAGTAGAGGTCGCGGCGAAGATCTCCCGTCTGCAGTGACTCCTGCGGGTCTTCGTTCGTGGCCGTGATGAACCGCACGTTCATCGTCCCGGGAAGCCGGTCTCCGACGGGCTCGGACACTGCACCTTCCTGGATAACGCGCAGAACCTTCGCCTGGACGTCCAGTGGCATTCCGGTGAGAAAATCGAGGAAGAGGGTGCCGCCGTGGGTGATGGCGAGGGGGGCCGGTCCTTCCCGCCGGGCACCGACACCCACCGCCCCCTCGAGGTCAAAGAGCTCCGATACCGGAGCACGCTCGGGAAGGGTCGCACAGTTGACCGGCACGAACGGACGACTTCGGCGCCGGCTTCGTCGGTGGATGTAGCGGGCCAGAAGCTCCTTTCCCGTGCCGCTCTCTCCCGTGATGAATACTGCCGCATCACTCGGTGCAACGCGGCGTGCCTGCTCGAGCACCCTCTGCAGGCCGGTCGCCCCCTCCATCACCCGTGCAAGCTCCGGATCCTCTCCCGGCGAGTAGACCGGACAATGAGAGCTCTCCCGAGCCACTGCGACCGCATGGGCAGCCCGCCCCATGAGGATCCGGAGCTGGGCTGCGGAGAACGGCTTGACCAGGTAATCCCACGCGCCATCCCGAAGGCATTCGATGCTCGAATCCACCGAGGGCTTCCCGGTCATCATGATGACGAGCGCATCGGGGGAGCGAGCCCTGCACGTCCGCATGAGCTCGAGCCCCGAAACTCCCTGCATGAAGAGATCAAGGAGAACGACGTCGAAAGGCTCCGTGCGAAGAAGCTCCTGTGCTTCAGACCCGCGTCCGCACACGGTGACATCGCGACCTTCGCCTCCGAGAATCGTCGCGCAGCCCTCGCGGATCGTATGCTCGTCATCGACGATGAGGATGCGGATCGGCCGGTTGGGAGTGAGGATGTGGCCGGCCTCCTCATGGACGACTACCGCCTCGGATTCCGGATCGTCGTTCGAACGGGATTTTGGGCGGTGCATTTCGCCTTCCGATGTGTGACCCCGGGGCAGGCTGGGGAGTGGTCCTCCCCTACGCAGCCTCCAGCCCTCCTGAACGCGGAAGGACCGGGCGAGCCGCCGCTCAGATCATCGGTCCAAGTATCCGACGGCGAGAGATCATTGGCAAGTGACGGACCCGGAGGACCGGACGTCCCATGACTGCAAGGGGCTGGCTTCGAGCTTGCGCGGAAACGGTGGATGGCCGGATGTTGCCCGGGTCAACCCATGAATCGAACCTGGGAACAGAGGGTGAACGCGATGCGGATGCGTGAAGGTACGCTGCTGGTGTTCCTGCTCCTTTTCGCAGCCTGCAGTCCCCAGCAGGAACAGGGCACTCCAGCCACCGGATCGTCCACGCTGGACCTGACGACCTGGTCGATCGCCGCCGCCGACCCTGCGACGGGTGACGTGGGAGTGGCCGTCGCTTCCTGTGTCCCGGAGCTTCACGCCGACGGGGTCGCCGCGCTCGTTCCGGGACACGGGGTAGCCGCGGTGCAGGCGTCGTGGGACCTCACGAACCGGAATCGCGTGTTCGATGCCCTTCGGGAGGGCCTTTCCGCTCAGGAGGTGATCGACCGGGTCGCAGATCCAGCGGCGGACTCGGTGCTCGGCCGGAGGCAGTACGGAGTCGCGACGATCCACGGTGGGTCGGTCCAGGTCGCGGGCTTCACCGGCGAGGACATCCTGGCCCGAAACTCCGATCCCGAGAACGACTCCTGGGCAGGGATCATGGCAGACCCGAGCATGGGGGTGACCTCGCAGGGGAACACGCTCGTCGGCCCCCCGGTCGTCAGCGACCCCCTCGCCGCCTTCCAGCGGCACGATCCGGCGGGCCGCAACACCCTCCCGGACCGGCTGATGCGCGCGCTCGAAGCGGGGGCGATTGCCGGAGGGGACGTACGCTGCAATGATGAACAGGTCGTGCAGACTGCGGCCACCGCCGCGATCCTCGTCGCCCGCGGAGGGGACGACCCCTACGCGACCGCCGACATCGGGATGACCGATCAGGGGACACCGAATGCACCATGGCTCGCCATCTCCGTGGTGGACACCCTGCAGGGCGCAAACCCGCTCGTCGAGCTCCGGCAGCGCTACGACGACTGGCGACACCTGAACCGCGACTGAACGCAAAACTCCGGCGGCGAGACCGACGGCTCACTCACCCCTTCCCCAACATTTTTCCTGATGACAGCACTCGGTCAAAGATCCAAGGATCTCGTGGGTGCCTCCCTCCTCTTCCTGATCTCCGTCTCCGGCCTCCTGCCAGGGGAAGGACCGGTCCCCCTCGCTGCGCAGGAGAGTGTCTCGCCGGCCCGGCCGAGCGTGGAAGCGGTACGGATCCCGGCCGACCTCGCGATCCAGGTGGATGGTTCTCTCGATGAAGAAGCATGGGACCTCGCCCACCCGATCACCGAATTGCGCCAGCGGGAGCCCCTCGAGGGAGGCGCTCCGACCGAGCCTTCCGAGATCCGAATCCTCTTCGATCAGGACGCTCTGTACATCGGGGCGAGCTTCAACGATTCGGACCCGGGTGGCATCCTGGCGCACCAGCTCGAGCGAAACCAAGGGCTCGGCACGGACGATCGGTTCATGTGGATCCTGGACACGTTCCGGGACGGGAGAACCGGGTACTTCTTCGAAATCAACCCCGCCGGCCTCATGGGGGACGGGCTGATCGGCGGTGGAGGTGGGATCAACAAGTCCTGGGACGGGATATGGGAGGTCCGCACCCTGATCCACGACGATGGGTGGTCGGCCGAGATCCGGATTCCATTCTCCACCCTGAACTTCGACCCCGCGCGGGACACGTGGGGGATCAACTTCCAGAGGACGGTCCGCCGGAAAAACGAGGAGATCCTCTGGAGCGGCTGGCGGCGGACGGAGAGCCTCTTTCGTCCTGCCCATGCAGGGGAGCTCACAGGACTCGAGGACCTCTCGCAGGGGCTCGGGATCGAGATGAAGCCGTACCTCCTCACCTCCGGCAATCAGGATGTGGCGCTCGGCTCCTCGTGGGAGGGGGACGCCAAAACGGGCTTCGACCTGACGTACTCCCTGACTCCCTCTCTGAGAGCAGCCGTCACGGTGAATACCGATTTCGCCGAGGTGGAGGTGGACCAGCGGAGAGTGAACCTAACCCGCTTCCCACTCCGTTTCCCGGAGCAGCGGGACTTCTTCCTGGAGGGATCCGGCGTCTTTTCGTTCGCATGGGCCGATCCGTTCTTCAGCCGTCGGATCGGCCTCGTGGAAGGGCAGGAGGTCCCGATACGGTACGGCGCGAGGCTCGGAGGGCAGGCGGGCCGGTACGAGATGGGCTTCTACCAGGTGCGCACGGGCCATCAGGAACTGGCTCTCACCGAGGGAACCCGCTTGCAGCCAGCCGAGGACTTCACCGTCGGACGGCTCAAGAGGACGCTCTTTCAGCAGTCCCACGTGGGTGCGATCTACACGCGCAGGGCAAGTGACGCCGACCCGGACGGCTTCACTCCTGCCGACCGGCACACGATCGGTGCGGACATGGATCTCTATACCTCCGACGCGCCGGGCGGCTACAATGCCCACGTTCAAGGCTTCCTTTCCTACCACACGGATCCGGCGCTGGGAGGAGACCTCTTCTCCGACGAGCGACGAGCCCGGGGACTCCGCGTCAGCTTTCCGAACGACCTGGTCCGCTTCCACACATCCTACCGCGACTTCGGCCCCGGATGGGACCCGGCAGTGGGTTTCGCGCAGCGGCGCGGGTTCCGGCGTACGCAGCCTACCCTGTCGTTCGCTCCTCGGCCGGAATGGTGGCCCGCCGTCCGCCAGATGCAGTTCCAGGCCTGGTTCGAATACCTGACGGACATGGACTGGCGCCTGTTGACTCGAAACCTGGACCTCACCCTCCTCGAGCTGAATTTCGAAAGTGGAGACGAGTTCAGCCTGGAGGCAGGACAGAACTTCGAGCGCCTCGTCCGTCCATTCCGAATCCATGGGACGGACGAGGACGAGATCCGCATCCCGGCAGGAGACTACAAAGGGTGGAGTTGGACGACGGGCTTCCGCACCGCCGGCCGGCGCACCCTTTCCGGCCGGGCGGAAGTCACGAAAGCCGACTTCTGGTCGGGAAGCCGAACCGAACTCGGGATCAGTGGCACCATCCGGCCGCGCAGGGGCGTCAGCTTCACCCCCGAGTACGAACGAAACGAGGTCCGACTCGCCGAGGGCGAGTTCGACACGAACCTCGTCCGTCTTTCAGGAGCATGGAATCTCAGCCCGCTCGTGTCGTTGAATGGAAACATCCAGTACGACGATGTAACGCGCGTGGTGGGCCTCTTCGCTCGCGCTCGCTGGATCGTCCGCCCGGGAAGCGACATTTTCGTGGTCTGGACACACAACTGGCAGAACGAGCTGGAGCGTCTCCTCGACCGGGAGTTCATCACGATCTCCCGGGGAGGTGCGATGAAGGTGAACTACAGCTACCGGTTCTGAGTCCAGACCGATTCGCGATGGTGACGCTCGTCGAAGCAACACCGCAGATCGTTCAGGAGGCCCGGGTCATCCCTCCTTCTCCACCTCGGTGAGCCGGGCCTGGAACCGCTCGAGAGCCTCGTCGAAGACCTGGGCCTTGCGTAGCGTGTTCTCGTTCCCCTGAGCGGGGCGCGTGGAGCGGGGACTCCTCTTCCCGCGGGCCTCGCCGGCCTGTTGCCTGGCCAGGTCACGGTACTTGTCGCGCAGGGTACGGGCCCTCTGCACCTTTTGCCGCAACCGACCCTCCGTAACCCGGGACAGCTCGGGGTTCCAGCTCTGGGACACCATCTCCCACTCACGCTTCGTGAAGAGAGGGCGCGCGTCCTTCTTAGAAATCGCCACAGGACCAGGTCTCCGCTTTCTCGGGGAACGGGATGAGCTCCCCGAAAGATACAGAAGCCGGGGGGAAGCCGTTCCGCTCGCTCCTCCAAAGCGTCGAACGGCGCTGGATCGAACGAGAAGCGGGGCAGCAACCTCGATCCGAAGTTGCCACCCCGCGCTCCTCCGGCTGAGGGGACGCTGTCGACGGCCCTACGTGTGCGTCACTCCTCCGGAACCAGCACCGCGTCGATCACGTGGATGACGCCGTTGGAGGTGAGGATATCCGTGGCGGTGATCTCCGCATCGTTCACCATCGGGGTTCCAGCCAGTGAGATGCGAACGGTGCTTCCTTCGACCGTGGACACCTCCATCCCGTCCTCGAGATCCGAAGCGAAGACGCGACCGCTCACGACGTGGTAGGTGAGAACTCTCCCCAACGCCTCCGGATCGTCGAGCAGCTCCTCGAGCGTCCCATCCGGAAGGTCGTCGAACGCTTCGTTCGTGGGGGCAAAAACGGTGAAGGGGCCCTCGCCACGGAGCACATCCTCGAGGCCGGCGGCCTGGACCGCCTGGACAAGCGTGCTGAATCCGGCGCCGACCGTCGTGTCCACGTTGTCCCGAACGGGGACGAGAACTCCGTCCAGGACATGTATCACGCCGTTCGTCGCTGCGATGTCCGTCTGCGCGACAGACACTCCGTTCACACGTGCGCCGCCGTCCAGGGTGACCCGGAACTCACGACCTTCGACCGTCGTCACGAGCGCACCGTCCACGAGATCTTCCGCCAACACGACCCCCGGCACCGTATGGTAGAGAAGAACTTCGGACAGGGCCGTCGGGTCGTCCAGGAGCCCCTCGAGGGTACCTTCGGGCAGACGCTCGAACGCGTCGTCCGTGGGTGCGAAGAGGGTGAACGGGCCGTCATCGGCGAGCGTGCCGGCGAGTCCGGCGGCCTCCGCGGCGGCGAGCAGCGTCGTGAAGGAGCCGTCCCTCACGGCCGTCTCGACGAGGTTCGCGGGATCTTCGTTCGGTACAGGGGTGCTCACTCCGTCATCGCACCCCGACAGGACAGCGAAAGCGGCGAGAGCGAAAGGAAATCGCCAAAGGGGCTGGGACATGGTTGACTCCTTGGGTTGAGAAGCCACGGGGGCCTCGGGATCGGACCGCAGATACCTATACACATAATGCACAACCCATACCCAGAGATTGTACACCCTGGTACAGGCCGTGTCAATGGTTTTTCTCGACAGACCATTGACGGCGGATCTACGCGCCCGATATCATTGGCTCCATGAACGAGGCAGATGGTACGGGCATCGGCAATCCGATCCGGGTGGTTTCGCGGAGAACAGGCCTCTCGGCTGCGGCATTGAGGGCTTGGGAGCGGAGATACGGCGCGGTGGAGCCCTCTCGCTCCAAGGGAGGCCAACGGCTCTACTCCGAGACCGACATCCGGAGACTCGCGCTCCTGAAGCAGCTCGTGGACGGAGGGAGGAGCATCTCACAAGTGGCCCACCTTCCGGAGGAGGATCTCCGGGAACTGGCACAGAGGGACGCCGGGGTCGTTCTGGGTCCTCCGGTTACCGGAAGACAGACCGAGAATGGTCAGGGCGGCCTTGCTGCCGATGCACCCGCGTTCTTCGCGGCTGCCCTGAACGCCGTGGAGCGCATGGACGCGGCTTCGCTGCAGCGAACCCTGACCCGGGCTGCGGTGGCGCTGCAGCCGGACCGACTGATCGCAGAAGTCGTCCTCCCGCTTCTCGCGCGCGTCGGAGAGCTTTGGAAACACGGGAAGCTGGGCATCGCCCACGAGCATCTGGCCTCGGGAGTGATCCGCCGGTTCCTGGAGTGGTTGATCGAGACCGCCGAAGCGGACCCCGAAACCGCTCCCCTGCTCCTGACGTGCACCCCTCAGGGTCAGCGCCACGAGTTCGGGGCCCTGATCGCGGGTGCCGTGGCCACCGGCTCGGGGTGGAGGGCGACCTTCCTCGGACCCGACCTCCCGGCCGAGGAGATCGCCTCGGCCGCGCGATCGCTCGAGGCACAGGCGGTGGCGATCTCGGCGATCTACGGTCCCGAGGAGGAAACCATCGACGAAATTGCGCGGCTGCGAGAGTTGCTTCCTCCCGAGGTACGGGTGATCGCGGGGGGAACAACGGTCGACCGGCACGCCCGGACGTTCGGGGAGCACGGGATCGAAGTCGCGTCCGATCTCACATCCCTCTCGGACCTTCTCGGCCCTGCTCGAAATGGAAAATCGAACGCCGAAGCGTGAGTTTCCGACGAACCGGATCGAGGCAGGGCGCTTGACTTTCCGGAACTTCCGGTCGTACAGTCTCCCCCACAGTGCGTGCAGCAAGCGCACCGCCTGAAAATTCAATCGGTCCCTGAGCGTCGATCAGCGGGACGGGGATCTCGGCTTCTTAGCTGTTTCTCCTCCGCTGTGCGAGCCAGAGCGCCGTCTGTATAAATCCCTTCGTTGTCCTCATGCCAGGAGGCTCAGATGGCTCTCGACGTTCGAGACAGGCGCGAGAAGGTTTCGCACCGCCATCCCCAATGTGGTGCGATCATCGGTCTGCTGCTCTTCGCGGTGATCGCGCTTCCCACCGCTGCGCTGGAAGCACAAACCGGCGGAATCACCGGACGCGTCATCGACGCGCAGTCGGGCAGTCCGCTTTCCGATGTACAGGTCTATGTCGAGGGACTGCAGGTCGGGACTCTCGCCCGTTCGGACGGCACATTCACGATCTCCAACGTCCCGGTCGGCACGCATGAGCTCAGAGCTCAGCGCATCGGCTATGCAGCCGGCTCCGAGGAGGTTACGGTCGCGGAGGGTGAGGTCGTCACGGTCAACTTCGAGCTCCGCTCGGCGGCGCTTGCGTTGGACGAGGTCGTCGTGACCGGGGCGGCGGGCGCCGCACGCCGACGGGAGATCGGGAACTCGATCACCCAGCTCAACGTGGCGGACGTCCGAGATCGCCCCACCTCCACCAGCGACATGCTGCAGGGAGTGGCGGCCGGAGTCGAGCTCACGACTGGAGGAGCCGGAATCGGGCAGGGCAAGCAGATCCGGCTCCGCGGCAACTCGAGCATCTCGATGACGAACCAGCCCATCATCTACATCGATGGGATCCGGATGATGGACGGCAACTTCCCCGCCCGCAGGACGCCGGGACAGGTCCAGGGCCGGGGAGCACATGTCACGGCGAGTCCGCTGGACAACATCAACCCGAATGACATCGAGCGGATCGAGGTCATCAAGGGGTCGGCCGCGACGACGCTGTACGGAACCGAGGCGTCCGCCGGCGTCATCCAGATCTTCACGAAGCGCGGCTCCGAGGGCTCCCCCGTATGGACGGTGGAGATGCAGCAGGGAACCGGGTGGGCGAAGCCGTACGGCATCAACGGAGTCAACTACCTGCACATGGAGCACTTCCTCCGGCGCCCCTGGTGGGGCGGCGGGTACGAGGGGGGAGACATGAGCCTCCCCTGCGTCACCGATGACGAGCGGTGGCAGGGAACGAACTCCAGCGCCGAGGGCGGCTGTCGGTTCCCCGGAGCGCAGTGGTATCAGACGTACAACATGTCCGTCCGGGGCGGCGGCCAGGCGCTCCAGTACTTCATCTCCGGATCGTACCAGGACGACCAGGGCATGCTCGCCCTCGACGAGCTGGAGCGGTACAACTTCCAGGGGAACTTCACGGTCTCGCCGGTGGACGGCCTCCAGATCGAGTGGAACACCGGGCTCACTCGGCAGTGGCAGCAAAATACGCCGTCCGGAAACAACCTCTCCGGCATCGAGCTTCAGATGATGCGTCAGGAGCGGAACTACTTCTCCGATGGAGATCCGAGGACGGTCGGCCAGGCCCTCGATTACGACTTCCAGCAGTGGATCGAGCGGATGACGACCGGTGTGACGGTGACGTACAACCCGGTCACCGACCTCACGAACCGGTTCACGGTCGGGTACGACTACGCACAGCAGGAAGTGCGTAACCTCATGCCGATCGGGTTCTGGGAGATGCCCGAGGGGTCGCTCGTGAACGACACGTTCCAGAAGCGGATGCTGACGTTCGACTACGTCGGCAGCTATCGTTTTCGGCTCTCCCCCGCCGTCCAGTCGAACTTCTCCTGGGGCGGGCAGGCGATCGGGAACGATGAGCGCAACGTGATCGCACACGGCGTGAACTTCCCAGGCGCCGTGGCACCGACGATCAGCTCCGCGTCGATCCGGCGCTCCGAGGAGGAAAGGGAAACCGTCTGGAACGCCGGGTTCTTCTTCCAGAATGTCTTCGACATCTCGGACAAGTATTTCGTGACGCTCGGTGCGCGCGTGGACGGAAACAGCGCATTCGGAGAGGGCTTCGGGCTCCAGACCTACCCGAAAGCGAGCGCGACATGGGTGGTCAGTGACGAGGATTTCTGGTCCGAGTCGCTCGGCAGCCTGAGGCTCCGTACCGCCTTCGGCCAGTCGGGCCGGGCGCCGGGGACCTTCGACGCGGTTCGCACCTGGGACCCGATCGGCTACATCGGCCGACCGGCGTTCCAGCCCGAGAACCGAGGCAACCCCGACCTGGGGCCGGAAGTCACCTCCGAGATCGAGTTCGGGTTCGATGGGTCCTGGTTCGAGGACCGCCTCGGAGCAGAATTCACCTACTACTATCAGAGGACGAGCGACGCCCTGATGGACGTCTCGGCCATCCCTTCGGCCGGGTTCAGCAGCGCGCAGCAGGAGAACGTCGGCGAGGTCGAGAACAAAGGCATGGAGCTCGAGCTTCGTGGAGCCGTGATTCAGCGCGCCGACTGGGGCCTGGACCTCGGTCTCGGATTCTCCACCAACTCCTCCGAAGTCCTCGACCTCGGCGGAACCGATGCGTTCAACGCGCTCAGCGGGCGCATCATGGAGGGCCAGCCGGTGCCCGTGGCCTGGGGGCAAAGGGTCGCGAACCCGGATGAGATCGGACCCTTCGTCTACGAGAACGAGGGGGAGAACGTCGTGATCGGCCCGATCTTCCCCACGCGGTATGTGACCCCGAGCGTTACACTGCGGACCCCGGGGAACGTGATCCTCTCCGCGAGAGGTGAGTACCGGGGTGGGAACATGGTGGACGTCAACCCGATCCCAATCGGGCGCTCGGTTCGCTCACCCCTCTGCTTCCCCTACTACGTCGATCCGGCGGCCGACATCCACCTCAAGGATGACACGCCTGCGATCTGGCGGGAGCGCTGCACCCCCGGGGCGGCCGAGGACTACTGGTGGGACGGAGACTACTTCAAGCTCCGAAGCGTCAGCGCCACCGTTCCGGTGGACTTCGCCTTCCGGGACCGGGTCTCCAATGCGACGCTCACGCTCGCGATGAACAACCTGTGGGACTGGTTCAAGGAGGTCCCCTTCTACGATGTGGAATTGGCACACGACCTCGGCGACGAGGGCTTTGCGAATGCGTCGGAGCGTGCCCCGGCGCCGGCGACCCTGCGCCTCTCTCTCCGCGTAACGTTCTGAGGAGGCGCAGACGATGAAATCAATGATCGGTACAAAGAGAAAGGTCGGGGTCCTGGGAACGGGGTTCTTGATCGCTGCACTCGCAGGCGGGTGTGACGTCACGAATCCCGGTCCGATCCAGGACGAGTTCCTCGCCGAGCCGGATGCACAACCCGGCCTCATCAACGGAGCGCAGCGCTCCATCGCCGTCAGCTTCCGAGCGTACGCACAGGATCTGGCGCTCATCGGCCGGGAGATTTTCCCGGGGGGCCAGACGGGGGCGTGGGGCAACCCGGTGTTCATCCATGCCGGCCATGTTCAGCCCGAGTTCGGCCCGGGCTTCACGGCGCTTCACGAAGCTCGCTTCATCAGCGAGACGGCGATTTCCCGCTTCACCGAGGTGGGGGCCTCGGACGACATGTTGCACCAGGCGAACCTCTGGGCCGGCCACTCGTACAGGATGCTGGGAGAGGCATTTTGTGATGCCGTGCTCCCGAGCACCGATCCGACGGTGACGGATCCGGGCGAGTATCATCCGGGAACCACCGCCCCCTACTTCGAGAGGGCCATCACGAACTTCACCAACGCGTTGGGATTCGCGACGAATGATCAGCAGCGCCACGCGGCGTTCGCGGGTCGCGCCTCCGCCAACCTCTGGCTCGGTAATTGGGACGACGCGCTTTCGGACGCCCGGCAGGTACCCGACGATTTCGTGCTGGTGATCGAAATGGATGACTCGGAGTCGGCGCTGTACAACTACCTGTACGAGGCAAACAGCGGAACCTTCCGGTCCTATACTGTCCAGTTCACCTGGTTCGAGGACTACTACTCGGAGACCGGAGATCCCCGCACGCCATGGGCGATCGATCCCAACTTCTCAGTCGGGGTCGGGAGCCTCTCCGGCTTTCCAGGGGGCCAGGTGCCGTACAAGCCACAGCGCAAGTACACGAGCCGCACCGACGACATGAACCTGTCGAGTGGTTGGGAGATGCGCCTTGTTGAAGCCGAAGCGATTCTCCGAGGCGCGGGTTCGGGAAGCATGAGTGACGCCATGGGCCTCATCAACCACGTTCGGACCCGGAACGCGAGCGACCACGACGGTCAGGCGCTCGAGCCGTGGACCGCCACCAGCACGGAGGAGGCCTGGACCTTCCTGAAGCGGGAACGGGCCATCGAGCTCTGGCTGGAAGGCCGCCGGGTTGGAGACGAGCGGCGTTGGACGCAGGACGGAACGCCCGGGACGTTGGACATACCCGCGTGGGAGGACCCATCCCACCCTGGGCACACCCCGCTCTTCATCGACAACCCGCGGGGCCCGCTCTGCTTCGACATTCCGGCGGCGGAACGTGACCGGAACCCGAACGTTCCGGTTGTAGGAGGCTAATGGTGAGCTGACCTGACCTCCCGAAAGGCGAAAGGGGGTGGGGTGCGATGCTGCACCCCACCCCCTTGTTTCTGTGGGACGTTCTCAGGGGATGGAAATCACGCTCCCCCTGGGATTGAGCTCGGGACCGTTCCCGGGCATCCTCGAGCTCCCTCCCTCCCCACCACTCCAACGCAAAGCGAGGATCACAGCGGCCATCCCGCCCCCGACGATCAATGCGGTCCTCTGCCTGCTGAACTCCCTCTGGTCGATGGAAAGAACTTCCCCGACGGGTACGCGTACCACCTGGCCCAGTTCGACGGCCGAGGGATCGTTGAAGCGGCTCCTGTCAGGAACCCGCACCAGGAGCGCCTCACTTTCCCGTCCGATGAGCTGACCTTCGACCATGGGAAGGACTTCGTCTCTCCCGGTCACCGCGGCCAGCTCCGCACCGCCCTCCCGCGTGACGACGAGCCGCACGTACTCCCCCACGGGAGCGATACCCACCTCGGACGGCGTGTACGTATGGCATGCGGGTGCGGAGAGCATGGCGACGACGCCGGCCGCGAACATCGTCCGGCGGACCCTCTTCGACGAGCGGCCGCCGGCCTCATGGATCAGGGAATTCGATCGACTCAAAACGTTATCCTCGATGAAAGGGCCCATGAATCGTGCCGAGGCGCGGGCCAGCGACGAAAAGAGATGCCGCGCGGATCCCTTCTGTCAAGCGCAATCGCGATGCATCCCAAACGTCCCGGATCACCCTGGAGGCGGATGCGCTTCCTCGTCCTCATACCCCCAAGGGGGAGGAGGAGGGTCGATCGGATCGGCAAGATCGAAGTCGAACCGCACCAACCATTCGTCCTCGGTCCGGTTCCCGTACGAGAACCGCTCACCCGGAACGTACTCGAGGACCCATCCCCCCTCCCCTTCGCCACGTGTGAAGTCCTGACGGAGCGGTGTCCCCGCGTCCTCCGTCGCCGCCCCATACATGGTGTTGGACGCATCCGAGCCGTCTTCCTCCCGGTGGTCATGCCGAAGATCGAGGCCGCCGTCGACCCGAGTGACGATCCACGTCCGGGACCGATCGTCATCGATGTGGCCAGGGATCCGCAGCTCGTCATCGAAGCACTGCCGGAAATGGGCGATCATATCCCGTCCTGCGTAGAGGCTGTCGCGGCGGGCATCCCCATCGATGATCACGGCGGCATGCCCGGGGAATGCCTGCCCGCAGTACTTCGCCAGATTGGCCCAGAACTCCTCCTGCTCGGGCGCAAGAGCTCCACGGGGATCCTCGTCCGAACCCAGCACCGGCTCACTTTCTTCGACCTCTCCGTCTGCTTGCTGCCCGTTCGCACACCCTACGAGCAATGCTGCGAAGAGCAGGAGCACCGTCGCGTTCCTCATGACACACCCCTCGAGTTGCAGGAAGGACCCCAGGTCGGCACCACCCGTGCGGACATCCTCAACGTCCCCAACTCCGGACCGGATCGCGGCAGGGAATCCAATCCCGCGGCTCTCCGGTTCGGGGGTCGGTGGGGAGCACCGCGCGATCCCGCGGCACCCGATCCGGGTCCTCCGACGCAAGATACGCGAGCATCGCCGCCAGAGTCGCGTTGTTCTCCAGATCGTCGAAGATGATCTTGTCGTAGGTGTCACGGTTCGTGTGCCATGTGTACTGGCGGTAGTCCGGATAGTGGGACTGGAGCCGCCAACCGGGAGCGCCGTAGCAGAGGAAGGCCACGTGATCGCTCCCGCCGACCTCCTGGGGCCCGGGGAGATCGAGCTCGATATGCTCCGAAATCTCAGTGGGCAGCTGCGCCACCCACCGTGCGAGGTTCGCCGAGGCCCCGAGGAGCCCCTGCGCCTGGATGTAGTCCACGCGCCAGGTGCCGTTGTCCTGATTGAACACCGCCTGGAGGTTCTCCACCACTTCGGGGTTGTCTTCCGCGTAGGCTCGCGACCCGATGAGGCCCTGCTCCTCCCCTCCCCAATGGCCGACGAGAATCGTGCGGCGGGGGTTGGGGTACGCCTCCTTGAGGATGCGCATCGCCTCCAGCATGGTGATCGTCCCCGTGCCGTTGTCCGTAGCCCCGGTGGCTCCGTGCCAGGAATCGAGGTGGGCGGAAAGCAGGACGTACTCGTCGGGGAGCTCCGTGCCCGGAATCTCCGCCATGACGTTGTGCATCGGAACCGTGCCGAGCTCCTCGGTCTCGGCGTGGATCCGGATGCTCGGGCTCTGCTCGTTCTCCGCCAGCCGGGAGACGAGACCGTAGTCTTCGCAGGAGAGGTCGATGGAGACGGCCTCCTCCGTCGACGCGGAGAAGATCTTGTTCACGCCCCATCCCCCGGACCACCGAGAGGTGATGATCCCGACGGCCCCCGCCTCCTCCAGCGCTCGGTGCGGATGATCCCCCAACGCTCCGAGGCGGTCTGCCCATGAGCGCATGCGATCCTCCCTCTCCTGGCGGAGCCCGTCCACTGTCGCGTCCCTGGCCAACCGTTCCAACGCCTGGGGCTCACGGCACGTGGGCTCAGCGTGTGAAGCGAGCACGATCTTTCCTTCGATCGAGGAGAGCCACTCCTCCACGTCCGCTTCGGAGGAGAACGACGGGATCACGACGACATCACCTTCGAGGAACCCGTTCGTTCCGGGGCTCCATGCCAGTAGCTTCGCCTCGAGGGTTTGGATGCGCGGGGACGTCAGGTCGACGTGGAGTGCACCTTGGCGCCAGCCCCTCCAGGTGCCGTACTCCTCCCTCCGCACCTCCACACCCCACTCGTCGTAGACGGAAACGAGCCAGTCGGCTGCCGCGTCGAACCCCGGCGACCCGGAGAGGCGTGGACCGATCGAGTCCATGAGGACCTGGGCCATCTCTTCCGTCTGTGAATTTTCCATCCCTTCGACCCACATCTGCCGAAGGACCGGATCATCGGTCCGGAAGGTCTGGGATTGCACCGCCGTGGGGAGGCCGGCGAGGATCAAGACCGACAGGGCAAGCCATCCCAGAGGATGATTCGTGGTGCGCATGGTTGTTCCTATCTGGTGAATGAATCGTTGAACGCACGGGGCTCAGGGAAGCAGAGCCTGTCCGTCCAGGCCCGCCGGCACCGGAACCCCCAGAAGCTCGGCGAGCGTGGGCGCCAGATCCACCGTCCGGGCACTGCCGTCCGAGCGCCCCGGGGCGATCCCCGCGCCGTAGAAGAGGAGGGGCACGTGCCGGTCATGGAGGTAGGGCACCCCATGGGTGGTCCCGGATGCCCGCACAAGCGTACCCTCCCGAAGCCGGACCTCAACCCCATATTCAGCGACACGCGAGGTCAGTCTGTCCGGGTGGAACGATCTCTGATACAGCGCCGTGAACGAGTCGGTGGACACACCGCCTTCCAAAAGCTCCAGCGGCATACTCGCCTCGATCCACTCCACCTCGTCGAGCACCTGGGCCATTCGAGCCCGACGTTCCGCGCCGTCCGGGTCGAAGCCGCCCTCCCCGCCCGGCCGTGGGGGCGCAGCGCCCCCCACCTCGCGCGCCGCACGCTCCATCGCGTCGTCGAGCTCGGAGGTCAGACGAAGGCCGTACTCGCCCTGCTCCTCCAGGTACTCCGGCAACGGGAGAACGCCATGGTCCGAGGTGAGCGCCACCACGTAGCGCTCCGGCCCCACTTCCCGGTCGAGTGTTTCCAGGAACCGGCCCAACTCCTCATCCAACCGCATCAGGTTGTCGAGCTGCTCCCGGCTGTACGGCCCGAAGGTGTGCCCTACCCTGTCGGTGGCGGAGAGCGCGAGAGTCAGATAGTCCGGCGCCTCGGCTCCGCCGAGTTGCAGCTCCGTCACCGCTCTACCGGCCAGCGCGAGGGTGGCAGCGTCCAGCACGGGCGTCTGTGCGATGAAATGCCCGACGTCTCGATACGGCGGATCCGCCTCGCAGTGAGGGAAGTGAGTATGGACTCCGTCGGCCTCGTAGTCGACGGTGTCCCGCCGGGATAGAGCGGCAGCTTCCGGGGACAAGCGGCTCTCCCAGCACCCGTCCCCCGCAAAGGCGAGGACCTCCTCGTTGAAGCGTGACACCCATTCCGGAAGCTCCGCACGGTAGTGGGTCGAGGTGACGAAGCCCCGATCCGCATCGCTGAACCAATAGGCGTGGGCCCGGTCGTCACCGTCTCCCCCCGTTGCGCCGGCCATCAGGACCCCTGCGGTCGGTTTCCCGGAAAGCGAAACGACCCGAGCCTCCTCATGACGATCGACAATCCAGTCGGGAAGACCACCGACGAGGAGATTCCGGGGCGAGCTCCCCGAGACGGAGCCTCCCACCAGCTCCGTCTCCGGGTCCCCCACACTGCTCACCGTGCTCCACTCTCCTTCCCGCCACGCTTGCCAGCTGTTCGCAACGATTCCGTGACGAGCCGGCACCACCCCCGTGGTCGGGCTGGCGTGCCCGGGGGAGGTGAAGGTGACGGCGTGATCATGGACGGCATTCTCGAACGCATGACCGCCGTCCAATAGACGGCGAAAACCGCCGCCCCAGAGGTCGTCGTATCGTTCGAGAAAGTCCGGCGTGAGCTGATCCACCACGAGAGCCACCACCAGGGAGGGCCGGGGTTCGGGCTCGATGTCCGGCGCCTCGCAGGCGACTACGACCAGAAAAAGAGGCAGGCAACCCCAACACGTCGAGGCGCGGTGGAAAGGAACCATCGGCAACTCCTCGGGGGAACCGCGCTCAGTGCACCCGATCGAGGTTGAGTGTTGTGTGCATCGGGGCAGATCGAACGCTACGGGATCCTCCGACGAGATAGTCCAAGCGGCCGTGATGACGCAAGCCGCCGAGCCCGGCGTCCCTAACGCCTGGCAGCGCCCCGGGAGGTTCGTTTGGGGATCCGGTGCATCGCCCGATTCAAGCGGAGGTCACCTTCAGGCCTTCCCTTCCCTCGGCCTCTCGCTGAAGGAGTTGCGCAAACGCAGAGTAGTTCGTCGCAGCATCATATCTGGCCTCCCACAGAGCCCGACTTCTCCGTCGCACCTGCCCGTGCTCCGTGTCCGGAGCAAACCGCGCAAGCGAGCGAGCGACCTCCTCCGGCGACGGATCCGGGCCGAGGAGGGCGCCGACCTCGGCATTCACGATCTCGGGCACTCCACCCACTCCCGTGGCGACGACTGGAATGCCGAAGCTCTGAGCTTCCATGATCGAAACCGGTATCCCTTCGGACTCGCTGACATTCGCGAACACGTCCACGGGCTGACGCCTGTACCACTCGAGCAACTCGGAGTTTGGAATTCGACCATGCAGCGTGAAGCGCACGTGCGACGAAAGGATGGTTCCGGCCAGATCCTCGACCTCCTGCCTCATATAACCATCTCCGAAGTGATTCCAGACGACGGGCCGCTCCACGATCCGCGATAGAGCGGCAATCGCTCGGACCAGCAGGTCGATTCGTTTGACGGGATACAGATTCGCGCACGAGACGACCCGGAGGATGGCATCGGAGGAGGGGCGTGTTATCCAGCCTGGATCGCGCACACCGAGTCGAGCTGGCCGAATCGTGCGTGCGCCCGCTGGATATTTCGCTCTCAGGTATCCCGCACCATTCTCCGATACCGGAAAGACCCGCTTCAGGTTGGCCACCGCGAACCCCTGCAATGGGAGGTACCGATAGCTATGACGCTCGTGATACAGATCGATACCATGGGCGCGAGAGACGGCGACGAGTCCAGGGTGACGGATTCGCAGCGCCCCCAACGCCGCGGCGGCAGATGCAAGCCAGTAGGAGTAGAAGATATCGGTTTCGGGATCTACATCGGCCCTTGCGATGAACTCCGTGAGCCACCGTTCAGCCCTTCTCATGGCGGCAGCGCTTCCAGACAGGCGACGGAGCGCCGATTTCTGTCCGACCGTGGCAGGACGACCGACAAGCTCTCGCCAGAACAGGGGATTCCGCGCGGCGGTGAGCGGTGTCAGAAGCCGGCGGCGACGCTGATGAGCGTCGGCCAACCCCTTCTCGATCCGCACGTTCGGGGGAACCGGGCGTGGATTGCCCCCCGCCGCCTCCGGGATGATCACGACTCGTTCGAACGCCCCGGCGAGGTGAGGCACTTCAGCCTCGAGGAAGGTTTCCTGCTCGCCGAACGGGAAGGCGGCGGTAATCAGGAAAAGGGACTGTCGCTCCCGCCCAGAACCCGATCCCACGACGATCACCTGAACGCTTCAGGCCTCACGGCGCTCGACAAGCTCACCGTGGTCGCTTGGGTGTGGATCGCCGAGCGTCCTGCTCCTCGGAGTAGCCGCTCCAGTTTCGCCTCCGCGCAGCCGCAGCCGCTGCGGCAGGCTCACTTCCGGCCTCACATACAGCGCATCGTAATGGTATGGGGTTCCGACCCGGTGACGTTCGGCGAAGCCCGCACCGGAGAGCAGCGCCTCACACGCGTCGCGGTCCGTTGCCGAGGAGAACTCGATCCAGAGCGCCACAACCTGAGACCAGCCCGACCACCCCGCGATGGCCTGAAGAGCCGGAAACTCATGGCCCTCCACGTCCAGCTTCACCACCACCTCCTCCGGACCCGGGCACACCTCGCGATCGAGGTACTCGGAATCCACGAGCCGGATTGGTTTGCTGTCGCCCGAAAAGTGCGGGTCGAGCGTCGATCCCCCCGAATGACCGCGCTTGACGTGAAGAGGCGCCGTCCCAGCCGAGTCGGACAGTGCGACTTCGTGGACCGATACCTGCGGCCCGCCGCCCGCATGCGTCAGGTTCGCTTGCAGGAAATGCGCCGTATCCGGTTCGGGTTCGAAGGCGTGAATCGCCGTGAGCGCATCGTTTCGGATCGCGACCAGGCTGTACAGGCCGACGTTCGCGCCCACATCGAGCAGGGTGAACGGGCGATCCCACGATTCGAGCAGTCGCGAGAAGT
Source organism: Gemmatimonadota bacterium (assembly GCA_007121455.1). Lineage (GTDB taxonomy): Bacteria > Gemmatimonadota > Gemmatimonadetes > Longimicrobiales > Gaopeijiaceae > SKKN01. The sequence goes on along the minus strand of SKKN01000044.1, from coordinate 25,418 downwards.
AGAAGCCATACGTGCCGGCCATGCAGAATTGATACGTCGCATCACCCGGCCGAGGCATGAGCCAGACTCCGTAGAGGCTCAGCGCAAATCCCCTGCGCTCGATCGGGCACCGTCTCACGAGGAGTCGGAGGGGACCCCGCACGACACGGAGCGGATTGAGACGACCCCGCCCGAGAGGTGACGCAGGTTCCGGAAGGACCCGTCGAAGCAGCCAGCCGGCAACGAGATGCCCAGCCTCACTGGCACCCACATGATCGACCCTGGGCCTGGGTTGGATCCGCAGCATCGGGGTTCGCTCCGGAGATGGGCGTCGGTGTGCCGTGAAATCCTGAGCTCTGGTGCATTGCAAGATCCGATCCACTGCGAAACACCGCACTCCGGAAGAGCATTCGATGTACGGAACCGTTACATCGTTTTCCCTCCTCTACCGTCCCCTCTCGATGAGGAGAGCCCGTACCGAACTTCTCTGGCCAGCGATCGACGGCGGCGCTTCAGCGCCCCCAGCGGATCCGAGACCCGCCCCCTCACCTGCCGGATCCGCGCGCCCGTTCGTGCAAGCGCCCTCCGGCTCGAGCGCTTCCAGCTCGGCCCGGAGTACTGCCGGGCCAGGGCCCTGCACTCGGCCTCCAACGCTGGATGATCGTCGGCGCAGTCGTCGGCCAGCATGTCGAGCGCCTGCCCGACCGGCTCCCGGTAGCCGTCCAGTCGACCCTCAAACTCGAGGATCGCGACGACCTTGAGGAATACCTCCAGTCGGGCGCGGAGGCCCTCGCCACCGAATCGCTTGCCGCTCAGCGTCTCCTGACCCGTTCCCGGCCGCCGGTAATATGCGGCGCCCTGGCTGGAAATGGTCACGGGGATCCGGCGAGCCAGAGCGCGCATCATCAGCTCCCCATCGTCGTTCGGGTTCCCCGGAATGCCTTCATCCCAGGGACCATTGCGCTCGTATGCGTCACGTGACCACAGGACCGCACACGGGGGGTGATACCAACCGAGCAACCAAGCACTCAGAAGATCTTCCCCGGGGTGCCGCGGCCTGCACGAGGCGGGCTTCTGGACCCACCGGCGACCGTCCTGCTCCAAGCGGTGCCAACGGCAGAGTGCGATGCCGCCAGGGGTTCGAGCCAAGCTCCTCTCGAGCGCTTCGAGCGCGGTCGGCCCCAGAACGTCATCCGCGTCCAGGAACATGAGGGCTCCCCCCCGCACCGCCGCCGCGCCGATGTTCCTCGCCCGACACGCGCCCCCATGGTCACCCTCGATGAGGCGGACCACACCGCCGAACTGGCGCGCGACTTCACGGCTCCGGTCCGTGGAACCGTCGTCCACGACGATGATTTCGCTCGGTGGACGGGTCTGTTCGAGCGCAGAGCCAATCGCCTGCGCAAGGTGCCGCTCCCCGTTGTAGCAGGGGATCACGAGCGATACATCGAGCTTCCCGCTCACCCCGCTCGTAGCGCTCATACCGTATCGAGGACTTCCGAGACCGAGCCGGGGTCGACCCACATGTCCCGCTCCAGCGGATGCCCCTCACCTCGTGTCTCGGCCGAAAGGACCGAGTAGCGATGTTCCATCGCGGACGCCACAGCGTAGAAGTTCGGATTCGGAAAGCTGAGATCGGCAATCTCCACCACCGCCGTCTCACGAGGACAGAACATGACGTTGGTGAGCCCCGCACCATGTGGGGCCACGACCGCCTCGGCCTCACCCATCATCCGCACCTGCTCCTCGAATGGCAGGTCCTCCATGAACACCCTCTCGAACCCCGCTTCCTGCAGGATCGGCCACACGTCCTCTTCGTTCACGAGCCGACGGCGAGCAGCCCTTGCGCGGCTGACGTAAAGCCTGCGCGACCGGGCCCCGCTGATCCAGGGTCGGAACGCATCCCGGACGGACCGGAGAAGTCGGGGGCGAAACCGATCGGTAACCAATACCGTAAGCTCGTCGACGCGCAGGGGTTCGATCAAGTCGAGCGGGGGGGCATCCCCCCGTTCGATCCCCAGCATCCCCAACGAATGTTCGATCGTCCCGTTCGTCTTGCTGCCAGGAAGGAAGGTCTCCGACAGCAGGCCGAGCCCCCGAGCGATGAGGACCTTGGGAAGGTGTGCGGTGAGCCAATGGGAATGGTTGTGATAGACCCGTTCCAGGATCCACGTCGCTCTCCCGACTCTCCGGTTCCGGCTGGAGCGAAAGACTCGCGCGTGCCCGGGTCGGAACGCCATCTCCCGGATCTCGAGCACGCGGTCATCCGACGTCGCAATGCACACATGGAATTCGCCGCTCTTTCGGTCCAGGAACGGGACGACGCGACAGCCCTCCACGGTCGCGATCAGCGTTTCGCCGCTCAGGCGCGTCGGAACGTCCCGGAACGAGTAGCCCCACCAACCGCGATCGGCGGGGAGCTCCTCCAATTTCCCGATGTTCTGGGGCAGCGGGTTGCTCGCTCGCTCCGGCGGATCGACCACCTCGTATTCGCCGCCGCTCGCCCGGTCCAGTCGCTCCTGCACGTACTGCCGGATTCCCTGAGGCTCCATCCAGCGGTAGCCAACCCGCCGGGGCGACACCCCGAGGTCACGCACTGCGGCGCGAGCGACGCGGGTTGGGAGACGTTGGCTCCGCCGAGCAATGGCGTCGATCACCGACATGTTCGCACCCCCGTCAGCGCGCTCCCTGGATGGGCTTCAACATCTGAGCGGCCGTCACGAACACGCTGCGCGGCAAGAATGTCCGGAAGAGGAGGCGATATCCGTAGATCGAGTTGGGACGTCGCCTTAAACCCTCGAGGATGAGCCGGCGCGCGATACGCGGCTGCCAACAGAGACGGTGCAGCTGTCGCCGGGCACTACCGAAGAGGAAGAGGTGGGCGACCCCCGCTCGACGCATCGACTCCCCGTGTTTCCGATAGAACTGCTCGCGTGCGGCGAGGTTCGCATCGGTGTCCCGCGACTTGCGATCCGGCAGGTCCTGATCATGACAGACCACGAGTGGTTCGGAAATCACCGCGATTTGCGATCGTTTCGCCACGCGAAGCCAGTAGTCGTAGTCCTCGATGGCCGGGAGGGTCTCATCGAAGTCCCCAACCGCATGGACGACCGCCCGACGAAGCAGCACCGACGGCGTGGCATGGATGACATTGTGGATGAGGAGAACCGGGAGAAGGTCGCCGCCGTCCCGCGGCAGGTACTCGCTTCGACGCCCTCCCGGGTGCACGTTCAACGCGCCGGAGTATGCCATACCCACGGAATCCGGCGCCTGGCGAAGCAGGTCGACCTGGCGCTCCAATTTTCTCGGCAGCCACTCGTCGTCCGAGTCGAGGAAGGCAATGAACTCGCCCCTCGCCTCGCTGAATCCCCGGTTTCGCGCCGCGCTTACACCCCGATTGCGGGCCAGGCGGATGTACCGAATCCGTGGGTCTTCCAGCTGCTCGACGACGGATGGCGTTCGGTCCGTCGATCCGTCATCGATGATGAGGAGCTCGTAGTCACCGAAGGTCTGGGCCAGCACGCTCTTCACGGCACGAGGAAGCGTATCCGCCCGGTTGTACGTCGGAAGGATCACGCTGACCGCCGGCGCGTCAGGTGGCACGGGACAGACCCCCTGGAGCCGATGGGGAAGACAATTCGTGTTCTGGAGAATTCAAAGGTCCCCGCACTCATCCGAACGCATCCCTGTCACCCTTAGAACCTATGAACCCATCCGCGCCCATCCAAGGTGGCTGGGCCGCCTTTGTGGCTGGGTCGCCTTTGCGTCGCCGGCCTCTCCCCTCCTAGTCTACGCGCGGGTCGAAGTCCACCAGGAGCTCCGCGGAGGTCTCAGTGCGGGACAAAGCTGGACATACCACCCTTCTCGTGTTGGGGGTGGCTGGAGTTCTTGGACTCACGCTCGGGCTCGGCTCATTCACCTTCCACTACGGGCAGGGGACCGCCTACCTCTCGGAGGACCCGGCGGCATGCGTCAACTGCCACATCATGCAGGAGCAGTTCGACTCCTGGATCAAGAGTTCTCACCAGCCGGTAGCCACCTGCAACTCATGCCACCTTCCGGAGGGAGCGGTCACGAAATGGATCTCGAAGGCCGATAACGGCTTCTTCCACTCCTGGGCCTTCACCTTCCGGAACCACCCGGACCCGATCCGCATCAAGCCGCGCAACGCACGGATCGTCCAGAACAACTGCATCGCCTGTCACTCGGATTTCGTTCACGAACTGCAGCCCGGCACGCGGGATGGCGCGGTCGGGTGCGTCCACTGTCACAAGGATGTCGGTCATGCTGCCTGGCGCTGATTCCTCCTCTCAGCCCGCCTCGAGTTCGCGAGCCGGCGGCCTCCTCCGTGACCAGATCGGAGCGGCTTCGAGACGGCTTCTCATCTGGGTTTTCGCGGGTGGGGTCGTGGCGGCCGTCGCGATCTCGGCACTCCTCGTCACCATCGGAGAACGGATCGCCGAGACGAGACACCCCTACCAGCTCCTCGTCGCGATCGACGAGGATACCACGGACCCGGCGGAATGGGGAATCAACTGGCCTTCGCAGTATGAGAGCTACCTGCAGACGACCGACTGGGAGCGGACTCGATACGGAGGGAGCGACGCCGTTCCGGCCCAGAAGCTCGACAGCAATCCGTGGCTGCGGGCGATGTGGTCCGGGTATGCCTTCTCCCTCGATTACCGGCAGGCACGCGGGCACGCCTTCACGCTCCACGATCAGGACCACACACAGCGGGTCCTTCAGCGAGAACAGCCCGGAGCGTGCCTTCACTGCCACGCTTCGGTCATGCCGCTCTACCGCTATGTGGGCGACGGCGACGAGATGGAGGGATTCCGTCGGGTGAGCGCGATGCCCTTCGAGGAGGCGCGGAATCTCGCCGACGGAGCCGGGACCCCACTCGTCGAGCACCCGGTGAACTGCAACGACTGCCATACACCGAACACGATGCGGCTGCGGATCACCCGGCCAGCCTTCAAGGTGGGGATCCGCGAACTCAAGGCACACGAAGGGATTCCCGACTACGATGTGAACCGTGACGCAAGCCGGCAGGAGCTGCGCAGCTACGTCTGCGCCCAGTGCCATGTAGAGTACTACTTCGAGCCGGAGAGCAACGTCGTGACCTATCCCTGGAGTCAGGGGCTGAAGGTGGAGGAACAGGAGGCCTACTACGACGAGATCGGGTACTCGGACTGGACCCACGCGGCGACCGGAGGTGGCATGCTCAAGGCGCAGCATCCCGAGTTCGAGATGTGGTCCCAAGGCATTCACGCGACCGCAGGGGTCGCCTGCGCGGACTGCCACATGCCCTACCAGAGGGAGGGCGCACAGAAGGTTTCCGACCACCACGTTCGAAGCCCGCTCCTGAACGTCAACCGCTCCTGCCAAACGTGCCACTCCGTCGCTGAAGGAGAGCTGAGGGCACGAGTGGGCACCATTCAGGATCGCACGGAGGCGCTCATCCAGCGCTCCGCCGACGCCCTGGTCGACCTGATTACGGTGCTCGCGGCCGCCCGCGCCCTGGGGGCTGATTCCGATGACCTCGCGGAGGCGCTTCAGATGCAGCGCAGTGCGCAGTGGCGCATCGACTGGGTTTACTCCGAGGGCTCTCACGGATTCCATGCCCCTCAGGAATCGGCACGAATTCTCGCGGAGGCGCTGGACTTAGCACGACAAGGGGAGAGGATGGTCGTGGAGCAGTATGCCGGGAGGTTGGACCGCGCCTCGGTCGAGATCCCACCGCCATACGCAGTCACCCCCGACTCGCTCGCCCCAGGGCGGACCGGTCCCACGGTCCCGATCCGAGGAGGTCGCTGAGCCCGCGGACTCACCGCCGTCCGCGGCGGGCACAGGGATTGCAATCCCTTTTTTCCGGACATCGAACGACCCATCTCGGCAGCGGAGTGGATGCGGATGAAAGGGACCGCACATCTGAAGCGTACCCTGAAGCTTCGTGCTCGGAACTGGCTGAGACGGCCCTCGATGAGCACCCCGGACATCGGATCCGCCGATCACATGGGGAAGGACTCCACAGCGACGGGATGACGTCGGCAGGAGCGATCCTGCCGAAAAGAGCGATCCTCCGGAGAACGAGGCGGCGTGGTGCTCGATCATGAAGGAGGCCCTGAGAGGAACCCCTCCCCCGTCACCGTCGTGCACGCTCTCGTCTTCGGGAATCTGGTGGTTTTCCTGCTCTGGATATGGCCACAGATCCCCGCTCCTCTCATGGCCGAGCACTTCTTGGTGAGCTGGGAACATCTCGGTGAAGGACGGCTCTGGGTTCTCCTCACGGCCGTCTTCTCCCATGTGATGGCCCTCCACCTCCTCATCAACATGATCGTCCTCATGAGCTTCGGTCCGCCCTTGGAGCGGCTCATGGGACCGGGCGGCTTCCTGGCCCTCTTTCTCCTGGCGGGACTCATGGGCTCCCTCGCCCACGTAGGCACCTCCCGGTTCTTGATGGACCGGGGTGACCTGCCCGCCCTGGGCGCTTCGGGAGCCATCGCAGGCGTGCTTCTCGTCTTCTCCCTGGCCTTCCCAAAAGCGAAGGTGCTCCTCTTCTTCATCCTCCCCGTGCCCGCCATCGTCGCGGCCCTCGGCTTCATCGGCATCGACATCTGGGGACTCATCACCCAGATCGAGGGGGAGGGCCTTCCCATTGGTCATGGGGCCCACCTGGGAGGTGCCTTCACCGGGATCCTCTACTACCTCCTCCGGGGAAAAGCGCTGAAGGAGCAGCAGGGGTAGGAGGAGTGCGGCGCGGATCCGGCCGGCACCAGGAAGGGACCGGGTCTACAGCCTCGCCCCCCACCGAGCCCTGACCGTCGCCGCTCGGCGTCAGACCCCCAGCATGCACCTTGACTCATGCGCATCGAGCCCGGTATACCTGTCCATGGGCGTCTTCCTGTTGGATGGGTCCTGGGGCTTTCGTAGATTCCAGCGTGTCCCGCCCATCGGGAGGGTGCCCACTGTTTGGTTGGGCCGGCCTCCGCATCGAGCCAGCCACGGGTGCGCTGCCCGTGCACTGCTATCCCTGCCGCGGAGCGGGACCCGCAGCGAGAGCATCGAGATCTCAATGAGCACAAGAGAGAGGAGAGGGCCGACGTGACGAACGACTTCAGCGAACACGACAAGCAGGACACCCGAAGCACCAGCGAAAGCGAGAGCCCGGCGATCCCCTCCCCGGAGCCCAAGACGGCACAGCCCCGGACGAACCGGGACTGGTGGCCGAACCAGTTGGACCTCTCGGTGCTCCACCAGCACTCGCCCTCATCCAACCCGATGGACGAGGACTTCGACTACGCGGCTGAGTTCAAGAAACTCGATGTCGAGGCGCTGAAACGAGACATCTTCGAGGTGATGACGACCTCGCAGGACTGGTGGCCGGCCGACTACGGCCATTACGGGCCGCTCTTCATTCGGATGAGCTGGCATGCGGCAGGTACGTACCGCATCCACGACGGCCGGGGTGGGGGCGGCGACGGCTCCCAACGCTTCGCTCCCCTCAACAGCTGGCCCGATAACGCAAACCTCGACAAGGCACGCCGGCTCCTCTGGCCGATCAAGCAGAAGTACGGCCGGAGGATCTCCTGGGCCGACCTTCTGGTTTTCGCCGGCGACTGCGCCCTGGAATCGATGGGGTTCGAGACGTTCGGCTTCGGCTTCGGCCGGGAGGACATCTGGGAGCCCGAGGAGATCTTCTGGGGAGCCGAGGACACGTGGCTCGGCGACGAGCGCTACAGCGGCGACCGGGAGCTCACCGAACCGCTCGGTGCCGTGCAGATGGGGCTGATCTACGTGAATCCGGAGGGGCCCAACGGCCGACCGGACCCGGCGGCCGCGGCGAGGGACATTCGGGAGACCTTCGCTCGGATGGCGATGAACGACGAGGAGACCGTCGCACTCATCGCCGGCGGTCACACCTTCGGTAAGACCCATGGGGCGGGCGATCCGGATCTCGTCGGACCCGAGCCGGAAGGGTGCCCCGTCCATGCCCAGGGCCTCGGATGGAAGAGCTCCTACGGCAGCGGCATGGGGAAGGACACGATCACCAGCGGACTCGAGGGCACGTGGACGCCCACCCCGATCCAGTGGGACAACAGCTTCTTCGAGACGCTGTTCGGCTATGAGTGGGCGCTGACCGAGAGCCCGGCCGGCGCGAAGCAGTGGAAGCCGAAGGACGGCGCGGGCGCCGACACCGTGCCCGACGCACACGACCCTTCGGTGCGCCACGCCCCGATGATGGCGACCACGGACCTCGCGTTGCGCGTGGATCCGATCTATGAGCCGATCTCACGGCGGTTTCATGAGAACCCGGACCAGCTCGCGGAAGCGTTTGCCAAGGCCTGGTACAAGCTGCTGCACCGGGACATGGGGCCCGTGTCCCGCTACCTCGGCCCATGGGTCCCGGAGCCGCAGCTGTGGCAGGACCCCGTTCCCTCGGTCGACCACGAGCTCACCGGGGACGGCGACGTCGCCGCCCTGAAGAAGACGATCCTCGCGTCGGGGCTGTCCATTCCCCAGTTGGTCAGAACTGCATGGGGAGCGGCGGCCAGCTTCCGGGGCACCGACCAGCGCGGCGGCGCCAACGGAGCACGGATCCGTCTCGCGCCACAGAAGGACTGGGAGGTCAACGACCCGGCCGAGCTCGCGGGAGTGCTGGAGACTCTGGAAGGAATCCAGCGCGACTTCAACGGCGCGCAGTCGGACGGCAAGAGAATCTCGCTGGCCGACCTGATCGTCCTGGGTGGGTGCGCGGCCGTCGAAGAGGCAGCTCGCAGCGCCGGATACGAGGTCACGGTCCCGTTCGCACCGGGACGCACCGATGCCTCGCAGGAGGAGACGGACGTGGAATCCTTCACCGTGCTCGAGCCGAGGGCCGACGGATTCCGGAACTACATCCGAGCCGGGGCGCCGCTGTCGCCGGAGACGCTGCTGCTGGACCGGGCCAACATGCTCACGCTGACGGCGCCCGAGATGACCGTCCTCGTCGGCGGAATGCGAGCGCTGGACGCCAACCATGGGCGATCCAGGCACGGTGTCTTCACGGACCGGCCGGAAACGCTGAGCAACGACTTCTTCGTGAACCTGCTCGACATGGGCACGGAGTGGGCGCCGTCGGAATCGGACGAGAACGTCTATGAAGGCCGCGACCGCGCAACCGGGGCGGTCAAGTGGACCGCCACTGCCGTCGACCTTGTCTTCGGCTCCAATTCCCAACTCCGCGCCGTCGCGGAGGTTTACGGATGCGCCGACGCGAAGGAGAAGTTCGTACGTGACTTCGTGGCTGCCTGGGACAAGGTGATGAACCTCGATCGGTTCGACCTCGCCTGATCCCAGCCGACAAAGCATGATCCACCAGAGGCACCACGCGCCCCGGAGCGCGTGGTGCCTCTGCGCATCCGCGGGGAGCGTGGCTCCCGGCTCACGGACCCCCGCCCCGGCCGGGTCCGGTGGCACCCTTCTTGCTTGTCAAGACAGAGCCACCACGCCACGAACCGCAGGCCATGCGCAATGCCGAACCCGATGCCTACCCGACCCGGGAGGTCTCCATGTCGAAACCGGAACTGAGATTCGAACGATTCCCCAACGGAGAGTCTCGATTCGCCTCCGCCACCTTCAAGTCGCTGGATGGTGCCCTGGCGGCGACCCGGGACCTGGAGGCACACGAGTACGCCGCGGACCGCATTACGGTCTTCATGGCAACCGAGACGCGCGAGCGCTACATCGACACGCATCCGCGGTACGGTGAGCTCGAGAGGAACGCCGTGATGATCGAGGAGGTGGAACTGGAGAGGCGAACCCGCACGGCCGAGGGCGCGGGGATCGGAGGCGCCGCAGGAGGGGCCGCCGGTGCGGCTGGAGCCGCCGTCATCGCCGTGGGCACCACGCTCGTGGTCCCGCCGCTGGGGATCGCCGTGGCGGGTCCGGCTGCCGCAGCGCTCGCCGGCCTGGGAGCGGGTGCCCTCACCGGCGGTCTGGTGGGCGCCCTGGTGGGAGCCGGGATGTCGGAGTACCGCGCGCGGGAGTTCCAGAAGCAGATGAAGGAGGGCCGAATCGTCGTGGGTGTGATCGCCGACACGATCCCGGAGAAGGTACAGATCTTTGAGATCCTCGAGAGGCACGGCGGGGAGCGCGTGCCGGAGAAGAGGGAGGCAGAGGCGGAGGCAGAGCAGAACTGAGAGATTCCATTCGCAGAGCGGGCTTCAGCCTCGGGGCGGGCACTCCACCCTGTAGTAGCCGGGAAAGGCCCACCCCTGGTCTGGACGGCCGCGCTCCTGCCCGGCTACCGACCGGCAGCCGATGCCGACCTCCCGTTCACCGCGATCATCACAATGCGGCCGGAGGAATCCGGCACGCGGTATGTCGCAACCGCCCTGCACAGAGATCCGGAAGGACGAGAGAAGCACGAGAGGATGGGCTTCCACAACGGCTGGGGCGCGGCGCTGGACCAACTCGTGGCGCACGCGAAAGCCAACATGTGACCGTGGGCCGCCGGTCTCGCCCTCGACACGGGTGTGTCGTGCGGACAGAACCGGGGTCAGGAACGGGGGCGCCCCTCAGGGACGGGGAGGGAGTAGGGTGCCCCTGCAAGGGCCGCATGCCATCTTTCCATCATGACCTCCTCACCTTCCGGGGCCAGCCCTCCCGCCCGGGACGAGCGCCTCCGCGCCCTGGTGGCCCACACAGAAGGCCTTCAGCCCTGGCGACGGGTCTTGCACGCCTCCACCGGCCTCATCATCGCAGGACTCCTCCGACTCCTGGATCCCCCCTGGACCCTCGCCGTAGGGGGCCTGGGAGGACTCGCGCTCCTGCTTTTCCTCTCGGACCTGGTTCGGCTTCGGGCCCCCATCCTGAACCGACTCTTCTTCCGGCTACTCCGACCCCTCGCCAGTCCCCGGGAAGCGACGGGGCCGGCCTCCTCGTCCTGGTACATCGCCGGATGCTTCCTGGCGGTTTTGATCTTTCCTCGGGACGTGGCGGTGGCGGCCATCCTGGTCCTGGCCCTGGCCGATCCGGTGGCCAGCTACATCGGCCGCCGCTGGGGACGGCGGCCGTTCGGGGCCGGGACGGTGGAGGGAAGTGCGGTCTTCACCATCGTGGCCTTCCTCGTCCTACTTCCGTTCGCGGGCTGGTTCGTGGCGGGGGTGTCGGCACCCCTGGTGGCTTGGGTGGAGCGCCTTCGCTGGCCCCTGGACGACAACCTCACCGTGCCCTTGGTCACTGGACTTCTCCTCTGGAGCCTCCTTCCCCATAGCGGATGAACCGGAGACCCTTTGCTTTGGAACCCTGCCGGAGGTAGGGGACAGAACGGGAGAGGGAGAGCCTTTGACGGCGGTCCTGGGGAGCGACCTTTCACCGAGGTGCAGGCCGCGGGCCGTGCAAGACCTCCAGGGACGCGGTCACAGAGAACCCCGCCTCCAGCCGCACGTACGCTCCGGTCGTGACCGTCGCGGCGGTGCGAGCTCCGCTGTCTCGCGTGCCCCCCTCGATCGCAGTCGACTGCACCGCTCCCTGGATCGGCTTCTGTGACCCGCCTGCCTGGATCGACGCGACACGTACACCGAGGACTGCCTCGTCCTCCGGACCGGCGCTCCTGTGCACGTCCGTCACCAACCCTTGGGAAGTCCCCGACCGTCCAGCCACCGGATCGGACCTCGGTGGTGCCGAGGGCGAGCACGGCCGCGTCGCGGGAACGAAGGATCTCCCACTCGGCCAGCAGGTGCCCTTCACCAATCGGAGCCGAGGCATCCTCCGGCCGAGCCCCCGTTCACCGGAGGAGTTACCGTGCGCCCCGCGGATCACTCGTCGGAACCAATCCTTCTGGGTGAGTATCCCGCTTGAGCCCACGCGTGATGCCCGCTGGGGGAGACGCCCAGCATGCGGCACATCACCCGGTTCCCACATCCACCCCTTGACGCCGCTGGAGGACGGATTATCTTCTTTTCATACGAGATGTCATTACAAGTTACAACAAGGAGTCTGGCGATGGCGGAGATTCTATCCCCTCCCTGGCCCTGGTACGTGGCGGGGCCCCTGATCGGGCTGGTGGTGCCGATCCTCATGATCCTGGGCGGAAAAGCCTTCGGGATCTCGGCGAACTTCCGTCACATGTGCGCCGCGGTGCCTGGCCCCGAGAAGGCCAAGCCCTCCTTCCTCCGGTACGACTGGAAGAAGGCCGGGCTCTGGAACCTGACCTTCCTCCTGGGCGTGTTCCTCGGTGGATTCCTGGCGGTGACCCTGGTGGGAATGCCCGACGCCGGACAGCACGTCTCCGAGGCCACCCGATCCGATCTGGCGGCCCTGGGGATCCAGGACTTCTCGGGCCTGGTCCCCGCCGACTTCTTCACCTGGGAAGCCCTCCTCACCCCGGTGGGCCTGTTCGTCCTGATCGTCGGCGGGTTCCTGGTGGGCTTCGGGGCCCGGTGGGCCGGGGGATGCACCAGCGGACACGCCATCTCCGGCCTGGCCGACCTGCAGCTCCCGTCCCTGGTGGCGGTTCTTGGATTCTTCGCCGGAGGGCTCCTGGTGACCTTCGTTCTTCTTCCCCTCCTTCTGGGAGGTGTGTCATGAGCCGCACACAGAATCACGACAAGAAGGGTGGATCCATGGGGCCCGCCACGGCGGCCGACGGCCCTCCGGACTTCGAGCGCCTGGATACCCAGCCCGCTTCCCTCACGCCAGAGGCGGCGGCCGGACAAGGACAGGAGAGGTCTGGGGAGCGGGCCCTCCTCCTTCTGGGATACCTGCTGACGGGGACGCTCCTGGGATTCGTCTTCGTCCTGAGCGAGGTGGTCTCCTGGTACCGGATCCAGGAGATGTTCCGGTTCCAGAGCTTCCACATGTACGGAATCATCGGGATGGCGGTGACCGTGGGGGCCCTCTTCCTCCAGATCCTCAAGCGCTCGGGCATGACGAGCCTGAGCGGGGACCCCATTCGGACCCAGCCCAAGGAGTGGGGTGGCGGCAGGATCCCCGGGGCCCGCTACTGGATCGGGGGCACCCTCTTCGGGATGGGATGGGCCCTCCTGGGGGCATGCCCCGGCCCGATCTTCGCACTCCTGGGGAGCGGGATCAGCGTGATGCTCACTCCCCTGGCGGCGGCCCTGGTGGGCACGTGGACCTACGCAGCCCTTCGACCCCGACTTCCCCACTGACCTGATCCGACCCATCTGACTTCAATGCCCAAGGAGGCAACCATGTTATTCCGACAGTTCTTCGACCCGAAGCTGGCGCAGTACGCCTACCTGGTGGGGTGCCAGCAGACCGGAGAGGCTTTGATCATCGATCCCCTCCGGGACATCGATCAGTACCTCGAGGCTGCCGAGGCCGAGGGCTTACGGATCACCGCGGTGGCCGAGACCCATATTCACGCCGACTTCCTCTCCGGAGCCAGGGAGTTCGCCGAGCGCTTCGGCACCCGGGTCTACCTCTCCGACGAGGGGGGGGAAGACTGGGCCAGCGACTGGGCCCGGGGCGGGCGGTACGACGCCCACTTCCTGAAGGACCGCGACACCTTCCGGATCGGTGGAATCGAGGTCCAGGCCGTCCATACGCCGGGGCACACCCCGGAGCACATCAGCTACGCCATCACTGACCGGGGGGGCGGGGCCTCGACCCCCATTGGGATCGCCACCGGGGACTTCGTCTTCGTGAGCGACCTGGGCCGCCCGGACCTCCTGGAGCAGGCCGCGGGAATGCACGGGGTTCAGGAGCCCTCGGCCCGGCAGCTCTTCTCGTCGCTCCCCAGGTTCACCGAGCTGGAGGACCATCTCCAGGTGTGGCCCGCCCACGGCGCCGGATCCACCTGCGGGAAGGAGCTGGGAGCCGTTCCCCAGACCACGGTGGGGTACGAGAAGCGCTACAACGCTTCTCTGGCGGCGGCTGATCGGGGGGAGGACGCCTTCGTGGAGGCGATTTTGGCCGGACAGCCCGAGCCCCAGACCTACTTCGCCCGGATGAAGCGGGACAACAACGGAGGCGTGCCTCTTCTGGGCCGGCTTCCTCAGCCCCAGCGGCTCACCGTGGCCGAGCTGGGCCAGGCGGTGAAGGACAGCGAGGTGCTGATCGTGGATACCCGCCTGGACCGCTCCGCCTTCATGGCCCGGCACATCCCGGGCGCTCTTCACGCCCCTATGAACCGAAGCTTCAACACGGTGGTGGGTTCTCTGGTGGAGGATGAGACGATCCCGATCGTCCTCATCATCGATGACTCCCGGGTGGAAGAGGCGGTCCGGGACCTGGTCCGCCTCGGGTACGACCGGATCGAGAGCTTCATCACCTCCGAGACCCTGACCCGCTACTTCGATCGCGGGGGGGAGAGGGCATCCATCGACACTATCACCTTCCAGGAGTTGGAGGAGATGCGTGGCAAGGGCGCCGCTGAAGTCCTGGACGTGCGCTTCCAGGCCGAGTTCGAGGCCGGCCACGTCCCGGGCGCGATCCAGGCTTCGTACACCCGGCTTCCCTCCTACGCCCGGGAGCGGATCCCCCGGGACCGGACCCTTCTGGTCCACTGCGCCTCCGGGGGCCGTTCCGCCGCCGCCGCCTCGTACCTGGCTCGGGCGGGCTTCGACGTGAAGTTCGTGGACGGGCGCTTCGACGAGTACCGGAAGATCGGCCACGTGGAGTCCGGCAGGCCGACAGCGGAGCCGGTGGACTAACCGGACGCGGCTCGGGGGCGGAGGGCGCCGAAGGGCTCCTCCGCCCCCGGGCTCTGACCTTTCGGATCGATCGCCATGGAAGCCCTCACCCCCGACATGATCCTGGTCCTGGCCATCCTGGCCGGAGCCATCCTCCTCTTCGTCACCGAGGTGGTACGGATCGACGTTGCTGCCATCCTGGTGATGGTGGTGGTGGGCCTCACCGGGCTGGTCCCCGCCGGCGATCTCTTTGCCGGCTTTGCCTCCAACGCGGTGATCGCCATCATCGCCGTGATGATCCTTGGGGCGGCCCTGGACCGGGTGGGGGTGATGGCCCGGGTGGCCACCTTCCTACTCCGGGTGGGAGGGGACACGGAAAGGCGGATCACGGCCCTCGTCTCCGGCACCGTGGCCGGGGTCAGCGCATTCATGCAGAACATCGGGGCCGCGGCCCTGTTCCTTCCAGTGGTGCGACGTCTCTCGGAGCGGACCTCCATCCCTTCGGCCCGGCTCCTCATGCCCATGGGGTTCGCTGCCATTTTGGGGGGAACCATCACTCTGGTGGCCTCGGGGCCCCTGATCCTCCTGAACGATCTTCTGGCGGCCACCGCACGGAACCTGGAGGTGGAGATCGAACCCTGGGGACTCTTCTCGCCCACCCCCATCGGCCTGGCCCTGGCGGCCTCCGGGATCGCCCTCTTCGCTCTGGCCGGCCATCGTCTCCTTCCCCGGGGCGCGCCGGAGGATGCTGCCAGCGCCAGCCTCCCCGACCTGGCGGCCATCTACGGCCTGGACCGGACCATCCGGCCCTTCCTCGTGCCCCTGGGAAGTCCTCTCTGCGAACGGGAAGTGGAGGCGGTGGAGGCAGAGCGCCACGGCGTGCTCCTGGTGGCGGTCTACAACGGAGACGGACTTCGCCTGGCTCCTTCCCGGGATTACCGCATCGAGCCCGACGCCGTCCTGGGTCTCGTGGGGGCTCCCGAAGATGTGGAGGCCTTCGCCGATGCCCAGGACCTGAAGAGCGCCTCCGGGGATCCCTTCCGACAGCTCTGGGACCCGGACCAGGCGGGGCTGGCCGAGATCCTGGTCCGGCCCGGGGGCGACGCGGTGGGGAAGCAGGTCCGGGACCTCCGCTTCCGGCACGTCCACGGGGTAACCCTCCTGGCCCTGCACCGGGGGGGGGAGGTGATCACCCAGGGCATCCGGGAGATGGAGCTGGCCGCCGGCGACGTTCTGGTGGTCTTCTCTCCCTGGGAGCGGCTACGGCAGCTTTCCCGGGAGCCGAGCTACGTGGTCCTCTCCGACTATCCCCCGGATCCGCCCCGAACCGGGAAGCAGTGGTGGGCCCTGGGTGGCTTTGCCCTGGCCCTCGTGCTGGTGATCTTCACCGAGCTTCAACTCTCCCTGGCCCTCATGGCCGGGGCCGTGGTGATCCTCCTGGCCCGGGCCCTGACGCCTGACGAGGCCTACCAGGCGGTGTCGTGGAAGACCGTGTTCCTTTTGGCGGCTCTGATCCCCCTGGGACAGGCGGTGGAGGAAACGGGAACAGCGGCGTGGATCGCGGCGGGGGTGATCCAGGTAACGGACGGCCTGCCCCTCTGGGGAATGCAGCTCGTGGTGGCGGTCCTGACCACCGCTTTCACCCTGACCATCTCCAATGTGGGAGCCACGGTGCTCCTCGTCCCCCTGGCCGCCAACGTGGCCCTGGGGGTGGGGGCGGACCCGGCCCAGTTCGGCCTCATCGTGGCCCTGGCCGCCTCCAACGCCTTCCTCCTTCCCACCCATCAGGTGAGCGCCCTGGTGATGGGGCCGGGAGGCTACCGGGTGGCGGACTTCCTCCGGGCAGGGCTAGCCATGACGCTGGTCTTCCTGGTGGTGCTGGTGGCCATGGTGAACGTCTTCACCTGATCCTGCCACCTGGTTGCGGAGGTGGGGACACGGAGGGCGACACGCCGCCCCTCCGGGGCGATGCGGCTCAGTCTCCGCTGTCGAAGACCACGTGGAAGTCCCGGAGGGGCATCCCCACCTGGTCCGGGGACTCCCCGGCGCCCCGCCCCCCCGGATCCCGGGCCAGCTCCAGCTCGTAGGCCACCCGGTCGCTCCGGTAGAACCGTCGCTGGAAGTAGACCGGGCGGCCTTCGCTCGTCCGGCTCAGGCGCTCGATGATCAGGAGGGCGGCCCCGGGCTCCACCTCCAGGATCCCGGCGGTTTCCGGGTCGGTCACGTCTGCTGAGATCCGGTACCGACCCGAGACGATGGGGATGCCGTACTCCTCTTCCAGGATCCGGTAGAAGGTGTCGTCCCCCAGCTCCCGGTTCTCCAGGAGACGGCTGTAGGGACGGGGAAACCAGGTCCGGTCCAGGGCCACGGGTTCCCCATCCCCCAGCCGGAGTCGGTCCACCCGGAGAACCGGGGTGTCGCAGGAGACCTCGAGCCAGGGTGCCACGGGCTCGGGACAGGGCACTTCCCGCTGGCAGAGGACGCGAGACGAGGCAGTGAGCCCGGCCAGGGCCATGTCCTGGTGGAAGTCGGTGAGACGAACGAGCCCCTGCCGTACCCTGCGGTCCGCCACGAAGGAGCCTAGCCCCTGCCGGCGGTAGATGAAGCCGTCGGCCTCCAGGGTCTGGAGAGCCCGACGCACGGTGATCCGGCTCACCTCAAACCGCTGGCACAGCTCGTTCTCCGAGGGAAGGCGCTCGTCTACCTGGAAGGTCCCGGACTCGATCTGTTCCCGAAGCCAGGTGGAGATCTGTTCGTGACGGGGGGTGCCGGAGCGAAGTTTCGGAGGCATGACGAGGGGAATTCGGGACTACAACCTGGAGCGAGCCGGATTCGTGCACGATCGCCTCGCCGTCGATACCCCTGAAGCTACCCATAATGTCCAGTACTTACAAGTCTTCGCGGTCCGGTCTCAAAACCTCCCTTCGTCTCCCGTCACGAGCCGCACCGTATCCCGGGCGATCAGAAGCTCCTCGTCGGTGGGGATCACCCAGGCCGCCAGGCGGGAGTCGGAGGTGGAGATGGGTCCTTCCTCCCCGCCTACCATCCCGGCGTTGGTGCCCGGGTCCAGCTCCACGCCCATCCACTCCAGCCCCTTCATGATCGAGGCCCGGATCGGGGCCGCGTTTTCCCCGATCCCCCCGGTGAAGACCAGGGCGTCGGCCCCGCCCATGGCCGCCAGATAGGCCCCGATGTACTTCCGGGCCCGGTGGCAGAAGACCTCCATGGCCAGCCGGGCTCGGCGGTCGTCGTGCTCCCGGGCCTCGGCCAGGAGCTCCCGCATGTCATGGGTGAGCCCGGAGATGCCCAGAAGTCCGGATTGGGTATTGAGGAGCCGCTCCACCTCGGGAAGGCCCATCCCCTCCTTCTGCGCGATGTAGTCCAGGACCGCCGGATCCACGTCCCCGGAGCGGGTCCCCATGACCAGCCCCTCCAGCGGGGTGAACCCCATGGAGGTGTCCAGCGAGTCCCCCCGGGAGATGGCGCAGGCGGAGCAGCCGTTCCCCAGGTGGAGGGTCACGAGGTTGGTCTCGCTCCGCTCGATCCCGGTCAGACGCCGGTACCTCCAGGCCACGTAGCGGTGGGAGGTGCCGTGGAAGCCGTACCGACGGACCTTGTAGCGGCGGTAGATGGAGTAGGGGATGGCGTAGAGGTAGGCCGGCTCCGGGAGGGTGGCGTGGAAGGCGGTGTCGAAGACCGCGACCTGGGGGATGCCCGGCCCCAGGACATCGGTGACCGCCCGAATCCCCTTCAGGTTGTGGGCGTTGTGGAGGGGTGCCAGATCGATCGTCTCCTCGATCCGGCGGATCACCTCCCCGTCGATCAGGACCGACTTCCGGAAGTGCTCACCCCCGTGGACCACGCGGTGTCCAGCAGCCCGGATGTCGGCAAGGCTCTCCACCTCCACCCCGGACTCGGAAGACGCGATCCAGCGGAGGACGTGGTCCACCGCGGCCCGGTGGTCCCGGATCGAGGCCGCCTCCTTCACAGGCTCTTTTCCCGCAGCCTTCAGGGTGAGGACCGCCTCTCCTCCGATGCGCTCCACCATGCCCCGGGCCAGGCGTCGGTCCCGGTCTTCCCGCATCGCCTCCGGGTCGGTCCGGATGAGCTGGAACTTCAGGGTGGACGAGCCGACGTTCAGGACCAGGGTGTTCACGGAGCGGCGGCCTCCGGTCTGCGAGATGTGGAAGGAAGGGGTCCGGCCGGCTCACCCGACCGGAACCCGCGGCGAGGGGCCGGGCCGGCGCTGCGACCCGGCCCCCCTTCTCAGGATCACAATATGATGGGTTCTCGCCGGGACCGCACCAGGTCGCCGGGAAGCTCCCCGGGAATGCCGCTCGTCGTACGAGATGAGGATGCTTGAGCTCCAGTCGGTGGAGTAGAGGCCTCCGGCGGAGAAGCCGAGATCGAGGGCACGCGGGCGCTCCTCCGGATCCTCCCGGGGGGAGGTCCACCGCTCCTGGGCCGGCACGGCGGCGGACAGGAGGAGCCAGGCGTTCCACGCGAGAGTTGCGACTCGCGTGGAACGCCCGGCTCGGGGGGAGCCGCGTCAGAAGGAGGTGTGCTTATCCTCCTGGAAGATTTCCGTACCATCCGCGTCCGTGACGATGAAACGCACCTTGTCCGAAGTGCCGTTCCGGGTCCGAAGGTTGTGCTCCCCGGATCCGCTGGCCCCGCTCACCGATGACGTCTGGGAGTCGAGCACGTCCTCCTCTTCATCCAGGAGCTCGGTCGTCACGCTCCCGAGCTCCCCTCCGGTATGAGAAACGCTCCAAGTGACGTCGGCCCGGTTCCATGGTCCCGTGGTGCGGGTGTTCACCTCGTACTCGACGGAGAGCTCGCCCTCCTCGGGAGCCTCCTCCACGGCGACGTTCTCGGTAGTCGTGTCGGTGGCGCCGTCGTTGTCGGTGACGGTGAGGGTGACGGTGTAGGTGTCGGCCGACCCGTAGGTGTGGCTGACGACCTCCCCCGATCCTGTGTTCCCGTCGCCGAAGGCCCAGTCGTAGCTCTCGATGGTGCCGTCGGGGTCGTAGGATTCCGATGCGTCGAAGTCGCAGCTCAGCTCGGTGCAGGTGAAGGCGAACGAGGCCACGGGCGGTTCGTTCTCGTCGGGTGGCGGCGGGTCTACGGGCGAATCCACCAGCCCCTCGATGGCCGCGGCCGCGTCGATCCGACCATACCCGAAGACGGGATCCCACCCCGGATCGCCCAGATCGTGGGCCGTCTCGTGCATCCGCTTCCGCACCGCGTCCGGTCCCCCGACGCCCAGGGAGTAGAGGACGGCGGCGAGACCCGCCACCTGGGGGGAGGCCATGGAGGTGCCGGCCTTCCACCCGTAGGCGTCGTCCGCGTCGTGGAGCGCCGAGCTGATCTGGCTGTACGGATCGTCCTCGAAGCCACCCCCCGGTGCGGACAGTTCGATCTCGTCCCCCCAGTTCGAGTAGCTGGCCAGCCCGTCGCTCCAATTCGTGGAGCTCACCGCGACACACTCGGGGTTCCGGGCGGGATAGCTCACGGTGCTCGTTCCGTTGTTCCCGGCGGCGCAGACGGGCAGCGCGTCCTCATCCAGGGCGTAGGCCAGAGCGTCCTGCTGGGCCTGGGAGTGATCGGCCCCCCCCAGGCTCAGGTTCAGCACGTGGGCGCCCTGGTCCGCCGCCCAAATGATCCCCTCGGTGATGGCCGAGTCGGTGCAGCCGTAGGAGAGGACGAGTCCGAACCAGGTGGCCGTGGGCCCGCAGACCTTCACGGAAAGGAGGTCCACCTCCGGGAAATGCGCGACCCCGGCCAGGCCCACACCGTTGTTCGCGTGAGCGGCCGCGATGCCGGCGACGTGCGTTCCGTGGCCGTGGTCGTCGGCGTGGTTCGAGGTGTCGTGGAAGAAGTTCCAGCCGCCCACGACCCGTTCGGCCAAGTCCTCGTGGGTGGCCCGGATCCCCGAGTCGAGGATCGCCACCGTCACGTCGTCACGCTCCGCGTCCTGCAGCGCCTCGAACAGGGGGAGCCAGTTGATGTCCGCTCCGACCTCCCCCGTGGTCGCCAGAAGCTCGTCGGTGCTGCTCCGGACCTCGCCCGTGTTCACCAGGTCCCACTTGTAGCCGGTGAAAGGGTCTCCCGTGGCCACGCAGGTCTCGCACGAGAACGCCGGGAAGGTCCGGATCCGGTCCGGCTCCGCGAAGCGGACGTCGGGCGCGCGGGAGAGGGCGTTCGCGACGGCCACCTCCGCCCCCGTGGTGACGTCGAGGAGCCAGATGCCAAGGCCGATCTCACGCTGGATCCGGGCGCCGTGGGCCTCCGCAATGGCGGCAATGGCGGCCCGGTTCGCCCCCGGAGTGAACGCGGCCAGGATCCGTCCGGGAGCGACGGGATCCTCCGCCTGGGCCGCCAGCCCGGGAGGAGCCGTCGCGCCCGCGGGGGGCGCGTTCTCCGGTGGGCTCGTGGGACCGAGATCCGAACAGGCGGCAAGGACCAGCGCCGCGATGGCCGCAAGGACCGGCAGCGCGGAGAGGCGGCGCGTCGAGCGTACCGGACGCCTCAAGACCGTCCCTCGCCGGGTCGAAGGGACTACCTCCATGGGAACCTCCTCGTGGTGGGGGCCGGCGCCTCCGGAGGCTTGAGCCGGATCCGCCCGGTCCCCGGTGGACCCCAAGGTGCAGCAGCATTGTTTCCCCCTCGGTCCACGAGGGCAAGGTTCTTCTTCCAGGGATCCGGTGGTGGAAAGTCGTTCTGTTATCCGGAACCTTGTTCAGTTCCGGGTAATGTCCGGCTCCTGGCCCCCCGGCCATCCGGCTTCCGTCACGGATGTCGTAACGTCGCTACGTTCATCAGATTCGCGCCCTTCGGGGCGGTGGTCCCCCACCCTTCGGTGCACCCCTTGCCCGCTCCTGCGCTCCCAGCACAGCCGACAACGACTCCAGCGCTCCCCCATGCCCTTTCCGGCCCCGTCTCGCTTGCGCTCCCCAAATGCCCCGCCATAGCTTGCCTCCTCGTGACGGAGGGCGTTTGAATTGCCTATCCATGAGGAAGGTGGACATGGAGCGGTGAGGCCGGGACGGCTCCGCCGGCGCCACGTTGTCGGACCCGCCGAGAAAAGGAAACCCCGTCAACTGGTACCGGCCCGGCCGATCCCTTATCGTCAGAATACCGTAAGGTGACCGACGCTGCCTGTCCCCTCACTCCGGTTCCGCCGGTCCAGGGACCCGAACCATGCCCCACCAACCGTCCGTGGACGAGCGGACCCTCCGCGAAACCCTCACGATAATCCCCGACCTGGTCTTCATCCTGGACCGGGACGGGCGGGTCAGCTACGCCAACCGAGGCGAAGCCGGGATCGACCTGACGGAAGCGCTGGGTCGCTCCGTGTTCGAGTATGTGGCCCATGACTCCATAGACGCCTACCGCGAGACCCTCCAACGCGTCATCCGAACCGGAGAGCCGGCCGAACACGAGGGGGAAGCGGTGGGCGCCGATGGCCTGCCCCGCTCGTACCGGAGCCGGATCGTCCCCATCCGGAGGGACGGTGAAACCAGCATGCTCGTCTCCATCGCCCGGGACATCACCGAACGGCGCCAGGCGGAGCAGGAGCGGCGGAGGAGCGAGGGAGTCCTCCAAGCCGTGGCGTTCGCTGCCAGGCTCTTCCTCCAAAGCGCGGACTGGGAACGCCGGGTCGATCCGGTCCTGGCCCGACTGGGGCAAGCCACCGAGGTGAGCCGGGCCTATCTGTTCCAGACCCGGACCGGTCCGGAGGGCCGCCCCCTGGTGAGTCAACGCTTCGAGTGGACCGCCCCCCATGCCGACCCCGAGCTGGAGAATTCCGAGATGCAGGACATGGATCTCACCGCCGCCGGGTTCGGCCGGTGGGTCCAGCGTTTCCAGGCGGGCAAGATGGTTCAGGGAGCCGTGGCCGAATTCCCGAAGGCCGAACAACCCCACCTCCACGAGCAGTCCATCCGCTCCATGGCCATCGTGCCGATCTTCGTGGGCGACGCGTGGTGGGGATGCCTGGGCTTCGACGACTGCCGACACGCCCGGGCGTGGTCGGTGGCCGAGCAGGAGGCGCTCCAGGCGGCGGCCAGCACCCTCGGAGGCGCCATCCGGCGAGAGCGGGCCGAGGCCGGGGTCCGGGCCAGCGAGCGGCACTACCGACGGCTGGTCCAGACCGCCCCATCCACCGTGTATGCGGTGGATAACGAGAACCGCATAACGGAGCTGAACCGGGCAGGCGAGGAGCTGCTGGGACGCCCGGCCGAGCAGGTGCTGGGGCGCCCCTTCGAGGAACTCTTCGCTCCGGAGGACCTTCCCCCTGCCGAGGCCGCCTACCGTACGGTGGCCGAGGGCGAGGTCGAGACCCTCGAGGTGGAGCTTCGGATCCAGCGGCCGTCCGGCGAGAAGCGCGACATCCACCTGGCCGCCACGCCCATCCGGGAGGGCGAGACCATCACGGGGATCCACGGAATCGCCCGAGACATCACCGAAGAGCGGGCCCAAGACGAACAGCTCCGGCGGGCCGAGCGTCTGGCCAGCCTGGGAACGCTGGTGGGCGGGGTGGCCCACGAGCTGAACAACCCCCTCACCTCGATCCGGGGTCTGGTCCAGCTTCTCATGGACGACACCCGTTCCGAAGACGAGATGGAGATGCTCCGCACGGTGGCCAGAGAGGCGGAGCGGAGTTCGCAGATCGTGAACAACCTGCGGCGGCTGACCCGCCACAGCTACAAGATCGCCGATTCGGCCCACCGGGTGGACCTGAACGATGTGGTCCGCCACGTTCTCACCGTTCGGAAGTACGCCCTTGGGACCCACAACATCGACGTGTCGCTGGATCTTGCCGAGGGTCTGCCTCCCGTCACCGGCGATCGCGGTCCGTTCGAGCAGGTCCTCCTGAACCTGGTGGTGAACGCCGAGCAGGCGCTGGAGACCGTGGACCGGGAGCGCCGGATCATCGTCCGCACGAAGGCCGCCCTCCGGGGCGTCACCCTCTCGATCTACGACAACGGTCCCGGAATCCCGGCAGCGCACCTGGATCGCCTCTTCGATCCCTTCTGGACCACCAAGGACCCGGATGAAGGGACCGGGCTGGGGCTGAGCCTGGTCCACAGCATCGTGGCGGAGCATGGTGGAGAGATCGACGTGCAGAGCGAAGTCGGCCGGGGTGCCCTCTTTCTGGTCCACCTCCCGGCCGCCGGACCAAGGCGAACGGAGCCGCCCTCCACGCCCTCCGCAACCCCACCCTCCGAACCCACCTCCAGGAGGTCGCTCCGGATCCTGGTGGTGGATGATGAATCGGGGATCCGTCAGGTGCTGGACAGGCTCCTCAACCGGGAAGGACACCACGTGGAGCTGGCCGCCGATGGAGGCGAGGCGCTGGAGCGGGTCGCGGCCGCCGACGACCCCTTCCACCTGGTCCTCTCCGATCTCCGGATGCCGGGGATCGGCGGCGAGGAGCTCCTGACTCGACTTCGGGAGCAGGCGCCGGAGTACGCGGGCCGGATCGTCTTCATGACCGGCGACGTGAGGGCCCGGGAGGTGGGACGCATCATGCACGAAACCCGGATTCCCATGGTGCGCAAGCCCTTCGACATCTCGGAGATCCTGGAGCTGGTCCGTTCCTATGAGCGCGCGTCGACCTGACGACCGTGGCACGAACCATCGAGGACTGCCATCGCGCCCACCTCGGCCCCGCCTTCCTCCATCAGGCGCTCGAAGATGCGGAACGAGAGGGATTCCCGAGTCCCCGCGAAGCGGCCGACTTGAGAAAGCGGATCCTTTCCCACGGGAGCCGGCTCGAACGGGTGAGTTCCTCCGCTGAGTGTCCCCGATTCACGATCAAGGGAGCCGTCGCCCTCGAGATGCGGTTGCCCTCGAAGGCGCGGGCTTCTCTTTCTGCCGCCCTGCCGCCGCCCCGACTACGGTCACCCTAACGGCTCGGCGGAAGGCGCCGGCAGCAGGTTCCCGATGGACGCCCCCACCAGCACGACGGCGGCGAGCCACACCATCCAGGCGCCAAGAAAGATCCCGGCCGCCATGCCCGCCGACGCGGCCGTTCCCAGCCAGAGGGCTCGCCGGTCGCGCCGTCGCTTCACCCCCCGCGCCAGACCCCAGATCGCGACCCCGAGGGCCACGGCCAGGAGGGGAAGGCGGATCAGGTCGTTGATCAGAAACCCCGCTCCCATCGCGCTCACGAACGCCAGGGCGCCTGGCGCTCCGGCGCGGCAGAGCGGCGCGGCGTTCCTGCGGGGGCCGCTCCGCGGGCTCCACGGAAGGAAAGACCCTGTACCATGGTATAGAGTCAAGGTGGGCGAGGCGTACGGGGGCAGTGCCTCGTACCTCGGCGAGCGTCCGTCCCGGGTCCGGTTATCCGAAGCTTCGACCCATCCCCCCTTGACCCTGGAGTGCACTCCAGGGTCAATCTTGCCGTGAGAGGTAGCTGGAGAGGGTGAGCGGAATCGGTGAGGGATCAAACCGACGGAGCAACCATGCACGATCTTAAGGTGGGAGAGGTCGCGGAGCGATCCGGTGTCGGTGTGGACACGGTCCGGTTCTACGAGCACCGTGGGCTCATCCCCGAACCTCCCCGCACTCCCTCGGGCTACCGACAGTACCCGGAGGAGACGGTGGAGCGCCTCCTCTTCATTCAGCGGGCGAAGGCGCTGGGATTCACGTTGGACGAGATCGGAGAGCTTCTCGAGATTCGCCTCGATCACGGCGTCCGGCCCGCCGATGTAAGGCGGCGAGCCGAGGAGAAGTTGGTGGAGGTCGACGAAAAGCTCCGGGCGCTCCGGACCATGAAGGCCGAGCTCG
>SKKN01000055.1 GCA_007121455.1 Gemmatimonadota bacterium | reverse complement strand
GCTTCTTCCTACCGTACGCTCTATCTATCCGAAAACCAGATCAAACACCCTTCTGCTCCTTACTCGGTGCTCTCTCAGCTTTCCCTTCTCTCTCTCTTCCCTCGACCCACTGGAATACCAGCCCGCCCCACATACGCCATGCCTCCGCTCGCCGTAGCTCCCACCACGCCTCGCGTCCGACCCGCGTACGCCTACTCCGGGCTCGCTCGTATTCCGTTGTCAAAAAGCCGGGGGCCCTGCTTCGCCTGGGCCCCTCAATGCAGCCCTCCAAACTACCCGTAGCGGCGCCCCCTGTCAATCACCTCTACGGACCGCGTTCTCACAGGCCGCCTTCTTCGAGGAGACCGGCGATTTCTTCACCGCGAACCCGGAATTCTCCGAGCTCGCCTCCTTCAGGGCCGTGCCAGTCGGACCCTCCGGAAACCAGAAGGCCGGCCCTTCGGGCAATCCCTTCCAGCCGCAGGACGCGGTCGACCGGGTTTCTCGGACGATACACTTCGAGCCCGCGGAGACCGGCGGACAGAAGCCCCGGGAGGAGGGTGTCGATCCTGTGTTCCGGCGGGTGCGCCCACACGGAGATTCCTCCAGCGTGCTCGATCATCTCGATTGCCCGCGCCGGGGAACCCAGGTCCGTCGGCACGTACGCGGGATGGTCGTTCCCGATGTACTCGTCGAAGGCCTCGGACACGCCGCTCACGTGGCCGGCAGCGAGGAGGGCCTTCGCGAGGTGCGGCCGACCGAGATTCGATGCATCACCCTGCGCCGCCTTAACGACGTTCTCGAACGCGACCTCGACGCCCTGGGCTTCAAGTCGCGAGATCATCTCCAGAATCCGGTTCTTCCTCCGGAGGCCGGCTCGGTGCCGATGCTCCAGGATGTCCGGATCCGACGGGTCGATGAAGTAGCCGAGGATGTGGAGTTCCTCCCCGTCGATCGTCGTACTCGCCTCGATGGCGGGGATCACTTCGAGGGGGGCGTTCCCGACCGCCTCCATGGCCTCGGCGACGCCCGCCGTGGTGTCATGGTCGGTGAGCGCGATGACATCCAGCCCTGCCTCCAATGCCCGACGGACCACTTCAGCGGGAGGCACCGTCCCGTCGGACGCGGTGGAATGGATGTGGAGATCGAGTTCCATGTCGGTTCCCCAAGGAGCATCGGCTCGATAAGAAAAAGGCCATGCCCCACGGCAGAGCGGGCCGGCGGGGTCGGATCAGGCGAGCGGGTCCCCGGGAGTGGAGAGGTCGGGCTGAGCCCCGACTCGTCTGGGTTCCAGCTCCTCCGACTCCCGCTCGAACGTTTCGACGTCCAACCAGACCGAGCGTCCTTCGGCCCCTTCCGGGAGGACGAGCGAAGCCGCCTCGGAGAGAATGGTCACGCGGTCCCCCTCGACCCGTGCGACTCCGCCCCGTACATAGAGCTCTTCCGACCCCCCGGAGGGGAAATCGATCGCTAGAGCCCCTTCTCCGAGCAGCGTGATGAGAGGTGCGTGCCCGGGAAGAATTCCGACCTGACCATCCCAAGCGGGGATCACCACCCCGGTCGCTTCACCCTCGAACACCACCGCCTGGGGCGACACGACGCGTACCTCGAGGATTCCGGAGACCGCCACGCTAGACCTCCGCCCCCATCCGCTCGGCTTCCGCAACCACGTCCTCGATACCCCCCTGCATGTAGAAGGCCTGCTCCGGGAAGTGGTCGAACTCACCTGCCGCGACCCGCTCGAAGGAGTCGACCGTGTCTTCCAGCTTCACGTAGACTCCGGACCGGCCCGTAAACTGCTCCGCGACGAAGAACGGCTGCGACAGGAACCGCTGGATCCTTCGCGCCCGGTTCACGATGATCTTGTCCTCCTCCGACAGCTCGTCCATCCCCAGAATCGCAATGATGTCCTGCAGGTCCTTGTACCGCTGGAGAATCTCCTGCACGGCGGTGGCCACCCGGTAATGGCGGTCGCCGATGAACTGCGGATCCATGATTCGTGAGGTGGAGTCGAGCGGATCGACGGCCGGGTAGATCCCGAGCTCCGAAATCGCTCGCGAAAGCACCGTGGTGGCATCGAGGTGACCGAAGGCCGCCGCCGGCGCCGGATCCGTAAGGTCGTCGGCCGGCACGTAGATCGCCTGAACCGAGGTGATCGAGCCGTGCTTCGTGGACGTGATTCGCTCCTGGAGCTCACCCATCTCGGTTCCGAGCGTGGGCTGGTAACCCACAGCGGAAGGCATCCGGCCCAGAAGTGCCGAGACCTCGGAACCCGCCTGCGTGAACCGGAAGATGTTGTCGATGAAGAGGAGGACGTCCTGCTTCTCGACGTCTCGGAAGTATTCGGCGATGGTGAGCCCGGAAAGCCCCACCCGCAGGCGCGCCCCCGGAGGCTCGTTCATCTGACCGTAGACGAGCGCGGTGGAGTTCAAGACGCCCGCTTCCTTGAACTCCAGCCAGAGGTCGTTCCCCTCGCGGGTCCGTTCGCCGACCCCGCAGAAGACGGACCGCCCTCCGTGCTCCATCGCGATGTTGTTGATGAGCTCCTGGATGATCACGGTCTTCCCGACTCCCGCACCACCGAAGAGGCCCGTCTTACCACCCTTCACGTACGGAGCGAGGAGATCCACGACCTTGATCCCGGTCTCGAAGATCTCGGTTTTCGGCTCGAGCTCATCGAATTTCGGGGCCAGCCGGTGGATCGGCCACCGCTCGAGCTCCGACGCTCCGTCTCCCCCGACCGGCCCGGCCTCGTCCACCGGATCCCCCAGAACGTTCAGGATTCGGCCGAGCGCGGGCTCGCCCACGGGAACGGTAATGGATTCCCCCGTGTCCAGGACCTCCATCCCTCGTACGAGGCCATCGGTCGAGGCCATCGCAACCGACCGTACTTGCGAACGGCCGATGTGCTGCTGCACTTCGCAGACCAGATCCACTTCCTCGCCGGATCCGGTCTTCCCCTGAATCCGGAGGGCGTTGTAGATGTCCGGAAGCTTCGTCGGGAAGTTGACGTCCACGACCGGGCCGATCACCTGCGCCACGGTTCCGATATTCTGTTCTGCCATGATTTCTTGGTCTCCTGCGCGTAGCTCGAGAGGTCTCACGGATCGCGGCCTCAGGGTACGGTGCTCATTCGAAGGCGGCTGCGCCTCCCACGATCTCCGCGATTTCCTGTGTGATTTGAGCCTGTCGAGCGCGGTTGTACGTCCGTTTCAGATCGTCCAGCATTTCCGACGCGTTGTCCGTGGCACTCTTCATCGCCGTGCGCCTGGCCCCCTGCTCCGCAGCGGAGTTCTGCGCGAGCGCCCGGTACACGGCGTTTCGCACATAGAGCGGCAGCAGGCGCTCCAGGATCACCGTCCCGGGCGGAGAGAGAATGTAGCTGTCAGGCGCCACCTGCCCTGCCGCCGGACGGACCGGCAGGACCTCGATGGTTTGGGGCGGCATCGAAAGGGCCGACCGAAAATTCGAAGTGACGACGTAGACCGCATCCAAATCACCGGCGGCGAAACGGTCGCGGAGGGGACCGATGAGCCGTTCCGCGTCCTCCACCGAGGGGTCGTCGCCGATCGCGGTCGTCGAACTCGCCACCGGTGCCTTCTTGAACGCGAAGAACTGGATCGCCTTCTTCCCGGACAGATGCGCCTCGACCTCGACGCCTTTCCCCCGGAGATCGTCCAGAAGGTCCCATGCCTCCCGGATCAGATTTACGTTGAAGGCACCGGCCAGTCCCCGGTTCGCCGTCAGGAGGAGGACTGCGGCCTTCCGCATCGTCACGGGTCTGCGCAGAAGTGGAAACCGCTCTGCGAGGGCGGGATCGTAGAGGCTCCGGACGATTTCGTCCAGGGCGTCCCCGTACGGCCTGGCGGCACGCACCCGGTCGGTGGCGCGCTTCAGCTTCGAAGCCGCGACCATCTCCATGGTGCGGGTGATCTGCCGCGTGTTGTCGACGGAGCGTATCCGCCGCTTGACGTCACTTGCCTTGGCCACTTCGGACTATCCCCTCCCTGGCTCGTTCTGGCGCGACTCGTTCGGCCTCACCTTCAGGCCGGTGTGGGCGTCGGTGCTTCGGGTGCCGCCTCTCCCGCAGGAGACGCCACGCTCGCTTCCTCTACCTGGGTGAGAAAGAGATTACCGTACTCCGTCACCACCTTTTTCAGATCGGCTTCGAGCTCGTCGGTAAGCCCTTCTTTGCTCGCAATGCGATCGAGCACCTCCGGGTGGCCGTCGAGGTAATCGTAGAAGCCACGCTCCCACTCCCCGATCTTCTCCACCGGGACCTTGTCCAGGTAGCCGTTCGTCACCGCGTAGATGGTCGCGACCTGTTTCCCCACGGGAACCGGATCGTACTGCGGCTGCTTCAGGATCTCCACGGTCCGCTCCCCCCGGGAGAGCTGACGCTGTGTCGCGGCGTCCAGGTCCGACCCAAACTGCGCGAAGGCCTCGAGCTCCCGGTACTGAGCGAGGTCCAACCGGAGCCGGCCGGCAACCTTCTTCATCGCCTTGACCTGCGCCGCGCCGCCCACACGGGAGACGGAGATTCCGACGTTCACCGCCGGGCGCACACCTGCATAGAAGAGGTCGGGCTCGAGGAAGATCTGCCCATCGGTGATCGAGATCACGTTCGTGGGAATGTAGGCGGAGACGTCCCCCGCCTGGGTCTCGATGATCGGCAGCGCGGTGAGCGAGCCCCCTCCATTCGCGTCCGACAGCTTCGCCGCACGCTCGAGGAGGCGCGAGTGAAGGTAGAAGACGTCACCGGGATAGGCCTCCCGACCCGGGGGCCGACGCAGAACGAGAGAGAGCTGGCGATAGGCCTGCGCATGCTTGGAGAGGTCGTCGTAGATCACGAGAGCGGCCTTCCCCTGCCACATGAAATGCTCCGCCAGAGCCGTGGCGGAATACGGCGCGATGTACTGGAGGGGCGCAGGATCCGAGGCGTTCGCTGCGACCACGATCGTGTAGTCCATCGCGCCGGCCCGCTCGAGCGTCTCCACGACGGCGGCTACCTTACCTGCCCGCTGGCCCACGGCGCAGTAGATGCAGACGACATCCGTCTCCTTCTGGTTGATGATCGTGTCGACTGCGATTGCGGTCTTTCCCGTGCCCCGGTCGCCGATGATCAGCTCCCGCTGCCCCCGACCGATCGGGATCATCGAGTCGATCGCCTTCAATCCGGTCTGCAGGGGCTCATCCACCGGCTGCCTCTGGACGATTCCCGGAGCCACGATGTCGATCTGCCGCCCTCCCTCCACCGGTTCCGGATCCACCTTTCCGTCCACCGGCTCACCGAGCGGATTCACCACCCGGCCGAGGAAACCAGCCCCTACCGGCACCTCGAGCACCTTGCCGGTCCTCCGGACTTCGTTGCCCTCGTGCAGGCGGGTCCAGTCGCCGAGGACGACTGCCCCGATGTTGTCCTCCTCGAGATTCAGCGCGAGTGCCGTCACCGAGTCGCCGCCGTCGTCCGGGGTGATCTCGAGCATCTCGCTCGCCATGGTTTGGCTCAGGCCGTAGACACGGGCGATCCCGTCCTTCACCTCCAGAACCTCGCCCACCTCCTCCGTTTGGAGCTCCTCCTGATAGTGGTCGATCGCATCCAGGAGGACGCCCTTGATCTCGCTCGCTCGGAGCTGGAAATCAGATTTTGCCATCGTTCAGTCTTCCTCTTCGTGCGAAACGTCCACCGCCAGGAGCTCCTTCCTGAGGCCCCGCAGTCGGCGTCGAATGGAACCGTCGAAAACCGTGTCGCCGCGCCGAAAGACGATGCCGCCGATGAGGTCGGGGGCCACGTGGACCTCGGGCACCGCCTCCTTCCCGAAGAAGCTGGAGAGCCGCTCCCGGACCTCGAAAGCCGCCTCTTCGTCCAGCGGGTGGGCGACCTCGACCTCTACCCGCACCCTCCCCCTCTCCCGATCGAGAAGGTCCCGGTAGGCGATCGCCATGTCGCCGATGAGACGCTGCCGTCGCTTGTCCACCACCAGGAGCAGGAAGTTGACGACCGGGGCTGGAAGTGCGTCCAACGCCGTCCGGATCACCTTCTTCTTCTCGACCGCCGGAATTCTCGGTGTCTCCAAGAATACCCGGAACGCCGGCAGATCCTTCACGAGCGACGCCGTGAATGCCAACGCCTCCCCGTACTCGTCCTCACGTCCGTCCCGGACGGCGAGATCGAAGAGCGCCGAGGCGTAGCTGCGAACGACGGAGTCACCCGCCACGTCAGACCTCCACCGGTCGTGGCCGTAGCTCGTCCAGAATTTCCATCACCAGGACTCGATCCTGCTCAGCATCGATTTTCTTCTGAAGCAGCTTGCCCGCAGCAGCGAGCGCCAACTCGGTGGACTCCCTTCGGATGTCCTCCAGGGCCCGGTCCCGTTCGAGAGAGATCTCGCGGCGTGCGCGCTCCAGGATCCGGTCACCCTCCTTCCGCGCCTTGTCCTCGATCTCGCGCCGGAGGCGGTCCCCTGCCGATCGGGCCTGCGCCAGGATCTCCTGAGACTCGCGGCGAGCCTCGGCGATCTGCGCGCGGTGCTGTTCCAGAAGCTCCCGAGCCTCCGTGCGGAACTGGTTCGCTTCCTCAATCGACTTGCGGATCCGCCGCTCCCGGGCATCCAGGCTGCCGAGGATGGGCGTCCAGGCAAACCGTCCCAGAACCCAGAGGAGCAGCAGAAAGACGACGATCGTCCAGATGCTGAGCCCGAGGTTCACACTGAAGAGACCGACCTCCTGCTCCTGTGCCTGAGCGGCGGCAGGAAGAGAGGCGAGCAGGGTCAGGGTGATGATCGGCGTGTATAGGTGTCGCATGCGTTCGATCCAAGCGAAATCGGTCCGAAGGCGCCCCCTCCACCTGTGGAGAAGGCGAATGGGAGACCGAGGCATCGCTCCGCCCCGGTCTCCCGGTGGAACCGTCACATCAGCTTGTAGAGCAGGGTGATCACGAGCGCGAAGAGCGCCGCCCCCTCGATCAGAGCTGCCAGAATGATCGCTGAAGTCTGGATGTTCGCGGCGGCTTCCGGCTGTCGGGCAATCCCCTGCACCGCGTTCGATCCGATCCAGGCGATCCCGAAACCGGCTCCGATCATGGTGAGGCCCAGGCCGAGGCCAGCCCCCAGGAGGCTCAGGTACTCCTTCGCCGCCTGCGGGTCCATGGTCATGGCCGTCTCCTGAAGGGTCAGCAGCGTCGCTGTCAGCATCGTGTCTCCGTCTCGTCTCGATGAATGGTGGTTGAACTCGCGCGCGCGAGCTTGTTCCACGGACGACCGCTCCCAAGGAAGCGGCTTCCTGCCCGCCCTGCCCGCCGCACGCTAATGCGCATGACGGATCAGGCCGATGAATACGGCGGTAAGCATCGCGAAGATGAATGCCTGAAGGAAGGCGATGAACAGCTTGAGCAGCGTGATCGCCACCACGAGCGTCACGGCGCCCCCCGCCACCCCCCAACGAGCCACCGCGAGATCTCCGAACACGAAGATCAGCCCCAGGAGGGAGAAGATCAGGATCTTCCCTGCGGTCATGTTGGCGAAAAGACGAATCGCCAGGGCAAAGGGCTTCGTGAGCTTCCCGATGAACTCGACCGGCGTCATCACGAGGAGCATCACCGCCTGACCCGCGGGGTGCATTCCCGGAGGAGCATAGAAGATGGTCCTCGCGTACCCCTTGGGTCCCAACGCCCGGAATCCCGCCACCTCGATCCAGATGAG